>NZ_JBPIZE010000002.1:0-773071 GCF_051172335.1 Morganella sp. B601
CCTCGTGGACGAAAGAATGTGAAAATAGAAATTGAAGTGGGAGTCAGGCATAGAGGCAGGGCACATGTGGTTCTGAGGGAAGGGGTTGTGATGGCCTTCAAACGCAGTTCCGCATCATTCAGATAGCGGAACCGGAGAAAGCTCAGGGTAAACTGCGCCGGTGGTTACCGGCGTGGTCCGTGACTGTATTCTGTCAGGATGTTGCGCTATGTGATCTGCCGGAATCCACCCGACTCGATGTGCGTGTGGAAATGCCGCAGGGCTCAGTGTGGAATGTGAAACAGTGCGAACTGGTTGAACAGATGAAATGTGAGCGGGCTGAGTGTGAGATACAAAGAGTGGAATTAGAGTAATCATGCCGGTAGTTTAATGAAATTACTTTTTGTAAGCTTGGGGCACATGATCTTCAATATCTCTGATTGTTATTTATGGCAGGGTGAAATCTACGTAGATATCATTGGTTGTAAACTATGTGCCTTATATGTTAATCAATTGAGCTGTATGTATTTACAGTTTCCTTCTTTGTGGAAATTTTGTATAAATATGCGTCGTTTATTTTTTAACAATGAGGGGTTATGGGAACAATATATTCTGATAATAATAAAAAGAAATTTAAATTTGGGCTAGGTTGGCAAATTTTAATAGCATTAATCTTAGGGGTTATAATAGGAGCAATATTACATGACAATGATAACAAGGATTGGTTGATAGTTAATTTTCTTGCGCCAGCAGGGAAGATATTTATTCAATTAATTAAAATGATTGTTGTGCCAATTGTTATTTCTACATTAGTAGTCGGCATTGCTGGAGTTGGAAGCACTAAACAACTAGGTAAACTTGGCTTTAAAACAATATTATATTTTGAATTTATTACGACCATAGCTATAATAGTTGGTATTACACTAGCGAATGTATTTCAGCCCGGAGTGGGAATAGATATGTCATCTCTCAGTCAGGTTGATATATCTCAATATGAAAAAACAACACAACAAGTTGAAAGTCATTCACATGGTATAATGGGTACAATATTATCATTGGTGCCAGAGAATATTTTTGCTGCTATGTCTGGTGGACAGATGCTGCCAGTTATATTTTTTGCGGTTATTTTTGGTTTAGGTTTATCCTCTTTACCAAGAGAAAAGAAAGAACCATTATTAACAGTATTACAAACATTTTCTGAAGCAATGTTCAGAGTCACTCATATGATTATGATGTACGCACCTATTGGTGTTTTTGCATTAATCTCTGTAACAGTGGCTAATTTTGGCTTTAGTTCCTTAATTCCTTTAATTAAACTAGTTGTTTTAGTGCATGCGGCTATTATAATATTTGCTGTTGTTATTCTTGGTGGTGTGGCCAAATATTGTGGAATTAATATATTTACTTTAATGAGAATTCTGAAGGATGAGCTTATATTAGCATATTCAACAGCAAGTTCTGAGACAGTTTTGCCTCGTATTATGGATAAAATGGAGCAATATGGCGCATCAAAATCAATAACAAGTTTTGTTATTCCAATAGGATATTCATTTAATCTGGATGGGTCAACGCTATATCAGAGTATTGCTGCTATATTTATAGCTCAATTATATGGCATTGATCTATCCATATGGCAGGAAATCACACTTGTTCTTACGCTAATGATAACCTCAAAAGGTATTGCTGGTGTTCCTGGTGTTTCTTTCGTTGTTTTACTGGCTACATTAGGTAGTGTTGGTATTCCCTTGGAGGGGTTAGCGTTTATAGCAGGGATTGACCGAATATTGGATATGGCAAGAACTGCATTAAACGTTGTTGGTAATGCATTAGCTGCATTGATTATTGCAAAATGGGAACATCAGTTCGACGCTAAAAAAGCTAAGGAATATGAATCAAGCTTATGAGCGAAGAATAAATTTATAGGAATAAAAACCGCACTGTTAAATATTCAGTGCGGATTTTCAGATCTATTTGAATTTTTTTGTTACAATATCAGTGTGTTTTTTGATAAAAATATCAGAGGCCGCTATGTGAATCGTACAATGAAAAAGCTAATGTTATTAGCGCTAATGGTGCTAAGTATTGCTGCATCAGTAGTTGAAACCCTGTCAAAAGAGAGTACTCCATTTGAGTTTTACTGGGAAAATAAGCCTGAGGAAATCAGTCTGATTAAGGCAGAAAAATACAAAGTAACTACTGAATAATTAATATATTTTTTGGGTAGTGAAAATAATTAATAAATGGAATGAAGATACTGCATTAATTTTTAGGAACGGAAGGTTAGTATCTGTCATAGTCTCTTTCTCAGATAAAAAAGTGATGGCCAATCTATCTGTGATAAGACTAAAAAAGAAACAAACTACCTTGGCAGTCGTGGTATTGATATCAGTCAATTTAGTGATTATGAAAAAATATGTGTCATCAAAAATAAAAACAAACTAATGAATTATAATAAAACTGTGAAAGCGACTTATGGGAAGTGAAAATAAAATTATATCGGGCTTTTGGTTTGGGGGTTATTGGAGCAACAACCTATAAATTTTTAGGTGAAGTAACTGAATAAAAAATAGCGTTGGCTGATATATGGCGCGAAAATTTTTATTGTATCAGTCCAGATTTAATCTGACATATCTGAGGTATAGTATTCATCATGCATTGTTCACAGAGTAAGCCTTAGTGTATCTTCACGTAAACTAATAAACTCCGTTAGGCTATATATTTTTTTATAGACATCACAAACTAACAAAACAGATACTAAATATTTATCTATAAAAATAGATTATAAACACAAAAGCAATATTCGCACATAATGTATATATACATTATGATGAACTAGTTTGTTAAAAAGGATACAAAACGTAAAGATACACAGAGGAATACATTGTGCTTAAAGATAATTTTAATGAATTACAAATTTTTTTTGCTGTTGCGAGGGAGAGAAGCTTTACCAAAGCTGCGGCTAAACTGGGGGTTTCTCAATCTGCACTGAGTCATGCAGTCAAGGCATTGGAAGAGCGTTTAAATGTTCGACTCTTAACACGCACAACTCGCAGTGTCGCGGCTACAGAAATAGGAGAAAAGATTATTGCTTGTCTTGAACCCCGACTGGCTGATCTTAATCACGAGTTAGAGGCAATCATTCAGCTTAATGGCGTGGCTTCTGGCAATATCCGTCTTTCAACGGGGGAGCATGCAGCACGCAGCCTTCTTTGGCCTAAGCTCAAACCGTTTCTGCGTACATATCCGGATATTAATATCGAACTGGTAGTTGATAATGGGTTTGTTAATATTGTTGATGGCGGTTTTGATGCGGGAGTGCGTTTGGGTGAAAGCGTTGATAAGGATATGGTCGCCGTCAGAATTGGCCCTGATATGCGGCTGGCGATTGTTGGTTCACCGGGATATTTTGATTCTCAGGGCATACCGCAAACGCCTCATGAGTTACAGCATCATCGTTGTATCAATATGCGTCTTCCTACCGCAGGAGGGTTGTATCATTGGGAGTTTGAAAAAGAAGGCAAATCGTTACGTGTTAGAGTGGAAGGGCAACTCACCTTTAATTTATTATCTGAGCGAGTTGATGCAGCTCTGTCCGGGTTTGGCATTGCCTGCGTCCCCGAGGATACCATCCAAGAGGCTGTCAAATCAGGAAAGCTGATCCGGGTTTTAAGTGATTGGTGCCCGGCTTTTTCTGGCTATTATCTTTATTATCCCAATCGAAAACAGCACCCTCCTGCGTTTGCATTATTGATTGATGCACTGCGTTACAGTGAGAAATAGAGGCTGGTAGAGTGAGACAAATGCATTAATACATACCAGCCTATAAAGCAAGTTTATCGATTAATCAGTGCTTGTAACGCAGCGGGATAGCGTTCTCCAACAATTTTTACTGTTTCCAGCGCATGGGTAATTTTCTGCAAATCGTTATCTGTAAGTATGACATCGACAGCATTTAAATTTTCGTCTAAACGATGCAGTTTAGTTGTACCCGGAATAGGAACAATCCACGGTTTTTGTGCCAATAGCCAAGCCAGTGCAATTTGTGCTGAAGTCACGCCTTTCTGACTGGCGAGGTCGGCTAACAAAGTAACCAGTTGTGCATTCGCCTCTAACGCTTCTGCATTGAAACGCGGGACCTTGCTACGAAAATCATCATCGTTAAATGTGGTATTCGCATTAATTGCCCCAGTTAAAAATCCTTTCCCTAATGGGCTAAAGGGTACAAATCCAATACCTAATTCTTCGAGCACAGGTAATATTTCATCTTCAGGTTCGCGCCACCAAAGTGAATATTCGCTTTGCAGTACGGTGACAGGCTGAATAGCATGTGCCCGGCGAATTGTCTGAGCGCTGGCTTCAGAAAGGCCAAAGTGTTTTACCTTACCTTCAGCAATCAAATCTTTTATTGTGCCTGCTACATCTTCAATCGGTACATCAGGGTCAACACGGTGTTGATATAGAAGATCAATAACGTCAGTTTTAAGCCGACGTAATGAACCTTCGACGGCTTCACGAATATGTTCCGGACGGCTATTTAAAAGCTGTTGTTTGTTTTCATTACTGCAGTTGAAACCAAATTTCGTCGCAATAACCACGCTGTTTCTAAAGGGTTTTAACGCTTCACCAACCACCTCTTCATTCAGGAATGGCCCATAGACTTCTGCGGTATCAAAAAAAGTTATCCCACGTTCTACTGCTGTACGCAGTAATTCAATGGCCTGATGTTTATCTGTGGCTGGACCATAACCGTGACTCAACCCCATACAACCTAATCCAAGTGCAGAAACTTCAAGTTTTGAATTACCGAGAAAACGTTTTTTCATGATTGATATCCTGATAATTAATTAGATTGTTTGTATGGCTAAACATCCAGTTTGCGGCCAGCGAGCCATTCGACCATCGCAGGATCGCGATGTGAGAAGAAAGCACTGGTTGCGGTGTCGAGGGCGGTAATCTGCAACATATCTTCAGAACTGAGTTCAAAATTGAGAATATTGATGTTTTCTTCCATACGTTCTTTTCGCACCGATTTTGCCAGTGAAACGATGCCTCGCTGGAAGATCCAACGCAGTACAACTTGTCCCGCACTTTTGCCGTACTTCTGACCAATTGCCGTTAGCAAGGGATGCTGGAACAAACCATTCTTACCCTCAGCAAATGGTGCCCAGGCTTCCGGTTGAATGCCGCGGCTTTGATTCCATGGAACGTCATGTAGCTGCTGGTTGAATGGGTTAATTTCAATCTGATTTACCGCAGGGGCTACTTTGTTGAAGGCGATAAGGTCGGCCAGTCTGTCCGGATGGAAGTTGCTGACGCCAATAGCACGAATCTTTCCTGCCTGTTGCAATTCTTCCATGGCACGCCATGCCCCATGGACATCGCCGTAAGGCTGGTGAATCAGGTACAGATCAACGTAATCAAGTTGCAGTCGATTCAGGGAGCGCTCAAACTGGGCTTTAGCACCTTCATAATTGGTATCCTGCAGCCAAAGTTTAGTTGTGATAAAAAGTTCGTTACGGGCGATACCGGTCTGTTTCAGAGCATTTCCGACCTGAGTTTCATTCTGGTAAGAGGCGGCAGTATCGATCAGACGGTATCCCGTATCGACGGCATCAATAACGGCTCTTTCGCATTCAGCGGCATCAGACATTTGAAACACGCCAAAGCCCAGCAGGGGCATTTCAATACCGTTGTTCAGTTTTACAGTTTGCATGACGTCATCCTTCAGCTGTTGTTTAGGGAAATCATAATGCAAACTGATTTATTTGATTAGATGGGATAATTAGCTAGGGTTTATTAAATGTGTTCATTAATATTTATAGGGTTGACGGGCGGTTTAGTGCCAAAAGTAGACATTTCAAATGTTTAGTATTGATAGCTCAAATTAGTACGAAACTACAGAATATAGAAGAACTAAAAATTATTGTCACACTGATACTGCTTTAATTTTAAATAATTCAAGACAATCTGAACTTCCATTAGCATCGCTTAAAGGGACCTTAGATAATTCTGAATTATCTGTTAACCTGAGGAGATTCATTTTCAGTCTTAGGTCGTTAAAAGAACTCGTTGCAAGGATGGACAATACTTACAGTTTTGATGGAAATCCAAGCATTATTAAGTGTGGTTCCCTTCGGGAACAGTCAACATAAAATTTCCGTAAAGTCATTTTTAAGACAATATAACAGAAGGATGTACTTAATGAGTGTAGAAGTGCGGGACTACGTTTCGATTTCTGATAAGTTAAACAGCTTCGGGATCTCCGTTCCCAACGGGTTATCAATACTCCCAAACAATCTAGCAACGGCAAAATCTATCGGTGACCTTCGTCAGCACGTTGAATCTGACACAGTACGGACGCTGTTGAAGGCAAAAAAAATTCCCTATGTCGAGATTTTCGACGAGGATAGCCAACCACCGTATCTGCAGCAGTACGGCTTTGAATGGTTCGGACCTACACTTTTTATATCAACAGGCCTGCTATTGCAGGAACCCAATGTTCTTTCTATAACCCTCGGAATTATCACAAACTATCTTTATGATTTATTCAAAGGAGGCAAGAATGGCAAAGTCTTACTTGATATCATCGTCCAACAAGCTGACGGTTCTTGCAAAGAGGTCCACTACAGCGGATCTCCAAATGGGTTAAGTGAAATTGCTGAAATTGTCAAGGAACTGAGTTCCAGATAATAAACGTTCCACTTACAGAGCAGTCGATGAAAATGACCTTCGAACAAATAATTAATTTCTTCAATAATGGTATAAAGGAAGCTGAAAGTTTCCTTTATATGACCCGATCTAGCCAGTTGCAACTAGAACAATGTTTGGCGCTAGATCATTTATTGTACAACGCTACACGAATTAAGTCCAAGGAGATACATCGTGGTGAAGAAAATACTGCGAACCTCTTCTTGGGTTACGAGTGCGCCATAGGTTCTGTACGATCAGAGCTAATGATGTGGATTTTGTTAAAACTTGATATGCCGAATGAGGCATGGGATCAACTTATAGCTGCTCAAATGGGATGTTTAGACGCAAGCCGTGCTCATGATTTTTTTGCACACTGCGAGCAGAGGATAATGGTTTTGGAGCAGCTTGAAGATAAAATCTTCCCCCCACAGATATTCATTAGTGCAGGATTTTTTTCGGATAAGCTGGATTGCTCTATTTGCCAGATGCGTTACTCTCAATGCGAACATCTACGAGGAAAACCTTATATGGGGCAATTCTGCGAAGTCATTCATCGCAATATACGTGGCAACCATGTAGCCATAGTCGAAGTACCTGCGGACAAACGTTGCCGGTTTGTTTCAGTTAAAACCAAAGACGGTTATCAAGATAAGTTATCTTTAAAAACTACACCATATAAGAAGGGAGAATTATTCAAAGAAGGTGATCTACTTGAGGCCAAAATGCACCTTCTACACTCGAATCGCTATCCATATCTCACATCAACAAAAAAAATCCTTGGTACAAAGTTTCTAACATTAAAATCAAAGTCAGAGCTAAAATAACTTGTAGTTAACTGTAGCGGATTACGAGATCGAAAATTAGTGCGGATGGCCTCTATTATCTCGTCTTCTTTGTGCCAAATGCAGGCTATCCGATAATAAAGGTTTTAAAAACTCGAAGTGTTTTTCGTTTTATCTGAATCCAGTGCAATAGCATCAATACTAGAGTGAATATCCGTCAACCTATGTAACAATTTAGCTCACAAGTATGATAAAATCAAATAGCAATTCTGACCACATTGTGATATGTAATAACTCACTGTAATGTAGCGAATATTTATGGGAAATTAAATTAAGAAGGAAATCATGGAACTTTATAGTGGTAAATCAGATGATAAAGATGCCAGCTATCTTATTTCATACTTAAATAATGTACTCAAACCTGCCTCTGAAGAGTTTTTTAAACTTATTGATAGTAATAGCATGAAATTACACCATGCTTATTCCTTTAATGCAATACTGGCACATGTAATAGATTATATGACTTATATTCTTAAAAAGAAAAAACCCAGCATCACCAGAAGATACTTCATTAAAAACTTCGATGAAATTTATTTCATCTCAGGATGTAACTATATTAATAATAAATTCGAACTATTAGATGCTATTAATAATTCTTTTAAACATGTAGAACTTCGAAAAAATCAGTACAAAGACCTTATTCATCTCTATGGTGATCTTTCATTTAAGAGTTTGAAAGCTAATGAAGGAAAAATTTTTTTCAATATGCCCGAGTATAAATTTGATTATTGTCGAGTTGTACTAAGACCCATTGCTAAAATATTTGATTGTGGTCTTAATACTACAGATGATATTGATAATTTTATTAATGGACGAAAATTTGGAAGTACGGGGTATGGTACATTTATATACGACTACGAACCATACGATGCAATTGATCGAATGATCGACTACTGTAATTCTGAATGTATGGACTGCGGTGAAACTGACCAATACTGTGATTGCCCTAGCTTCACCTACGGCCCATCAAAAGGGGAATTCAATCCAAACTCTGATCCTAATTTCGATTTTACAGATGTTATGTCCAATATTAGTGGAACACGAGAATGGAGAAAATAGAAAATCCTGGCCGCCCATAACTCATTGTATTTAAACTAAGTACATTCGGTGTTTGACCTTATATCTGCATTTCGCTCATAGCTGTCCTTGGTCTTGTTTGAGACAGTTGTAGGCTAAAAATAGAAGTCACATAAGCACTTTTATGTGAAAAGCGGCTATTTGATTGCTTGATATTCGGCATCAGTTTGCACCTTGATGCTGCTAAAAAACATACAGAACGTTTAACCCATACAACGTTATTCACCAGCTGTAGACAGCTACAGCATATGATTATACAATCATATGCTGTATGGGGTGGAGCTGGTGTCACTAGACGTAATCAAAGAAGATAGCGGTGCTGAATTAAGCACAGGCACTTCGGTACGATGCTTGAAGTCAGACACAACGCTTCGCCTCATACAAATGATCTTCTGCGAGCAACCTCATGCACTGAATAAAATACACTAACGTCTTGCCTCAGCTTACCCTTGTAGAATAACTGTGTCCTTTCAATAATTACCCTAACTACCGCAGCATCTCGAGCATAGAAAGTAACATTGCACGTTCGACTTTCATACCACCGTTTTCTTGTTTGCCCATCACGTCTTTCATCCGTTAAGGTTATTTTTTTTGACTCGCTTTTAGTTGTTTTCAACAAAATCCTCATAGCTACTGGAAGTAAAATTAAGGATTGTACTTTAGTTTCACCTGGGCGGCTTCTTCTTGTTATGTGCTCCCATCCTCTACGGGTAAAAACAACCTGAAAAGGATTGGTAGACGATTTAGATTCTTTCATTAAATTTTTATAATACTGCTTTGCTATTAAATACAGACTTTCTGCATAAGGAGTTATTTTAGCGAATGCAGTTTCATCTATTACAAGTGATGTAGGCATATTTGCTGCCAAGCGAGGCAAACTCCTTAATCTAGCCCATTGCCAGCATAAATTATATATATTAACTTTAGCAGTAGCATCAAACTTATCCTTAATTTCAAAGTATATTGAACCATCAGACAATTTATTTTTTTCTGAACGTAAATTCGTCCAGTACGCTACCGGATCCCCCTTAGTAAGCCTAGGGGGAATAACGTTTATCATTATAACTGGTCCCGGATAGGCACGCCAACGATTCATATGTAATTCAATATGCTTCTTACCTAAATTTAAATTATAATCTTTACTTGGTACCTGAGAAACATAACCTGTTTTAATTTGGGCGAAAATAATATCGCCTGTTGAATTGGCTGTTTGTTTGTATTTTCTGAATTTTAGAAGAAGAATAACATCGATACCATCATCATTATGCGCCGACAGCACTTCTAAACCAGCCCCCCATAATCCTTCAACAATCCATTGAACCCAAGCAACTCCAATCTGGCCTTGATGGTTTGTATCTATTTTTTTATTCATATTCCCTCTTGTAAAAACGTTAATAACATCTATTTATGTACATAACCTCTTGACAGGCTATATTAGTTCGATCCTCGATATATTTCATTCTAAATGAGATCGAACTGTACGATTGACCACCTGAATGTAGGCAATTGCGTATTCAAAATATCCCAAGTATTGAAAAATTCAATTGCTGCCGCATCTCCCATGGAGCTAAGTTCTCGATGTTTGGCTATCAGAGCATAGACGAGGGCAACCCAAGAGGAAGTTAGAGCCCTCTGTAACGCGTTTGCTTTGTAAGCTTTAATCGCATCAAGGAAGTATTCCTTCCGCTGGGCATTCAAATTCGTGTAGAAGTATATGAAGATCTATGAACTAACTTTCCATGATTAAAATTCTATGATGTTACGTGTCGAAAATCATATCAATATCACATCACGACCCCCTCTTCACCAAGTGCTAAGGTTATTGTGCAAACATGCTCAAAAATTCCTTCCAATATTTTTCTACCGGCTAGCTATAGACTGCGGATAAACGTCCGCTCCTCGCTCATAGCGGACTGTCGGCTTTGATTTCAATGAGTAATGCATGTGACGCATAAGATTAGTAAAAATCAGATTGATGAGACAGCCAAATTTCTCTATCATTAGCTGTATATATATACAGTTAATCGGTTCTGAGTATGAAACTTGTCAAGATCAACGATGATACAATTCTGACATTGCCTCTGTTCCTGGAACATGTCCCCGCTGGGTTCCCGTCACCGGCGGCGGACTATATCGAGGAGCGCATAAACCTGAACAGTGAACTGATCCGACACCCGGAAAGTACCTATTTACTCAGGGTTGAAGGTAGTTCGATGATAGATGCGAATATCTTTAACGGTGATGTGGTTATCGTGGACAGCGCGGTAACTGCGGCGGAGGGGGATATTGTGATTGCCAGTTTTGACGGAGAGTTTACTGTCAAAAAATTACAACTGTCACCGGTGCCTATGCTGATCCCGATGAATCCGGATTATCAGCCTATCGTAATCAGTAGTGAGCAGGATTTACAGATTTTCGGTGTGGTCACCTACATCATCCACCGAGCGCAGTGATGTTTGCGCTGGTGGATGTAAACAGCTTTTATACCAGCTGTGAAAGAGTGTTCCGGCCCGATCTGACAGGTAAGCCGGTTATCGTCCTGAGCAATAATGATGGCTGCGTGATCGCCAGGTCAGCAGAGGCGAAAACCCTCGGTATCAAAATGGGGGCGCTGTATTATGAGTGTCGCGATTTTTGTCATAAAAACAATGTGACAGTATTCAGCTCAAATTATGCGTTGTACGGTGATATGAGCAGCCGTGTGATGACATTGCTCTCATCCTTCGCACCCGCCACAGAAATCTATTCTATAGACGAAGCTTTTCTCGATTTTACCGGCATGACCAGGATATTCAGCCCGGAAGATTACGGACGTGAGATACAGGCTGCCATTCTGCAGAAAACACACCTTCCGGTCGGCGTTGGTATTGCACCGACAAAGACACTCGCAAAACTTGCCAACCATGCAGCAAAAACATGGAAAAAAACCGGCGGAGTGGTCGACCTTTCTGATCGGCTGCGCCAGCGTAAATTACTGGCACTGATACCGGTCAGCGAAGTGTGGGGTATCGGTCGGCGAATATCGGCCAGACTGAACACCATGGGGATTCGCACGGCATTAGATTTGGCGAACGCCGCACCGGCAACTATCCGTAAAACTTTCGGTGTTATTACTGAGCGTACGCTGCGGGAACTGAACGGAGAACCCTGCATCAAGCTGGAAGAAGTCAGAAAGGTGAAACAGCAGATCCTCTGCTCCCGATCATTCGGTACCAAAGTGACGGACATTGTTACCATGAGAAAGGCAGTGTGTGAATATGCCGAACGGTCAGCGGAAAAACTCCGGGAAGAAAAACAGCGCTGCCGGATGATCGGACTGTTTGTACAGACCAGCAGACACGCTAACGGGCTGGACTATGCGAACAGTGCAAACATTTCACTCGAGTATCCCAGCTGCGACACGCGGGACATCATCAATGCCGCCATGAGAGCACTGGATAGTATCTGGTGTGACGGGTACCGGTATTATAAGGCTGGCATCATCTTGTCAGACTTCACTGATTCAACCGTCACCCAGTTCGATATGTTCGCCATCCGGCAGCCATTCAAAAACAGCGACGAGCTGATGAAGACTATGGACACAATAAACAACAGTGGGCTGGGCCGTGTGTGGTTTGCCGGTAAAGGCAGTGACAGCGGGTACAAGATGAAGCGCGAAATGTTGTCACCGGCATACACAACAAATTTTAGTCAGTTACCGGTGGTGAAAAGTTAATGTGGCACCAGTGAGATAAAGAGTTGTTGCAAATATGCAGTTTGTTTAAATGATGAGTGTATCGCTATGGGTAGGAGTGGTGGGACATATTTGGGACATGAATAGTTTTAGATGTGCTTTATACCTTTTCAATCTTTTTAATTGTTGGGACGTGAAAGCGTGATTTAATGCGGTATCTAATTGATTAAAAAACAAAACTACTGACTTGTAATCAGTAGGTCACCAGTTCGACTCCGGTAGCCGGCACCATATTAAACCCGTTAACTCTCAACCAGTTAGCGGGTTTTTCATTTGTGCTCACCAACCACACTCAGGGTCGGGTGGGACATATTTGGGACATCCTCACCAAAAACAGCATCGATTTGCTGCGTCTGCGTCTGCGTCTGCGTCTGCGGCTTCTGGCCTCCTGCCTGATTGCCGCCGAAATCCAGTTGATTCACGATAATCACTGGTGCAGACCGTTTACTGCCATTCTGATCAGTCCATTCCTCCATGACAAACTCGCCAATAACCGTCACCTTCGTTCCTTTTTTCAGGTGCTCTGGCAATTTCTCAGCTTTCGCGCCGAACATTTTGCAGATAACCCACGATGTCTTTTCGTGCTCGCCATATCCCTGCCTAACCGGCAGACTGAACGATGCAACGGCTTTCCCTGCCGGAGTCCATCGTTGCTCACAATCCTTTCCGGGATTGCTGCTGACAGTAATCACGTTAATTGCCATTTATGCCGCCTGCTTAAGTTCGTTGATCCTGATGCCGGTGAGGCGCTTACATTCATCCTGTTTGCTGCCGTCTTCCGTGGCAATGAAATCAAACTCAGCCTTCACCACGACATAAAATAAGGTACCGCCTTTTTGTGTCTGTCGCTCCGTGACAGAACGCTCCATAATGCGAGGAAGGATAATCAGGCCATGCTTAACCAGCGCTGGGGCAAGTGCGTTGTATACAGCGTCGATACCCCTGAACATAAACCCCTGTTGTGAATTCCGGCTCCCTTTTTTGATGCCTGTCTCAGCCAATTCCTTGGCTACGGCACTTATTGCCTTATAGACTTCAGACATGATTAATCTCCCAATCTCTGGCCGGGGCGTGATTCCGTACGCCCGCCGCCGTAATAATCGACACCATCTACACCGGTAGTTTTTCCATGTTTAGTTTTCCATTCTCTCCACACCTTAGCTTCAGTTGCATTCCGTGCTGCTTTGATGTTTTCAGGTAGGTGACGGGACGCTTATTCCGGGACTTGAGGGAGAGATTGTACCGCTGGCAAGAGAAAGTACCGCAAACATGAGTAAGAAGCGCATGACAAGCTTAATCGAATATTCGCAGGCGTGGGCTATAGGTGAAGGTATAAAACCCCGCGCCGCACGATACAGGTTTAATCATTACGGACATCAGGAATAGGAGCAGGACGTATGAAAGAACCGCACATACACCGACTTCTCACCAATGACGAAGCCGATAATCTCTGCATTTACTACAGGCGTAAGGGATATAACCCGGTGAAGTCACTGAATATCAATCCTCAGTATTTCGACGTCACCGTGTATCTGCCGGTAGTCAGATATCTGAAACCAACACCACAGGCAATGATTAACAGGATGTGGCGATGAATGACGAACAATTCAAAGTATGCGTTGACATAATCAGGGCATGTCGCGATCTGGATTCGTTCACCAATCACGAGGCTGGGCTGCGCACAGGAAACTCGACAGAGTTCATTAAGTGGTTTACCAACAAAATGCTGTATATCGGATGTTTGCGAAAGGTTGGTACAACGAGGCATAACCGCCATGTGAGTCCGTTATTTGCTATATCGCCGGATGCTGTCACCAGGCTGTATCGCTACATTTGTGATTTCCGTGGTGAGCTAATGCCGGGTGGTGAGCAGAGTGAGAGAAAGCGAATCGAATTTTGCGGAAAGGTGGTCAGCAAAGCATACATTGAGCCGGGTTTCGGACAGTCGATTATAACCAGGATGGACGCAATGCTGCGGGAAGTGCGCTGTTTATAAAGACAGTTTCCCGCAGCGTAACATGCGTTATCTTACTATAAATACGGATGTTTTTGCGTAATGTGCTAATGATGAAGCAGTTGAACCAAGGATATGTGTTTTAAAGCTTGGATTGCGGGAGCCAATAATAATAAGGTCAGCTTTAATCTGTTGAGATACGTCGATTATGATGTCGGCAGCACTACCAATCTTAACGAGCAGGGATACCTGGTTATCGGGGATACCGAATTTACTTACAACTTCTTTTAGTTCTTTTTCAATGGTCTTAGATGTTTCATCTTCGAATTTTGTATCTTCAGTGATCATCGGGTATCCAACACCATACTCATTATATTTTTCGGCGGGGGAAATGACAGTCAAGAAATAAAAGTGTGTATTTTTATTTACTGAGAATTCATTGATTTCAGAAATGACCTTGTCGGTCAAATAGTTATGATTTAGGTCTATAGGTACAAGAATAACTTTATGCATAACCAACTCCTTTATGAAGAATTAACATCTCATCATTAATAGTAGAACACTTTATCGCCGTTAATCGAAGTTTTTTGCAATCATATATTTATCGAACTGAAGGAGGAGTATGGTGAAGTGGCCAAGGCGAAAGTGCCTGATATGCCGGGCATGGTTTCACCCGAAATTCAGTAACGAATGGTGGTGCTGTCCGGAGCATGGTGCTGAGCTGGCAATAAAGCGACGAAGCAGGGAGAGGAAAAAGGCCGAGGCCAAACTAAAAAAGGAGCAGCAGCAGAAAAAACGTGAAGAAAAAGACAAACTCAAAATCCGCAAATTAGCAGTAAAACCCCTCTCATATTTCCGGCAGCAAGCACAGACCGCATTCAACGCATACATCCGTGAACGGGATAAAGACCTTCCGTGCATCAGCTGCAGCCGTCACCACACAGGTCAATATCGTATTTGGTCACAGTGCTCTTCTTATTGCTTTCCCGCCGCTGGTGGGATTCCGAATAATGCCGCAGCCACCTCACTTTAACCTGTTTAAAACATATAACCCGGTTGCGGCATTTTCCTATCACTCAACATACGGAACACTCCGCAGGGGGGATATGCGCATGTCTGACAAATATTCCAGCCCTACAGCATATGCCTGGGGGCTTATAACCTCTGCCTTTGGCATTTTATCTCTGGATCAGTGGGCTATTGTTGCCGGGATCATCTGTACCGTCGGTACGTTCCTGGTTAACTGGTATTACAAACGGAAGGAATTCCAGCTGAAAGCCGGAGAACATCATGAATAAGCGATTGGTTAAAAAGGTAATGGCTGCTTGTACTGCCGGGGCAATTGCCGGTGCGCTGGTACTGATCCCCGCATATGAAGGTGTTGAGTATACGCCTTATCGTGATGTGGCCGGAGTGCTCACCGTATGTTATGGCCATACCGGCAGTGATATTCAGCCCGGCAAGCTGTACACGGAAGCTGAATGCAAGGCCCTATTGCATGACGACCTGACGAAAGTCCGGCGCGCGGTTGATCCTATGATTAAAGTGCCGATTGATGACAATACCCGGGCGGCCATCTATTCATTTGTCTACAACGTCGGTCCCGGCGCGTTCTCGCGCTCCACTATGCTGCGTAAACTCAACGCCGGTGATATCGCCGGTGCGTGTGACGAAATGAAGCGCTGGACATTTTCCGGTGGTAAGCGGTGGCAGGGTCTGATTAACCGGCGCGAGACGGAGAAAGCGGTATGCCACGGAATCCCTTAACGTTGACCATCATTGCTATCATCCTGCTGACTACTGCTCTGTTGGCGGGTTGTTATCTGTATTCACTCCCGAATTACTGTAAGCCTCTGCCGGGTAACCCGCTGGACGGTGTGATCCATTATAAGTGTGAAGCGCTATGAACCGGAAAGAAGCGGTAATTGCCGCGCTGTTTATTGCTGCTGTCTGGTGGGTATATGACATTTACCGGGATAACCAGCAACTGAAGGTGAATAACACAAGGTTGTCAGGACAACTGTCAGCCCGGCAGGTGATAAACACCACCACACTTTCAGCCATAGCCACCAATCACCGCATATCACTCGACAACATCAAAGCTAAACAGACTGAGGGTACAGAGCATGTCAAAGTTAAGACAGTTATCAAAACAGTATTTAAGGGCAGTGAATGCGCTGTTACTCCTGTTCCCGCTGATGCTGTCAGTGAGTTGCGCAGATACGCGACCGGAATTAATACCCGCACCGGTGATACCGATTCCGCCACAACTGACCGCTGATTGTGAGCAGGCAGATATACCGGATGATCTGACGTTCGGTGGTGCAGTTGAGCTGCTGGCTGATGCTATGAAATATATTGCTAACTGTAATCACGATAAGCTGGCAATACGGGAGATTGAAGCGGGGAGGATAAAAAATAGCCCGGCTATTGCCGGGCAAATGATTAATAGAAGGGATACTTACGACTCCTGCAATCGAATATACCTGCTAAAAGTTAAACGAAACATAAACAAGTATAATTACTTGGTGTGAGGTTTATAATTATGGTTAATGAGGTTAATTAATCTTTTTGATAGTCATTAAATTATAGTTTTGGTTTTTTTGCACGAGATATCTTTCTTTGTTGGGTAATCATTCTGAATAGTCTATTTTTTGTTGATGACTTGGTTTGTCAGTCAGCATATTATGCTTTACTCTTAATATATGTTTATTAGGAGGTTCAGAATGAAAGATATTAATTTTATTGTAGGCCAGAACATCCGCGATTTAAGACACCGTAATGGCTTGACTACAAAGATGTTAGCCAGAATGCTGGGAGTGTCACAGCAACAGTTGTCAAGGTATGAACGGGGTGTTAATAAAATAGATGTCAGTGTTGTATTTAAGATAATAAATATATTTCATGTGTCTTATGAATATCTGTTTCCTGAAACTCAGAATGATTATACAGAATCAGTAAAAAGCTCCTTTGTATATATGGAGCCTTTAGCAATCTAATTATACCAAAAATATAATCATAAATGATATTCATTACTAAAAAATAATGAATATTATTTTTATTGAAGCATGGGAATACACCATAAAGCCAGCTTAATATTGTGAGCTGGTTTTAGTTTGTATAAAGATATTACCCGGTGTTTCAGTCTGTACGAAAATATAACTGCATAAAAACAGGGTATATCGCAGTGCCATGGTTGACGCTGTAATATCAGGCGGGAAAGGCATTGTTTTATCTGCCGGAAATTTCCTGCTGTTCCTCTGATGTATCACCGATATTGAGATGACAGTAATGGCTGTTGTGGAACAGTGAATAGATCGTACAAACACATTTTTTATGCGAAAGTATCTCATTGGTTAAAAACTTGATGAGGTTATGATGCAGATAAAGTCAGTTTTTATGTTTTTGGGTATGTTTCTGCTTAATGGATGCAGTGTCAAAGTGCCCAAAGATATAACCCCGGTTAAACCTTTTGATTTATCTCATTATTTAGGTGACTGGTATGAAATTGCCAGGATAGATAATCGTTTTGAAAAAGGCTTAAGCAAAGTTACAGCTAACTATTCTCTTCGTGATGATGGTGGTGTGAAGGTTATCAACAGGGGCTGGGATGCGAGTAACAATAAATGGAAAGAGAGTACCGGAAAGGCCTATTTTGTTAACTCAGCCGATACAGGCGCGTTAAAGGTATCTTTCTTCGGACCTTTCTATGGAGGTTACAATATTATTAAGCTTGATGATAACTATCAGTACTCATTGGTTGTTGGCCCCGATAAAGATTACCTGTGGGTGTTATCACGTACGCCAGCTATGCCGCCAGAGCTGTTAAATGAGTATCTCAGCTTTGCTGGTGAACATGGTTTTGACAGAGAAAGAATACTTATATTTCAATAAGATTATATTCCGGTTTATTCCCGGGATACTGAATGGACTGAATATTAAATATTTCAGCAAATAAAACACAATAACCCGCTCCGGCGGGTTTTTTATTACCGGCGAGCCGCCGATCTCCTCTGCCACATTAGCCACGACCAGTGCCACTCCTCACAGCGAGCGTGTGGGCATCCAGAATAATCGGCAACACAGGGATAAAGATACCCTCATATGCGGCGACACCAGCCGTGGTGGAGGAAATGGTGAACATCAATCAACTTAGGTGGACATGACTGAAAAATACGAAGTCACAGCCACCAAAAAGGACGGTACGACATATCACGGACTGACCACTACAGTAGAAGCTAAAGGACAAGCTGATGATAATACCGAAGCCATCCTCGATGAATTATCAGGGCAGATTGGGCGAGACCAATTAGCTCAAGACTTATTGGGTGAGATTAACAGTAAAGCTGAACAATCAGCTGTTATGGCGCTAAATAATCAAATTAAAGCTAACCACGATGCAATTTTAGCGGAGAAAATAGAACGAGGTACGGCGATTGAACAAAGTGAAAGGAAACTGGATGAAACGGGTAAGTTATTATCCGAACGGCTTAATCAGGTTTCAACCGCGACGGAAGCACAAGTGGCTGCTATTAAACAAGAGGAACAATCACGTATTGAGGGGGATAAAACCGAGGCGCAACAACGACAATCTTTAGCCATACAACTTCGTGGTGATTATACCGGTAATGATTTATCCCAATTAACTGCTGGTCTCATCTCAGCAGAGAAGCAAGCTCGTATTACGGGTGACCAGGCGGAGGCAAAAGCCAGGCAATCACTGGAAACCCGGATGAATGGGAATGTTTCAGTAATTAATAAATCATTAGAAGCGCTCACGTCAAAACAGCAGGCGCAAACGCAAGAGCTTTCAATCCTCAATTCAAATCTTAAAGGGAAAGCGGATAGTAACTCGGTAAATGAATTAAATACGCGCGTATCTGATATTGATGGCAAAGTGACGTCAGCAACTTCTCGGGTGCAAACGTTATCCAGCAAATTAGACAAAGTAAAGGCCGATTTATCAGAGTCAGTTGTTGATCTGGATCTGTCAGCATTAGATGAAAGTACTTATTACCCGGTTATGCAACTCACGGCTCCGGCGGTTTTGCCATGATTGTTGAGTGGCAGGTGAGCGGTTCAGGAAGGGTCACATCAACGGTTCAGCAGGTGACACGTCTGGAAAGTCAGGTCGGGGCGGATTCGGCAAAAATTGAACAAACCTCAAAGGTTCTTACTGACTTAAACGGCAGGATTTCTGCATCGTGGACAATGAAAGTCCAGCTGGACAGCAAAGGGAATAAGGTCATTACAGGTATCGGACTGGGGTTTAATGCTCAGGGAAACAGTCAGTTTCTTGTTAATGCTCAAAATTTTGCAGTGATATCGTCACTGAACGGGAAAGTAGTAACCCCTTTTGTCATTCAGAACGGGCAGGCATTTTTTAACGATGCGCTAATCAGCCAGGCAACGATTGATAAGTTACTGATCGGGGATGTTGCAGTGGCTGCTTCATATCCTCACGCCTCGGCACAAAATATCCATAGTGGTCGTGGCGGGTGGACAACGGCAACGTCTGTAATTACGTATGCAGGCGGAATGCCTTATGACATGACGTTGGTACTCCCTTCGATAACTGCCATTATTGAGGATGATACGGGGGGGCGTCCACGTCCGGTTGAGGGAGAACTGCGGTTCAGTATACGTGTGGACGGGGTCGGTCAGCAGGCAACTTCTCAGTGGTCAGAATTGAGTGTTATGGGGTCAGCACATGCGGTTATTCCCCGCAGCCGAAAGAATGTGAAAATAGAAATTGAAGTGGGGGTCAGGCATAGAGGCAGGGCACATGTGGTTCTGAAGGAAGGGGTAGTGATGGCCTTCAAACGCAGTTCCGCATCATTCAGATAGCGGAATCGGAGAAAGTTCAGGGTAAACTGCGCCGGTGGTTACCGGCGTGGTCCGTGACTGTATTCTGTTAGGATGTTGCGCTATGTGATCTGCCGGAATCAACCCGCCTCGATGTGCGTGTGGAAATGCCGCAAGGCTCTGTGTGGAATGTGAAACAGCAGGAACTGGCTGAACAAATGGGAATTGGAGCACAGAAAGTGAAAGAAAAATACTAATTATTATTAATATTAGCCATTTTAGAGTATATTACATCAATATCTATTTTAAATGATAATTATTACCATTGGTGATTTAGTGTGGTTCAAGAGTACCCATCTATAATTTACTGCTATTTATACTAAGGGGGAGTATTTTATTAAGTATAATTATAATGTAGTGTTGTTAAGTTAATTCTAATCTAACTCAATAAGTTATTATTCTTCATGAATAGTACCAGGAGATAAGATATGTCTATATACAGTCATCGTGATTAAATGCTAAATAATACTCGCTTTCTCACTCTATCAATATAATCATGTGATAGTTTTAGATATATTGATTGACTTGGATTTATATGCACTGTGATTTCAGTGTTTTTATTCTCTCCTTATGAAGGTTATTATGTCTTTATCATTAAAAAATTCTGATGATTTATTGGAGGCGGTCACAAACTATTGGGATAACAGAGCATCCAGCTATAGTTGTGCCAATCAGGAAGAATTAAATAACAAAAAAAGGATTATCTGGCAAAATTTGTTACTTTCTCATGCTCCTGAGGAAAAAAAACTCAAAGTATTAGATATAGGTACAGGACCTGGATTTTTTGCGATTATCATGGCCCAGGCGGGCCATTCGGTTACTGCCGTTGATGCAACGAAAGCGATGCTGAAACAAGCTAAAAATAATGCTAAGCATTATGAGGTGAATATTGATTTTGTAGAATCGGATGTACATACACTACCATTTGATGAATGTTCATTTGATCTGATTATAACTCGTAATGTAACATGGAATTTAAAAAAACCGCATGAAGCATATCTGGAATGGTATCGTCTTTTAACAAAGGGTGGAAGATTAATTAACTTTGATGCTAATTGGTATCTTCATTTGTTTGATGATGTTTTCAAAGAAGGATTCGAGCAGGATCGCAGAAATACTGTTAATCTTGGAATTCCCGATCATTATGCAAATACAGATACAGTCGCTATGAAAAAAATTGCAGAAGTACTTCCTCTCAGTCGCAAACTCAGGCCACAATGGGACGTTGTAAAATTATTAGATATTGGTTTTTCCCAATGTTTGGTTGACACGACAATAAGTGAAAAAATCTGGGATGATGAGGAAAAGGTTAATTATAGATCAACGCCAATGTTCATGATTATTGCTGAGAAATAATACGACAAAATACCATTTGTTAAAATTTAGACATGTGGTGTTAATAAACTCAAGCGAACAGGCAGGATAAAAATGAAAAAAATGTTATTTTCACTTATCACTATATCTGTATTTACATTTAGCGCACCAATTTTTGCTAATGTAGAAAATAATGAATTGGACTACGCGAGTACAAAAGATATTCGTGATATTAATCCTCATTTATATTCAGGGGAGATGGCAGCTCAAAATATGGTTTTTGAATCTCTGGTATTAAATACTAATGAGGGTGTGAAACCATTTTTAGCCAAAAGCTGGGATATTTCATCTGACGGAAAAAGTTATATATTTCATCTCAGGGAAGATGTTAAATTTACTGATGGGGAGCCATTTAATGCACAGGCAGTGAAGCTAAACATTGATGCTGTAACTGAAAATTTTTCCCGTCATGCCTGGCTGGAGCTTGTTCGCCAAATAGAGAGCGTCAATATTATTGATGATTACACCATTGAATTAAAGCTAAAAAATCCATACTACCCAACATTGACTGAGCTGGGTCTTACGCGTCCTTTCCGTTTTATTTCACCTAAAGCGTTTATTGATGGTAAAACACTAAATGGTGTAAGTACCTATGCAGGTACAGGACCGTGGATTCTTACAGAACATAAAAAAAATCAATATGCACGCTTTGAAGCGAACCCTCATTACTGGGGAGAGAAACCATTGTTAAATGCAGTGGTATGGAAAGTGATTCCAGACCGCCAAACCTTACTACTTTCATTACAAAAAGATGATATCCAGTTAATTTTTGGTGCTGACGGGGATATGCTTGATATGGACTCTTTCGAGGCATTACAAGCATCAGGTAAACTGAAAACAATAATGAGTGACCCTGTTGCTTCGCGTGCAATTGTCCTTAACAGCAGCCGACCGATTACCAGTGATAAAAAAGTACGTCAGGCTTTGGAATATGCAGTAGATAAGGACGGAATTGCCAGTGGTATTTTAGATAATAGTGAAACAGTTGCAGAGACACTGATGGCGAAGACTGTTCCATACAGTAATATAGACTTACCTGTTTACCATTTTGATCAGGATAAAGCACGGAAACTATTAGATGAATCAGGTTGGATTTTAACAGAAGGTAAAACCATCCGGGAAAAAAATGGAAAAAAAATGGAATTAATATTGTCATATAATATTAATAATGCAGCTGAAAAAGATATAGCTGAGCTTATGCAGGATGATTTTAAGAAAATTGGTGTAAAATTAACTATTTTGGGAGAGGAAAAGCAAGCTTTTCTGGATCGGCAGAAAAGTGGTGATTTTGATCTCCAATATTCATTATCCTGGGGTACTCCATATGATCCTGCTTCATTTGTTTCCTCTTTCAGAATCCCTGCACATGCAGATTATCAGGGACAAAAGGGGTTGAAGAATAAAGCTGAAATCGATGAAATGATCAGTGAATTACTGATCACGCCGAATGAAAACAGACGTCAACAACTTTATAAAGAATTGTTTACAACATTAGCAGATGAAGCTGTTTATATTCCATTGACCTATTCCCGAACTAAAGCAATCTACAGTAGTGATCTTAAAAGTGTAGGTTTTAATCCTTCACAATATGAGATCCCGTTTGAAAAAATGTCATTCACTCGTTAAGTATCCGGGGAGAATATTTCTCCCCATTAACTTTGAGCATATATAATGCAACGCTATTTTTTTCTGCGTTTATTAATGATACTTCCTTTAGCGCTGATTATCTCATTTATTGCCTTTTTGTTATTAAATATGGCACCATCAGATCCCGCTGAGGTTGCGCTGCGTATTAATGAAATCGTACCTACAGATCAGGCGATTGCATTGATGAAACAGGAACTGGGTCTGGATAAACCTTTTTTGGTTCGTTACTTTGCCTGGTTATGGAATGCTGTACACCTCAATTTCGGGAAATCGTTTCTTACCCGTGCCCCTGTCTTAAATGAAATAGTTACAGCTTTACCTGCAACACTTTGGCTAGCAGCTGTTAGTTTATTTTTTATTATTGTTATCTCTTTGATACTCTCATTTTTATGTGTAATCACTCATAATACCCTGGTTGATAAATCAATTCGGGGAATTATTTTTATTTTTACAGCTATTCCAAATTATTGGCTGGGATTACTACTAATATGGGCTCTGGCAGTACAGCTTGATTTATTTCCTGTCAGTGGAATGTTAACGCATGAGTCTGTTATATTACCAGCGTTAACTCTTTCTCTGGGATATATTGGTACTTATATTCGCCTGATTCGTGGTACGATGCTTAATCAATTACAGCAACCTTATGTTTTTTATGCCAGAGCAAGAGGGCTTCCGGACAGTATTATTCTTCGAAAGCATGTTTTACCTAATTCATTACATACTTCGCTGATTGCGATAGGAATGAGTATCCCCAAGTTGATTGCAGGAACGGTAGTTATTGAAAATATCTTTGCCTGGCCGGGAATAGGTCGTTTATGTATAAACGCTATATTTGGCCGTGATTATCCGATGATACAGGCTTATATACTTCTTATGGCTTTACTCTTTCTTTTATCTAATTTTATTGTTGATCTATTGCAGCAATACCTCGACCCGCGTTTAACGAGGTGATTAAATGATACCATTTTTTTTTCAACAATTACGGCGGGATGGATTTGCGCAGATCTGTTTGGCAATTGTTATTATTGTAATCGTCGCTGGTATTCTCGCACCGTGGGTTGCACCTCATGATCCAACAGAAACAGCTGTACGCCTGAAATATCAGGGTAGTAGTTTTCTGTATCCTCTGGGTACCGATAATCTGGGGCGTTGTATTCTATCCCGTTTGTTGTTTGGTATCCGTACTACGGTATTTTACTCTTTATTTGCTATGGCTTTGACAT
The DNA here is from genome assembly GCF_051172335.1 of Morganella sp. B601. NCBI lineage: Bacteria > Pseudomonadati > Pseudomonadota > Gammaproteobacteria > Enterobacterales > Morganellaceae > Morganella > Morganella sp. B601. Next base: position 24,385 of record NZ_JBPIZE010000002.1, read on the forward strand.
TATCGTTCGGATGTATTATTGGAATGATTTCAGGTATTTCAGGTGGAAAAATAGATGAAGTATTGATGAGGCTATGTGATATTATGCTCTCATTTCCTGGGGAGGTTATGATCCTTGCTCTTGTCGGAGTTTTGGGACCCGGAATTGAAAATATTTTATTGGCTGTTGTTGTGGTTAAATGGTCTTGGTATGCCAGAATGATTCGCGGAGCTGTTATTCAATACACTCATCGCAATTATGTACGTTATGCAGAGGTTATTGGTGCCCCTCCTGTACATATATTACGAAAACATATTCTACCTGTAACAATGGCGGAAATAATTATACTGGCTACTTCTGATATCGGTAGTGTTATTCTGATGATCTCAGCTTTGTCTTTCCTTGGATTGGGGGTTCAGGCACCAACCCCTGAATGGGGAAATATGCTCAGTGAGGCTAAAAATGTTATGATACTACATCCTGAATTAATGTTACCTGCGGGATTATCTATTGTGATAGTTGTTGCTGCATTTAATGGTTTAGGTGATTTTTTACGGGATGTCACTGATCCTGCAAACAGGCGCAGCCATATTGTATATCAGGAAAAGAACAATGATATCTGAGTTATTATCAATTAAAGATTTATCTGTAACTGATGAATCCGGAAACATATTACTTCATCCTGTTTCCCTAACTATTTCATCTTACAGAACATTAGGTATTGTCGGAGAAAGTGGTAGTGGTAAAAGCCTCATGGCAAAAGCAATCATGGGTTTATTGCCAAATACGTTTCAGGTAAAGGGTGATATTTTATTTTGTGGTCGAAATTTAATTGAGAATAATAAAGTGCAATGGCAACAGACCCGGGGCAAAGAGATTAGTCTTATTATTCAAAATGCAATGGGGGCATTTGACCCTTTAATGACGCTGAAAAATCAGTTTACAGAAACATTAAAATATCATACAAATCTGAATAATGATGCCTGTTTTCGGCTTGCGTGTGAGTGTCTGGAGAAGGTTAATATAAAATTTCCGGAACAAAAATTAGCTTGCCTGCCTCATCAGTTGAGTGGCGGGCAATTACAACGAATGATGATTGCTATTACACTTGCATTAAAACCCGCATTGCTGATTGCAGATGAGCCAACGACTGCATTGGATACCATCACGCAGTCCGATATCCTGCAGCAATTCAAACAACTGGCAGATGAAAAACAGAGCACTTTGGTTTTTATCAGTCATGACCTGGGTCTTGTTCGCAAAATAGCTGATGATATTGCTGTTATGTATCAGGGGAAGATTGTGGAATACCAGGATACAGAGTCCTTATGGCGATTACCACAGCACTGGTATACCCGTTTCCTTCTCGATACCAGAAAACGTTTATCTTCGAGATTCAAAGCGGTTATGGAAGGAACATGTCATGCTTCTTCACGTTGAAGGTATATGTAAAACTTATCCGCGGCCTAAAGGTTGGCGACATCAACGGCAAACTATACTGGATAATGTCAGTTTTACGTTAGCAAAAGGAGAGAGCGTAGGGCTTGTTGGTGAAAGTGGAAGTGGAAAAAGCACATTAGCACGGGTGATAAGTGGTATTGAAAAACCTGATAGTGGAACAGTATTGCTTAATGGTAAATCAATATATTACCGACAGAATCGTTACCAACAGTTAAGTATTGTTTTTCAGGATTATACTACCTCAGTTAATCCTGCTATGACTGTATTTGCAATGATCAGTGAGCCATTGTCACTGCAAAATTGTTTGCTACCTTTGCAACTGCGTGAATTAGTTGCCGGTCTTTTAGACACTGTTGGATTATTGCCGGATCTTATGAACAGGTATCCCCATGAATTATCAGGAGGACAAGCTCAACGGGTATGTATTGCAAGAGCACTGGCAACGCATCCTTCCCTCATTATTTTGGATGAAGCAGTGAGTTCATTAGATATACCTGCACAGGTACAGATATTGGATTTACTTGAAAAACTGAAACAAGAGTTTGAATTGAGCTATTTTTTTATTACTCATGATATACAAACACTATGTTACTTTTGTCAGCGAGTTTTATTTTTTGATCAGCATACGATTGTAGCGCAGAGTTCTATTAAGGATTTAAGTACTATAAAGCATCCGTATGCCCAAAAATTACTTAATGCTGTGATTTAATATAAAATTAAGTGCCGTATTTCTGCGTTGTAACCAAACTCACTCAATTAAGCAGAGTATAATAATTCAATAAATCCAATTATCAGGGTAAGAGAATATTCATGGTCCGGATCTCTGATTTAACCTAGCGCTGATTTTGGGAGGAGATCAAAAATAACGAAATCTCAAAAATTGTGTGGAACTGAAACGGGTGTGCTTACACTTCGTAAGCCAGTTTATAGGGAGCAGATTAATGCAAAGAAGAAGTCCCGGTATTTCCGGAAAGAAATACCGGGAGTCTGTTGTTACCTGGCGATCAGCGCGAACACGCCCCAGCCAAAGTATTCACGCGCGTAGGTCACGTGACGTTTTGGCGAGACCGTTAGCTCAGCCCTGACTTCTGCCGCGAAGTCGTCGTTAGGGTTGGCCTCCAGCCAGTGGCGCATGGTCAGCCATTTCGCGGCTTCATACCTGTCCCAGCCTTCCTGGTCTGCCAGCACCATTTCCACCACGTCGTAGCCGAGGTAGTCGAACGCGCTGATAAGTTCAGGCAACATCAGGAGATCAGCTATTGCGCTGACGCCGCATGCCTGCGCTATCTCTTCTGTTGAGGGTAGCTGACGCCAGTAGGGTTCCCCGATAAGCATGATCCCGCCCAGCTTAAGGCTCTGCGCCAGCAGCTCCATCATCCCGGCAAATCCACCGGCAATCCATGTCGCACCTACGCAGGCGGCCACATCAAATTTCTCTTCTGCCACATACCCAGCGGCATCGTTATGTATGAACTGGACCCGATCACTGACACCAAGTTCTTCCGCGCGCCGTCTGGCCTGCTTGCTGAACAACTGGCTCATGTCGATACCGACTCCGGTAATCGCATGATCCCGCGCCCAGGTACAGAGCATTTCCCCCGAGCCGCTGCCGAGGTCAAGAATGCGGGTCTCCGGCTTCATGCGTAGCACACGGCCCAGTGTGGTGTACTTCTCTTCGGTGAACGGGTTGTGGATGCGGTGTTCGCTTTCACTGATGGTAAAAATACGTGGGATATCCAATGCTGAATTCCTTTTATTGCGTTGAGTATTAAGAGGAAGCTCCCCTGAGGTTTTTGCTTTTTCAGCCAACAGAGCAAACAGCTTCCCTTCAAATGTCTCGCTGACAGGCCAGTCGTGACCTGCAGGGGGAGGAAGCAGGGTAAATCCGGTATTATTGAGCAGGCTGACGTACTCTTCATCGCGCCAGGCCGTCATTTGGCTGCCGAAACGAGTGGTGTGACCGTTTGCCTCTATGGCCCAGAACTGCGTTGAGCTGGTCTGTTCTTCTTTATCCCAGCTATGTTCCGTCAGCAGCAGATGAGGGACGCCCAGAAAAAGTCCATCCGGACAGCGTTGCCAGCTCGCTTCAGCCATTCCCTGACGCTTAACTTCTTCGAAAGTATGGACTTCAGTGAGCAGCCTGCCACCCAACTCCAGCCACAGCGCGCAGCGGCTGACTAGTAAGCGTGCATCCGCAGTGCTGAACACATTCAGTTCCCCGAACGTCATCATGATGAAATCGAACGACCTATCCGGCCAGTATGCGCGGATATCCTGCTGAATATAGTTGATGTTCAAATTGGCATTTTGCGCCTGCTGGCGGGCCCAGCTCACAGATGCTGGTGAGAAATCCACGCCGGTGCAGCGAAATCCGCGCTCCGCTAAGCGGTGGGTATAAAAGCCGGGACCGCAGCCGAGATCGAGGATGTGTGCGCCAGGGGATAACTGGCTGGCGACCCACTCTACCTGCTGCTCAATGATCTCCTGCCTGCGGCTGGCCCAGTCGTGATCCTGCGACAAGTGGTTCGCCAGCATGCGCTGGCTGAATGCTGGTTCATCCCAGGGAATTTTGCTTTCATCCGCTGAAAGCCGGTCATATCGGGATGCGTAAATAAGGGTATTAATATCCATCATGCCTCCTTAGCGGTTATCAAGCTGTGCGCGAACGTTATTCAGCCCGGTAGTGTTGATGCGGTACGGCTGACCGTTAACGGACTTGATAAGTTTTTTGGTTTTGAGTTTTTTGAAGGTGGCAAGGGTGCAGTCGGTAAGCAACAGCCCTTCGCGGGTGTAGCATTCAACGGCGATGAGGCGGCCAGACGTATCTCGGACTTGCGCGATACGACCACCTTTAGCGAGAACGTGTAAGGTACGTTGTTCCTGACGGGATAAATTCATACTGGAAAACCTGTTTAATCATCATGTGCAAAACGTGCAAACACATAGCGGTGTCCGCATTCGATTTCGGCGCATTGATAATCAGTCCGGCCTGAAAAGGTCGGTAAGCTGATTATCGGATGATTACATTCTCCAGCATCAAAGCCTCGGGTTGAGTTGAAAGGTATTTACAGAACGAATGTTAGCACACAATTTAAATATGGGTATGTACCATACGATAAAGTGTGATTTATTTCATAAAGCTCCCTTTTTTAACTTTGGCCTGCTCCCTATTGATTCACACAGAATGCTGTTAGCAATATTCGTTCTTCGCTTATAGCGGACTGTCGGATTTGATTTTAATGAGTAATGCATGTGACGCATAAGATTAGTAAAAATCAGATTGATGAGACAGCCAAACTTCTCTATCATTAACTGTATGCATGTACAGTTAATCGGTTCTGAGTATGAAACTTGTCAAGATCAACGATGATACAATTCTGACATTGCCTCTTTTCCTGGAGCATGTCCCCGCTGGTTTTCCGTCGCCGGCGGCGGACTATATCGAGGAGCGCATAAACCTGAACAGTGAACTGATCCGACACCCGGAAAGTACCTATTTACTCAGGGTTGAAGGTAGTTCGATGATTGATGCCAATATCTTTGACGGTGATGTGGTTATCGTGGACAGCGCGGTAACTGCGACGTAGGGGATATTGTGATTGCCAGTTTTGACGGAGAGTTTACTGTCAAAAAATTGTAACTGTCACCGGTACCTATGCTGATCCCGATGAATCCGGATTATCAGCCTATCGTAATCAGCAGTGAGCAGGATTTACAGATTTTCGGTGTGGTCACCTACATCATCCACCGGGCGCAGTGATGTTTGCGCTGGTGGATGTAAACAGCTTTTACACCAGCTGTGAAAGAGTATTCCGGCCCGATCTGACAGGTAAGCCGGTTATCGTCCTGAGCAATAATGATGGCTGCGTGATCGCCGGGTCAGCAGAGGCGAAAGCCCTCGGCATCAAAATGGGGGCGCTGTATTATGAGTGTCGCGATTTTTGTTATAAAAACAATGTGACAGTATTCAGCTCAAATTATGCGTTGTACGGCGATATGAGCAGCCGTGTGATGACATTGCTCTCATCCTTCGCATCCGCCACAGAAATCTATTCTATCGATGAAGCCTTTCTTGATTTAACCGGCATGACCAGGACATTCAGCCCGGAGGATTATGGCCGTGAGATACAGGCTGCCATTCTGCAGAAAACACACCTCCCGGTCGGCGTTGGTATTGCACCGACAAAGACACTCGCAAAACTTGCCAACCATGCAGCAAAGACATGGAAAAAAACCGGCGGAGTGGTTGACCTTTCTGATCCGCTGCGCCAGCGTAAATTACTGGCACTGATACCGGTCAGTGAAGTGTGGGGTATCGGTCGGCGAATATCGGCCAGACTGAACACCATGGGGATTCGCACGGCATTAGATTTGGCGAACGCCGCACCGGCGACTATCCGTAAAACTTTTGGTGTTATTACCGAGCGCACGCTGCGGGAACTGAACGGAGAACCCTGTATCGAGCTGGAAGAAGTCAGAAAAGTGAAACAGCAGATCCTCTGTTCCCGATCCTTCGGTACCAAAGTGACGGACATTGTTACCATGAGAAAGGCAGTGTGTGAATATGCCGAACGGTCAGCGGAAAAACTCCGGGAAGAAAAACAGCGCTGCCGGATGATCGGGTTGTTTGTGCAGACCAGCAGACACGCTAACGGGCCGGACTATGCGAACAGTGCAAACATTTCACTCGAGTATCCCAGCTGCGACACGCGGGACATCATCAATGCTGCCATGAGAGCACTGGATAGTATCTGGTGTGACGGGTACCGGTATTATAAGGCGGGCATCATCCTGTCAGGCTTCACTGATTCAACCGTCACCCAGTTCGATATGTTCGCCACCCGGCAGCCATTCAAAAACAGCGACGAGCTGATGAAGACTATGGACACAATAAACAACTCCGGTAGCCGGCACCATATTAAAACCCGTGATATCTTTGATATCACGGGTTTTTCTTTTCTGGCTAAAATATAGTGGTGTGTTTGCCCGGTTATGTTTGGAGCCATCAGTGTCAGCTATAGGCATGATAACCCCACACCGGTTTTCATCTGTTGAATTTGATTCAGGATCCTTATTATTACTTTCTTCAGATATCTCTGTATTTTTCTCTGACATAGTTTATGTCTCATATTTAGCAACAATATAATATTATTTAATCTGAGGGGAGCCGGTATAATTCTTGTTATCTCTAAGACTATCTGATGTTGTGATGAAAAAAAATTGCATCTATTTTCGTAACTGCCTGCAGATGTGAATTTATAGGCGATCTGTCTGTTTTAATGCTACAGAGGCAGGAGATTTGTCTGTAATATTAAATACATTAACAAAACTATTGTTTACTATTGATTAGGTAAGCATAATTCCTGATGAGTCAAATGGAAATATGTATTTTGCTCCATTGGCTTTTCTGTGAATACGTTTGGGTTGACTAAAACTTATGTATCGGGAAGAATTATGTGGAATGCAATAATTGGTAATTTAGATGTAATCAAGTCTGCTATTGGAATATTAAGTGTTGTTATGGGGGCTTTTTTAACTGCATTTAAACTTGGATACAGATATCTGAATGTGAGGAAAGATAAGAAAATAAAGAAAAATAAAGAGTATCTTGATGAGTACAGTCAATTTCTAAGTGAAGATGATAAGAAATATATAAAGAAAGATATAAGTGATATGGTTATGTCAAACGTCTCACAGGAGAAAAGCAGGTCATTCAGAGAGTTAAAAATTCTGCTGTCAAAATATGATTTAATGCCGGACATCAGTATCTGGCTTGTCTTAAAAAGACTAAAGAGATATATTTGTATTAAAAATGAAGTATTATCGGTTAACATTGATAATTCATATTATATTAACAGCTGGTTTGAAAAAATATTCTCAATTACATTAATTCTGTGGGTCTTTATATTTGTTCTGGCCGTTTTCCTGAGTGATGGTGTTGTTTTTGAGACGTGGAAATATTATTTTTTATTAGCTATAGTTTTTGTTGCCTTAGTCGTTTCTATTAGTCTTTTTATAAACTCACCGGGAAAGAAAAAAATAAAAAAAATTGTCAAAACAATTAATGATATGATTTCAGAAAAAATAACACAGTAGTAAACTCAGATAGCGATGTGTTTAAATGTGCGAAAATTAATGAATTATTCTTTATATCAATACCGGAGTTACGGAAACTTTCATCTTAAAATTCAACCGTGTCACCGGGTTGTGATATAAAAAAGCCTTGCAGAATAGCAGGGTTTTTTATTTATTATATGCTTTCAGTTTTTTTTCTGCAGAGGAGATAATTTCATTAATTATGTTACTATCATCATATATTCTTGATGTTGATGTAAAAAGCTGGACGGCATTTTCGTATCCGGGACCCCATAATTCATTGTTGTGAATATCATTCTTATATATTGCGATTAGGTTTTTTCTGAAAGCGGCAGAAATATGTACAATTGATGTGTCAGGAGATATTATAAGATCTGACTTTGAGATCAAAGCGATAGAATGCTGTAATGAGATTGGATTATAAACATGAGCGTATGTGAAATTTTTCTCAGACAGCTCATTTCTGTAATCTAATACAATAACAGTAATGTTATCGTAGAGTGAATTTAATCTGTCATCTAACTCTTTTGCTTGTGATAAAGAAAGACTGCGTTCATCAGTGCCAGCAAACATATTAATTACAATATTTATATTTTTTGGCGGAAGTGAAGATATATAATTATCCGTATCACAACCCGTTTCATCCGGGTAATTTATTTCATAATCTGGCGAAATATCAGTGATGCCGAATTCCGACAGTAAAAGTTTGTATGACTCTTTTATGTGATTTTTATCGTAGTCAAAACTGATTGATTTGCCATAATGATTAATCCATTTGTTTTTATTAAATCCTATGGCATTCTTTGCAGAAATTTCCTTTAAAAGTTTAGGCCGGTGTGTTGGGGTATTAATTATAGATGGATCTATAATTAAATCATATTTATTTTTATTTAACTGATGGATGATATCACTACTGACATTATGGTTACGCTTTTTCATAAAATCATTAAGAGATATTTTATCTGCGATATAAATTGATCTAATGTGTTTGTCATGTTGCATAATGGAACAGTTATCAGGCGTAACTATAATATCCACGTCATACCCATGCTGCGATAAGACTTTGATTAAGCCGGAGTCAACAATAACATCACCTATTTTCCCTTCATTTCGTAAGATGAGTATTGATTTTACAGCAGTAAAGTCAATGGCTGATTTACTTTTCTTATCCCAGAGAATTTTTTCGATAAAAAGTCTTGAATAGTAGCGGATGTTTTTCATCATATAGTTTCGCTTTCTGTTCAATGTTCTTAATTTTGCGAATTTTTTCTTTTTCATAAATATATTGGATTCCATTGTCCGGAACAGAATGCTGTTGCCCTGAGTCTGTTTAATGATTCAATTATACATAGATTTTATGAATGTTATCGCTGATTTTTTTCACAAAATCACATCTGACAGGAAATCTGTCATTTTGGTCATTTTTGAGGCAGACGCCCGGACATCCTATCTGTATTCACAGGCGTGTCCGGCAGGTATGATGATTGTTTCGCGTGCTGTACACTTGTCTGATGCTGTACCTGCATTGCGCCGGCATGAGAGAAAAATAAATCATACGGAGATTATCTGTGACCTGACCTGCGTTAAATGTGATTTCTCCTGTGGCACAATAACGGAGAGTTAAGGGATAACAGCCGCTGATGTCTGGTTTTTATCTTTGTAAGCTGTCACCGGGAAACAGAAGGTCTGGTATGAAAAAAGTGGTGGTTATATCCTGTTTGTTGTTTTCATCTGCGTCTTTTGCGGTCAGTTTTGATTGCAGCAAAGCACAGAGTAAAACAGAAAAACTGGTGTGCGATAGTCCGTCATTATCTCAGGCAGATGATGAATTATATGCAGATTATCTGCAGGCAAAAAAAATCACCGGAAACAGTGATGAGTTTAGAAAAACTGTCAGAGAAAACCGGAAACTGAGATTACAGAGTTGTGATACAGAAGCATGCCAGCTGGAATGGTATAAAAAATCATCGGTGTTGTTCCGGAATATTGCTGACAGTAAAAATCCGGCGTCAGCGCAGATATGCTATGAGGACGGGCAGCAGGTGACATTAACCGGTACGCTGAAACGTGTTGTATTTCCGGGGCCGCCAAATTATGAAAGCGTGGAAGAGGGCGATGAACCTGAACCGTATTGGGTTCTTTTTACCAAAGCACCATTAACCTGTATAAAAGACAGTCCGGACTGGGGCAGTAATGATCAGTTTCAGCTGATTGTAAGAGGTGATTTTTACAGCAAAAACCAGCGTTATCTTAATCAGCAGATCTCTGTTACCGGCGAAATATTTTATGCCGAAACCGGACATCACCATACACCGGTATTAATCGATGTGACGGCAATAAAAGGCGTGAAAGTTATTTCACCGTCAGATAACCACTAATTTTGTGTTTCACTGATAGTTACTCCGGATATTCACAAGGCTAATCTCTCTGTTATTTCCGGAGCAGATTAACGTCATCCGTAAAAGTACGGTATATATGCAGTAAAATTCCGGGGCTGGGCAGCGGGCGATCGGACGTAAATATAAAGTCCGTGAGGATGAAATCTGTAAACAGGTACAGAGTGCGGAAAGTTTTATTTTAGGTTGTCCGGGAATGCTGGCTGTGCAACCGGATATGGATATGCGGCGCAAAAGTCGTCGCAGGTTTCTTTCAGTTCAGTCAGTTCGTAAGCCATAACGTCTTTATTATCTTTAACGGCATGATAGCGGGATTTGAGTTTTACAATCAATGAATCCTGGACAACATCATTGTCATCAGGATCACGCTTTGCACAATAAGAATAAAACATCGCTTTTTGCAGCACAGAAACCGGTAATACATCGTAATGGCCGGATAAATACTGAATAACATATTCGCGGTATTTATCTGATGAAAGCAGTAAATATTCCATACACTGGGATTTAAAATAATCATTACTGATTACAGGCGATTCCATTATTCTTTTCCGGAAATCACAGGATAAATCAGGATTGCGTAAAGAAAGAGCATCCAAATAAAAACCCGCTTCTTCTGCACCCTCGTCTTCGCAGTCGCAGTTGATATATAACGGATTAATATAACCCTGTGTCAGGTACAGTGCTAAACCATCAGCCAGTTCCTGTGTTGATTTACTGTTGTAATCGTTATCCATGATGCCGGTTCCGGTTTTATGGTATATGGCGGATACCATTAATATACGGTTTCCTGACGGAAATTAAATCATTATTTATCTGTCATTATATCGCAGCACCGGAATACGGAGTGTTCAGCCCTGCCTGTGAGCTGGGCTTTTTTATGGCCGGACAGGAGGCAGATAGTATTCACGGGCACTGAGGTAAGAATGAATGATAAAGACATTGAATTAATTATTTATAACCAGCTGGTTACTGAGCTGAAAAATCACGGTATCACTAAGGGGGTTAAGGCCGGGCTCTTTCCTGAAAATCATATTTCCGGGGAGGATTTTATTGCCTTTTATCCCGCCGGTGCTATCCGGGGGGATTACAGACAGGCACCTTCTTTTGTTTTCCCGCCGGTGACTTCCTGCATCGTTAAGTGTTGCCATCTCTGACAGTCCTGCGGTACGCTTTCCCTGCAAATAACAAAAATATCAACACATCCTCTGTCAGATAAAAAGAGCACACAACATGAAAATGATCGGATTGATTGGCGGAATGAGCTGGGAAAGCTCGTATTAAGAAGATTGGTTTGCTGGGAACTGCATTTACTATGGAGCAGGATTTTTATAAAGGCCGGCTGACGGAAAAGTTTGGTCTGGATGTTATTATTCCGGATACAGCGGACAGAAAAATTGTTCATGATATTATCTATCAGGAACTGGTCTCCGGTATTATTAATGAAGCATCCCGTGAACAGTATAAAACGATTATTCGTAAAATGATTAATGAAGGTGCTGAAGGTATTATTCTGGGTTGTACGGAAATAATGCTGCTGATTTCTCAGAGTGATTGTGCAGTACCGGTGTTTGATACCACCGAAATTCATGCTCTGGCTGCAGTTGATTACGCTCTGGCTTAACATCCGTAATATGAATGCCCCCGCGGTTGCGGGGTTGTTCCGGATATATACATAGCTATATTTCATTCTTTTAATCACCTCATGCGTACCCAGTGAATCTGACTGCCGGTGAAAATATTCTGCCGGATAAAGAGACGGTAATATTTTTACCTGCCGCAAGGTACGGGGACAATCACGGCGGTAAAACGCTATAATCGGTGTTCAGTATATTGCAGATAAGGGTAATGTTTTTATGACTGACAATGACGATATGCGGGCGTATTCAGAATTCGATTTTGAAGCTATTGCGCACTGTAATCAAATCAGAGATATACTGATGGCGGCGCTGGAAAGGCGAAATAAAGAAATGCAGCACCTGCGGATAAAAACACAGAAAATTCAGCGGGAATTTCCCGGTGATTTGAAAAAGCTTCAGGCGCATATGCGGGAAATGAAAGATTCCAATAATAAAGTCATGACGCTGGTCAGAGAATATAATGTCTGGGCTGAACGGGCCGGGCAGGATAAGCTGGTACTGTAATGAGCCGGGTAACCTGCTGATATGACAGCGCAGATGCCGCCCGGCCTTTTATCCGGACATTCCGCTCCGGTGCCGGGGGCTTTTCTGTTGTTTACTGTAATGCCCTGTTTACGTATTACAGTGTATTTTTCTGCCTTCTTTCTGTTTTTTCTTCTTATTTTTTTCTGTCACCAAAAGCGGTTGCGGCAGAAACAATGCACAGCAATATATCAGGACGGAATTATCTTTTATCCGGTATTAAACTGCGGAATTTTTACCGTATGATTTATATGAGTAATACAGAAGATCGAAAAGTACTGCTGCAGCAAACACCGGATGAAATGATACTGCAATATGCAGAAAACCGGCTGGCATTGTTTAACAGCGCGATGGATAAAGATCCTTCCGGATTGCTTTGTTTCAGTTTCATTTACCCGGCAGAGCCGGATAACGGAGCTGTCATGACATTTTTACCCGCAAAAGAAACAGTGCCCGGTTTATCTCAGGCAGAAACTGACGCATTATATACCGGCATCTTTCTCCGGTTGCGCCATACCTATGGTGATTTGCTTGATGAAGAGGAAGCCGAAACCCTGGAAAAGGATGCCATACTGGCCTGTGAAATAAAATCAGCGCTGTATCAGGATATATTACAGCTCAGTCCGCGGGATGCTGCCGGGGTATTACGTTACATCTGGGGCAGGGACGGGATTTTCTGAGCGGTTACGGAGGAAATGATGCGTCATTATATTGCCGGAATATGTGCTGCTTTGCTGTCTGTCGCCATAATACCCGCCGGTTACGGTGCGGGATCGCTGAATCAGGCGGCTCAGCAGCTTGACAGGCTGGTGTTGTATGATCCGTCCTATGAAAAAATCGCTTATCTCGGCGGGGATGTTTCACCCCGGAAAGGGGTATGTTCGGATGTGGTGATCCGCAGTTACCGGAAAATAGGTATCGATCTGCAAAAAGAGGTACATGAAGATATCAAAACGGCGTTTTCTCTCTACCCGGGCCGTAAATTGTGGGGACAGACACGGCCGGATACAAATATTGATCACCGCCGGGTGCCCAATCTGATGGTTTTTTTCAGCCGGAAAGGGGAAACCAAACCGATCACACAAAACGCGGCGGATTATGTGGCCGGAGATATTGTGACCTGGCAGCTGGATAACGGTCGTCCGCATATCGGTATTGTGATCGGTAAAACCGCGCTGTTCAGCGGAAATACGCTGGTCATGCATAATATCGGCGGCGGGCAGGTCAGTGAGGATGTGCTGTTCAGCTGGAAAATTACCGGACATTACCGGTATAAAGCCGGGAAAGAATGAAAGAGCCGACGGTATGCCGGCTCCGGAAATTATTTTTTCACCTGGTGTCCGATAAGGCCGCCGATTGCTGCACCACCGACGGTTCCGAGTGCGCTGCCGTCGGTCAGGACTGCACCACCAACAGCACCGACACCGGCTCCGATAGCAGTATTCCGGTCACGTTTCGACATATTTGAACAACCGGCTACAGCAAGCAGCAGGACTGCAGATAAAGTCACTGTGCTTACTCTCTTAATATTCACTTTCATCTCATAAACTCCTGAACAATAGGCTTGTTACAACATAGACCTGTTCGGGAATCGTCTGTATCAGAATAATCGGGAAATACGTAACAATCCCGGTACATTATCGGATATCTGCTATACCGCCAATGCCTTAAACGACAGATGACAATATAAAATACCGTAAGTGGAGTTGATGGCATTACTGAGATGTTCAATCCGGTCATTATGCGCCGTGATTTCGGCCTCATCCGCAATAGCGGCATCCGCGACAGAAACAGCAGCGAAAGGATGTGTCGGCAGCAGCGTTTCTTCCGCATCGCACTGAATGTGCGCCGTGGTGATATGTTCTGCATATGATGACATCGGTTACCTCCGCAAATCAGAAGATACACCTTTTCATAGTAACCGGTTCATGTGTAAAAAACAGAGCATAAATAACAGTCAATTACTAATTTTGTTATTTTAAGACGACTATCAGAATAATGTACGGACAGATAAGATAAACGACGATTGGAATATATGCAGTGAGTTATTGCACAGCAGGGATCATAACAAAATGACCGCAACAGCATAGTCCCGGCGGAGAATGATCACCAGCCTGATGCATCAGTCATAACAGGAATGTAATAATTAATCACCCGGACTGCCGGTTTCGGGTTTTCCGGGTTTAATTCCGTGATGTTTTCCTGAAATATGTACTCTTCCGTATCAGGATGCTCCGGATGGCGGATAATATTCAGTTCCGGCAGAATATTATTATAGATATCATAAGTAATATCCTGAAAATCAATATCTGAAAAATCACCGGTAAAAATAATTTTTAAGTAATGGGCATGTCCGGGCGTATAAATAATATCCTGCGGCATCGTATTTTTCAGGCAGTGTGCTTCGGCCAGGGTGGCATAATACATTGAGAAAGTGTCCCCGGCAGATTTACTGACACCGTGTATGGCATAAACCGCCTCCGGTAAAGCGGTCAGCCGCTGTAAAAAAGGCTGCCAGTAATATTTGCGCAGCTTTGGCAGGTTCATATTCCAGGTATCCGATGCCGCCTGATACACATTCGAAGTCCCGGTCAGCACTTTTTCCGGCAGTGTCGTCATCTCAACCGAGGAGTGCAGCTTTCCGGCATAGCGTTTCGGCAGTACAAAGCCTCCCGGCTGCCAGCCGCTTTTTTTACGGTATCCTGACGGGGTAATACCAAAATGCTGTTTGAAAGCACGGCAGAATGTCTGTTGTGAATCAAAGCGGTATTTCATGGATAAATGCATCAGGTTGAGCGGCAGCAGGCGCAGGGCGATGGCCGCACAGGATAAACGCCGTGCACGGACATAATTTGCCAGGGTATAGCCGGTCTGTTGTTTGAAAATACGCTGAAAATGCCATTTGGAATATCCGGCTTTCCCGGCAACGGCCTCTAATGAAAGATCAGACTCAAGATTGTTTTCTATCCAGTTTAAAATTTCATCAACAACGCGTTCGTTAAACATAGCTTTTCCGTGTATTTCGCAGACTGAAGTATTATATCGGCACCGGTACTGAAAAACAGCTGATTTACAATAACAAGTAAATTTCCTGTTTTCACAGGGCGGGGCAAACATGGTTATAACTGTATAAATAAACGGTTAATTCTGCCTGTAATAAACATGGTTTTATCTGTCCGGCAATGTAAAATACCGCAGATATTATTAACGAGGTGGAAAATGAAAAAATTACTGGCAGTTATCGCGCTCTCTTTTGCACTTACCGCTTGTGGTGATGCAACACTGGATATGTCTTCTCAGCAGGCAGCGCAGGAATCCATTGCAAAAATGGAAAAAGATCTGAGCCCGGAGCAATCCCGTGAGCTGAAAGGTGCTATTACTAAAATCAGCTTCCAGGTCGCTTTTGCCAGCGGTGGCGATGAAGAAAAAATGATGGCGTTGCTGAAAGAAAAATTACAGGGTAAAACAGCAAAAGAAATTATTGAAATGGCAAAATAACCCTTTTCAGCCTGCCGGTATATCTGTTACCGGCAGGCTCTGTTTTACGGTTAACTATTTATGGCTGCATCGCGGTGGAATTTAAGACGTTCCCGGAACCAGGGGCGTAAACGTTCAGGGCGCTGCTGCCCGACTTCTCTGTCAATTCCCGGCAGTTTCATCTTATCCCGCATGACAAGGCTTTTTGTCAGGGACTCAATTTCGTCCTCTTCTTCCTGTGTTATTTTCGGCTTCTGCATATTCTCTGACATAGATCCTCCTTTTTCTGTCAGTCTGCTGTATTTTACGGCCGGGTGTGAGACCGTGCTTTTACTCAGGATTATTCTGCGGCATTATTCCCTGCGCAGATAATGATTTAATTGTTGCTTCAATCACACTATCCACAGAAATGGCTGACATTTCATGCTCTCCCTCATTTCGTAATAATTTTGAGGCGAACCCGGAAACAACCTCATGCAGTTCATAGTTCTGATAAGGGCCGGTAAATTGCGGATAAGTACTGACATGCAAGCTGATGCTGGGGATTTTTAACGCAAATGCCAGGTGCATGGTTCCGGTATCATTTGTGACCAGCAGGTCCAGGTTATTGATGACCTGAGTTAATTCTTCGATGGTGGTTTTGCCGATCAGCGGCTCAATCCGGTTGTGAAATTCAGGTTCAAGCAGGCTGAAAAATTCATCAGACAAATGAATTTCATTCGGTGCGCCGACCAGAACAATATTGAGGTCAGAGTAGCAGGTAAGCAAATAGCGTGTAAGTGCCACAAAGTTCGCTACCGGCCAGCGACGTTCTTCACTGGATGCGCCCATCTGAAAACCAACCCGTTTTACGGAGGATGGTACTTTTGTCACATCGCACGGAACATGCATCTCAACACTTTTATCAGTAAAGCGGCAGCCGAGCGGCGTAATCAGATCAAGGCGGGCCTGTACCGAATGCCGGTGACCATAGCCGCTGAAATTGGTCAGCCAGGGTTCAATAAGCGCACAAGGTGATGCCGAATGATTACAGCGAAAAACAAACGGTGCTCCGGTCATGACCGCGCTCAGATAATCATACGGGTTATGTGAGTGCATAATCAGAATCAGATCCGGCGTTCCGTGCGCTTTTAAATCTCTGACCAGTTTCAGTACAGTATGGACTTTGCTGTTCCAGCACACCACATCATCCCAGTCCTTGCCGATACCGGTGCGGATATAAGGTGCCATTTTATTGCCGGAAACAACGGTAATTCTGGCATCAGGAAAACGTTTTCTGACTTCATGAATCGCCGGGGTATTCATCAGAAAATCCCCGAGTGCCGTTGTCGAATAAATAACAATATTCCGGAAGTCGATAGTCTCCAGCTGTTTAAAGGCAGCGACGGAGTGCGAAAAATCACGGCGGCGCGTATAAAGCTGCAAGAATAAATTAACCAGTTTATGTTTAAGTTTTTTGGACATCGTATTTCCTGAAAAGCGACCAATTATCGTATAGCGTTAATTTAGCATATTCCGCCGGTTCATTTTCATGTTATTTCCGGCGGGTGGCGAGCCAGCATAATAAGGAACCACAGGTGACCATCAGTACCCCCTGCCAGAATGCAAAGGAGAGGGCGGTGCTGAGTAATAATGCGGAAAATGCGGTGGAAAGTACCGGGGTGAAATAAGAGAGTGTGCCTATCAGGGCAACATTACCTCGCAGTACTGCAATGGTCCAGAGTGCGTTTGCGGCACAGGACAGTGCCGCAGCGGCAATCAGAAAACCAACGGTGGAAACGGAAAACTCAGCGGGCAGTGTGATGCCGTTAAAGGCGGTTACCACCCACAGCATCAGGGCGGTGATGATAAAAAACAGGGTAATGCCGTTATTACCGTCCGCCAGCCTGCGGGACAAATTACTGTAGAAGGCCCAGATCACCGCACCGGCAAACGCCAGGCCGTAACTCAGCGGATTAAGTGCGACATTGGCGGCGACAGAACTGAGGGATAATCCGTTCTCTCCGCCAATCACCCGGCTGATACCGAGCACCGCCAGCACCAGGCCGGCTATCAGCGACAGGCGCAGACGCTGCCCGCCCATGAGTACAGCCAGCCCGACAGTCAGGGAAGGCCACAGGTAGTTCACCATACCCAGCTCAATTGCCTGCTGACGGTTCTGAGAAAAACCGAGCGCCAGAATAAAGCAGATCTCATAACTGACAAACAACAGCGTGCCCCAGATAAGATAGCGGCGCGGCCAGCGGCGGATGGCCGGAAATCCGGTCACCAGCAGTAACATCACTGACCCGAGGGTGTATATCAGCGCTGCACCGAAAGCAGGCCCGAAATCCTCACTGACCCGTTTGATTAATCCGACAATAGTGCTCCAGAACAGAATGGCCAGAACGCCGTAAAATGTGGCGGTGTGTGCGGACAGTTTTCCCATGAATATCGGCCTGTGATAAATAATTGACAATATATGCGTTAAACTAATAATGATTTCCCAGCATACCGTGATATGACCGCCGGGCAAAGGGAGAGATCCTCATGGCCGGACTGAAAAGGAGACTGACAATGGAAGCACAACAGATTCTGGATTTTTGGTTTAATGAAGCCACACCGGAACAATGGTTTAAGAAAGACACACAGTTTGATGACCTGATCCGCCGCCGTTTTCTTAAGGTATGGGAGCAGGCAGCTGCCGGAGAATGTTTCAGCTGGCGGGCACACATCGGCGGACGTCTGGCGGAGATCCTCGTGCTGGATCAGTTTTCCCGTAATCTCTGGCGTGGTGACGCGCGGTCATTTGCACAGGACCCGATGGCACTGGTGCTGGCGCAGGAAGCGGTGAAAACACCGGATTATCTGCAATTGCCTCCGGTTCAGCGCAAGTTTGTGCTGATGCCGTATATGCATTCAGAATCCGCACTGATCCATCAGCAGGCGGAACTGTTGTTTAAAGGGCTCGATGAGAGCACAGAGGATTTTGAGCGGCGGCACAAAGCGATCATTGACCGCTTCGGCCGTTACCCGCACCGCAATGAGATTCTGGGGCGGCACTCCACCCCGGAAGAGGCGGAGTTCCTGTTACAGCCCGGCTCGGCGTTCTGATTCACATTCACGGGCGAAATGGGCTGCAATACCGCGCATATCAAAGCCCGTTGGTGTCTGATGTACCCGCAGCCAGAATTGCGGCAGGATCGCGAACAGGTGATCAAAAATATCGGACTGGATTTGCTCATAGCTTATCCACGCCGTCACATTGGTGAAGGCGTAGATTTCCACCGGCAGCCCGTCCGGTGTGGGTGCCAGCTGGCGCACCATGGTGGTCATCTTCTTGTGAATATGCGGACTGGCTTTGATGTACGCCTCCGCATACGCACGGAATGTCCCGATATTGGTCAGCCGCCGCTGGTTGAGCAGGGTATCTCCGGGTTCCTGCGCATTGTATTCTGCGATTTCCTGTAATTTGGCATCGATATACCCGGCTATCAGGTTTGATTGCCGCAGCCGGCTGATCTCTTCATCGGTCAGAAAACGGATGCTGGTGGTATCCAGGTTCATACTGCGTTTGATGCGCCGTCCGCCGGATGCCGTCATTCCCTGCCAGTTTTTGAAGGAGTCGGAAATCAGGGCGTAAGTCGGGATAGTGGTAATGGTATTATCCCAGTTCTGCACTTTGACCGTCGTCAGCCCGATATCCGTCACAGCACCGTCCGCGCCGTATTTCGGCATCTCCAGCCAGTCCCCGACATTAAGCATGTCATTGACCGATAACTGAATACCGGCTACCAGTCCCATGATCGGGTCTTTAAAGACCAGCATCAGCACGGCGGTCATGGCACCGAGTCCGCTCAGTAAAATCAGCGGGGATTTTCCTATCAGCAGCGAAATAATCAGGATACTGAAGAGCACCGCGATAATCAGTTTCAGGCTCTGCATCACGCCGCGCAGCGGAAGGCGGCTCAGAGACGGGGTATGGCGGGAGAGGTTCTGAAGAATGTCCATCACGGAAAACAGCAGCAGCATGCCGAACAACAGACACCATGCCTGTGCGCCGGTCGTGAGGATCTCCTGT
Source organism: Morganella sp. B601 (assembly GCF_051172335.1). Taxonomy (NCBI): domain Bacteria; kingdom Pseudomonadati; phylum Pseudomonadota; class Gammaproteobacteria; order Enterobacterales; family Morganellaceae; genus Morganella; species Morganella sp. B601. Next base: position 44,013 of record NZ_JBPIZE010000002.1, read on the forward strand.
GCGGCAGAGCCGCGTCCCAGCCAGATCAGCGCCTGAATATTAAACACTATCCCCTGAATCAGAAAGGCAAACCGGTTAAACAGCCGGGTGCGGGTAATTAACGCGCCCCACGGACGCTGAGTACCACCGGTGCGGCGTTCAATATACGGCAGAAGGCCTTTGTGCAGGGTAAGATGCAGAATAACAGCGATAGCCAGAATAAGGACAATAACCCCGGTAATGGCCGCCCATGAGGCGTAGTCATTACTGAGTTCAAATTGTTGTTGCAGCCATAACCGCAGTTGTTGCTCCATAAAAAATGTCTCCTGTGACGTAGTTTTTACAGACTCCTTAGTGAGCAGCAAAATGTTAAAAATGGGATCACATTGAATACTGTACCATTTTTCAGGCACGGGTACTGAAAGGGTATGTAAAGATGCGGGAAAAGCGGAAAAAACAGAAAAAAGGGGGATGTGGCGCGGTAAATTATTTGCCCGCGCCACCGGATGCGGTTAATTATTCTTTTTCAGGACAGAGGCGGCGGCGATCAGACCAAAAGAGCTGAACAGCAGTTCAATACCGACCAGGGTCGCAATCAGGGTGACAGATACAATCGGGCCGTTACCGACCAGCAGGTAAGCGATAAACAGATCCAGCAGGCCGATGATAATGTTCAGCCAGCCGCGAGCCTGAGACATCTGACGCAGACCAGAACCCAGACGCAGGATCCCGCCGGCAATAAACAGAATGGCGAGCAGAATTGCGAGGCTGAGCATCCCGGTGAGCGGTTCGGTCAGGAACACATAACCCAGAAGGAGATAGGCGACCGCAACCAGAACGGAAAACAGCTTACTGCCGCCGCTGTAGAGCCGGCTGCTGAGTGTCACAAATAACATGGAGATCCCGTTTATCAGGAGAAGCCCCCCGATAATATAGCTGAGAGTCACACCGGATATCAGCGGATTCATCAGACAGGCCACACCACCGGCCAGCAGAAGAATGGCGATGATCCACAGGTAGCCCCGTTGTTTTTTCAGGGCATCGGCTGTCATATGAGTTAAATTCTGACGGTTAAAATCAAGCATGGTTTTTCCTTAGTAAGCCCGTTACAGCGGTATCAGAGCATGCAGGGCAGCCTGATACCGGATGCGGAATATACCCGAAATGATAAACTTCACTTTACATTATTTGCGATAAGTAAGCATTTGTGAATACCAAATGCGTAAAATCAGTGCTCAATAATCATGACTGCCGTGGTATCGGGCTCCAGCGCCTTAAAAATATGCGGGACATCGCCGGGGTAGGAAATATAGTCGCCGGGCAAAAGTGTGGCGGGCTCATCAAGGGTACCGACGACGGCACTGCCGGTCATCAGCAGGATATGTTCGGTAACCTGTGCCATATGCGGCTCAGACACGCGGTCTTTGCCGGGCTGGGCGGTGATGGTGTACAGGTCACGGCGGTTAACCGCAGAAGCGGAAGAGAGCAGAAAAGCGTGGTAATACGCATTCTCAGCACTGACCTGAATGCCTTCCCCGCGCCGCAGCACGGTTACCCGGCTTTTCGGGGTTTCAAACAGACTGGCAAACGGGATATTCAGCGCCACACAGAGCGACCACAGTGTTTCGATTCCCGGATTTCCCTGCGCCGATTCCAGCTGCGACAGTGTGGATTTTGCAATACCGGCACTGCGCGCGACATCAGCGATAGAACGTCCCTGGCGCTGACGCTCTTCGGTCAGCCTGACAGCCATGATCTGCAGGGGCGGGGTGATAGGTGAATCCATAAAATACACTCTCTGCTGGTTAACGGAAATAACCCGGAATTAACACTTGCGTAATTCAAGCCGTTCGACATAATGAACGTATCGTTCAATTTATAAGTCTATCGCAATGAAACTCGCTATTCCACTCGATAATGCCATGATCCGCAATATTTTGCTGGTTTGTGTGGCGGATTTAATTGTCGGCGTTTCCTACGGGGCGCTGGCGCATGCCAACGGTTTTCCGCTCTGGGTACCGCTGACATTGTCCCTGGTTGTGCTGGCAGGGGCGTCAGAGTTTCTGTTTATCGGCGTTGTGGCGGCCGGTGGCAGTCCGGTGTCTGCGGCGCTGGCCGGGTTGCTGGTGAATGCCCGTCATGTGCCGTTCAGCCTTGCGGTGCACGACCTTGCCGGTAAAGGCCCGAAAAAGCTGCTGGGTTTCCATATTCTTAATGATGAGAGTGTGGTGTTCGGTCTGGCGGAAAAACAGAAAGACAAACAGAAAGCCGCATTCTGGCTGTGCGGGCTGGGGATTTTTCTGTGCTGGCCGCTGGGGACGATCATCGGTGAGTTTCTCGGTACCTTTATTGTGGATACCAAAGCGCTGGGGCTGGATGCCATGTTCCCGGCGATTATCCTGGCATTGTGCCTGCCTGCACTGCGTGAGGCGAAAACACGCCGCGCTGCGCTGCTGGGAGCGGTGATTGCCCTGGCGGCAACGCCATTTTTACCGCCGGGGATCCCGGTGTTGTTATCACTGCTGGGGCTGGTGGTCAGCCTGAGGAGAGCGTAATGCCGGATACATTATCCATTCTGACGGGGATCGCGCTGCTGGCGGTCGGTACGTATGCCATGCGGGCGTCCGGGGCGCTGCTCAGCGGGCGTTTCTCGGTGTCGTCACACGTTAAAAATCTGCTTTCCACGGGGGCGATTGTCATTCTGTTTGCTGTGGCGGTAACGATGACGATTTTCAGCGGACAGGAATTATCAGACTGGCCGAAAATGGCCGGGGTGGCGGTTGCGGGAATACTGACGTGGTATAAAAAGCCGTTTCTGGTGATTGTGCTGGCTGCCGCGATTGTGACTGCGCTGCTGCGTTATCTGCTGTCGCTGTGGTAAACAGAGAGATCCGCGCAGTATCACTGCGCGGATAATAAAAGGTTATTGTGCCAGCCAGGCAGCAGATGTGGTGATAGCTGCCATCGGGCGGAGCATCTCCAGACTTATCTGGTGCAGCTCCGCTGTCGGTGCGGCACACAAATCCTCCGCTACCGAGACATAAAACCCGCTGTCGTGGGCATAACGCGCGGTACTCTGAATCGCCATCACCGTGCTGACACCGGCCAGAACAAGATGTTCAATCCCGGCTTTGCGCAGCCAGATCAGCAAATCATTTCCCGCAAAGGCACTGACGCCTTTCTTCACAAAACAGATATCCTCTTTCTGTACATCCGTACCGTCTGCCCAGTCACAACCGCTGCCGCTCAGTTTCAGGGCACCAATCTCTTTTGCCCGCTGAAACATCGGTGATCCGGCGGGGATATCATGCCAGTCATCCGCAAACCCGACCCGCACCCACACCACGGGAATATCCCGCTGCCGCGCCTGACGGGCGGTTTCCCGTGTGGCCGCAATCAGGTTACGGGCGGCAGTCTGCTCATGGCAGGCGTTGGAAAGCCCGTGTTTGCCGGTAATGTCATTAATAAGGTCGATAATAATCAGTGCCTGTTTCATCTGTCCCTCCTGTTCTGACTTTTTTCAGCATAGCCTTATGTTTCAGAACTGTCATGGGAAGCAGCGGAAATTTCACGGTTTTTTGCCGGAATGTGGATCACAAACCCGATACCGCGCTGCTGCAATCCGTCGGTGACGGAGAGATAACCGCCGATTTTTTCCGCCAGATTCTGTGCAATGGCAAGACCGAGACCGCTGCCGTTCTCACTGCAGCCCGGCACACGGAAAAAGCGCGAGAACAGGCGGTGCCTGTACTGCTCACTGATGCCGTTGCCGTTATCACGGATAATAATCTGTACTTCCTCCGGGTTGCCTGTGTCCAGTGAGACTTCTGCCTGACTGTCCGGCGGGCAGTATTTCACAGCATTATTCAGAATATTGTTGATGATGGAGAACAGTGCCTGTTTATCGCTGACAACAATGCAGCTTTCCGGGCCGTCGAAGGAAAACTCAATATTTTTGCGCAGGGCGTAGGGCACCAGCATGGCAATGGTATGACTCAGCGCCTGGGTCAGGTCGATCTCTTCCATTTTCAGCGGATAATCTTCCGTTTCCAGCCGGGCCAGATCAATCAGCTGCCGTGACAGTGATACCGCGCGATCCAGACTGATTTCCATATCAGCGGTTATTTCGTTGCGCTCCGCCGGGTCATCAATCTGTTTGAGCAGATGAATTTGTGCCAGTACGGCGGCAATCGGCGTACGCAGTTCATGAGCGGCATCTGCCATAAACTGTTTTTCCCGCAGATTGGCGGCATCCACCCGCTGCATCAGCTGGTTAATGGCATGCAGTACCGGACGCATTTCATTGTACTGATATTTCATGCTGATGGGTGTCAGGTTGCCGGGGTTACGGGTGGCGATACTGCGGGTGGTTTCACGCAGCGGGCGCAGGCTGAGATAGGTGGTGATAATCGTGGATGAGAGCATGGTGCCGAGAATAAACAGCAGCGGGACGGCGGTGCCGGTTGCCGGGTCGCCGATCAGCATATGACGGTCAGTGCCGGATTCCCCGATAACCGCGGTGCGCTGCATATCGGGGTCGGTATTATAAGCAAGATACCAGGTTTCGCCGTCCTCGGTGAAACGCTCGATTCCGTCCGGTTTCAGCGGAATATGAACATCCGGTTTATTACTGTACAGCACTTCACCTGTTGTACTGTGCAGAATGGCGACCAGCGGATCATAATTTTCCTCTTCCAGGCCGCTTTTCATCGCATTGGCGTACATACTCTCCAGGGCGCGGGCAATCTGCGGGAAGGTAGCGGAATCCGTGGGGGTTTCCCGCAGCGTGTCAGAGACACCACGGGCAATCACCATCTGCTGGGCATTAAAATCTTCACTTAAACCGGGCAGATAGGCGTATTTCAGCCAGGCGATCCAGACGCCCCACAGCAGGAGCATTGAGAAGGTCTGAAGGAGAACGGTATAAACAAAGAATGAGCGGATTCTCACTTATTCGCTGTCCTTTTTCAGCAGATAGCCGATTCCGCGGACGGTAATCACTTTCTCTTTACCGATTTTGCGGCGCAGATTATGGATATGCACTTCCAGGGAATTACTTTCGATTTTATCGTCCAGTCCGAATAAACGCTGCTCCAGCTCATGCTTGCGCACCACATTACCGGTATTGCGCATTAATTCATATAACAGCTGATACTCTTTGCCGGAGAGCAGTAATAACTCGTCATTCAGTGTCACCTGATGGTTCATCGGGTTAAGGGTGATATTATCCACTTTCCATAACTGTGAGGAAAAACCGGCAATACGGCGGGAAACCGCTTTAACGCGGGAAATTAATTCCGGCAGCTCAACCGGTTTGGAAATAAAGTCATCCGCCCCTGAATCGAGGGAATTGACCAGATGATCACGCTGATTACGGGCGGTCATAATAATAATCGGGATTTGTTCCCCGCTGTTGCGCCACTCCACCAGAGAGTCAAACCCGTCGCCGTCCGGTAACCCCAGATCCAGCAGCATCAGGTCAAAATGCTGTTCTGTCAGCCGCTTACGGGCATCGGCCAGTAAACGCAGCCAGCACACACGAAAACCGGCCAGTTCCAGTCCCCGGCACAGTGCTTTGCCTAATTGTAAATCGTCTTCGACTAATAGAATTTGCACGTTTCCTCTCTTTCTGTAAAAGCGGGCTCTCTGTAAAAGCGGATTGCAGTATAGCATTGACGATTACTGTGACAACGCAGGCAAATTATTGTGGCAACGGGGCTTAATGTACCCTTAATCAATCCCGCTTAATGTGATATCCGGTTTATAAAATCATCAATCAGGTGACCGGCATATTTTTCTGTCTGTTTTTGCAGGAAATAAAAATAAAAAATGGTGCCGAACAACACGGCGGCATAAATAAATACGGCCCAGATATAGGTCAGGCTGTAGTCCAGCAGGGTCAGGGATAAATAGCTGATGTCGATATTCAGTGACAGGGCATCAATAATCTTCTGTGAAAACAGCAGCAGGGAGAAGAGTAATACCGGCAGGGCGAGTAACCCGGTCAGCATATTCACCTTTTTGCGGCGTTTTGCCAGGGCGGGATAATCTTCATCGTGCATATAGGCGGCGATATCGGTGAGCTGATCGTCCAGATCGTCACGGCAGGCTACCGGCGCATTCTGTTTCTCTATTTGCTGATGCAAAAGACGTAAAAGCTGACTGTTATCGATGCTTTTTGCAAAAGCGGTAATAATTCCCATGCGGAACTCCTGAAAGTCTGTGTCGGCCGGCTATTATTTAACAATTTTACAGCCGGGTCATGCTGATTTATTAACATTACCTGAATTAAATCATAATCTGCGCTCTGCGGTACAATACAGATACGTTATAGCGGAAAACACTGTGTTATATATAACGGCAGAATACATTTATCTTTCAGGGATTATCATCCATGTTACGCATCACCGCACTACTGGAAAATACGAATACTGACCCGAAACTGGATTCTCACGCCGGTCTCAGCCTGTTGCTGGAGGACGGGGAAACTTCGTTGTTGTTTGACACGGGCGCGGATGATACTTATATCCGCAATGCACAGGCACTGGGGATTTCACTGGAAAATATTGATGCGGTGGTGTTGTCACACGGTCATTATGACCATTTCGGCGGATTAACCCGTACAGAACGGCATAATCTGCCGTCGGCGCTGAAGGTGATTGCACACCCGCATATTTTCGAGCCGCGCCGGGCCGCATTGTGGCTGGGCAGTTACCCGCTGAAATTCAGGCGGTTATCTCCGTTATTTTGTGAAGAAACACTACGCCGTGACTATCAGTTCGTGCTGACGGAAAAACCGTATGCCATCTCATCCCGCTTTCTGTTCGCCGGAGAAATAATGCAGCGGGCCGTGGTGCGCCGTTACGGGGTACTGCTCAGTAACGGGGAGGCGGACTATGTCCGTGACGACAGTTTTCTGATCTGGCACGGGGAGGAGGGGATTGTGATTATCACCGGATGCAGCCATTCAGGCATTGAGTCAGTGATACAGCATGCGCGTGCCCTGACAGATAATGCACCGGTGCAGGCGGTGGTCGGCGGGCTGCATCTGCGCCGGGCAACACCGGCAGCACTGCGCCGCGCACAGGAGGCTGTGGATCCGCAAACCCGGGTGTACGGCTGTCACTGTACCGGTGCCAGAGGGCGTCAGGCCCTGAATGCGGACGATTTTAATACCGGGCAGCAGCTGACATTCCGCTGAGTCTGCCCGGCGGGGTTATCAGCCGTGCGCTTCCAGGAAACGGACATATGCATCTGCCCATTTCTGCACAAACGCACCGGTTTTTTCACTGAATTTACCGTTTTCGCCGATCATGCCGTCATACCATTGCAGGTACATTTCCGGCTGATTGAGTGTCGGCATATTCAGAAATGCCAGCACATTGCGCAGATGCTGCTGTGCCATAGCGGTACCCATCGCCCCGGCGGAGGTACCGATCACGGCGGCCGGTTTGCTGTCCCAGCTGTTTTGTCCCCACGGACGGGAGCCCTGATCCAGTGCGTTTTTCAGCACACCGGGAATAGAACGGTTATACTCCGGCGTAACAAAAATCACGCCGTCAGCCTGTGAAATCTGCTGTTTGAATGCCAGCACCTCAGCAGGCGGCTGTGCATCACAGTCCTGATTATAGAGCGGCAGTGAGCCGATACTGACAAATTCGCACTGAATGTGTGCGGGGAAAAGAGAGACCAGAGCATGCGCCAGCTGACGGTTGTAACTCTGCTCACGCAGTGAACCGACAACAACAGCAACGCGGTACTGTTTCATTGTAACCTCCTGAACCGGTGAAAACCCGGTGATGAATAAGCAATAAAACAAATGAAAACGTTACTATCATAGTGCGGAATCGCGGAACAGAGAGCAAAATTTAGTAAATTTCTATGACATCACAACAAAAAAAGATCTCATCAGGAGCCGGAATGACTATCCCGCAAGCCCCGGAACGCCCGGTACAGTTCACTGCACATGGTGAAACCCGGACGGATAACTATTACTGGCTGCGGGATGATACCCGCAGTGATCCGCAGGTGATTCAGTATCTGACGGATGAAAACCGCTATACACAGCAGAAATTGCAGTCCGCAGAGCCGCTGCGCGAAGCGCTGTATGAGGAGATGGTCGCCCGCATGCCGCAGGCGGATGAATCCGCGCCATACAGTTACAACGGTTATGTTTACCGCACCCGGTTTGAGGCGGGCAAAGAGTATCCGCTGTATGAGCGGCGTAAAATAAACAGCAGCCAGTGGGAAGTGCTGGCGGACGGCAATGAACGGGCACAGGGGCTGGCCTATTATGAGCTGGTGTCTCTGGCGGTCAGTGCGGATAACCGCCGTATTGCGATTGCGGAGGATAAAGTCGGCCGCCGTGAATATCAGGTGGCTTACCGTGATCTGACCAATGACCACTGGCAGGAATCCGTACTGACAAAAGTGGCCGACGATCTGGTCTGGTCAGCCGACGGTTCGGTTCTGTTTTATGTCCGTCAGGATCCGCAGACATTGCTGCCGTTCGAGGTATATCGCCACCGTTTCGGCACAGATACCACACAGGATGAACTGGTATACCGCGAGGACGATGACCGTTTTTATACCGGGTTATCCCTATCATCCTCCCGTGAATGGATTTTTATCGGCTGCCACAGCCCGGTAACCTCCGAAGTTCAGCTTATCAATGCCAATGCACCGTTACAGCCGCCGGTCTGTTTCTCGCCGCGTCAGGACGGGCGTGAGTATCACGTCGATCATCTGGATGGTCAGTTTTATATCCGCTCTGACCATGAAAACGAACTGTTTGGCCTCTACCAGACGGAGGCGCCGGAAAATCCGTGGCAAACTCTGATTGCACCGCAGCCGGATACCGATCTGGAAGATTTCACGCTGTTCCGTGACTGGCTGGTATTACAGGAACGGCACGCCGCGCTGCCGCAGATCCGCATTATTCACCGGCAGAGCGGGAAAGAAACACAGGTTGCGTTTGATGATGGCGCTTACTGCGCGTGGCTCGGGCTGAATCCGGAGCCGGACAGTCAGTTGCTGCGCTACGGTTATACCTCGATGACCACACCGGCATCGGTGTATGAGCTGAATATGGTCAGCGGGGAACGGACACTGCTGAAACAGGCACAGGTAAACGGTTTTCAGCGGGATAATTATCACAGTGAACGAATTTGGATCACCGCCCGTGACGGCGTGCAGGTGCCGGTTTCGCTGGTCTGGCATAAAGATCACTATCAGCAGGGATTTAATCCTTTGCTGATTGAAGGTTATGGCGCGTATGGTGCCAGTATGGATCCGGATTTCGACACCAACCGGCTGAGCCTGCTGGATCGCGGTTTTGTTTATGCTCAGGCGCATATCCGCGGCGGTGGTGAGCTGGGTAAACGCTGGTACAATGCCGGAAAGATGCAGCATAAAATCAACAGTTTTAATGATTTTGTGGATGTGACACGCGAACTGATTGCCCGGCGTTATGGTGCTGAAAACCGGATCTACGCTACCGGCGGCAGTGCAGGCGGGTTGCTGATGGGGGCGGTGATTAATCAGGCACCGGAACTGTATCGCGGTATCGTGACACAGGTGCCGTTTGTGGATGCACTGACTACCATGTCGGATCCGTCCATTCCGCTGACCACCGGCGAATATGACGAGTGGGGCAACCCGGAAAATGAATCCGCTTACCGGGATATCCGTGCCTACAGCCCGTATGATAACATTGAGGCGAAAGCCTACCCGAATATGCTGGTGACCAGTGGCCTGCATGATTCTCAGGTCCAGTACTGGGAACCGGCAAAATGGGTGGCAAAACTGCGGAAACTGAAGACGGATGATAATCTGCTGCTCTATACCGATATGGAAGCGGGACACGGCGGTAAGTCAGGGCGGTTCAACTATTTGTGGGATGTGGCGCTCGGTTATGTGTTCCTGCTGATGGTGGATGAACAACAGGAATCGTGACACTGTCACTTAATGTGTGACAATGTCACCGGTAAACCTGATATTACTCAGCGGCTTTCCGTTTACGGGCAGCCGCTTTTTTGTGCACGGCGATAATTTCACTCTCCACACTGCCATCCTGTAACAGCGTGGTGATTTTTTGCCCGACTTTTACCTGATGGGTTTTGTTCAGCACTTCACCGCTGTCTGTCTGGCTGATACTGAAGCCCCGGCTGAGTGTTGCCAGCGGGCTGACACCCTCGAGGGTTGAGCAGAGACGGGCAAACCGTTCGCGCTGCTGACTGAGCTGTTCACGCATGGCAGAGGAGAGACGGTACTGCAACTGCTGAATATGGCGCTGCTGCTGTTGCAGTTGCGGGCGCGGATCCCGGCGCATCAGACGCTGCTCTGTCTGTGTCAGCTGACGGGACTTTTGAGTCAGCATAAGCTGTCCGGCCTGAATCAGCCGTTGTTCCAGGCGCTGAATCAGCTGTTGCTGGCGCGCCAGACGCAATTGCGGATGCTGCTGCTGTAACCGGTGATGTAACTGGCTGAACAACCGCTGTTTTCGGGCAATAAAATAATCCATCGCCATTTCCAGCCGTTGTTGTACTGACTGGATCTGCCGCAGGCGCTCTGTCAGGTCCCGGCTGACCAGTTCTGCCGCCGCAGACGGCGTTGGTGCCCGTAAATCCGCGACAAAATCGGCAATAGTGATATCCGTTTCATGGCCGACAGCACTGATCACTGGCAGGCGGCTGGCAAAAATCGCCCGCGCTACCCGCTCATCATTGAAACTCCACAAATCTTCCAGTGAACCGCCGCCGCGCCCGACAATCAGCACATCACACTCATTACGGCGGTTAGCGGTTTCAATTGCACGGACAATCTGTGCTGGTGCATCAGTACCCTGAACCTGAGCGGGGTAGATAATCACCGGCAGTGACGGGTCACGGCGGCGCAGAATATTCAGAATATCGTGAAGAGCGGCCCCGGTGGCGGATGTCACCACGCCCACACAGGTGGCAGGTACCGGCAGCGGTTTTTTCAGATGAGTATCAAACAGTCCTTCGGCTTTCAGTTTCTCTTTCAGCAGCTCAAACTGCTGCTGAAGCAGACCTTCACCGGCAGGTTGCATGGATTCAACAATCAGCTGATAATCCCCGCGCGGTTCATACAGCGTGATCGCGGCACGTACCAGCACCTGCTGCCCGTTCTGCGGCGCAAATGTCACACGGCTGTTGTTGCCGCGGAACATAGCTGCCCGCACCTGGGATTTTTCATCTTTCAGGGTAAAATACCAGTGACCGGAAGACGGACGCGAAAAGTTGGAGATCTCCGCGCTGATCCAAATCCGGCCCATTTCCAGCTCGAGTAACTGCCGGACAGTCGTATTTAACCGGGTAACAGTAAAAATTGCGGTATTTTCAGGTAGCAACATGTGAGCCAGATCAAATAATAAAACAAGGACTTAATTGTCCGATACTACCGCCTTCTGACAGATTAGCAACGAATTTTTGAAAAAAAGGCTAGGCGCAACCGATTACCACCTGTATAATGCCGCGGCAATATTTTATCTTCTTTCAATCCTGCTGCCTGGTGAGATATTGCACATGTTACGTATTAAAAAAGAAGCTTTAACCTTTGATGATGTTCTCTTAGTTCCTGCACACTCCACAGTTCTGCCCAACACTGCCGATTTATCGACACAACTCACCGCGAAAATCCGTCTGAACGTCCCGATGATCTCGGCGGCGATGGATACCGTAACGGAAGCCCGTCTGGCGATTGCTCTTGCTCAGGAAGGCGGCATCGGTTTTATTCACAAAAATATGTCCATTGAGCGTCAGGCTGATGAAGTCCGCCGTGTGAAAAAACATGAAAGCGGCGTGGTTTCTGATCCGCAGACTGTTACTCCGTGCACCACACTGCGCGAAGTTCAGACCCTGACTGAGCAGAACGGCTTTGCCGGTTACCCGGTGGTCACTACCGATAACGAATTAGTCGGTATCATCACCGGCCGTGATGTGCGTTTCGTGACTGACCTGGATCAGCCGGTGACTGCCGTTATGACCCCGAAAGAGCGTCTGGTGACCGTCCGTGAAGGCGAAGCCCGCGAAGTGGTTCTGAAAAAAATGCACGAGCGCCGCGTGGAAAAAGCGCTGGTGGTGGATGATTCCTTCCATCTGCTCGGCATGATCACCGTAAAAGATTTCCAGAAAGCAGAGCGCAAACCAAACGCCTGTAAAGATGAGCACGGTCGTCTGCGTGTCGGTGCGGCAGTCGGTGCCGGTGCCGGTAACGAAGAGCGTGTTGATGCGCTGGTGGCTGCCGGTGTGGACGTTCTGTTAATCGACTCCTCTCACGGTCATTCCGAAGGCGTGTTACAGCGCATCCGTGAAACCCGTGAAAAATACCCTGATCTCGAAATCATCGGCGGTAACGTCGCCACAGCCGAAGGTGCGAAAGCTCTGGCGGCAGCCGGTGTCAGCGCAGTAAAAGTGGGTATCGGCCCCGGTTCTATCTGTACCACCCGTATCGTAACCGGCGTGGGTGTACCACAGTTAACCGCTATTTCTGATGCTGTTGAGGCACTGGAAGGCACCGGCATTCCGGTGATCGCTGATGGCGGTATCCGTTTCTCCGGTGATATCGCGAAAGCGCTGGCAGCCGGTGCGGCATGTGTGATGGTCGGTTCGATGTTCGCCGGTACTGAGGAATCTCCGGGTGAAGTGGAACTCTATCAGGGTCGTGCTTACAAATCTTACCGTGGTATGGGTTCGCTCGGTGCGATGTCCAAAGGTTCTTCTGACCGTTACTTCCAGACCGATAACGCCGCTGACAAACTGGTGCCGGAAGGTATCGAAGGCCGTGTGGCTTACAAAGGTGTGCTGAAAACCATCGTTCATCAGCAAATGGGCGGCCTGCGCTCTTGCATGGGACTGACCGGTTGTGCAACTATTCATGAACTGAATACTAAAGCAGAGTTTGTCCGTATCAGTGGTGCCGGGATTCAGGAAAGTCACGTTCATGATGTGACTATCACCAAAGAAGCACCAAACTACCGTTCAGGTCTCTGATTCATGCGGCGGTCTGCGGACCGCCAGCCTATAATTGTTTGCTCTTGGAACATACATTAATGACAACGAATATTCATCAGCACCGCATTCTTATCCTCGACTTTGGATCGCAGTACACTCAGCTGATCGCGCGCCGTATCCGTGAAATCGGCGTTTATTGTGAACTGTGGGCATGGGATGTCACTGAAGAACAGATCCGTAATTTCAATCCGAACGGTATTATTCTCTCCGGCGGCCCGGAAAGCACCACTGAACACAACAGCCCGCGCGCACCTGAATATGTCTTCAGCGCCGGTGTGCCTGTCCTCGGCATCTGCTACGGCATGCAGACCATGTCTATGCAGCTCGGCGGCGCAGTGGAAACCTCTGACGAACGCGAGTTTGGTTATGCACAGGTTGAAATCCGCGAGACCTGCGAACTGTTCCGCGGTATTCAGGATATGCTGGATGACAACGGCAAGCCGCTGCTGGATGTGTGGATGAGTCACGGTGATAAAGTCACTGCTATCCCGTCTGATTTCGTGACTGTCGCCAGCACCGAAACCTGTCCGTTTGCGATCATGGCAAACGACGAAAAACGTTTCTACGGCGTGCAGTTCCACCCGGAAGTGACCCATACTCACCAGGGCCAGGAAATCCTCAAACGTTTCGTGCTGGATATCTGCCAGTGTGAAGCGCTGTGGACCCCGGAAGCCATTATCGAAGACACCGTTATCCGTCTGCGCGAGCAGATTGGTGATGACCATGTCATCCTGGCACTCTCCGGCGGCGTGGATTCATCCGTGACTGCCATGCTGTTAAACCGCGCTATCGGCAAGCGCCTGACCTGTGTATTCGTGGATAACGGCTTACTGCGCCTGAACGAAGCAGAGCAGGTTATGGAGATGTTTGCGGGCAAATTTGACCTCAATATCATCCACGCCAAAGCGGAAGACCGTTTCCTGAATGCCCTGAAAGGCATTGCGGATCCGGAAGCCAAACGTAAAGCTATCGGCCATACATTCATTGAAATTTTTGATGAAGAAGCATCAAAACAGAAGCAGGTCAAATGGCTGGCACAGGGCACCATCTATCCGGATGTGATTGAATCTGCTGCATCTGAAACCGGTAAAGCTCATGTGATCAAATCTCACCATAACGTCGGCGGCCTGCCGGAAGATATGGAACTGGGTCTGGTTGAGCCGCTGCGCGAACTGTTTAAAGACGAAGTCCGCCGTATCGGTCTGCAGCTGGGTCTGCCGTACGATATGCTGTACCGCCATCCGTTCCCGGGCCCTGGTCTGGGTGTCCGCGTACTGGGTGAAGTGAAAAAAGAGTACTGCGACATCCTGCGCCGTGCTGATGCTATCTTTATCGAAGAGCTGCACAAAGCGGATCTGTACCACAAAGTCAGCCAGGCATTCACTGTCTTCCTGCCGGTACGTTCTGTCGGTGTCATGGGCGACGGCCGTAAATACGACTGGGTTGTCTCACTGCGCGCAGTCGAAACCATCGACTTTATGACTGCTCACTGGGCACATCTGCCATACGACCTGTTAGGCCGCGTCTCCAACCGCATCATCAATGAAGTCGACGGCATTTCCCGTGTCGTGTACGACGTCAGCGGCAAGCCACCGGCGACGATTGAGTGGGAATGATTTCGCGTCTGGCAACAGCCTGCACGTAAAAGCAGTAAAGTACCTCTAAGCCCGCGTAACTGCGGGCTTTTTTGTTTTTGTGTCTGGCACTTTCCGGCAGCTGTTAGCAACGGGAAGCACGGTTTTTTCAATGGAATTTTTGATGGTACTCTCTGGTTTTGAATTCAGGTTTGAAAAAGTACCATGTAATAAATTTCGGTTGAGTTATGGTATTTGTTTTTTATAACTTAATTAAAAACAGAGAGTTAAACAACTTTTCTGGATTTTTTACAACATGGTATTTTTTGATAAAGGAAAACAATAAACCATGTTGACTGACACCAGGCTGCGTCACCTTAAGCCGAAGGAGGAACTCTATAAAGTTAATGACCGTGATGGTCTGTATGTTGCGGTCACTCCGGCTGGAACGATCTCATTTCGTTATAACTATTCAATAAACGGAAGACAGGAGACCGTTACTTTTGGCCGCTATGGTGTGGGAGGGATCACGCTTGCAGAAGCGCGTGAACGGCTCAATGAAGCCAAAAAAATGGTTGCCGGTGGAAGATCGCCAGCGAGGGAAAAAGCCAGAGATAAAGCGCGTATCAAAGATGTGAATCGCCACGGGTTTAACAGACACCTCAGAGTCATTTAAGATGACTTAAAGAGAGGTGCCCATGAGCGGTAAACGTTATCCCGAAGAGTTTAAAATTGAAGCAGTCAAGCAGGTTATTGATCGCGGTCATTCTGTTTCCAGCGTTGCAACACGTCTCGATATCACCACCCACAGCCTTTACGCCTGGATAAAGAAGTACGGTCCGGACTCATCCACTAATAAAGAGCAGTCAGATGCTCAGACCGAGATCCGCCGGCTCCAGAAGGAGCTGAAGCGGGTTACTGACGAACGTGACATATTAAAAAAAGCCGCGGCGTACTTCGCAAAGCTGTCCGACTGAGATACGCCTTTATTCGTGACAATTCCCGTTGCTGGCCTGTTCGTCTGCTCTGCAGGGGGCTGGATGTACATCCCAGTGGCTTTTACGCCTGGTTTAAGCAACCGTATTCTCAGCGCCACCAGGTAGATCTGAGACTGACGGGACAGATCAAACAGTTCTGGCTGGAGTCCGGTTGCGTTTATGGTTATCGCAAGATCCATCTGGACTTGCGGGATAGCGGGCAACAGTGCGGAGTGAACAGAGTCTGGCGACTGATGAATCGTGTCGGGATAAAGGCTCAGGTCGGGTACCGGAGCCCGCGGGCACACAAAGGCGAGGTCAGTATCGTATCGCCCAACAGGCTCCAGCGACAGTTCAATCCGGATGCTCCGGATGAGCGTTGGGTAACGGACATAACTTACATCAGGACCCACGAAGGCTGGCTGTATCTTGCCGTGGTTGTTGATCTGTTCTCACGCAAAATTATCGGCTGGTCAATGCAATCCCGGATGATAAAGGACATTGTCTTGAATGCGCTTCTGATGGCCATATGGTGACGTAATCCTCTAAAACAGGTGCTGGTTCATTCAGATCAGGGCAGTCAGTACACAAGCCATGAGTGGCAGTCGTTCCTGAAATCACACGGCCTGGAGGGCAGCATGAGCCGTCGCGGTAACTGTCACGATAATGCGGTTGCAGAAAGCTTTTTCCAGTTGCTGAAACGCGAACGGATAAAGAAAAAGATCTACGGAACGCGGGAAGAAGCCCGCAGCGATATTTTTGATTACATCGAAATGTTTTATAACAGTAAGCGTCGGCATGGTTCGAGCAATCAGATGTCACCGACAGAATATGAAAACCAGTATTATCAACGGCTCAGAAGTGTCTGGATTATCCGTGGCGATTCAATCAGAATTTGGCGGCATAGTCGCCGGGTACGAAGATCGGAACCATAACTATAGTCAGAGAAGCAGTCCCGGCGACAAGGCCATTGCGCAGAAGCGGTAAATCCGGGAACGTCAGTGACGGTGGTGCTGCGTGTTCCATAGTCAAAGATGAGAATAAACAGCCAACCAGCGTTAAGTGCATCTTGCCCGTTTAAACAGGGAAACGTGCGTCCGGCCTTCAGATTACCGTAATAGACTTCGCTTAAGTAACGCTGAGCAGTCGCGTTTGTGTGCGCACTTTTTTCTTCAAAACTGCAATTATCGTCGTTTTCCGATTGCCATAAATACCAAATTTGTTCGCCGGTTGCAGATACAGACGCATTAAGTAACCATTGTGCTGTATGAGTATTATCGGCAGAGGCTTCTGCCCGTGCTTGTGATTCATAGCCCAGCAAATGGGCCTGGCCATCAGGGCTGTAACATACCCAAAAATCATTTGCATTTTCACCCTCTTCAGGTTGCCAATATTCAAAACGGCTAAAATCATGTTCTACTCTGGAACGGTAAGTCGTTACATTGAAAGTAGTATTCAGAGTTGTTTCTAACAGAGTCTCCCTGGATTCAACAACAAGATTAGCTTTGTCATCTGATAAAGGTACTAACACCTCACCATCAGGCGCAACAAACTCATCCGCAGGTCCATAGGTTGGAACCCCAATATGAGTGCGGCGGCTAATCGAAGGTAGTCCAATAAACCAGCCGATACCAAAAGGCCCGTTGCCTGCCTGATTACTGTAATTGAGGCTAATAGAAGGAGAATAGCCTCTTCCTGCTGTAATCGGCAGAGGCAATGAGAGTGTCGCTGCGCCATCAGGCCCGACAGCGCCTATCTTCCCCCCAATGTTGGTGATAGCACCACCACCTTTTGGTAGTGAGGGGGGTCTAATCGTATATTTTTGGAATACTGCATAATTCTGACTCCTTAACGAGTCGGTTAAAAGCCGGCTCTTATCCGGCTGATACCCGCCGATTCATGCTACAGGCAGGGAGCCGCTTCTCTGTGAATCGCCACAGGTAAAATCTGCACGATCGAAACCTGATTATTATATTAGCCTTCGTAGCCGTCCGGTTGTTGAGGTGATTGTGCGCGGATTACCCATTTGGGCACAGATATTTCTGATGCCGGAATCAGCCGGTTTTAAAATACTGACAATCTGCGACCCGGTAAAACGTGCCTTCTTCATCATGATTTCTGCTGTTTTCAGAGCAGAAAATCTAATTATAGTTGTTCCATTTTAGGGGAAGCGGACAAAGCCAGCCCGCAGAGCTATTGATGTTTCATTTTCAATCGAAAACATAAATGGAAAAACGGAAGCGGTAAGTAGTGTAAAAAGAAGACAGTATTAATACCGAAGGAATAAGGCGGGCAGGGGTTATTTGCTGTTTTTGGTTAAATCAATATGAATATATTGTTTCGGTTTAACAAATATGTTGCTATCTGTTTTGCAAATATCAGCATAAAAAAATAACGTAATCAACAGATAACAAATGTCGTTCATTTTTTTTGACTTCTAAAGTCAAATTTGGCCTCTGGTCATTATCCGGTGCCGGCCTATTATGTTTCCTGTCAGTGAGCAAGATTAATATTTATTTTTATCAATTTAACCAATTGAACAGGAACACATTATGTCTAAATTAGAACTGTTAAATCCGCAAAATTCTGCCGTTATTCTTATTGATCATCAGCCGCAAATGGCCTTTGGTGTGGCAAATATTGACCGCCAGCAACTGAAAAATAATACTGTTGGCCTGGCAAAAGCAGCAAAAATTTTCAATGTGCCGACAATTTATACCTCCGTTGAAACAGAAAGTTTCAGCGGATATATCTGGCCTGAATTACTCGCCGTCCACCCTGAATCAAAACCTATCGAACGTACCTCCATGAACTCATGGGAAGACCCGAAATTTGTCGAAGCCGTTAAAGCCACCGGACGTAAAAAATTAGTGATGGCGGCATTATGGACAGAAGTCTGCCTGAATTTCCCGACCTTAATGGCGATTGAAGCAGGCTATGAAGTTTATATTGTGACTGATGCATCCGGCGGTACGTCAGTTGATGCACATGAACGTTCCATTGACCGTATGGTGCAGGCCGGGGCGATTCCTGTGACCTGGCAGCAGGTATTGCTGGAGTACCAGCGCGACTGGTCCCGCAAAGAAACCTATGATGCAGTGATGGGGCTGGTTCAGGAGCACAGCGGTGCTTACGGTATGGGTGTCGATTACGCCTATACTATGGTTCATAAAGCACCTCAGCGCGTTATTAAGTAACAGCGTAATAACCGGAGAGGTCACTCTCCGGTTATTTTTTCCTATACCGCTTGCCGCAACAGTATTTTGATAAGCAGTGAGTTCCTCATAAACAGGAAACACATCATCATGAATAAACGCTTCGCATCAAAAATATTTATCAACGGTGATATTCATACACTCGATCGTGAAAATCCCGTTGCTCAGGCCGTTGCTGTCCGTGACGGCAAATTTATTGCTGTCGGAACCAACGATGAAGTTATGCAGTTCCGGAATGAAGAAACAGAGATTATTGATCTTAAAGGGCAGGTAATTATTCCCGGCCTGAATGACTCGCACCTTCATCTTATCCGCGGCGGACTGAATTATAACCTCGAATTGCGCTGGGAAGGGGTGCCGTCATTATCGGATGCCCTGGCGATGTTAAAAGCACAGGCTGATGTGACGCCGGTGCCGCAGTGGGTCCGCGTTGTGGGTGGCTGGAGTGAATTTCAGTTTGCCGAAAGACGGATGCCGACATTAGACGAAATTAATGCGGTTTCACCTGATACCCCGGTTTTTGTGCTGCATCTTTATGACAGTGCGCTGCTGAATAAAGCGGCACTGCGTGTGATCGGTTATACCAGAGATACCCCGAACCCGCCGGGCGGTGAAATTCAGCGGGATGAGCACGGTAATCCGACCGGGATGCTGATTGCAAAACCCAATGCCATGCTGCTGTATTCCGCGCTGGCGAAAGGCCCGAAGCTGCCGCTGGATTATCAGGTTAACTCCACCCGTCAGTTTATGCGCGAACTTAACCGTCTCGGGGTAACCAGTGCGATTGATGCCGGGGGCGGATTCCAGAACTATCCGGAAGATTATGAGGTGATCGCGGAGCTGGCAAAACAGAATCAGCTGACTATCCGTATCGCCTATAACTTATTTACCCAGCGCCCGAAACAGGAGCTGGAGGACTTCCGCGAATGGACATCGATGGTGTCGCCGGGAGAGGGAACCGATTTTTTCCGTCACAATGGTGCGGGGGAGATGCTGGTATTCTCTGCGGCTGATTTTGAGGATTTCCTGCAACCGAGACCGGATCTGCCGGACAATATGGATGCAGAGCTGGAAGCGGTGATCCGCCACCTGGTTGAGCACCGCTGGCCGTTCCGTCTGCATGCCACTTATGATCAATCCATCAGCCGTATGCTGGATGTGTTTGAAAAAGTAAATAAAGAGATCCCGTTTAACGGCCTGCACTGGTTTTTCGATCATGCGGAAACCATCAGTGAACGAAATATTGAACGGGTAAAAGCGCTGGGCGGCGGATTGGCAATTCAGCATCGTATGGCATTCCAGGGTGAATACTTTGCGGACCGCTATGGTCATGAAGCGGTGAAACACACACCGCCGGTGGCAAAAATGCTGAACACAGAGGTGCCGGTCGGTCTGGGAACGGATGCGACGCGCGTGGCCAGTTATAACCCGTGGACAGCGCTTTACTGGCTGGTGTCGGGCCGGACAGTCGGCGGCATGAAGATGTATGACGACAATAACCGGTTAGACAGAGATACCGCATTGGCGTTATGGACTATCGGCAGCTCCTGGTTCTCTGATGAACAGGGTAAAAAAGGGCAGATTAAATCAGGACAGTTTGCGGATTTTATTGCCTTATCTGACGATTATTTCCGTGTACCGGAAGCGGAAATTAAAGCGATTGAATCCCTGCTGACGGTGGTAAACGGCGAGGTTGTTTACGGCAACGGTATTTTCGGGCCGCTGGCACCGCCGTCAATTCCGGTATTACCTGACTGGTCACCGGTTATTAAAGTGCCCGGACACTACTCTTATTTACAGCAGGAAAATAAAGCCGCGATCCTGAATCAGTTACATCAGTGCTGCGGTTCGTGTCATGTTCACGGACACCAGCATGATATCGCCCGTAAATCGTCTGTGCCGGTTGCGGATGATAATGCCTTCTGGGGCGCGCTGGGCTGTTCCTGTTTTGCATTTTAATTATCGCTGTACATGTTAATACTGTGGCTGGTGGTAAAACACCGGCCATATTAAACCGGAGATCATATTCACATGACTAATCCGCAATCATCAGCCTGGTCGCCGCTGCGTAACCGTATATTTTTTGTGTTATGGATGGCGACATTATTTTCTAACATCGGAACATGGATGAATGATGTCGGTGCGGGATGGCTGATGACAAATCTGAGTCCTGATCCTGTCATGATTGCCACCATTCAGGCGATGACCACACTGCCGGTCTTTTTATTGGCCTTACCGGCCGGGGCGATTGCCGATATTTTCGATAAGCGCAAGCTGCTTATTTTTGTCAATATCATGATGTTCTTTGCCGCTGCATTACTGGCTGTTCTGGTTTATTTCAATGTGGTCAGTATCGGCTGGTTATTGTTAATTACCTTTATTCTCGGATCCGGGGCGGCTTTTTTAGGCCCGGCATGGCAGGCGATTGTCCCGGGAATTGTGGCACCGCATGAATTAAAAGCGGGGATCGCACTGAACAGTATGGGGATTAATATCAGCCGCGCCATCGGCCCGGCACTGGCCGGTGTGCTGATTTCGCAGGTGGGGCTTTATCTTCCTTTTATGCTTAATACACTCAGCTTTATTGCCATTATTGTGGCGGTATGGTGGTGGAAAGGGGAGAAACACAAAGAAAATACCTTACCGGCGGAATCCGTTGTCGCCGCGATGATTTCCGGGCTGCGCTATGCCCGTTATAGTCCGGCATTGATTAAAACTATTATCAGAGCCGCCGCCTTCTTTGTGTTCGCCAGTGCGTACTGGGCGATGCTGCCGCTGGTTGCCAGAGTATCGCTTCGGGGGGATGCAACGTTATACGGGATTTTAACCACCAGTATCGGTATCGGGGCGGTTGCCGGGGCATTCAGTTTATCTGCGCTGCGGGCCCGGTTCAGTACCGGAATATTAGTGACCGCCGGGACCGCCGGAACGGTTATTGTGCTGGTGATTTTTGCCGTGAACACATCAAAATATCTGGCAATCGCCGGCAGTATTATCGCCGGGTTCAGCTGGCTGATCACGCTGTCCACACTGATGGTGTCAGCGCAGACAGCACTGCCGGACTGGGTCAGAGCAAGAGGGCTGGCGCTGTATCTGACAGTATTCTCAGGGTCAATGGCGCTGGGGTCATTAATCTGGGGACAGATTGCCTCACACACATCAATAACAATCGCGCTGCTTGCGGCGGCGGCCGGTATTCTTGTTGTCTGGTTATGTGTGCTGAAAGTGAAAATTGACCACGACAACATCAACTTATCACCATCTGAACATCTGACAATGCCGGAGGAATTACCGTTTTATTCTGAGGAAGATAAAAAACCGGTGATGGTGTGTATTCAGTATAAAGTGGATGCGGAACATCAGGCGCAGTTTTTTGCGCTGATGGAACAATTAAAACGGATCCGGTTACGGGATGGCGGTTATTCCAGAGGGCTGTTTTCAGTTCCCGGCACACAGGATGAATTTATGGAGACATTTATGGTGTCATCCCCGGCAGAACATCACCGTCAGCATAAACGGGCAACCGCGGATGATCGCAGGATTGACAGTCAGTTAAATGCCATTATCCGGAGCAAAACGGTTGTGCATTATCTCTCATATTCTGCGGATACGGAAAAACAGAAATAAAACAGGTTGTACAGATAATAAAAATCCGGCAATAAATGATTATTGCCGGATGATTTTAATTAATTGAAACAGTGGTTACCAGTGGTATGAATAGCTGAGACCAACCTGTAAACCATCATTACGGTAATCCGTAGTGTGATAACCAATATCGCCGCGGAGAGTGGAGTTCTCCGTGATAAAGTAATTCACACCGGCACGGGCATAGGGTTTTACACTCTGGCTATAGCACCGGATGTGCCCGCATTACCTTCTCTCAGTGTGCCCAGTGAAACCATGCCTTTATCACCGGAGCCTGACCGCTGCCGCTGATAAATCGGCCGACAATTACACTGCCGTCATAATTAACGCCGTTTGCGGTGGATGTTGCGGTTTCTGACGGATCTAATAATGTAATACTGTCCTGTCCGCTAAAGCGGAAAGCTTTTTCGTCAGCAATGCCGATAACGGTCTTGCCGTCACCGGAAATACCCAGGGAAGCGACACTGGCAAATGCCTGCTGCTCAGGGATATTACCGTCCGCTGAAAGGCCTGAGATATAAATACTGTTATTTCCGGCTGTATATTTGCTCAGATCAGCTGCATTACCATCAATAATAATAAAAGGGCGGTAATTATCATTTGAGATTTCATAAGTTCCGGCAATTACTTTACCATCAGCAGACATGGCGGATGACTGACCAATATCTTTTATCTTTGAGACTTCGTAATCCATTGCGGAAAATGATGGTGTGCTTTGTGAAGTCAGTAATAATGCCAATAATGTTTTATTAAAGTGCTTTTTATGTGCGTAAGCCATAGTGATATTTATTCTTTTCAGGTAATACGATGATGTGACTTATTGCGGTGTCAGCAATAAACCCGGTGCGTGTCAGGCACGCGTGTATCGTTACGGATGACAGTATGAGAATTTTGGGTTAAACCAATTTGAGGCGTGATTTATTGGGTTTCCGATCTTAAGGCAAATGAAAATTGCGCTCAGACACATTTTTTTAGTAAAAAAAACAGATAAACTGCTTTTTGGGAGGTTGAAAGGAGGTTTTTGGATTATAAATCTTATTATTTAAAATAAGATAGAATTATAATAAATAATCGTTGTGTTTATGTCAGATCTGCTTTGTGAAAAGTATCGTATTGCAAGGACAAAAATTGATTAATAACAGTATGATACTAAATTTATTGCGTTGCGTTATACTTTCAGTGATAAAGCATTATCAACTGATTGGCAGCATCCGATGAATTGTTTCAGTTCGGTTGCGGAAATGTGTTTTTTCCCCGGAGAAAAACAATACGGACAGAAAATGTGTCAGATCGGAATACAGGGCACTGTTTTGTTTACAGAGTGAGTGATACCGATGGTCATCAAAAAAAGAGTCCGGTAACAGTATATTTATTGACTAAATGAACAAGTAATATCATCATATCGTGATGGGTTTCACATAACTAAAAATAAAATGAGTAAAATGATGGATCTTGAACGAGATGGGTAACAAACACGGACTGGTATTTCTTGAGCAGACAGTGAAGGGGATATTCAGGGTATTACTCTCAGCGGTTGTAATTGTATTTTTATTTTCGGTTATTCTCTTTTCTGTGCTTTGAACAGCCCCGGTTCAGTGTTTGGTTTCAGACTGATTTTGAGAGTTTAACGCTGTTTATTTTATGTAATGCCGGTATTTTTAATGTTATATTTTTCTGCATTATCACTTTCCGGGAAATAAGTCTGCTGGTACAGGCTCTTCCGGTACGAAATAATGAAAAGGCCGCCTGTCAGGCGGCCTGCGTTATTTTATCTGTATATTACCATTCCAGATTCATACCGGCACCGTACATGACATCACCACCGTTTGATGTTGAGGTCGCCAGGCTTGCTTTAACAGCCACATTTTCATTGAAACGGTAGCCGCTGACATTGCAAAGCCGCGCTGCATCTTGTCATTCAGCTCATCATAACGCAGCTCCAGTTTATCAATACGGGCTGAGTTGTGTGTTGCCAGATTATACGTATTATTATTGGCTTTCTGCGCTGTGGTATTGACGGTATAAGCTGTATTACGGGCATCAATCGCATTGGTATTTGCTGTTACCGCTGTTTTTTGTGCTTCAGTGGCTTTACCGTCTGCGGCATCTGCCGCTTTTTTGGCATCCGTTGCTTTTGTATCAGCGGCTTTGGCGGTGTTTTCTGCCACAGTGGCGGTATTATTGACCACATTCAGCCGGGCAATATTCGCTGCATCGGTATCTTCTGAGCCACCGGCCACATTGGTGATCCGGCGGTAAGTATCTTTTTCACCTCATTCCGTCAGAAACCGCTTTGCTGCCGAGGGCAACAGAGCCTTCACCTTTGGCAACCGCAGAGTTACCGATGATAATTGTGTTATTAGCCTCGTTACTGATAAATCCCGAACCTAATTTAACACCGGCAGATTGTTCAATTTTACCGGTGGCAAAATCAGGCATTGAGGTTGTGACATAATCACTTTCATCAATACCCGGCGCAGCAACAGAAATAAACGGAATTAATGCTAATAAAAGACAAGATTTTTTAAACATAATTACGCCTCGTGATTGTTATTAGCATTAATATAGTCAAATTGGCGTATTTATCCGGCTGAACTTCAGTCATTTGATGTTCATGGTAAGCAGAGTTGCGGGGAAAAAATAACGGCGGGATGAGAAAATAAAACAGTACGGCGGACCGTACTGTTTTGGTAAATAAATAAGGGGTATTATGTTATTTTTTACTGCGTTCGTTGTTATCTTTTTCGACTTCAGATTTCCATTCGGAAGTAATTGGTTTTGATTGCTGTTTTACTTCAACTGCTTTATTTACGGCGTCATACGCTTTGCCGTAACCGGCTTTATCCTGCACATAACCGGTGGCATTATCGCTTTTAATTCCTATATTTCCGGCTTCTGCGATAGCATCAATATTGGCACCGAGGAAAATAAAGTCCCACTTATCTTCTTTTTCCGCAGAATTAATCATTGATTTAATCTTATCACGACTATATTCATGGCTGCTGTTTTCTGCACCGTCAGTAATAATGACAAATAACACATTATTGTTTTTGGTAATTTTGCGGTTTTCGCGGATTTTATCAATAGTAATACCAACAGCGTCCAGTAACGCGGTATTACCACCGGCAGAGTAATCATCCGGGGTCAGGTTTTTGACTTTGCTGATAGGCTCGCGGTTATGCAGCGTACTGTTTTCGTGGTTGAATAAAACGGTAGTGACGTAAATATTGCCTTCTTTTTTACGGTATTTGGCAAGAACGGAGTTATAACCGCCGATGGTGTCCTGTTCAAAACCGGACATGGAGCCGCTTTTGTCCAGAACAAAAACCAGATCCAAATCTGCCGGTGCCGCAGGTTTGGTTTCGGCTGCCGCAAACAGCGAGGCGGAAAATAACAGCAGGAGTGGTGCAATAAAGGTGCGGGAGAGTCTGAACATAGATATTCCTTATACTATTTCTGACAGGTTTACACGACGGATAATGATGTATTCTGAGGTGAACAAAAAATATTCACAGCAGATTTATCTGATTAGCGGTCACGCTGTCTCTTCCGTCCGCTGCAAAATAGCTGTGAGGT
Organism: Morganella sp. B601; assembly: GCF_051172335.1. Lineage (NCBI taxonomy): Bacteria > Pseudomonadati > Pseudomonadota > Gammaproteobacteria > Enterobacterales > Morganellaceae > Morganella > Morganella sp. B601. The sequence goes on from NZ_JBPIZE010000002.1 coordinate 70,013, forward strand.
GCATTAACCCTGACAAGCAGGCTGTGCCATTGCTGATAATCATCAATTTTATCCTGCCACCAGTAGGTTTTCATGGTATGGTTTCGCCTCAGATTTTCCGTCACCGGCACAGGCCGTTGCCGGTTGCTCCCTTACATTATTTCACAGTGAATGATTATGTCTTACCAATGTCCGCTTTGCCAGCACCCGCTGACGCACCGCTCCGGCAGTTACAGCTGCGAAAACCACCATCAGTTTGATCTCGCGAAAGAGGGGTATATCAATCTCCTGCCTGTCCAGTTCAAACGCTCGAAAGAACCGGGTGACAGTAAAGAGATGATGCAGGCGCGCCGGGCATTTCTGGATAATCACCATTACCGCCCGATGCGGGATCAGGTAATCGCGGCATTTGAGCAGTATTTACCGGCACAGGCGGAGCAGGTACTGGATATCGGCTGCGGTGAGGGGTACTACACCGGCGCACTGGCGGAAAGCCTTGCGGTACGGCAGGTGACGGTGTACGGGCTGGATGTGGCGAAGGTTGCTGTCCGCTACGGCGCAAAACGCTATCCGCAGGTCAGCTTCAGTGTGGCATCCAGCCAGCGGCTGCCGTTTGAGGATAACAGTCTGGATGGAGTGCTGCGGATCTATGCGCCGTGTAATCCGGATGAGTTAACCCGTGTGGTGAAACCGGGCGGCATTGTGATTACCGTGACCCCGGGGCCGCGTCATCTGTATCAGCTGAAATCCCTTATTTATGATGAAGTTCATCTGCACCCGCTGAAGGAAGAGCATTTCCCGGGATTCGGTCCGGCACAAGAGCAGCAGGTGGCTTACCCGATGCTGCTGAATGGCGCGGATGCGCTCGCACTGCTTTCGATGACCCCGTTTGCCTGGAAAGCGACAGAGGCTGTGAAACATCAGCTGGCAGCAGAAACCGCCTTTTCCTGCGAAACGGATTTTCTGATCCGGATATACCGCCGGGAAGCCTGATTCAGAAACAAAAAGACCCGCCGGAGCGGGTCATCAGAAGTGATTAAGCGATTAACCAATATGTTCATACAGAATGGTAAATCCGATCAGGATCAGTACAATCCCGCCGACAATTTCTGCCCGCTTGCCCAGCATCGGGCCGATATAACGCCCGAGGATCATCCCGGTGGTAGCCATAATCATGGTCATCAGCCCGATAGTCATCGCGGTATGGACAATATTGACTTCCAGAAACGCAAGGCCGACACCAATTGCCATCGCATCCAGGCTCGTGGCAACGGCGGTGGTGGCAAGGTGTAATGCGCTGTGGCGCTGTGGCTTTTCATGACGGGCGCAGCAGTCATCACCGGCGGTGACGCTGTTGTAAATCATGCGGGCGCCGAGGATAAACAGCAGTGCGAAGGCAATCCAGTGATCCCATTCCATCACGTAGCGGCTGGCGTAAATACCGATAGCCCAGCCGATCAGCGGCGTCAGGGCTTCAATCACACCAAAGATAAATCCGGTGCGCAGTGCTTCACGCAAAGGTGGTTTGTGCAGGGTAGCGCCTTTGCAGACAGCAACGGCGAAGGCATCCATAGACAGGGCCAGGGCAAGGACGAGGGTGGCGTAAAAACTCATAAACTCAGTCTCGGTCGGGTAGCTTATCCATATACACACAATCCAACCCCGACCTCCGGTGAACTGCGTGTCTATGGTCTTGCCAACCGAAACGGCATCCGCACCATGCTGATATAATATCACGCAAGTATGTTGACACGGATTTTCTGTTATTTCCCTGAGAGGTTAATAACAGAACAGGCTACTCCCCAATGACGTGACCGGAAAGATATCACAGAAAATAAAAAAGGCAAGAATATATATTTTAGTTTTAAAAGATGCTAATGAGAATGATTTTCATTACGTCGTATTTTAATAAGATAATAAAGACTAATATCATCATTAGTCTTTATTTCCGTAGGGGGATAAAAAGAAGGGGTTATTATTTATTATTAATCATAAAATTATAAATTTTTTGTAAATCATCAAGATGCGTGACTTTTATGTAAATTTTACGATTTTCCAAACCCACAAGAAGAATGCCGTCTTCTGATAAATTCATTGTTTTTATTCTGTCATATTTAATATATGCATTGGCGTAAAAAAATCCGTCCTGCTTAAAATATAACTTCGGTGAACGAATAAAAGCCAGATAAATAGCAATGATAATACAGCCGGAAAGTAAATAAGTTGTTAACGGACTGCCGTGTCCGGTTATATTATTATAAATAACAATACCGATAAGAAGGATAAAGATCACAGCGTCAGCGCGGTGATTACGGCGCAGTTTTATCCGCAGCTGTGTTTTGCCTTTCAGTGTGTTAACAATAAATTCGTCGTAGACGGCAAACAGCAGCATCAGCACAATCACAGCCAGCAGAACAATATCATTTACACTCATTGTGGTTCTTTTCCCCTGAAGTGAAACAGAAAACGGGAGGCGAGCCTCCCGTTTAAACTACCATACTCTTTCTGAAAATACGCGTTCGTCAGAACGTGTTTTACCGGTTACAGTCCCAGGAAACCAAAGACATAACCCAGAATACCCAGCACAAAGAAGCCGATAATAATCAGCAGGGCATTCACTTTATGACGCAGCAGCCACATACAGCCGAATGTCAGCAGCAGCGGCATCAGGCCCGGCATCAGCTGGTTGAGGATGGTCTGGACAGTGGTAATTTCCATCTCGCCGGTGGTCGGGTTTTTAATTTCCGACACCACCAGCGGGATATTCACTTTTGTCCATTTGTTCACCAGCGCACCCATGACAAACAGACCGAGGATTGACGCCCCCTCTGTCAGTTTCTGCAGGAAGCCGCCGCCCATATCCTGAACAATATCCAGGCCTTTTTTGTAGCCGTAAGCCACGCCGTAGTAACGGGTTGCCAGGCGGACCAGGTTAAACAGGAAGAAGAACAGTAATGGCCCGAGCAGGCTGCCGGTCATGGCAATCCCCGCACCGAGGGCGGCGAAGACCGGACGCACGGTACCCCAGAAAATCGGGTCACCGACACCGGCCAGCGGCCCCATCAAGCCGACTTTGATACCGTTGATGGCACCATCGTCGATAGCCGCACCATTAGCACGCTGCTCTTCCATCGCACAGGTTACACCGAGGATTGGTGCAGCCATATACGGGTGGGTGTTAAAGAACTCCATATGGCGTTTGATAGCCTGTCTGCGTTCTTCATTATTTTCCGGATAAAGACGGCGGATCACCGGTACCATGGAGAAGGCGTAGCCCATTGCCTGCATACGTTCAAAGTTCCATGAACCCTGAAACAGGTTTGAGCGGATGAAGACACCCCGGATGTCGCTCTTTCTTAACTGTTTTCTGCCGGTTACGTTGCTTGTAGTATCAACCATGTTGCTCACCTTCTTAGTCTAACTCGTTATCCAGGTCGTTTTTGCTGCCGGCAGCGACAACGACTTCCGATTTGTTGTATTTCGGACTGAGCTGAATATACAGCACAGCCATAACCGCACCGATGACACCCAGCGCAACCAGGTTGAAATCAGTAAATGCCGCGGTAACGAAACCCAGATAGAAGAATGGCATCAGGTAGCCGGCACGCATCATGTTGATAACCATCGCGTAACCGACCACAACAATCATGCCCCCGGCGATATTCAGACCGTTGGTGACCCAGTCAGGAATCGAGTCAAGCATTTCACGGACAACATCAGTACCGACAGACACGGCCACAATGACAGCCGGGATAGCGATACGCATTGCCTGTAACAGCAGGGCACCGACGTGGATCATCCCCAGCGCGGTGAGATTCCCCTTATCAGCCGCACGGTCACCCATGTGCTGGAAGGCCACGGTGATGGTACGGACGATAATGGTCAGCACCTGACCGGCAGCCGCCAGCGGAATGGCCAGCGCGATACCGGCACCGATGTTCTGGCCCCCGGCGATAACCAGGATGGTGGAAATGATGGATGCCAGCGCCGCATCCGGTGCCACAGCCGCACCGATGTTCATCCAGCCGAGTGCGATCATTTCCAGCGTACCGCCGATCATGATCCCGGTTTTCATATCACCCAGTACGATCCCCATCAGCGTACAGGCGACCAGCGGGCGGTGGAACTGGAATTCATCGAGGATTGACCCCATACCTGCAACACAGGCAACGATGAAGACCAGGACGATTTGTACAACGGAAAGTTCCATTGTGTTTCTCCTTTAACCAGTCATTTTGCAGACAACAAATTTTGTATTGAGTAATGGGTCAAATTAACTTTCAGCTTTGCTGATTAAATCCATCATTTTTATTTTTGAATCGGTGGAGACTTTGCGGACTTCCAGCTCGATGTTGCGGTCATTCAGCGCTTTGAATGCCACGATATCGTTTTCATCGATAGAAACCGCATTGTTAACCTGTTTTTTACCTTCGTGGAAAGCCATCCCGCCGATGTTGACCGATTTAATCTCCACGCCGTCTTCCACCAGGCGCAGAACATCTGCCGGGTTGGTAAACAGGAGCATGCAGCGGTCATTGGCGTATTTCGGGTTATTCCAGACACGCACCATTTTCGCCACATCCACCACGTGCGCGGTTACACCCGGAGGAGCGACCTGCTTGAGCAGTGTTGAGCGGACGGTGTCTTTGGCAACCTCGTCACTGACGACAATAATGCGTTTGACGTTGGTTTCTTTGGTCCAGCGGGTGGCGACCTGGCCGTGGATCAGACGGTCATCGATACGGGCGAGGGCGATAGTCATGTGTCCGCCCGGGCCTGCCGGTGCCGCCGGCTGTGTGGCCGGTTTTGGTGCAGGTGCCGCTTTCGGTGCCGGTTCGTCCTGTGCTTTCAGGGCGCGGATCCCTTCACGGCCGGTTTCCAGCGCCACCGCAACCAGTTCCTGCAATGACGGATTATCATCACGGCACATAAAGGTTTCGACCAGCATCGGCACGTTAACGCCTGTGACTATCTCATAATTGCTGTTGCCGCCTGCGGCCTGATCCTGCTCAGTCACAATACGGTTTGCTGCGTTGAACGGGCTGCCGCCCCAGGTATCAACGAGGAATAACACCCCGTCAGCGGTTGATAAACCGGGCAGCTTCTCATTGTACTTCGCATATAGTGTGTCGGCATTTTCCCCCGGTACGAAATCGATGAAGGAGACGTTCTCCTGTTCACCGATCAGCATTTCCGTCGTGCGCAGTAACTGCTCAGCGGCTTTGCCGTGGGTGCCAATCATAATGGCTATACTCACCTCTGTTCCCCCTTAACATCAGTCAGGATGGTTCTTGTGTATTACACAGAATCTTTTATGGGTCAGGAAAAAACCGTAAGACTCCGGTGTAAAGATAGTCTCAGGCCCGTGATACCGCTAATTATTTACGTTTAAACAGCGATAATTAATTTCGGGGCACTAATTAAATAGAAGGTTAACATTCTATGAAGGTAAAAAAACTTGCTTTCCGTCAGAAAACAACAAAACAGAAACATTAAACACTTAATTATAGTTAATTATTGTGTTGAATGAGCTATTTGTCAGAGTGATGAGGTGATGTTTGATTATTTTGCAGAGTTATACACTATGATATTTTACATATTATAAACATTTGCATCTGAAAACATTACAAATTGGTCGAAAAATGACCGGTGCTGATGCGCTTCAGGTAAAAAATATCCCTGCAATGTTGCAGGGATATTAATGTCAGCGAATTATGTTTTGTGAGTTAAATCACGAAATCAGTCGCACTGAACCTTGATTGCAAGACCGCCGCGTGATGTTTCACGGTATTTGGCGTTCATGTCTTTCCCGGTTTCATACATGGTTTCGATAACTTTATCGAGAGAAACACGCGGTGCGCTGGTACGGCGCATAGCCATACGGGCAGCGTTGATCGCTTTCACAGAGGCAATGGCGTTACGTTCGATGCACGGTACCTGAACCTGACCGGCAACCGGGTCACAGGTTAAGCCCAGGTTATGTTCCATACCGATTTCAGCGGCCACACAGACCTGTTCCGGGCTGCCGCCGAGGATTTCAGTCAGACCGGCAGCCGCCATTGAGCAGGCCACACCGACTTCGCCCTGGCAACCGACTTCCGCACCGGAGATAGAGGCGTTCATTTTGTACAGAATACCGACCGCGCCGCAGGCGAGGAAGTAGCGGAGATAGGTTTCCGGAGTGACTTTCTCGATGCAGTGATCATAATACGCCAGTACCGCAGGGACGATCCCGCAGGCACCGTTTGTCGGTGCGGTAACCACACGGCCGCCCGCTGCGTTTTCTTCGTTGACAGCCAGAGCAAACATATTGACCAGGTCAACCACGTTCATCGGGTCTTTGGAGAGTTTACCGGCGGAGTTGATCAGGCGGTTCAGTGCAGCGGCACGGCGCGGCACACGCAGCGGCCCCGGCAGAATGCCTTCGGTTTCCAGACCGTGAGCGATACAGTCAGTCATGGTTTTGTAGACATCGGCGAAATACGCGTCGATCTCTTCACGGCTGTGCATATCCAGCTCATTTTTCAGCATCAGGGAGGAGACGGAAAGCCCGGTCTGATGGCAGTGATTCAGCAGCTCTTCCGCTGAGGCATACGGGTAGGACACCGGTGTTTCGTTGGCGTTATCCTGACCGAAATGCTCGGCATCGACGATAAACCCGCCGCCGATGGAGTAATAGGTTTTGGTGTACAGCTCTTCATCACCGGCAAATGCGGTGATGCTCATGCCGTTTTCGTGCAGCGGCAGGTTACCGGTGTGGAAATTCATGCCGCCTTCACGCGGGAAATCCACTGTCTGCTGACCATTGGCCAGTGACAGACGCTCAGTCTCTTCGACATCGCGGATAAAACCGGCGATACCATCGATATCGACAGTTGCCGGTAAGTTACCGGCCAGACCCATAATAATAGCGATATCGGTATGGTGACCTTTCCCGGTTAAGGAGAGTGATCCGTAGACATCAACAGAAACGCGGGTCACGCGGGAAATCAGACCTTTTTCAACCAACTCATCAGCAAACTGCTTCCCGGCTTTCATCGGCCCTACGGTGTGGGAGCTGGAAGGACCAATCCCCACTTTAAACATGTCAAAAACGCTAATCACGTCAGACTCCTTAAAAAACAATGTAATAGTGATTTATCGTAAAGCGCGTTACTTTACTGTTATTTGCTCACACGGATAAAGTAGTTTATCGCATTTTTCACTGCGGAACAGCGCTTTCGGATAAAATTCGGGCATACCTGATGAAAAAAAGCAGGGGGAAATAGGGCAGAAGTGTGAATTCGGTTACAAATCAATCATTTTTCACTTGCGTTGCGAGACGATATAAAATACCCGCTGTTAACCCCCAAATCATCCGTCCCTCATATAGGTAAAAATAGAGGCGGCGCTCCACAGTATTGCGGGTCATATCAATGTAGCGGTAGCGGCTCAGGTCGAGGGCGGCATCCAGCGGAAGCTCAAAAATATCCGACACTTCCTGCGGGTTGCCGGCCAGCGGCAGATATGGCGGAATAATCCCGACCACCGGGGTGACCCGGAAGCCGGTCACACTGTCCACCGGTGCCATTTGTCCCAGCACCTGCACGGCCTGCGGCGGAATACCGACTTCCTCACGCGCTTCGCGCAGTGCGGTGGCGATGGGGGAAATTTCGCCCGGATCCGCCGCGCCGCCGGGCAGGGCAATCTGTCCCGGATGGGAGCGCAGTGATGCCGCCCGTTGTGTCAGCAGGATCCCGGGCCGGGCTTTATTGGTAATAGGCAGCAAAACGGCGGCCCGGCGATCCCGCTCACCGGCAATTTCCGCTTCGGAAGGGCGGGTTAACTGAAACCGGGGAATAAAGCGCTCAAGCGGACTCATGATGTTTTCTCCGGCAGTACCGTCAGTATGCGGCCCAGTTTATCGAACGTTTCCTGGTATTCATCTGCGGCACGGCTGTCTGCGACAATCCCGCCGCCAGCCCGGCAACAGAGGTGATTATTTTCCGCGATCAGGGTTCTGATCGCGATATTGGTGTCCATGGTGCCGCAGGCACTGATATAACCGACGGAGCCGCAATAGGCGTGGCGGCGGACAGGTTCGAGCTCTTCAATAATTTCCATCGCGCGGATTTTCGGCGCACCGGTAATCGAACCGCCCGGGAAGCAGGCACGCAGCAACTGTGCTGCCCGGCATGCCGCCGGTAACTGCGCGGTGATGGTGCTGACCAGATGCCAGACCGCCGGGAACGGCTCAACCGCAAACAGCGACGGCACACTGACCGAGCCGGGAAGTGCCACCCGGCCGATATCATTGCGCATCAGATCCACAATCATCAGGTTTTCCGAGCGATCTTTCTCTGACGCGGCCAGCGCCTGTTTTTCTGCTTCGTCTGCCTGCGGATCATCCAAATGACGCGGACGGGTACCTTTAATCGGGCGGGTTTCTGCGGTGCCGTCTTTCAGCCACAGAAAGCGCTCCGGTGAAACCGACAGAATGGCGGCTTCCGGCAGACGGAGAAACGCGGAAAACGGTGCCCGGTTTTCGTCATTCAGCCGCAGAAATGCCTGCCATTCATCCCCTTCATACGGGGCGGAAAAACCCTGTGACAGATTGACCTGATAACAATCACCGGCCTGCAGATAGTCATGAATACGGGCAATTTTTTCGTGATATTCCGCTTCGGTCATATCGGACTGCCAGTGGCCGGTCAGGGCGAAAGGCAGACTCTCCGGTGCCTTCTGATTCTCCAGCCAGTGCAGACGCGAGGCTGGATCGCTATACGTGATTAATGTGGCGCAGCGGCGCTGGTGGTCAACAATCACCGCCCAGTCGTAAATACCAACGGCCATATCCGGCACGGACAGCTCATTTCGTGCCAGTGACGGCAGAGACTCGGTTCGCCGCCCGAGATCATAGCTCCATAATCCCATCGCGCCGCCCGCAAACGGATAGTCATCGTGCGGCAGCGGATTCAGCCCGCACTGTGTCAGCGCCGCATCCAGTAACTGAAACGGGTCATTATTTTGACGGACGCGCTGCTCCCGACTATCTTCAGTTAAGGTCTCATCGCCTCTGGTAGTCAGTGTCATCAGGGGATCGGCGGTCAGAATATCAAAGCGGTTATGCTGATGCTGAGCACTGCCGGAGTGCAGCAGCATGGCCCACGGCTGATGTGACAGCGGGGCAAACAGGGTCAGGGCGAGACCGGGATGATAGTCAAGTGGTGTCAGTACAGGTACGGAATGTGATGTCATAATTCAGTCTGTCAGTAATCTGTGTCCGGAAACTGCCGGTTATCTTATCGGAAAACAGGCGGATGCGTCCCGCCATCTTTATGAGTATAATGTGTTTTTTACTGAAATGTTATAGAAGGTGATTATGTTTACCGGAATGCCCGCGTTAAGTCATGAAGAACAGCAGGCCGCAGTTGAGCGGATCCACACCCTGATGCAGGAAGGTATGAGCAGTGGTGAGGCCATCGCACAGGTCGCGGCGGAGTTACGCGAACGGCATCACGGCGGTGAGCAGATCCGCGCGCTGTTTGATGAGGAAGATGACGACAGCGAAGAATAGAAACAAATATTTAACAAGTGTCACAATTTCCTGATAATAAATATGTTACTTTGCAGCAATAAGCATTAAGTGAAATTTAATTAATCGCTATTGTATAAAAATGACATTTAGTCTCTTTCGGGATTAAAACAGGAGGTTTTATGAAGGCAATGAATCTGTTCACCCGTACCGGATTGGCAGGTGCAGGTATTCTGCTGGCATTCACCGTCAGCGCACAGGCTCCGGCCACGGCGGAAGTCAAAAATGAGCGTATGGTGACTTTCCCGGCGTGTGAATCGCTGAACAAAGATCAGATAGCGGCACAGGTAAAATATGACTTTGTGCAGAGCCGTTACCCGCGCTGGCAGGATGACAAAGCGCTGCTGGGCAGCAAGCCGGTTGCCTGGGTGAATGTGGCGGAAGTGACTGAGAAAGACGGTAATTACAGCGTGCCGCTGGTTGTGCGCGGCTCGAAAAAGCAGGCCAGTTACACCGTTGATATAAATTGTGCGGCGAAGACCATGACATACAGTCTGCCGCAGTAATGACACTGGCTGTTAAACCGTAAAAAGGCGTGCAACTGCACGCCTTTGTTATATTCAGCGTTTGGCGTTCGGCTCATACGGCAGGCGGGAAAGCCCGGCACTGCGCTGGCGGTAAAACACCAGACGTTCGGCAAAATAGGCGCGCAGGGATTCAGGCAGTGTCTGCTGCACCTGCTCGGCGATCACCGGCATGTTATAGCGCTCTTTAAAGGCGACACCGGATGCGGCTAAGTCCGCATTGATTTTATCCATCTCTTCCTGGCTGAGTTCGGCAAGATTATAACTCACGATATGCTCCTGTAACGGCTGACGGCCTTAACTTAACTGAGCTGCCGCCGGACTGCAAGCCCGGATTGACGTGTATTCGGCCCCTCTGTAAAGAGAATGCGATTAATTCTGATTATCCTTACAAAATCATTTTGTTTTCAATATGTTGTGAATTTATTAAATAGCACTTTTCTTCCCGGCAGGAGTGTGCATAATGACCGCAGATGATGAAATAAACGACTGACAGGAGCCTGTAAATGTTAAAGCCGGATATGGTCAAACAACTGAATGCCCAGCTGAATCTTGAATTTTATTCCTCAAATTTATATCTGCAGATGAGCGCATGGTGTGCTGATAAAGGCTACGAAGGTGCTGCCGCATTTCTGAAAGCGCACGCAGCGGAAGAAATGGAGCATATGCAGCGCCTGTTTAATTACCTCAGCGATACCGGCGCGATGCCGTTGCTCGGGGCCATTGATGCACCGCCGTCAGAATTCAGTTCAGTGAGTGATATTTTCACCCTGACGCTGGAACATGAAAAATTAATTACTGATGAAATTAATAAGCTGGTTCATGCTGCGCTGACCTCACAGGATTATTCCACCTTTAACTTCCTGCAGTGGTATGTGGCTGAGCAGCACGAAGAAGAAAAACTGTTTAAATCTGTGCTGGATAAATTCGCAATGGTGGGTGACAGCGGCAAATCGTTGTTCCTGCTGGATAAAGATCTGGGCCGTATGGCAAGCGAACCATCCGCAAGCTGATCATTTTTAACAGCATTATTATTTATAATATAACCACACAATTATCATAATATACTGATATTTGTGTGGTTTTTATTTGTGTTGCCGATCACAAAAAACACTCTCCGGCCTGTGAAGGTTTCCGCAATGCCCCCGGTTGCGCTAGTATGTCCCGCATAATTACATCACCTGCAAAAATGAGGCATACCATTATGTTAACCAACCTGACCGCGCACTGGCGCAAATTATCTGCTGTTGTTGTTTTATTTGTCGGTTTATCCGGCCAGCAGGCGTTCGCTCACGCTCATGTCAAAACGCTGGTTCCGGCGGCAGATGCGGCAGTGACCGGTTCACCGGAAAATATCTCTCTGGATTTTTCGGAAGGGATTGAACTGAAATTCAGTAAAATCAGCGTGAAAGATGCACAGAATAAACCTGTTGCAGCCGGAAAACCGGAACTGGCGGAAGGAAATGATACCCGTCTGATCCTGCCGCTGACAGAAACGCTGCCAGCCGGTATCTATCACGTTGAATGGAAAGTGGTTTCTGTCGACGGGCACAAAACCAATGGTGACTATCAGTTTACGGTAAAATAAACCGGTTATGGAACTGACACCGGAAGCGCTGCTGATTATCTGCCGCTTCATTCATTTTACGGCCGTGATGCTCCTTGCGGGTTGCGGCCTGTTCTCTGTTCTGCTGCCCGGCGACCGGGTGGCACTGCTGCTGCGGGCCCGCCTGCGTTCTACCGCCTGCAGTGCAGCTGTGTTTACGGTCCTGACAACGTTCCTCTGGCTGCTGTTACAGGCGGCACTGATGGGGGACGGCTGGGCGGATATGCAGGATCCGGATATTATCCTCGCGGTGCTTTCCACTTCTTTCGGGGAGATCTGGCGCTGGCAGCTGGTGCTTGCCGTTATTCTCTGCGGCGGACTGCTGCTGCCGTCCGGACGGGTGCAAAGCAGTCTGTTTCTGATCTGTGCCGCGGCGATGCTGGCGCTGCACGCCTTTACCGGCCACGGCATGCTGCACAGCGGCTGGACAGGGCGGCTCTATCAGTTTAATCAGGTTGTTCACCTGCTCAGTGCCGCTTACTGGTTCGGTGGATTGTGGCCGTTCCTGGTTTGTCTGCTGATCCTGCTGCGGCGTGACACACTCGCGCAGGGGCTGCCGAAAGAAGTGGTGGCCACCCTGATCCGTTTTTCAAACCTGGGGCATTTTGCTGTCTTTCTGGTACTGGCAACCGGCCTTATCAGCACTATGCTGCTGTTGCCGGACTGGCCGCAGTGGAGCGGCAGTGATTATCAGGCACTGTTATGGCTGAAAACAGGGCTGGTGCTGACGATGGTGCTGCTGGCGGTGATAAACCGTTATGCGGTGGTACCGAAAATCGCACAATCAGGCCGCTTCCGCCTGTTGATGATTAACAGCTGGGTTGAGATAATTTTCGGCACACTGGCCATTTTAATGGTGGCGATTTTTGCAACTTATCAGCCTGTATAACTCCGGACAGGCTGACAACCGGGACACACTATGAAGAAAGCTCTGGCATTAATTCCTCTTTTACTGGCAGGTGCGGCACAGGCTGCGCCGCTGAAAACCATCAGCAAGTTTGAGTTTGGTGAAAAGTGGCCGTTTACCCGTGAGGAAGTGATGATCAACTGCCGGGACGGAAATGCACTGTGGGTGATTAATCCGTCCACACTGATGTCGTATCCGCTGAATGATGTGGCGGCACAACAGGCAAAAGAGCAGAAAATAAAGGTGACTGACCTCTCAGTTATCACATTAAAACAAACCGGAGACGCGGAAAAAGGCATGGATCTTACCCCGATCATTGAGGCTGCCGGTGCGCTGTGTGGTGATAAATAACACATATTAATTATGAAATTTAACGATTAATATTCGGTTATTAATTAACCAGCTGAAATATAAGCCATTTAAATCAGATATATGTTAACGATTTGATAAATAAATATTTTGCATATGTAACCAAACCGACTAATCTTAATCATGTAGGTTGTACGATATTTTCAATGGCAATTTTAGCGCACGGCTCGCTATGAGCCTTTTTCCCTGGACCGGATAGAGGACTTTATCCGGTCTCTTTTTTATTCCCGCCGTTCTTCTCCCTCATTTTCACGAAAAATGCGAAAGGATTTGTAATAATCCTATAGGGCAGCCCCGTTATTTGATATAAATTAAACATTACTTTAACCGGATAATTAACCCGTAACTGTAGTGTGACACATGAATAAACTCGCGTTTTATCAGGATTTAACCCGCCGTTTAACATCGCTTATCAGTGATGAGAAAGATGTCATCGCGACACTGTCCAATGTCAGTGCCGTCCTTTTTGATGAGCTGGAACAGATAAACTGGGCCGGATTCTATCTCCTTCAGGGGGATACCCTCGTGCTGGGGCCGTTTCAGGGGAAAGTGGCCTGTGTCCGCATTCCGGTTGGTCGTGGTGTCTGCGGAACTGCGGTTGCTCAGGGGCAGGTTATCCGTGTGGATGATGTGCATGATTTCGCCGGACATATTGCCTGTGATTCGGCCAGTAACTCAGAAATAGTGTTGCCGCTCGTGGTAAATGGTCAGATTATCGGCGTACTGGATATCGACAGCCCGGTTTTTAATCGTTTTGATAATAATGATGAAATTGGTCTCAAAGCCTTGAATGACGCGCTCTGCGCACATCTGGCAACGTGCTTTATGCCGAAATATCGTGAAATGATCGCAAGTTAGGCCTCCGGGAGCATAGCATTTGTCTGTAACACTATTATAATGACGCCTGTTCATGCCTGCTGGTTGGCAAAGCACCGTTGTAATCAGGAAAATTCATGGAAAATCAACCCAAGTTGAATAGCAGTAAAGAAATTATTTCATTTTTGGCTCAGCGCTTCCCGCAATGCTTTGTGGCAGAAGGCGAAGCCCGTCCGCTGAAAATCGGCATCTTCCGCGATATCGTCAGTCGTATCACTGAAGAAGATGGTATCAGTAAAACACAGTTACGTACCGCACTGCGGATGTACACCTCCAGCTGGCGCTATCTGTACGGCGTCAAAGAAGGGGCCAAACGTGTTGACCTGGATGGTAACGATTGCGGCGATCTGGAAGCGGAACATGTTGAACATGCCCGTACCCAGTTAGCGGAAGCGAAAGCCAGAGTCCAGGCGCAGCGCGCGCAGAAACGTGAGCAGGACGGTGAGAAAAAACCGCGTCCGGCAGATAAAGCCGCCGCTGACTCCCGCCGCAGCCGTACGGATAAGCATAAAGCGCCGCGTACCGGTAAAGCTCCGTCGCCGAAATCCGCTGATGCACCACGTAAACCACGTGCACCACGTCCCGAATCTCAGTCTGAACTGACACCAATCACTGATATTCAGGCACTGAAGGTGGGGCAGCAACTGAAGGTGACAGTCGGTTCCGGCGTTATGGATGCGCAGGTTCTCGAGATCACCAAAGACGGTGTACGTGTTCAGCTGCCTTCAGGGTTGGCAATGATCGTGCGTGCGGAACACTTAAAATTCTGATACGGAGTCAACCGAGGCATGAACAAATTTTTACCCCTGGCGTTGCTCATCGGATTTAGTTTAACCGGCAATACGATGGCAAAAACCGGCACCTCTGCGCTGCCGGATGTCAAAATCAGCCAACTGCCGGATACTCAGCAGGCACCGGAGCACTCCACGGTCAGTGAGCGTGTGACGTCCCGGTTTCTGCATTCCCATTACCGTCAGTTTCAGCTGGACGGCGAATTTTCAGCGAAAATTCTGGAGCGTTATCTGAATCTGCTGGATTACAGCCATAACGTCTTTTTGGCGTCTGATGTGGCGAAATTCAGTAAGAACAAGGCAGATGTCGGCAATTATCTCCGCAAAGGGGAATTACAGCCGTTATACGATCTGTTTAACCTGTCACAAAAACGCCGTTTTGAGCGCTTTCAGTATGCACTGAACCGCCTGAAACAGCCGATGAATTTTGACGGCGACGATGTCATTGATGTGGACCGGAGCAAAGCACCGTGGCCGCAGACAGAAGCCGAGCTGGATAAACTGTGGGACGCCAAAGTCAAGTATGACTGGCTGACTCTGAAACTGTCCGGCAAAGATGATAATGAAATCAAAGAAACCCTCACCAAGCGCTATACCTACGCCCTTAAACGTCTGACACAGACGAAAAGTGAGGATGTTTTCCAGCTGATCATGACCGCGTTTGCCCGCGAGATCGATCCGCATACCAGTTATCTCTCCCCGCGCAATACCGAGCAGTTTAACTCAGAAATGAGCCTGTCTCTGGAAGGCATCGGTGCCGTGCTGCGGATGGATGATGATTACACTGTGATTAATTCACTGGTCGCCGGTGGTCCTGCGCTGAAGAGCAAGGAACTGGCGGTCGGAGATAAAATTCTGGCCGTCGGCCAGGCCGGTAAGCCGATGGTGGATGTGGTCGGCTGGCGCCTGGATGATGTAGTATCACAAATCAAAGGTGCCAAAGGCAGTAAAGTCCGCCTGGAAGTGCTGGGTGATACCAAAGGGGCCAAACCACGTATTGTGACCCTGACCCGTGAGCAGATCCGCCTGGAAGACAGAGCGGTGAAAATGACCATCAAACAGGTCGGCGACCAGAAAGTTGCGGTGCTCAATATTCCGGGTTTCTATGTGGGTCTGACCAATGACACCAAAACCCAACTGCAGAAACTGGCCAAAGAGAAAGTGGATGCGGTGATTATCGACCTGCGCGGTAACGGCGGCGGTGCACTGACAGAAGCGGTTGATTTGTCCGGTCTGTTTATCACCAGTGGTCCGGTGGTGCAGGTACGGGATAACAACGGCCGTGTCCGTGAAGATGCGGACAGCGATGATGTCATCTACTACAAAGGTCCGCTGGTGGTGATGGTTGACCGCCTGAGCGCATCCGCGTCTGAGATTTTCGCGGCAGCCATGCAGGATTACGGCCGTGCGCTGATTGTCGGTGAACCGACCTTCGGTAAAGGTACCGTGCAGCAGCACCGTCCTGTCAGCCGTATTTATGACCAGATGCTGCGCCCTGAATGGCCGGATTTAGGCTCTGTGCAATATACTATCCAGAAATTCTACCGTATTAACGGCGGCAGCACCCAGCGCAAAGGGGTAACGCCGGATATCATTATGCCGACCGGCTTTGATAACGACGATATCGGTGAAAGTTTTGAGGATAATGCATTACCGTGGGACAGCATTGCCCCGGCGCAGTATTCACAGACGGATATTATCCGTAAAGCAGTACCTGAACTGGCACAGAAATACCAGGAACGTTCAAAAACCGATCCGGAATTCGCTTATATTTACGAAGACCTGGCACGGTTTAAAGCTAATAAGCCGACTCAGTATATTATTTCCCTGAATTACGCGAAGCGTGATAAAGAAGATAAAGAGCTGGAAGGGATTAAGCTGAAACGGATTAATGAACGTTATGCCCGTGAAGGCAAGAAACCGCTGGCAAATCTCGAGGCTCTGCCGAAAGATTATGAAGGGCCGGATGCGTATCTTGATGAAACCGTTAAGATTGCAGCAGATCTGGCAAAAGTGCCGGATATTAGTAAGAGTGCGCAATAACCGGTTGTTTTACGGAGTAATACCAATAAAAAAATCGACAGCATTCAGGCTGTCGATTTTTTTTGTGCCGCATAAACACAGCGGCACAGGCAATTTGTCGCGTATTAATTAAAAGAAGCGCGGTACAGAAATTGTCATAACTGCAGTGGTAATACGATCAAAAGTTGTTTTTGTGGATTTAATTAATTTAGCCATAACAATTCCTCCATTATTTCTGAAAATAATGTTCAATACTCGGGTGAACGTGTTTATCTGTTAATCTAAACTGGTACAGTTAATGTGCTGTATCGTTGGGATGTACTTTACTCATTAGTGTGAGTTCAATCAAGTTTTCACTCAAAAGAAGTTGAGCATAATAAAATCAATTTTAACTCATAAAATATACGATTTCGTAAAGAAAACGGTACACTTGCCAGTGATATACGGAAAATAAAGGAATTCTGATGATATTTCGTACACAATTCAGCACGGTACTGGGTGAGATGTCGGCAGCGGCAACGGAGCAGGGGGTTTGTTTTCTGGAATTTACTGAAGACAACCGCCGCGAAGATACCTTACAGCTGGTTTCTGCCCGGCTGAAAATGGCGGTAACAGACAGAAATCATCCTCACCTGGCGCTGCTGGAATCACAACTGCAGGACTATTTCGCCGGTAAACGCATGATATTTACCGTTCCGCTGGTGCTGCCGGGAACGCCTTTTCAGCAAAAAGTCTGGGATGCATTATTGTCTGTGCCGTTTGGCAGTACCATTACTTACAGTATGCTGGCGGAATCATTATCCTCACCGCGCGCTGTCCGGGCTGTCGGGCGGGCCAACGGGATGAATCCGGTTTCCGTGCTGGTGCCGTGTCACCGCGTTACCGGCAAAAACGGTGAACTGACCGGCTATGCCGGAGGAACGGACCGCAAAGCCTGGTTACTGGCTCATGAAAAACAGGTTAAAGGAGCAGCAGTATGATTTTCTGCAAACGGGTTTATGATGAGGTCGCGGAAAGTGACGGTTACCGGGTACTGGTTGACCGGTTGTGGCCGCGCGGAATTAAAAAAACCGATCTGAATTACGATGAATGGAATAAGGATGTTGCGCCGGATACGGAATTACGCAAGTGGTTCCACGCTAACAGTGATCAGTTTCCGGAGTTTGAACGGCGCTACCGTGAAGAGCTGGAGAGCAGCCCGCAAAGCTGGCAACCGCTGGTGGCCAGAGCGGTGCAGGGCAATCTGACACTGTTGTTTGCGGCAAAAGATAAAGAGCATAACCAGGCAAAAGTGCTGAAGGCATTTCTGGAAGAAAAATTATCCTGATGACATATCGGCGGCCTGACTGACGCGCAGGTACAGGCAGACAGGCGAACGGAAAACGTAAGCGCCACGGATGGCGCGATCCGAGCGTACAGGGATGTATTTACAGCGTTTTTTCGTTCTGTCTGCCTGTACCGGAAGCGTCACAGCACAAAAAATCCCGGCGAACCGGGACTTTTCAGCAAAGAGGATAATTCAGCTTATCAGCTCAGGATCTTATTCTCTGCCAGGCTCAGGGCGAAATAACTGAAAATTAAATCTGCCCCGGCACGTTTGATGGCGCCGAGAGTCTCCAGTGCAACGCGGGTTTCATCAATGGCACCGGCCTGTGCGGCCAGTTTGATCATCGCGTATTCACCGCTCACCTGATAGGCCGCCAGCGGCAGATTTGAACGCTCGCGCACATCGCGCAGAATATCCAGATAAGCACCGGCCGGTTTCACCATCAGCATATCTGCACCTTCCTGCTCATCGATCAGGGATTCACGGATGGCTTCACGGCGGTTCATCGGATCCATCTGATAGGTTTTGCGGTCGCCTTTCAGGCAGGAACCGGCTGCATCACGGAACGGGCCGTAAAGGGCAGAGGCGAATTTGGTGGAGTAGGACACAATCCCGGTCTGATGGAACCCGGCGGCATCCAGTGCCAGACGGATAGCCCGCACCTGGCCGTCCTGGGCAGCGGAAGGCGCGATAAAATCAGCACCCGCCTGTGCGGCAACCACCGCCTGTAACCCGAGGTTATGCAGGGTTTCGTCGTTATCCACCACGCCGTCATGCACCACACCACAGTGTCCGTGGCTGGTGTATTCACAGAAACAGGTATCGGACATCACCACCATCTCAGGCACGGTCTCTTTGCAGATACGGGACATCCGCGCAACCAGACCATCTTCCGCCCAGGCATCACTGCCGGTTGCATCCAGATGATGCGAAACACCGAATGTCATGACGGATTTGATACCGGCTTTGGCGATCCGCTCGATTTCGTAAGCCAGACGCTTTTCCGGTATACGCATAACGCCGGGCATGCTGTCGATGGCTTTATAGTCATCGGCGCCTTCTTCGACAAAAATCGGTAACGCGAGATCATTGAGGCTTAATGAGGTTTCCCGGAACAGATCACGCATCTGCGGGGTCTGACGAATTCTTCTGAGACGCTGGATGTCATGTTGCATAACGACAGTTGCTCCTTATTTCACAAAAAATAATGCGGTCAGTATAAACCTTTCAGAGGAGGATGGGGTACAGGCAGAAAAAAATAAGGCTCCGCAGAGGGAGCCTGAAAACGATGTGCGTTTATCTTCAGAATATAATACGGGCGATTTTATTGAGCTCTGAGATAAAACGTCTGATATTTTTTATTGCAGGTAACATAATTGCGTTCTTGTTTATTGCGTTCTCACAATTCGATGACATAACTTTAGCACTTTGTTGATGAGTGTCAATCTTTCTCACAAATTAAATTTAACATTTAAACTAAATTTGATTTGAATCGATATAACTCAAAAATGCTCAGTCTGTCCGTCAGAGACGGTTACGGTAAAATGCGACCACACAGAAGGACGCAGTGACGTTGTCTAACTCTTTTAAGAAGCGGGCTAAAAATCGCATAGTGAGTGTCCTTTTATTGTTGTGATCTGTATCTCAAAATTGCCCCTTTTTGTGATAACAGTCAATATTTAAAAACCGGAAAAATGATTTTTAGTCAAAACAGGTGCGAAATCCGTGCGTCTGCAGATGTTTCCGGTGTTTTAACAACGGATTAACGGGATAAAACAGCATTTTATGGCATTTGTTAAATAGCCGGATTTATTCACCTGATTTTTAGCAGCATAACAGGCAGTATGTGAGATAACGGAAATTAAAAATTGTCTACACTCTAAGTTAAAGACTGAAAAACAGGATAAACATGGATTCATTACTCTTCTGGGGTTTTGTGTTAGTGGCGCTCATTGTTGTGACGCCGTTTATTGCTGTTGCGGCGCTGCGGCGCACAACGCTGCTGAAGCTGCAGGTCAGTGTTCTGACGGAGGAAACGGAATCACTGCGCCGGGAACTGGATGCCCTGACCGGCGGTCAGCCGGTGGCGGAGACTACAGTTCAGGCTGCTGCGCTGTCTGAAGCGATCCCGCTGCAACCGGAGCCGGAAGTGCAGTATGAACCGGTGCCGGAGCCTGATCCTGTTCCTGAACCGGAACCTGTTATCGCGGCGGCAATACAGTTCCCGGCGGATATTGCAGCGGCGGAGCGCAAAAGCCCGGCGGTCAATATTCTCGAATGGCTGCTTAACGGCAACCTCCCGGCTAAAATCGGTATTCTGCTGCTGTTTATCGGCCTTTCCTATCTGCTGAAATTCAGTATCGAAAATAATATCCTGACACCGGAAGTCCGTCTGATCGGTGCGGCAATCCTGTCAGTGACACTCTTTATTGTCGGCTGGTGTGTCCGCCATAAAAACCGGTTGTACAGCCTGATTGTTCAGGGCGGCAGCCTCGGTGCGTTTTATATCACGATATTTGCCGCCTATAAGCTTTATGAGTTCCTGCCGCTGGCCTTTGCACTGGTGCTGATGGTGGTTATCTGCCTGGCATCGGTTTTCTTTGCGGTGATACAAAACGCGGTCAGCCTGGCGGTTCTGGCTGTGATCGGTGGTTATGCGGCGCCGGTGCTGCTCTCCACCGGCAGCGGTAATTATGTTGCGCTGTTCTCCTATTATCTGATGCTTTCCGTCTCCATTTTGATCATAAACTACTGGCAGGGCTGGCGGGTGCTGAATATCGCCGGTTTCACCTTTACCTTTGTGGTCGGTGTGATCTGGGGCGTGGATAACTACCAGCCGGAGTATTACCTGAACTGTCAGATCTTCATTATTCTGAATCTGGTGGTCTACGGGCTGCTGACGCAGCAATATGCACGGCATCATGTCCGGACAGATGACGGGCGAAAACAGCTGATGGTGGACTCGGTACTGCTGTTTGCACCGCCGGTGCTGGCGTTTTCCCTGCAATATGCCATTACGGAGCCGTTCTATCTCGGTACCGCAATATCATCGCTGGTCTTCGGGCTGATTTATCTGCTGCTTGCGGTGGTCAGTCTGCGCCGCTTCCGTGCTGACGGGCAACGGCTGTCACTCGGCTTCCTGCTGCTCAGTATCGGCTTTATCTCGCTGGCAGTACCGCTGGCACTGTCGCCGCAGTGGACATCCGTGGCCTGGACGATTGAAGGGCTGGCGATACTGTGGTTCGCCTGTCTGCAAAAACAGCGGATTGTCGGCTGGAGCGCCACCGGACTGGTGCTGCTCGGGTTTGCGTCTCTGCTCTACAGTATGGACTTTATTTTCTGGTCAGAACAAAGCATCTGGATGTATATCTTCCAGTGGGGCGGGTTGCTGGTTGCCGGGGCACTTCATCACCATTTCCGCCTGATGAACCGCAGCAAACTGATTTCCGGACTGCTGATTATCCCGGCCATGGTCACCTGGCTCTCCTGGCTGTGGATGCTGCCGTGGTTATCACCGGCGGGGGAATTACTGTCCGGTGAGGAGTATGTGCTGACCGGGCTTGTGATCTCGGTCTGGAGCTGGTTCTTCCTGGCGCGCAAAGTACGGTGGACTCAGCTGTATTACTGCATCAGTGCGCTGTGGATAGTGAGCCTGCTGATACTGTGTGACTATATTCTTACCGGAACACATGCGGCCGGTTCGCTGTACGGCGGCTTTATCTGGCTGCTGGTTATCGGCAGTATGATTACCTTTATCCGGCTGCTGCCGGAACAGGCACCGCGCATTGTCAGCAACCTGATGCACGGTGCGTCACTCTGGACCGTCATCGGCCTGGTCGCCGCCGAAGTGATGTGGGCGGAAATGCAGCTGCCGTGGGGCACGGAAGAGTGGGGTTACTTTATTGCCATGCTGTCGGCGTGCGGTGTGATTTTCGTGCTTTACGCCATGCAGCGCCTGCGCCGGCCGCCGATGGACAATCATGCCGCGCTGTACTGGCAGAGTGCCTATCCGCTGGCTGTGTTGCTGGGACTGGCACTGTTTACCGGAAATATGCAGGATGGTCAGCTGTCGCTCTGGCAGTACGTGCCGCTGCTGAACCCACTGGATGAAGCGGGGCTGTTCGGACTTGCTGCACTGTGGTGTCTGCGTGATGCGCTGATACGGACCACACCTGCAGTGCATTTCCGGGCAGATGTGGTGCGCGGCCTGGGTATTACCATTGCCGTGCTTGGGATCTGGTGGGCGAACGGTATTCTGATCCGCGCACTGGCCTTTGCGGACGGCACTGCATGGACAACCACCGGGCTGCTGCAGTCCCGTCTTATTCAGACCACGCTGGCGATTGTCTGGGCACTGACCGCCGTGATCCTGATGACCTCCGCAACCCGCCGGCATAAACGCCATCTGTGGCTGGCCGGGGCGGCTGTCTTTGCCGTGGTGATTATTAAACTCTTTGTAGTTGATATGAACCAGAGCAGCGGGCTTGCCAGAGCCGGTGCATTTATCGGGGTGGCTCTGCTGATACTGGTTGTGGGATATTTCTCGCCGTTACCGCCGAAGACAGGCACTGACATACAGAATAATAAGGAAGATAACTGATGATCACAGGTAAAAAGGCGGCACTGCGCCGCAAATGGCATACGGGGGCTGTGCTCCTGGCGGCGGTGCTGACATCGGTGACGACCCTTTCGCGGGCGGACACCCCGGCGAAGACACTGAATGATTTTAATCAGGGGGCGGAATTACAGCTCCGGGCGGAGAATGCACCATTTTACCGGCTGACAGTACCGGATAATGTCTGGCTCAACAGTGCCTGGCCGGATCTGCGGGATATCCGTATCTTTGACAGCTCCGGTACGCCGGTGCCGATGTCACTGACGGCGGCGAAGCAGGTAAAAGATGAAAGCGCGCGTGTCCGCTTCGTTATCTATCCGCTGTCACAAAGCCGGACGGAAGAGCAGGACGGCAACCGCAAAATCCGCCTGAAAGCGGATAACGGTACAGAACTGACGATTTATAATGATAAGGCGGACAGCCTGGCGCGTCCGTCCACCGCGACTTACCTGCTGGTGCCGGATAACAAGCAGCAGCTCCCGCTGCCGCTGCGGGAAGTCACACTGAACTGGCCGCAGCAGACCGGTAATATGCAGGCCAAAGCCTCACTGTTCAGCAGCGATGACAAACAGAGCTGGTCGCCGGTGATCCTCGATGTGCCGCTGATGGATCTGAAATCCGGTGAGGATACGCTGCTGGCACAGCAGATAAAAATTCCGGGCTATATCAGCGGTGATGAAAGCAGGGCGAAATACTGGCTGCTTTCCGTTACCGGAGATAACAATCAGGCACCACCGCAGATCACCACCGCAGAAGGGATGAGTTCCCGGACTGTGGAGCGCCGTGAGGTGAACCGTTTTGATTTTGTGCCTGCGGAGGACACTGACGGCAGTATGATTTACAGCCTGCCGAATACCCAGAGTCTCAGCCGTCTGGATTTTCATATTGACCGGGAAAATACGGTGCTGCCGGTACGGATAGAATACCGGAGTGGTACAGAAGGGAACTGGCTGCCGCTGGATAATAAAGTGCTTTATTCACTGGTGTCGGATGATGCGGAAAACCGCAACAGTAACATCCGGTTGAATGATCTGCCGGTCCGCCAGGTCAGACTGACCGCGATTAACAGCAGCTGGCGTGAAACACCACCGAAGGTTACCGGGGTTAAATATGCACAATATCTGACCTTCAACGCCCAGGGCTCCGCGCCGTATCTGCTGGTGTGGGGGGCGCATGATGCTGATGGGGCATTTTTACCGCTGTCTCAGCTTCTGCCGGGCAATAATCTGAATAATCAGGATGCAATTCCGCGGGCTGATGTGTCAGAAAAAGAGGTCACACTGGGCGGGGAAGCGAAGTTACTGCCTGAACCGGAAGCTCCGCCGCCGTTTGCCTGGAAAACCTGGCTGTTATGGGGTGTGCTGGTGGCTGGTGTGGTAATACTCGGATTATTTGCTGTCCGCCTGCTGAAAGAAATGAAAACGGAACAGAAATAACCGTACAGCATAAAAAAAGTCCGCACGTTGTATAACAGCGTGCGGACAGAAACGAAAATAAAAAAGAAAGGGTATTTAGTACAGGAACATCATCCTTACACAAACAGCGGCCTCTCTCTTTAGCGATTCGTTGCATTATCCCCGGACAGCATTAATTGCCAGGCCGGAAATTATTTCCGGTACTCAGTTTTAATCTGGGCAATGGTATTTTTAAAGGTACCGGACAGATGCTCATCATCAATTTCGCTGATCTGGCGTTCCATATTGACGATAATACGGCCGGCATCCGCCTGACCCACCGCCTTCAGTAAATATGTTACCAGTGCTTTTAAGCAGGTCACTTCTGCAGCCAGTGTTTCAGTATCGTTTTCTGTTTTAAATGCGTTATTCATGGTTAACCTCAACCGTTATATTTATCAGTCCCGGATATATCAGCCGCAAAGAATACCAGATCTGCCCGTCACTGCTCTACCTTCTTTTTTATTTTCCCGTTATGCTGATAAACAGGGTGCGTTCATTATCCGCTGAAAAAGGCAAAATAATCAGATGAATATTATTGATATCAATGCCATAACCCGCGATTACCCGGCATTAAAAACACCGGGCCCGGAAGACAGTCATAAAGGCACATTCGGTACCCTCGGGATCACCGGCGGGGCTGCCGGAATGACCGGTGCGGTTATTCTGGCCGGATGTGCTGCCCTGAAAACCGGGTGCGGCAAAGTAATCCTGGGGTTTAATCAGCCGCAGTTGCCGGTGCCGTTTGTTGAGAATGCACCGGAGCTGATGCTGCGTACTGCCCGCGCCCTTGCGGATGATCCGGCGCTGACCGCACAGGTTACCGGTCCCGGACTGGGGCAGAGTACAGAGAGCCGCGTACTGGCGGAAGCGGCGTTTATGCAGACCGGCAAACCACAGGTGCTGGATGCGGATGCACTGAATATTCTGGCCGCCACGCCGGGTATCGCGCTGGATGATAACTGTGTGATAACCCCGCATCCGCAGGAAGCCGCCCGTCTGCTGCATACCACCGTGGCGGATATTCAGGCGGATCGCCCGGCGGCGGCGCTGGCGCTGGCAGCTCAGTATCACTGCTGGGCGGTGCTGAAAGGGCACCGCAGCCTGATTGCCTCACCGGACGGTGAGTTATGGTGTAATCACAGCGGTAACCGCGGGCTGGCCACTGCCGGCAGCGGGGATGTGCTATCCGGTATTATCGGTAGTCTGCTGGCACAACGGCTGCCGGTGCAGGAAGCGGTTTGTGGCGGAGTCTGGCTGCACGGCGCGGCGGCAGATGAATGTGTGGCCGCCGGTATCGGCCCTGCCGGATTAACTGCTCATGAAATTATTGATTATGTGCGGTTAATCCGTAACCGCCTGATAACAGAAATGCCGGGTAATAAGAGTTAACGGTATCAATCTCACAGATATTTTCCGCTCTGTTTAATATAGTGACAATATATCGCATGATTTATTCAAGGAGGCAGTATGTATAATACAATTTTGGTTCCTATCGATATTTCAGAAGAAGAACTGACCAGTAAAGCTGTCCGCCATGCACTCTATCTGGCGAAAGAAACAGGGGCTAAGCTGCATATTGTCCATGTCCTGCCGATCTCATCCGCGATTATTAATGCGTATGCGCTGGGTTATATGGAGATAAAAGATAAAGCGACCATTAAAGCGGAAGAAGATCTTCATATGCTGATGGATTCTATTGATCTGCCGCCGGAGCGACTCGCTTACACGATTACGTTCGGTTCGCCGCGTGATGAAATTATCCAGGCAGCGGAAGAGGTAAAAGCCGATATTATTGTTATCGGTTCCCGCCGTCCGAATATCTCCACCCATCTGCTGGGCTCGACCGCCGGTGGTGTTGTCCGTTATGCGCCGGTCTCGGTGATGGTTGTCCGCTGAGTTCTGCATATCGTTGATATTTTTCCGGTGACATACTGTGTCACCGGCTGTTTTACCTGCCTGTTTCTTCTGAAAAAACATGATGCCCGGCACAGCGGTTTCCGGTTTATTGCCTATACTTAACTCAAATACACATTGAACTGACAATGAGGGATGGTATGTATAAAACGATATTAGTTCCTATTGATGTGACAGAAGATGTACTGACGAGTAATGCCCTGAAACACGCGATTTATCTGGCGAAGATGTCACAGGCGAAACTGATGTTGTTTCACTCTGTACCGGATATTTCGAAATTCTCAATAAGCTATAACTACCACTATGAATTACTGAACTCATTTGCGGAAAAAGCCGTTGCCCGTTCAAAAGATGAGTTAAAAGCGATTGCCGAAAAAGTGGATTTACCGGCAGAGCAGGTCAGTTATTTTGTGGATTACGGCACGCCGAGAGATAAAGTGCTGGCAAAAGCAAAAGAGATCCATGCTGATTTGATTGTTGTCGGTTCGCGCCTGCCGGGTATTTCAACCCATCTGCTGGGGTCAACCGCCTCCGGGATTGTGGCACATGCGCAGGTTTCCGTACTGGTTGTCCGCTGAATATTAAGTATAACAATAAAAACCAAAAGGTCCGCAAACGCGGACCTTTTTCGTGAAAACAGAATTACTGTTTTGCCATCGATGCTTTGAATTCCTTCAGTGCATCAAGACCCTGCTGACACGCCATGTCCTGAGTCTCTTCCGGTACAGATTTAATCTGTGTTTTTGCGGTTTCCAGCTGCTGTTTCATGGCAGTGATCTGTGCAGTTGCATCAGCATCACCTTTGGCTTCCTGCTCTGCCAGTTTGACCATTTCGTCGATTTCAGTGAAATATTCATCACAGACTTTGCTGGCATTGGCAGCAAAAGCAGTAACAGAGAACAGGCATCCCAGGGTAATTAGTGTCAGCTTTTTCATTATAGACCTTATGTTGTAGGCAGGAACGGATATGAATAATTAATCAATATTCCCCGAAATATCATGGGATATATATAAGAATAAGATGAATCTCAGAATAATTACTTACTTTATGCATAAGAATAACACGGCCCGGCACCTGCGGGCAGATAATGCGCAATTTGTGCTGATGCAATTGAAACGCATTCTTATTTGTTGACAGGTTTCTGCCGGAATAATAATGTACCGACAAATACAAAAAATTACGGAGTTATTATGTCAGCAGTTAATTTTGTTCATATGGATACAGGCGCCTTCCCGGTAGTGATAATGCAGTCATTCCCGGAAAATATGGCACAAACAGAACAGTGGGTGAAAGAACTGGATGCGCTGCTGGATAAGCAGACCCCGTTCGCATTAATTTACCCGCCGAAAGACGGGCCGGAAAAGCCGGATACACAGGAAGATATGGATGCGCGTAAGTATGTCCGCCGCTGGCTGAAAACCGGAAAAGAGAAAATGGCTGCATATTGCAGTGTGATGATCCTGACCGCCAATCAGGAAACCGGTGATAAAGCGGAGCTGGCGAAATTCGCGCCTATGGCTGGTGCGGTCTACGGTGTGCCGGTGTTTGTTGCTGATGATATGGCAGCGGCACGGGCAAAGGCGGCAGAAGTGACCGCCTGAAGGCCGATGTTAATGGTAACCGCTGTTCATTGGGATGTTAATGTGTGGCGGAGGTAACAGGCCGTTATCTCCACAGATAACGGCAGCTGTTTTTCAATAAATTCCGCCGTTGGCTTCTTATGACGATGACCGAAAACCGGCAGATACAGGTCGGCTTTCAGCATTTCCAGAAAACGGGCGGCAACGGCCAGTAATGTTTCCTCTGATGCGGCGATACCGGGCAGTGCTTTCAGCCCGGCCGCCAGTTTTTGTGCGGTGCGCAGCGGGCCGGCGCGGTAAAATTGTTCACTGATTTGCGGGAAGCGCTGTGATTCCGCCAGAATCAGCTGATATAAACCGAGTGACTGCGGGTGAACAATGCTGTGCAGGTAACGTCTGCCGCTGGTATATAACAGTGTTTCCGCATCGGGTGCCGTTTCCGGTTCTTCCTCTTCATTATCCTCAAAAATCCCGCTGATAAGATGGTCTATGACGGCCAGAAACAATGCTTCTTTCCCGCCAAAAGAGGTATACAGCGTGGAACGTGACCCGCCGGATTGTTCAATTATCATATCCAGAGTCGTGCCTTCGTAACCATGAAGGATAAAAACATCCGCAGCGGCGGTGAGAATGGCATGACGGCGGCGCTGCCCTTTCGGGGTTAATGGTGACGGGGTGGATGACATAACAGATTCAGGCTCCTGTGGCAGTGATATGTCCTGATTTAACCACGCCGCGCCGGATTGCTCAATAGCCCGTTTCCCTGCCATACTGCAATTACGGCATAGTAAGACTATTTATTATCAAACTATTGATCAAACCCAGTGAGTTGTTAATACAAAGAATTAGAATAGCGGGAAAGTCGGACCATCAACGGTTAACGGTAAAATTATGGGACAGGGGAAAGAGATTACACAGGATATGCAGCGGACTATCACCCGCCTGTGTATCGAGTGCGGGCTGCTGCTGTTACAGCACGGTGCGGAAAGTATGCTGGTGGAGGAGCTGGCGGGACGGACAGGGAAGGCGCTCGGAGCTGACCAGGTGGATTGCGCCATCTCGGCGAATGCCATTGTGCTCACCACGATCATTAACGGGCATTGCCTGACATCCACCCGCAAGGTGGTCGATCGCGGTATTAATATGCATATCGTCACAGAAGTGCAGCATGTGGTGATCCTTGCGGAGCACGGTCATCTTGACTGCAAAGGGGTGCAGAAAAAATTCGCCCATATGAAACCGCTGCGCTATCCGCGCTGGGTGATGGTGCTGATGGTGGCGCTGTCCTGCGCCTGTTTCTGTAAGCTGAATAACGGCGGCTGGGACGGGGCGGTGATTACCTTTGCCGCCAGCGGTTGTGCGATGTATGTCCGTCAGGTTTTGACCGCACGGCATATGAACCCGCTGATTAACTTCTGTTTTACGGCGTTTGTTGCCACGATGGTGGCCGGAATGATGCTGAAAATTCCGCTGTTTTCGGCAACGTCCGGCATTGCTATGGCGGCGAGTGTGCTGCTGCTGGTGCCGGGTTTTCCGCTGATCAACGCGGTTGCGGACATGTTCAAAGGGCATGTTAACACCGGCCTTGCCCGCTGGGCGATGGCAAGCCTGCTCACCCTGGCAACCTGTATCGGTATTTTTACCGCGATCACACTCGGCAGCCTGAGGGACTGGATATGATGACGGTACTCTCTTTTCTGGCTGCACTGGCGCAGGATATGCTGCTGGCAGCTATTCCGGCGGCCGGGTTTGCTATGGTATTTAACGTGCCGAAACGGGCACTGAAATATTGCGCACTTTTGGGGGCGATAGGTCACGGCAGCCGGTTTATGCTGATTGCCGCCGGTTTTGACATCGTTGCCGCCACATTCTGGGCATCGGTGCTGGTGGGGATCATCGGTATTCAGTGGTCCCGCTGGTGGCTGGCGCACCCGAAAGTCTTTACCGTAGCGGCCATAATCCCGATGTTTCCGGGTATTAATGCCTATATGGCAATGCTGGCGGTGATCAAACTGTCACAGTCCGGTTTTACCCCGGAACTGCTGGAGATGCTGGTGAGCAATTTCCTGCGGGCGGGCTTTGTGGTCGGCGCGTTGTCTATCGGGCTGTCTGTTCCCGGTTTGTGGCTGTACCGCAAGCGTCCGCGCGTTTAGCTGATGCGGGTCAGATTCAGGATAATGTCCATGACCGGTTTATCGGTCACACTAATCTGAATCTGCACCCGGTTGCGGCTTTCCTGCACACGGACATCAACCTCATCGTCATCATAGGCACAGGCGGTGCCGACTATTTCTTCTATCATCTCATCGACCAGCGGATGCATGATTATTCTCCGGATTTATGATTAATGTCAGCAGAGTATAAAGTTTCAGATTTAAATCATTCTGTAAAAAAACGCCCGGAAATTGCCTTATCCGGCGGATTGACTGATTAATAAAAAATCTGAGGCGATAATTCCCGCGCGGCGTGGCATAATTGCCACCCCTGGTATTCTGTTGGTTTATGATTTATATGCGTATTTTTCAATCATTTCGTGTTTCATTATTTTTGTTGTGTGTTATTACGCCTGCGGTATTTGCGGCTGCGCCGGAACGGTTTGATGAGGCCAAAATAGTGGCCCGTGAAAAAATTTATTACGATCAGAACCGTAACCCACAGGGGGAAGGGACACTGTATTGCGGCTGTCAGTGGGAGTGGGCCGGAAAATCCGGCGGCCGGGTTGATCTGAACAGCTGCGGTTACCGGGTACGGTCACAGCTGACCCGCGCAGAGCGGATTGAGTGGGAGCATATTGTTCCTGCCTGGGTGTTCGGGCATCAGCGCCAGTGCTGGCAGAACGGCGGGCGCAAAAACTGTGTCAGTGAGGACCCGGTCTTCCGTGCAATGGAAGCTGATCTCCACAACCTGGCGCCGTCTGTCGGCGAAGTCAACGGGGATCGCAGTAATTTTCGTTACGGGATCGCACGCGGCGCCGGTTCACAGAGCTACGGGCAGTGCACCAGCCGGGTGGATTTTAAGCAGCGGGTTTTCGAGCCGCGCGATGAAGTCAAAGGCGAGGTGGCACGGGTCTGGTTCTATATGCATGACCGCTACGATCTGGCAATGTCAGAACAGCAGCAAAAATTACTGATGGTGTGGGACAGCGAATTTCCGCCATCCGCCGCCGAGCGGGAGCGGGATCGCCGTATCCGTGCGGTTACCGGGCAGTCAAACCCGTTTGTGACCGGTGAACGCCGCTGGGAGCCGGGGCATATCAACAGTGCCGATGGTATTTTTACCCGCCTGCCATCCGCGCCGGTGACACCGGTAAACGTACCGCCGAAAGCAGAAAAGAAAGCAACGGATCAGCGTATCCGCGGTAACCGCAACAGTAAGATTTACCATTTTCCGGATTGCCCGGGCTATAACCGGATCAGCAGTAAAAATGTTGAAATGTTCTCTGATGCCGCCTCTGCACAGGCCGCAGGGTACAGCATGGCGAAGAACTGCAAAGCACGCTGATGTGCGGCGGATAACAGAAATGTGGCAAAAATGTTAAATATCCGCCGATTTTAATTGCTGAAAAGAAAGTATTGTCATTATACTGTCACAAAGTCAGTTTAGTGTTCGCTTTAGTTTGTCATCTGAGGATAACGAATGCGACATACAGACGAACGACAGTACCGGCCGGTGATAAATACCCTGAACAACAGGGCGGATTTATCACCGGCTTTTTTTTATCTGAATGTTCACTCATGGCTTGAAGGGAGCCGCCGGTTGCCAACTCACTGTTTCAGTTATTCCGTCATCAGAAATCAACAGGATTAAGATTATGGGCAGACAAAAAGCGGTAGTCAGAGCACGCAAAGAGGCAAAACGAATGAGCCGGAAAGAGTCGCGCAGGGCACGTTTTAATGATGATAATGTGGCGGTTTTTATCCCGGCGGGCGGGGTGGAAGCTATCGGCATGGCGCGGGAAAAACGCGACAACAGTGCTGTTTTACCGCGAAATGATGCACAGGATAAATACATCAGGGCGATAGCCCATAAACAACTGATTATTGCCAACGGCGAGGCCGGGTGCGGCAAAACCTTTATCAGTACCGCACTGGCAGCAGATGCACTGATCAATAAGGAAATCGAGCGGATTATTGTCACCCGTCCGGTATTACAGGCGGAAGAGGATCTGGGGTTTCTGCCCGGGGATATCAGTGAAAAATTCGCGCCGTATTTCCGGCCGGTGTATGACGTTCTGGTGAAACGGATGGGGGCTTCATTTTTACAGTATTGTCTGCGTCCGGAGATCGGTAAGGTGGAAATTGCGCCGTTTGCCTATATGCGCGGGCGAACCTTTGAGAATGCGGTGGTGATCCTCGATGAGGCGCAAAACGTGACTGTCACACAAATGAAAATGTTTCTGACCAGGATGGGGGAAAATGTGACAGTGATTGTCAACGGTGATGTCAGCCAGTGTGATTTACCGGGCAATGTCCCGTCCGGGCTGGATGATGTACTGCGTCGTTTCCGGGATGACGATATGGTGTCAGTGGTGTCCTTCACACAGGATGACTGTGTGCGTTCATCACTCTGTCTGCGGGCACTACAGGCCTATAACTGATCACAGCAGCGGCTGCGGCAGACACTGCCGCAGCCTGTTTATTCTCAGTCGTCAGCATCCATCACATCATGGCGCAGGCGGTGATAACCTTCCTCATCGTAACCGAAACGCCAGTACGGGATCGCATACATCTGACTGTGTTCCCCGTTCAGCTCACGGCGCACATAGCGGCGCAGATCCCTGACCATCGCATCCTCTCCGGCAATCCAGAACGTACACTCTGTCACATCGGCGACCGGCCAGCTTTTAAACAGTGCGGTGACCTCAGTGGTTTTCTCTGTGCCGCCGGTCACCCAGTGCAGGGTGATACCCGCGGGTTTGTTCAGCACCTGCTGATCATCCGCGTGATCGATGCGGATAACCACATTGCCCTGAGCTTCTGCAGGCATTTTTTCCAGCAGCGCGGCAACAGCGGGAAGTGCTGTTAAATCGGCGGCCATATAGTAGTGTTTTGCCACCGGCAGCAGCGGATCCGGCCCGCCGGGATTAGTAATACCGATATAATCTCCCGGTTTGGCATTTCTGGCGAAATCCACCGCCGGACCGGCATCATTATGCATAGCGAATTCTATATCGATTTCTTTCAGCTCAGGGCGGATCGCACGCACGGTATAGGTACGGGCGATCGGACGCGGCTTGTCTTCCGGCCAGACAGGTCCTTTATCGGACAGCACCGGCAGAGCAGGCGGGTTCGGCGCATCTTTGGCAATAAACAGCTTCAGGTGACCACCTTCGCAATCTGCCGGATAGGTATCCAGCGAATCTGCCGTAAAGGTGATGCGGCGCAGATTGGGGGTAACGTCGGTAAAGGATTTCACCTGAATCAGACGCGGGGGTGCAGGGCGGTAGATATTTTTTTCCCGGCTCATGCGCAATTCTCCGTTCTATTGTTATTAGTTTCGTTATATCTATTT
Organism: Morganella sp. B601; assembly: GCF_051172335.1. Taxonomy (NCBI): domain Bacteria; kingdom Pseudomonadati; phylum Pseudomonadota; class Gammaproteobacteria; order Enterobacterales; family Morganellaceae; genus Morganella; species Morganella sp. B601. The sequence continues at coordinate 103,066 of NZ_JBPIZE010000002.1, forward strand.
CGCGGAGTGTATCAGGAATTCAGAAGAATGGTAATCATTATCAATAAAATTATTTAAAAAAGCACACCGTATGGGGGTACGGTGTGCCGGGCAATGCAGCTGCTTACACAGTGCATGATGTACTGATGAGGTACTTACTGATGAGACATGACGACTATCTTACTTTCATTCCCGCCGCCGTCATTAATAAGCGGAAAAGTGATGAGACAGCAAACAGTGCCAGAACACTGCCTGCCCAGATAGCGACCATCCAGGCGGCTTTTTTCCACCAGGGGGCCGCTGCGGCAGGCTCAGTGGTAGCCCTGGTCATGGGTGATTTTTCCTCTGAAGACATAATAACTCCACCAGGTATATACCAGGATGACCGGTATGATGAATAAAGCGCCAACCAGCATAAAGCTCAGACTTTCGCCGGGGGCGGCGGCCATTTTGTAGTTAATCACCGGCGGAATAATCATCGGCCAGATACTGATACCGAGTCCGGTGAAGCCCAGAAAAACCAGACCGAGCGCTGCAAAAAACGGCGTATAGTGCAGATGACGGCTGACACTGTGGAACAGCGCAACGGCACAAACAAGCACCAGCAGCGGTACCGGCAGGAAGAACAGAATATTCGGGAAGCTGAACCAGCGTGCCGCAATGGCGTCATGCGCCAGCGGGGTCCACAGGCTGATCACGGCCAGCACCGCCAGCATCACCAGGGTCAGAGGTTTCAGTACCTTATACATTTGCTGTTGTAAATGACCTTCCGTTTTCATCACCAGCCAGCCGCAGCCGAGCAGGGCATAGGCGATCACCAGACCGAAACCGCAGAACAGCGGGAACGGCGCCAGCCAGTCAAAGGCACCGCCGGTAAAGGCGCGGTTTGCAACCGGAAAACCTTCAATTACGCTGCCAACGACCACGCCCTGCACAAAAGTGGCGATAACTGAGCTGATCAGAAACGCGCGATCCCAGAAATAACGGTGATGTTCATCCGCTTTAAAGCGGAACTCAAAAGCCACGCCACGGAAGATTAACGCGACCAGCATCAGTGTCAGCGGAATGGCGAGCGCATCCAGAATCACGGCATAGGCGAGCGGGAAAGCGCCGAACAACGCGGCTCCGCCCAGCACCAGCCAGGTTTCGTTACCGTCCCAGACCGGGGCAACACTGTTCATCATCAAATCGCGGTCAGCATTGCTTTTCACGAAGGGATAGAGGATGCCGATACCGAGGTCAAATCCGTCCATTACGATATACATCAACGTACTGAATATAATAATGACGAACCAAATCAGGGGTAAATCAATGCCCATGAGACACCTCCGGCGCGATACCTTTGCGGATCAGTTTCATCATATAGATGTAGCCGATACCAAACACAGAACCATAAACAATAAAGAAGATCAGCAGGCTGATGCTCATATGCATCTCACCGTGTGCTGAAACGGCATCTGTCGTGCGCTGTAATCCGTAAACCACCCACGGCTGGCGGCCGATTTCAGTCACAAACCAGCCCGCGAGAATCGCGATAAGCCCGGACGGTGCCATCCATAACATAAAGCGCTGGAAAGGCCGGGAATCATATAAACGCCCCCGGTAACGCAGCCACAGGCTCAGTGCGGCAGCCAGCAGCATCAGCATGCCGAGGCCGACCATCACGCGGAATGACCAGAACACGGCGAACACGTTGTCCGGTCTGTCTTCCGGCGGGAACTCGGTCAGTGCGGGCACCTGTTTATCAAGGCTGTGTGTCAGGATCAGGCTGGCCAGCCCGGGAATTTCCACGGCATAGCGGGTTTTTTCCTGTGCATTATCCGGAATACCAAACAGGATCAGCGGTGTGGCCTCCCCGGGTTTGTTCTCCCAGTGACCTTCCATTGCCGCTACCTTAACCGGCTGATGTTTCAGTGTGTTCAGCCCGTGCGCATCACCAATCAGTGCCTGGAGCGGTGCGAGAACCACAATCAGCCACAATGACATGGAAAACATCTTTTTCATGGCACCGGATTTGTTGCCGCGCAACAGGTGCCAGGCGGCAGAAGCAGCGATAAAGAAGGCGGATGCCAGAAATGCGGCGGTTGTCATGTGCAGCAGGCGGTACGGGAAGGACGGATTGAAAATCACCGCGAACCAGTCCACCGGTACCACAACACCGTTGATCACCTCATGCCCCTGAGGGGTCTGCATCCAGCTGTTGGAAGCCAGGATCCAGAAGGTGGACATCAGTGTGCCGAGCGCAACCATGCAGGTGGCGAAATAGTGCAGTTTTTCACCGACACGGTTCCAGCCGAACAGCATCACGCCGAGGAAACCGGCTTCCAGGAAGAAAGCAGTCAGTACTTCATAAGTGAGCAGCGGACCGGTGATTGATCCCGCAAACTCAGAAAAGAAACTCCAGTTGGTACCGAACTGATAGGCCATCACCAGACCGGAAACCACACCCATGCCGAAGTTCACGGCAAAGATGGCTGACCAGAAATGAAAGAGCTTTTTGTAATCCTCATTGCGGGTTTTCAGCCACATCCCTTCAAGCACCGCCAGGAATGACGCCAGGCCGATGGTGATTGCAGGGAAAATGATATGAAACGACACAGTGAAGGCGAACTGAATTCGCGCAAGCTCAAGGGCACTTAACCCAAACATTGTGACCTCTCGTTGTTATAGCTATGTAAATGATAATTACGCAGATGAAATGTGTGGCACAGTACACCATGAGTTGCTAAAGTATAATAGTGACAATTAGTCATGAAATGTCCATAACAGTTTTACGGAGAGCGCTCCATGACACGCTACGAACAGTTAGCAGAGCAGATAAAACAGCAGATCGAAGATGATATCTGGCAGGTTGGTGACCGGCTGCCGTCATTGCGGGAAAGTGCCAGACAGTCGGGACTGAGCCTGATGACTGTCGTACAGTCGTATCAGTTACTGGAGAGCCAGGGATGGGTGGTGGCCCGTCCGCAGTCCGGGTATTTTGTCGCCAAACGCGCCCCGGCGTTTGCCCAGGCCAAGGGCGGTCTGGGTATGCACCTGAGTGAAAATGTGGAGATCAACGCTTCGCTGTTTGATGTGCTCCAGGCCTGCAAAGATCCGGCCATTATTCCGTTCGGGTCGGCATTTCCCGATCCTTCGCTGCTGGTACAACCGAAGCTCTCCAAAGCGCTGGGTGCCGTGGCCCGCCGCATCGCACCGCAGAGCGCGGTGGTCAATATGCCGCCCGGCAATGAAAAACTGCGGCGTAATATCTCCCGCCGCTATGCCGCACAGGGGATCCATGTCTCACCGGATGATATTGTCATCACCGCCGGAGCAATGGAATCCCTGTCACTGAGCCTGCAGGCGGTCACGGAACCGGGGGACTGGGTGGTGATTGAATCCCCGGCATTTTACGGCGCATTGCAGGCAATTGAACGTCTGCGCCTGAAAGCGGTGGCGATCAAAACCGATCCGCAGACCGGGATTGACCTTGATGCGCTGGAAGAAGTCGCCGGGCGCTATGATATCAAAGCCTGCTGGCTGATGACGCACTTCCAGAACCCGCTCGGCGGCACCATGCCGCCGGAAAATAAGCGGCGGCTGGTGGAGATCCTGACGCGGCATGAAATCGCGCTGATAGAGGATGATGTCTACAGTGAGCTCTGGTTTGGCAGCAATGCGCCGCAACCGGCGAAAAGCCTGGATAAAGATAACAATTTCTTCCACTGCTCCTCGTTTTCCAAATGTCTGGCGCCGGGCTTCCGCGTCGGCTGGGTGGCGGCCGGAAAGCATGCCCGTAAAGTGCAGCAGTTACAGATGATGAGTACCGTATCCGCCAGTATGCCGACACAGCAGGCGATTGCGGAATATCTCGGTCAGGGCGGTTATGATGCGCATCTGAAAAAACTGCGTCAGCAGCTGGAGCAGCGCCAGCACCGGATGCTGTATGCCATCAGCGAATATTTCCCGTCAGATGTGAAGGTCAACTGTCCGCAGGGCGGCTATTTCCTCTGGCTGGAATTTGAACCACCGTTTGATGCCGTCAAACTGTACCGTATGGCACTCAATGAGCAGATCAGCATCGCGCCCGGCTCGATGTTTTCCACCAGTGACCAGTTTAATCACGCTTTCCGCCTGAACTGCTCATTTGAATGGAATGAGCGGCTGGATAACGCGATGAAAGTGCTGGGTCAGCTGTGTCATGTGCTGAAGAAAACACAAGGGTGATACAAATTTGTCATGGCGCAGATATAAAAAAGGGCACTTTTCAGTGCCCTTTTTGCTGATTGCGCTGACTTTCCGCAGATTAACTGAATGCCAGGCTCATTGCAGCGGTGGCCAGTAATCCCCCGGCAACGCCTTCACCGATACGGCGGCGTTTGTCGTTATATTCCCCTTTGCTCATCTGGCCGAAAATCAGTGCCACACCGCTGTAAACAATGGCACAGCTGGCGATATACACACCGGATAACAGCAGGGACTGCATTGCGACACTCTCACTGCCGGAAATGAAGTTCGGCAGGATAGCAAAGTAGACCAGCAGGCCTTTCGGGTTCAGGAAGCTGGTAAAAAAGCCTTTGGTGATAACTGATTTGGCTGCCGGCTGCATCGGCGGCATTTCGCTCTTGTGCATGGCGGACATCACCATACGGAAAGCCAGATACGCAATATAGGCCACGCCGAACCAGCGCATGCCGTTAAACAGAACCGGGGATGCCACCACAACGGCTGCCAGCCCGAATGCCGCCAGAATGGAGTGCATACCGTAACCCAGCAGCACACCCATGTTGGCTTTCAGCGCTGCGCGGGAACCGCTGGCGAGACCTTGTGATGAAACGAATAAAATATCGGGTCCGGGAGCAAATACAATGGGTAACACGGTTGCGCCAAACACCATCAATGTATTTATGACCATACGACACCCCAAGTTCAAAAAATATATGGATAATTCACAATTTATTGAATATTAAGAATTTAATTCAATACTGTGACGTCCTGATTTGTTATGTAAATTATACGGGGCTTCGCGGGAAATTAGGTTGTTAAATTGACCCGAAAAAACTATTCTTAGCAATATTATTGCGCGGAAACTGTCAGGTGGTGATTTAAATGTCAATTGAACTGGATAAGATGGATCGGCGGATCCTGGACCAGCTGCAACGTAACGGCAGAATGCAGAATGTGGAGCTGGCACGTGAAGTGGGGCTCTCTCCGTCACCCTGCCTGAGACGGGTACGGCGGCTGGAGGAAACGGGCGTTATCAGGCGCTATGCGGCGATTCTGGACGGCAGCAAGATAGGCGCGGGGCTGATGCTCTATGCCCGTATCTGGTTTAAAGGGCAGGACGCACAGACTATCAATGATTTTGTCGCGGCCATTAATGAAATGCCGGAGATAGTGGAGTGTCATCTGATGGCCGGTGAATGCGATGCGATGATCCGTATTGTGACCAAAGACCTGACCTCATACCGTCGGTTTCATGCCGATCATCTGACACAAATTCCAAGTATTCAAAGTGTTAAGACGGAAGTTCCGATGGAAACCCTGAAGGTGACACACGCGTTACCCTTGTAAAATGTGAGGGTTATCACGAAACGCAACAGAATTGTGCACTCATGCAGGTTATAAGCAACAGGATTGCGCGGTGATTTTGTGATGATGGTCAAATCAGAGGCAAAGAAAAAGGCGCGTTAAAAAACGCGCCTCTGCAGATAAAACCAGAATATTATACTTCCGACATCAGTTGCCGGTAACGCTGATCATCATGATACATCTGATGGAATACGCGGTATTTGGCATCATAAAACTGTTTGATGCTCTCAGTCTGCGGTGTCACGGTTTTGCTGATCCGACTCATGGCCTGCATCGCTTCCGGAATCGAGGCATAGAAGCCCGCAGCTACCGAGCCGAGCATGGCCGAACCCAGCAGAACCGCTTCGCTCTCTTCCGGCAGCAGCATGGCGCATCCGGTGGCATTAGCGTGTTCCTGAATAAAGATCGGGTTCTTGGTGCCGCCGCCGCAACCCATGATGGTATCAATGGCATATCCGGCTTTATTCATCTCTTCAATGATATGACGGGTACCCAGCGCAATCGCCTGGATGGTCGCCAGATAAATCAGCGCGAGATCATCAAGAGTTTGGGTCATACGCAGACCGGTCAATACACCGCGCAGATTCGGGTTTGCACGCGGCGAGCGGTTGCCGTGGAAATAAGGCAGCACATGGATATGCCGTGTCAGCAGGGCGATATCCTCTTTTGAACCCGCCAGTGCCAGCAGACGGTCGTTGAGGAGCTGATACACCGTCTGCTGGTTTTGTTCAGCCAGTTTTTTCGCATCACTGTACTGCGGGTGCGATGTGATCATATGGTCGATCAGCGCGCCGGTTGCGGATTGTCCGCCTTCATTGAGCCAGTAACCCGGAATCATGGCGCTGTAATAGGCACCCCAGATCCCGTCGATAAAGCGGGCATTTTTGGATACCGCCATATGACAGGACGAGGTACCACCGATCAGCGCCAGCCGGGTGTTGAAATCCGGTTGTGCGCCGGTGGCATCCGCAGCACCCAGCACGCCGATCCCGCCGGCGTGTGCATCAATAATCGAGGTGGCAACCGGGGTGCCCGGAATCAGCCCTAAATCTGCCGCTGCATTCGGGGTCAGGCCGTTACCGACCGGTTCACCCATCGGGCGGATTTCGCGGCCGATAATCTGCGCATCGTTTTCCAGCAGATCTTCCAGGCCAATCTGGCGGAAGAAATGGGTATCCCAGCGATCTTCATGGCCGAGATAGGTCCATTTACACACGGTGGAGCAGAGTGACCGGCTGTTGGTATAAGTCGCTTTCCAGGTCAGAAAATCCGGCAGATCAAAGAAATAGCCCGCTTTCGCCCAGGTGGTCGGCATGTTTTGCTTCAGCCATAACAGTTTCGGCGTTTCCATCTCCGGCGAGATGCGGTTGCCGACATACGCCAGCACCGGATGTTTGGTGTCATTGATCCGCTGCGCCTGGCTGATAGCCCGGTGATCCATCCACATAATAATGTTCTGCTCGCTGCGGCCGGTCGGGCTGACCGTCAGCGGCTGACCCTGTTTATCCAGTACCACCAGGGAGCAGGTGGCATCAAAACCGAGGCCTTTGACCTGAATCGGGTCGATACGTGCCTGTGCCACCGCATCTTTTACCGCGAGGCACACACTGCGCCAGATATCATCGGAGGATTGTTCAACATAATCCGCCTGTGGTTTGAACTGACGGATATCCCGCTTCGCTTCGCCTTTTTTGCGTCCGGCAGCATCAAAAACCCCGGCCCGGGCGCTGCCGCTCCCGACATCCACACCAATAAAATAGACACTCATAATCCGCTCCCTTATGACCGGGCTTTCTGCAATGCAATAAATAAGATAAGAATACCGCCCCACAGCGCCATGATGAGGTAACTGCTGACACCCAGCAGGTTCAGGCCGCTTTCCAGCATCTGTAAGACAAACAGAGCCAGCACAATGCCGATAATGCGTCCGAAACCGCCGTCCGGGTTCACACCGCCGAGCACAGAGGCGAGAATAGCGATCAGCAGGTAAGATTCTCCGTATCCTGCTTTGGCGGAGTTAAACTTAGCCATCATAATAATCGCGGCCACCCAGCACAGAACAGATGAAATCACATACACCGCCATAATGGTTTTCTGTGTATTCAGGCCGGAAAAGCGCGTTGCTTTTTCATTAGAACCCATCAGATAAACGGTACGGCCGAGCGGCGTGTATTCCAGCAATCCCCACAGCAGGAACGCAAACAGCAGGAACAGGATCAGCGGCATCGGAATACCGAGAAGGGTACCGTTGCCCAGCCACAGCAGTGACGGCGGGAAGCCGGAGATCACGGTACCGCCGGAAATCAGCACATTCAGGCCGTTGATTAAGGTCATCATCCCGAGGGTAGCGAGGATCGGAGACACTCCGACAAACGCAATCAGAAAACCGTTGATCAGCCCGATAATCACGGCGGTGACCAGTCCGGCCAGCAGGGCAGGCAGTAACATGGCGCCATCACCCGGGCTCATGGCCATCACACTCGCCATCACCAGCCCGCAGGCATTGGTGGTGGCGATAATGGACAGGTTGATCCCGCCGGTCAGCATACAGACAGACATTGCCAGCGCCAGCATACCGAGCAGCGGCATCTGGGACGTCATTGACTGGAAGTTGGAAACAGAGAAAAACGCGCCTGCATTAAACATCCCCTGCAACAGCAGGATTGCGGCCATGATCACCAGCAGGTAAATAATGTTGCGGTCACTCCGCAGATTCAGCATTGACATCATGACAGATGACCTCCCGCAGCGGCACGGCGTTTTTCGTTATACGCGGTGAAACTGATACTGATAACAATGATAAGCCCGGTCAGTACGGTGTGCCAGTAAGACGGTACACCGGCCAGGGTCAGGCCGTTTTTGACAATTGCCAGCAGGGCAACCCCGAGGATCACCCCGGTAAGGGAGCCTTTGCCGCCGGTCATACTGACACCACCTAATACCACGGCTGCCAGCACCGTCAGTTCAAAGCCCATCAGGGCATTCGGTGCAACAGACTGGGTGATCTGCGTCTGCACCACAGAAGCAATCCCCGCCAGCGCGCCCATATAGCCGTAAACAAACAGCATCACGCCGAGAATACTGATACCGACACGCTTCGCGGCATCCGCATTACCGCCGACCGCATAAATCTGACGGCCGATACGGGTTTTGCTCATCAGAAAACCGGTGAAAATAATCACGGTAATCAGGGTCAGGATCGGCAGGGACAGGCCGTAGTCATAACCGTCGCTGCCGGTAAATGACATCACCTCAACCCCATCCATAAACCACTCCGGGAAACCGTACAGCCATTCGCCGTTGGTGAAATAGATCAGCAGGCCGAAAAAGATGTTCAGGGTGGAAATGGTGATAATAATAGACGGCACTTTCAGGCGGTAAATCAGCAGGGCGTTGATCAGCCCCAGCAGTAAACCAACAACCGCCGCGATAGCAAAGGCGATAAAGAAGTTACCACCCTGTGACAGCACATAAGTAGCCATCACATACTGCGCGGTGGCCGCCGTGGCCGGGAAGGAGATATCAATCCCGCCGGAGACCAGCACCACAAACAGACCACAGGCCATAATCGCCAGAATGGCGGTGCTGGTGGTCATATCAAACACATTGCCCAATGTCATAAAATCTTCATTGGTGATGCTGAGAAACACACTGAGCAGCACAATTAATACTGCCAGCCAGAACTCATGATGTGCAAACAGATGACGACATGACTTAAGCATTAACCGCCTCCGTGATTGCCTGCTCCGTTGTGGTTAACGGATTGAACTCATGGGTAAAACGACCTTCTTTCATCACAATGACCCGATGACTGTTATAGAATACTTCAGGAATTTCATCACTGATCATTAAAATCGCCATGCCTTCGGCGGCCAGCATTCTGATGATCTGATAAATACTCTCTTTATTGGCGACATCCACGCCGACTGTCGGGGAATCGAGGATCAGAATATCCGGTTTCGCCGCAATCCATTTGGCGATAGCAATACGCTGGGCATTCCCGCCGGATAGGCTGGTAACCGGCAGTGCCGGGTCGGACACTTTTATCTGCAGTGCCTCAATCAGCTTACTGACCAGGTCATGCGCCCGGGTATGGTCGAGCAGCCCGCCTTTGCGGGTCAGACGCGGCAGCACCACCGAGGTGGTGTTGTCGTGAATGGATTGCGCCATCACCAGCCCGGTGCTCATGCGGTCTTCCGACACATAGCCGATGCCGTGGTTAATCGCATCCCGGTTGGAGTTCAGCTTAACCGGTGAACCGTTGATCAGCAGGGTGCCGCTGTCCGGTTTCGTCATGCCGAACAGTGACAGACACAACTCTGTGCGCCCGGAACCGAGCAGCCCGGTAATGCTGACCACTTCACCGGCATGCAGCTTCAGGTCAATATCATAAAATTGATGTTGTTTTGTCAGTTTCTCTGCGCTGAGACGTAAGAGTCCCCCGGTGTTGTACGCAGAAAGCGGTGTGAACTCGAAACGCTGACCGGTCATAAGATACGCCAGCTCATCACTGTTCATCTTATCCGCATCATACGTTCCGATCAGTTTCCCGTCGCGGATCACGGAGATCCGGTCGGAAATTTCCATCACTTCATCCAGCTTATGGCTGACAAACACCACGGTGACGCCGTTGGCTTTCAGATCAGCGACCACGCGGATCAGCTGATTGACTTCACTGCGCGTCAGTGAGGCTGTCGGTTCATCCATAATCACCAGCCGGGCATCATTTGCCATCGCGCGGCAGATAGCGACCAGCTGACATTCAGCAATGGAAAGTTGTTCAACACGTTTATGCAGGGGCAGGGACAAGCCAATACGGCTGATAATTTCCTGCGCCTGTTTCATCTGGCGGCGGCGGTTGGCCAGCCCTTTGTACCACTTAACATGTTCCTGAATCACAATGTTTTCAGCAACAGTCAGGTTAGGAAAGAGCGAGAGATCCTGGTAAATCACCTGGATACCCTGCTCAATAGATTGCTGCGGGGTTAACCTGTTGTAGCTCTGCCCGTTAATAATAATTTCTGCGCCCTTTTCCGGCGGATGGACCCCGGAGATCACCTTGAATAAGGTACTTTTGCCGCAGCCATTCTTGCCGGCGAGACAATGAACCTCACCCCGGTTAAACGTCAGATTTATATTATCGAGTGCAATGACGGAGCCGAAGTGTTTGGAAACCTGTTTTAAGGTAATCAGTGCGTCTTTTGACATATACCAGCCCATGACAGGGCAGCACGGATGCTGCCCTTTTTAACAAAAAATAAAGAAGGATCAGAAACCGAGCGAGGTGGCGTTATTGCTGTCAACTTCCAGGATTTTATTGAATTTAATCACCTGTTTCTGAGTATCGATTTCAGCTTTACCCAGATCTTTGACTTCCACACCGTCGGTCACTTTTTTGCCGTCCAGCATATCTTTGGAGACAGACACCAGCGCGTAACCCGCATCAGCCGGGTTCCACAGGAAACCTTTCTTGATTTCGCCGCCTTTCAGATACGGTGCAGCCTGTGCAGGCATCAGGATACCCGCGGTGCTGATTTTGTTTTTCGCACGTTTTTTCTTGATGGCCTCACCGGCACCAATCAGGCCCAGTGAACCGTAAGAAACAATCCCTTTCATTTCAGGATGGGCTTTCATCAGGTCATTGGTCGCCGCGAAAGAGGCATCAATGCTTTCCGCAACCGGCATACGGCTGGTCACTTCAAACATTTCCGGATAGGTTTTCTTCTGATACTCAACCGCCAGGTTTGCCCAGTTGTTGTGCAGAGGAACTGTCAGGGAGCCGACATAAATCACATAGCCGCCTTTGCCGCCCATGTTTTTCGCCAGTTCATCCATGGTTGCTTTGGCATAAGCATCGTTATCGATAGTTTCGATATCCCAGTCAGCGTTATGGCCGTCCGGTGCTTCGTGAGTCAGCACAATAATTCCCTGTTCGCGGGCTTTCTTAAAGACCGGCTCAAGAACAGTTACGTCATTCGGCACCACGGTGATAGCATCGACTTTCTTGGCAATCAGGTCTTCAATGATTTTTACCTGCTGAGCCGGATCCGGCGTGGAAGGACCGACCTGATACGCATTTACGCCCAGATCTTTTGCCGCCTGCTGAACCCCTTTATCCATCTGGTTAAACCACGGAATCCCGGAGACTTTGACGACGTTGACGATTTCGTATTCTTTTGCCATGACGCTGGCGGAAAAGAGTGCAACAGATAATGCCGCAACTTTAAAAAATGATTTCTTCATCGGTAATAACCCTTTTTATATGGATACAGAGAGTGTTGCAGGGAGACCAAATAGAAGCCTGACTATAGGAGCAGGGATGATAAAAGGGGGAGGAAGAACTAAAAAATGTGATCTATGCCCATTATTGATATAGATGTGTTGTTAATTTGATGCAAAACTGTTTCAATTGATATTCGGTGTAATTAAATTACATGAAACTATATCAATGAAACAAAAAATTAACAAAATAACCTATAAATAAAAACAATTAGTGCATTTTATTATTGCCATGCGGAAAGTATTTTTATTGACATTTGTAAAAATACTTATGACTTACGATAAAATCGCGCTGAACCGATTGTTTTCAATGTAACGACTGATATCGTTTCATTTTAATGTGATTTTAATCACAAAATAAAATCAGCAGGTGATGTTAACTCTGAAATAAAACAACGCAAACAACAGATATGATTTACTTATTATTTGATTTTACTGTAATTTTAGCTGGCGGTTATTGAAACGTATCACAGAATAAAACTGAACTCCTGTGGTTTCACAATCGTCCGGAATGTGATGTGAACTACGGCCAGTTACGCCAGAAACTGACCGATAACAGCACCAGCAGGGTATATATCTCCAGGCGGCCTAATAACATGGCAAAACAGAGCAGGTATTTTGCCGCCGGAGAGATCTCCCCGAACCCGGGTGCTGTTAACCCGAATCCCAGCCCCATATTATTAATACAGGCGGCGACACTGGCAAATGAGGTCATTAAATCGTACCCCATCAGATTAAGACACCAGATAAAAAAGCAGGTACAAATAACATAAAGGAAGAAAAAGCTCAGGACGGAATTAATCAGCCGGTGCTGCACAACGGTATCACCGACTTTGATTAGGGTTTGGGCTTTCGGGTGGATCAGGGAATAGACCTCCCGCCAGCTCTGTTTGGAAAGAATTAAAAACCGGACCGCTTTTATTCCGCCGCAGGTGGAACCGACACAACCCCCGAAAAAACTGGCAAATAATAAGAGAACAATAATATGAGACGGCCACTGTGCATAATCACCGGTGGCAAGACCGTTATCCGTCAGCATGGAGCTGGTGAGGAAAAAAGCATGGACAAAGGATTCTTCGGCAGACGAATACATATTTGCCCGCCACACTTCAAAAAAGACCAGCCCGATAATCAATGCCGCCACGGCAAAATAGAAACGCAATTCCGTATTACTGAATAAGGGCTTCAGGCTGCGTTTTGCCAGCGCCACAAAATAAAGGGTAAAGTTGACGGCGGATAATAATGAAAAAGCCCCCGCCACTAATTCAATCGCGGAGCTGTTAAAATAGCCGATACTTTCGCTGTAAGTGGAAAACCCGCCTAGAGAGACGGTCGACAGCCCGTGGCATAAGGCATCAAACCATGTCATTCCGGCCAGTTTAAAAGCAACCGTGCAGCAAAATCCCAGTAATAAATAGGTGAACCACAAATTGCGGGCGGAGCTGGCTAAGCGGGGTGTTAATTTCTCATCTTTAAACGGCCCCGGCATTTCGGACTGATATAAACGCATTCCCCCGATACCCAGCAGCGGAAATATCGCCACTGCCAGGACAATAACCCCCAGACCGCCGATAAAGTTAAGCTGGGCGCGGTAATATAAAACGGAGCGGGGCAAATCGGTGACATTGTGAAATACCGAGGCGCCGGTGGTGGTAATACCGGAAACACCTTCAAATAAGGCATCTTCAAAAGCCATATTCAGATGATCATCCAGCCAGAACGGCATGGCGCTGATAACAGAAAATAACAGCCAGAATACCGCAATAACCAGAAAGCCATCCCGTGTCTGCAATTGCAGGCCGGTGGTTTTACTGCGGTACCAGCACACTAACCCGGCCGGAAAGAAAATCAGGAAACTACCGGCAAACGCGAAAAAACTCTGCTCCTGCGCAATAAGCGCAACCAGCATCGGTAATAATAATGTCAGGCTGTAAATCACTATCAGAAAACTGCTCAGATGGATAATGACTCGGGAACGGGTTGATATCACAGGATGACCACCGGATTTTCTAAAATAAACAGCAGATAATACGAAATAGCTGATAGTGAACTGATTGCCGCTGATTGTAAATTGTTTTCAGCTGAACAGCGCAGCAGGATCAAAAAAGGCTGCAACCGGCAGCAGCCTTCTGTCAGTATAACGGCACAAAAAAGCCATATTACATCGTTTCGTCAGCCCACACCCGCTGATAATCCGGACCGTCCGTCCGCCAGATTTCACGGACATTTTCACCGGCATACTTCAGATAATCATTTTCAGCGGAAAATTGCGCAGTCAGCGCTGTTTCACATTCCGTGGTGATCCTGCGCGGAGCATCAATAACGGATGATGCCACGGAATCTTCCTGCAAACGGACTTTCAGTTTTTTTAATCCGTGCTGCACATGGAACAGAAACAGATAGTTATGCGGCATTCTCAGCTCCGGATTTTTTATTGGCAAGCCGGGTATAAATAATACCGACGGCGATGGTCAGTACCAGGCCAATAATAACAACCAGTTTGCCGTTTTCAGTCACACCGGCAGGGCTTGATGCATAGGAAAAATTATGCGCAAAGGCCGCGCCGGTCAGCATTCCCAGTACACTGACAGCCGCATCGGTATTACCCTGTCCGGCATTGGCTAATTGCCGCAGCGGGCAGCCGGTAATAAAGACACCACATAATCCGACCAGTGACATGGAGAGGAAATTCCACAGCCCGTCATTATGGGCAATCGGCTGATTATCAAACCCGATATTGATTTTTCCGGTGAGCATATTACCGGCAATAACAACCAGCAGCAGGGCGAGAACGCCGATTGCCATCGTGTAATTGCGGGACAGGAAGATATTTTTAGCCATACCGATAAAACAGAAACGGGTACGCTGAATAATCACCCCGATAATAAGCCCGGCTGTTATTGCCATCCAGACCGGAGCATGAGCGGCCCCCGGTCCTTTGACACTGGATTTGAAAATGGAACTGTCAATAATAAACAGCACAAATAAGACCAGACACACCGCCGGTAATATTAAGCCTTCAGCGGCAGACTGCTGATAATTACGTGGTAATGAAAATCCTTTCTTAATAAACAGACTACCGATACCAATACCGGCGACCAGGCCGAATAACCCGACAACCGCATTTAAATCACCGGCACCAATCCGCAGGATCATCCGCAGCGGACATCCTAAAAAAACCAGACAACCGGCCATCATCAGAAAACCGAGTGTAAAGCGGATCACCGGTGCAGAACCGGCCTTGGACTGAAACTCTTTAAAAATAACCGCAGCCCCGAATGAACCGAGAATAAAACCAAAAATTTCAGGACGAAGATACTGAACGGTTTCGGTATTATGCAATCCCATACTGCCTGCACTATCCCGGATAAAACAAGCGACACAAACACCCATATTTGGCGGGTTTCCGTATATACCAAGGATTACAGCACTGATCCCTATAATAATACCGGAAATGATGATAATTATTTTTGTTGCGGACATTATATGACTCCGTTATGGAGATGTTATCTCCTGACTAATAGAACCTATTAAGTACAGGGTCAATGTACCGCAGTGAAAAATAATATCTTTTACCCGGGTCAAAGATTTTGAAAGCAATGACCGGGGAAAGAGCAGGTGAAGAACAGAAATACATTTTGCAGGCAGCCACCATCACTCTATAATCCGTACATATTAACCATTTATTCCGTTTCCGGGAGTCTGTAGATTGAGAAAATTATTGCTGTTAAGCCTGATGTGCGCCTTTTCTTATAATGTGTATGCCGGTGAAAATACCTGTTCAGAAGAAACGGCTGCCATTAACGCATTTAATAACTTTATTTTCACTCAGGAACAGCCTTTTAACGATTCCGTGAAAGAAATGAAGATGCATATAAAAAGCAATGATGACTATATTGAGAGTAATGCGTATGTAAAATTTGATGATTGCGGCAGGTTGCTGATACTGGAAAACAGCAAGGTCGTTAAATCCCGCATAAAAGAGAATGTTATCGTCAATGTCTTTGACATCAGGATAAATAAAAAGGATGAAGGCTGGCGCTATAATATGACATTTAAACTGTCTGGTATTGATCAGCATGGTGTCGATAACACATTTATGCTGCAGAGAATGCACGGAAAATTTCTGACCGGCAGCAACGGAAAAATAACAAAATCTGAAGATACGTCTTATGCCACGCTAGGTGATGAACGTATGAAATTCAAAGCGGAGACCCGCTTTTTAAGTGACGATAAGGGACGACTGTCAGAATCCGGCAGAGTCAGTACACAACCCAATGACAGTTCAGATACACGGTATTTTTATGATGACAAAGACCGATTAATACGGGCTCAGTCAGACACTACAACGGAAGAATATACCTATACGGCGGATGGTAAGGTATCAGGCAGTACAATGATTCAGAAATTTTCCACAACAGAAACAACCGTGACGACATGCAAAGAGTGGAATAAATTCGGCAGATGCACGCGTGCAGAACGGGATATAACGGTGTTAATTGAAAGTGAGAATGGCGAAAAGGACAGTATCTATAAGCATCATGCGGAAATTGATTATGAGTATGTTTATTAATTTAGGTCATTAAATTGTTTATTTTAATGGGAATCTGAGTGATGGCCGGTATATGAATGACGATAAAAAAGTTAATGTTGTCACAGGGATACTCCTGTTTATTATTTTTTCTTCAGGGAGTGCATCATCCGGAAACCGGGAACTATCCGGTGACTGGGGGATATATGACAGTAAGCCTGAATCCGTATTTAAGCCGCTTGATGATAAACGCTATAAGGCGCATTTTGAGGATGCAGCCAAGTATTTTATTGCTATCTATAATATGAATAATGAGGTTAACGATTTTTGTTTGATTGGCTATAAATGGCGTAATAAAGATCGTGAAAATAATGTCAATGTTATCTGGAAAAATCATTACTTAATCAACTGGGAAATGCCGTACCGGCCGGTTGATAACGCTGACTATGTCCGCTCACTGATATTATCAAAACCTGCAATAAATCTGAAAGACAATGTGGTTCCGTACAGTGAAATTGGTTTCCGCACAGCACTCTGGCCGGAAGAAGGAATTAAGCAGATAACGGATGATTGTATGAAAAATGGTAATCAGGTACAGATTCAGCCATTTCAGCCGGATCCGAAATGGAATATTGAAAATAAACCAGAATGAAGGTACAGAGAAACATTATTTAAAAAAATAGCCCATATATTAATATGGGCTATTGCAGATATGCAGATGCAACTATCAGTAGTTACACATTAAACAGGAAATTCAGCACGTCGCCGTCTTTCACTATGTAATCTTTACCTTCTGCGCGCATTTTACCGGCTTCTTTTGCACCTTGTTCGCCTTTGTACCGGATGAAATCCTCAAATGCGATGGTCTGGGCGCGGATAAAGCCTTTTTCAAAGTCGGTGTGGATTTTACCGGCTGCCTGCGGGGCGGTTGCGCCGACAGGGATGGTCCATGCACGGACTTCTTTCACACCGGCGGTGAAGTAGGTCTGCAGGTTGAGCAGGGCGTAACCGGCGCGGATCACACGATTCAGGCCCGGTTCTTCGATACCGAGGTCAGCCATAAACTCTTCGCGGTCACCATCTTCCAGCTCAGCGATGTCGGATTCAATTGCCGCACATACCGGTACCACTACTGAACCTTCTTTCTCTGCGATTTCACGCACCTGATCCAGATACGGGTTGTTCTCAAAGCCATCTTCATTGACGTTGGCAATGTACATGGTTGGTTTCAGAGTCAGGAAGCTCAGGTAGCGGATCGCCCCCATTTCTTCTTTATTCAGGTTCAGTGTGCGCAGCATCTGTGCGTTTTCCAGCAGCGGCAGGCATTTTTCCAGCACTTCCAGCTCCAGTTTCGCGTCTTTATCACCGCCTTTGGCGCGCTTCTGCACACGATGAATAGCACGTTCACAGGTGTCGAGATCAGCCAGCGCCAGTTCGGTATTGATAGTATCAATATCTTCTGCCGGGTTAACACGGCCGGAAACGTGAACAATGTTATCATCGTCAAAGCAGCGGACAACGTGGCCGATAGCTTCTGTTTCGCGGATGTTGGTCAGGAACTGGTTACCCAGTCCTTCACCTTTGGAGGCGCCTTTCACCAGACCGGCGATATCGACGAATTCCATGGTGGTCGGCAGAATACGCTGTGGTTTTACGATTTCCGCCAGTGCATCCAGACGGGCATCCGGCATCGGCACCACGCCGGTGTTCGGCTCAATTGTACAGAACGGAAAGTTCGCCGCTTCAATACCTGCTTTGGTCAGCGCGTTAAACAGCGTTGATTTCCCGACGTTCGGCAGACCGACGATACCACATTTGAAACCCATAAATTCTTCACCTTAAAAATGACAGCAGACCAAAACGGCCTGCAAGCACGTTAAATAATTGCCGCCGATTATACACGGTTACGGATAAACAGACGATACCTGCGGCTCACTGACCGGCTTTAAATGTATGCAGACGTGAAATGGCTTTTGCCATGCCGTCTTTCATCAGCACATCGGTGCAGCGCACAGCTTCATCGATGGTTTCATCAATCAGTTGTTGTTCGGAGGCAGGGGGCTTGCCCAGCACAAAGCCGACAACTTTGCTTTTATCACCCGGATGGCCGATACCGATACGCAGACGATGAAAGTTCGGGTTGTTACCCAATTTGCTCTGGATATCTTTCAGGCCGTTATGACCGCCGTTGCCGCCGCCGAGCTTCATTTTTGCCACGCCGGGCGGGAGATCCAGCTCATCATGTGCCACCAGAATTTCATCCGGGGCAATCTGGTAAAAACCGGCGAGGGCACCGACTGCTTTGCCGCTCAGGTTCATAAAGGTGGTCGGTACCAGCAGGCGGACATCATTCCCCTGAATATTCAGACGCGCGGTATAACCGTAAAACTTACTTTCTGATTTTAATGACTGATTATAACGGCGGGCCAGTTCATCCACATACCAGGCACCGGCATTGTGGCGGGTTTGGGCGTATTCCGCACCGGGGTTGGCCAGCCCCACAATTAATTTTATCTGACTCACACTTGTATCACTTGTTGTTCAGGCAGGTTTTGACTGCAAAGAGGGCTATTCTACCCGTCACCCGCGCGGAGTACAAAAGAAACGTCCTTCCCGGACGGATGTGGATATTTGTGCAATAATTTAGCGATGAATTATTAAGTTTCGCTTTTTGGCACAATAAGCCAAATAAAAAGTTTTATTTTTGGTCTATGTGATCTCATACGCAACATATACGTATCAATTCGGGCTATAATCTATGTCAAGAAGGAATTCCTACTTTCGTACTTTGAGTTGTTAGCAGACAAAAGAGTGGCGGAGGTCCCTATGAAACGTAAATTATCCTTATTGCTCGGTAACCTGCTGATGGTTGTCGGTATGCTGTTGATGGTCGGCAGTATGGCCTTTACTGTCGGTGTCCTTATTTTTGCACTTCCTTTACCGGATATCTATTCCGAAGCCTCCCTGATGGGGATCTTTATCGGTGCCCTGGTGTGGCTGGGCGGAGCCGGTCTGAGCGGGCGCCGTGAATCCATTGCGGATAAATATTACTGGCTGCGTCATTTCCACAGCCGCTACCGCCGCCGGATGCCGTAAACGAAATATTATCGCTAACGGTTAAAATGCCTGCCAACAAAAAACCCGTTGTCTTCACAACGGGTTTAAGCACGCAATGTGTATACTGATTATGAAATCAGTGTTCGAACATCGCGGAGATAGACTCTTCATTACTGATACGGCGGATGGCTTCTGCCAGCATTCCGGATAAGGTCAGAGAACGGACTTTATTCAGTGCTTTGATTTCCGCTGATAACGGAATGGTGTCACAGACAATCACTTCATCAATCACAGAATCACGGATATTGTTGACCGCGTTGCCGGAGAAGATAGGGTGAGTTGCGTATGCAAACACACGTTTCGCACCACGTTCTTTCAGTGCTTCCGCAGCTTTGCACAGCGTGCCCCCGGTATCGATCATATCGTCAACCAGTACACAGTCACGACCGGCAACATCACCGATGATATGCATCACCTGAGAAACGTTCGCACGCGGGCGGCGTTTGTCGATGATAGCCATATCAGTGTCGTTCAGCAGTTTGGCGATCGCACGGGCGCGGACCACACCACCGATATCCGGAGAAACCACAATCGGGTTGTCCAGATCTTTCTGCAGCATATCTTCCAGCAGGATTGGGCTGCCGAAGACGTTATCAACCGGAACATCGAAGAAGCCCTGAATCTGCTCAGCGTGAAGATCCACTGTCAGCACACGGTCAACACCCACACTTGAGAGGAAGTCAGCGACCACTTTCGCGGTGATTGGCACACGCGTTGAGCGGACGCGGCGATCCTGACGGGCATAGCCGAAATACGGGATAACAGCAGTGATACGACCCGCAGAAGCACGGCGCAGTGCATCAACCATGACAACCAGTTCCATCAGGTTATCGTTAGTTGGCGCACAGGTGGACTGGATGATGAAAACATCACCACCACGCACGTTTTCATTGATTTGAACACTGACTTCACCGTCGCTGAAACGACCGATCGCAGCGTCTCCGAGGTTAGTGTACAGGCGGTTGGCAACACGTTGTGCTAGTTCCGGGATGGCGTTACCAGCAAAAAGCTTCATATCAGGCACGAGAAAAACCTCAGGCATGCGTCCAGAGAGATTGAATTGTGAACCTGAAAGCGTCCGGAGACGGAATCAGGGGCAATTACAGTAGACCAGCGCGGAACTGATGAAGCGGCGAAATGTTGACACCACGTGCCACAAAGCCCTTCACCCACGCCGGCGCGTTAATTAACACCTGTCGGGCGGCTGCCTGGTTTTCGAACTCTCCGAACACACATGCACCCGTACCGGTCAGGCGTGACGGAGTATATTGTAGCAGCCAGGAAAGAAGGCAATCAACCTCACGAAAACGTTTTCTTGCAATCGGTTCACAGTCATTTGCGTACGGAGCCTGTAATAATGCGGCCAGAGAGCGGATCGGCGTGTCGCGAATTAATTGCGGATCTGTGAAGATAAGCGGTGTCGGAACCGAAATTCCGGGGTGTGCAACCAGATACCAGCGTTCCGGCGGAGACGCAGGGTGCAGAATTTCGCCTATTCCTTCAGCAATTGCCGCGTGGCCCCGGACAAATACCGGGACATCCGCACCGAGCATCACACCCAGCTCTGCAAGCGTTTCGTCGGGTAACTGTAACTTCCAGTGATAGTTGAGAGCGATAAGCACTGTGGCAGCATTGGAGGAACCGCCACCGATACCACCGCCCATCGGCAGAATTTTTTCAACGGCAATATCCGCACCGGGTAAATCCGCTGTCAGGTGATGCTCCCGTGCATAATTCTGTAACAGCCGGGCGGCGCGGATCACCAGGTTTTGCTCATCCGGTACGCCGGCAAGCGGGGTCAGCAGACGAATTTCACCGTCAGTACGTGGTGTAATTGTGACACTGTCACCATAATCCAGAAACTGAAACAGGGTTTGCAGCGTGTGATAGCCGTCCGCGCGGCGGCCTGTGATATATAAAAACAGGTTCAGCTTGGCGGGGGACGGCCAGATCAGTGATGTCAGTTGAGTGTCCATGAATCCATTTTCAGCTTGATGCGGTTATCACCCTGTTCGATATCCAGGCGGTTCGGCAGTTGCGGGGAGACTTTTTCATCATAGGACTGATAAGTGACTTTCCACTTTTCCATGCCCTGAGTCCAGCTCAGCGCTTTCAGGTGATACTGATTGCTGATGGCATAGGACTGCGCGTCACCCGGCAGGCCGACAATCCACTGACGCAGATTTTCCATCGGGATAGTCATACCGGTCAGCTGGTAAATCATGCTGTCCGGATCATCACTGTAATATTTCTGGCCTTTGTTGTCGGTCAGCTGGGTCTGGCCGTCTTTGACAATCAGTTCCAGCTCGGTGCTGCCGACCGGGTTGGTGAGCAGCAGTTTGTAGTTGTCCGGGGAATACTGCTGCCAGAAGAAACGGGCATAGGTTTTCTGGGTGGCACCGATGTAGGCAAACGAGCCGCGCGTCTGATAACGCTGTAACTGATTTATCTGTTCTGTCTGTGCTTTCCAGCCGGCAGAGGTGGCGGAAACATCGCCTTTCTCTGTATTGTCGGGCAGGGTACAGGCGGCAAGTATCAGGCTGCACAGGGGCAGAAGCCTGATAAAGCGCGGTAATTGAATAGAGGCCACGTTGTAATTTCCTTTAACAACTTATAAAAGCAATAACAGTATTGTGCCTGTTTCAGTGGCTGTTTCCTACCTCTCTTACGCTGATTTACGCAATTATCCGCCCGGCTGACACAGCCTGTTGCGCACCGCATTACGTGCTTATTATCACTGTTTCCCGTTTAACGCTTTAACTGCGCGGGATCGGCTGCTAAAATGCATGCAGTTATCCTTAGTAAGGGTGTTGATTTCCGGTATACTTAACCGGTATTTTACACACTTACCCCGGTCTGTATTGCAGGATATGACTCTATTAGCTCTCGGCATTAACCATAAAACCGCACCTGTTGCCTTACGTGAGAAAGTGACTTTCTCACCGGACAGCATGGAAGCGGCATTAACCAATCTGCTCGAACAACCGTCCGTGAGCGGCGGCGTTGTGCTGTCTACCTGCAACCGGACAGAAATCTATCTCAGTGTGGATGAACAGAATAATCAGCGCGATCAGCTGATCGACTGGCTGTGCCGCTATCACAACATCAACCCGCAGGAACTGATGTCCAGCCTTTACTGGCATCAGGATAATGAGGCTGTCAGTCATCTGATGCGGGTGGCCAGCGGGCTGGATTCCCTGGTGCTCGGCGAGCCGCAGATCCTGGGGCAGGTCAAAAAAGCCTTTGCACAGTCACAGACATACCGTTCACTCTCCCGTGAACTGGAACGCCTGTTCCAGAAATCTTTCTCTGTCGCCAAACGGGTGCGCACTGAAACCGATATCGGTGCCAATGCGGTATCGGTGGCGTTTGCTGCCTGTACTCTGGCGCGTCAGATTTTCGAATCCTTATCCAGACTGAATATTCTGCTGGTCGGGGCTGGGGAAACCATCGAACTGGTGGCCCGTCACCTGAACGAGCACGGCGTAAAACACATGATGATCGCCAACCGTACCCGCGAGCGGGCCCGCGTGCTGGCGCAGGAAGTCAATGCAGAGGTGATCACACTGCCGGAAATCGACAGCCGGCTGGCGGAGGCGGATATTGTTATCAGCTCCACGGCCAGCCCGTTGCCGATTATCGGTAAAGGTATGGTGGAACGCGCCCTGAAAGCGCGCCGTAACCGCCCGATGCTGCTGGTGGATATTGCGGTTCCCCGTGATATCGAAGCCGATGTGGAAAAACTCAGTAACGTCTATCTCTACACTGTGGACGATCTTGAGGCGATTATTGAGCACAACCTGGCACAGCGCCAGGTGGCGGCACAACAGGCGGAATCCATTGTGGTGCAGGAAAGCGGGCACTTTATGGAATGGCTGCGCGCCCAGAGCGCGGTCAATACGATCCGCGAATACCGTGAACAGGCCGAAGAGATCCGCGCCGCCATGGCCGCAAAAGCCGTGGCACTGATTCAGCAGGGGCATGACCCGGAAGAGGTTATCAACCAGATGTCTCAGCAGTTGACTAACCGCCTGATCCACGCACCAACCAAATCACTTCAGCAGGCCGCCGGTGACGGTGATACCGGTCGTCTGACTCTGTTACGCGACAGCCTCGGGCTGGAGCATCATTAACTTCCTCTATATATTTTTTAAGGTAGCAGACTACGAATGAAGCCTTCTATTGTCGCAAAACTGGAAGCATTGAAAGAACGTTATGAAGAAATTCAGGCGCACCTTGCGGACGCCGATGTTATCGCTGATCAGAATAAATTCCGTGCCTTGTCGAAAGAATATGCGCAGCTGACTGACGTTGCGAAATGTTTTGAAGCCTGGCAGACCATTCAGGATGATATCGACACCGCTCAAATGCTTCTTGATGATCCTGAAATGAAGGAAATGGCACAGGAAGAGCTGAAAGACGCAAAACTGCGGAATGAAACCTTAGAACAGGAATTACAGGTCTTATTACTGCCGAAAGATCCGGATGATGAACGCAACTGCTTCCTGGAAGTCCGTGCGGGCACCGGCGGTGATGAAGCGGCGCTGTTTGCCGGTGATCTGTTCCGTATGTACAGTCGTTATGCGGAATCACGCCGCTGGCGGATTGAGATCATGAACAGTAACGACGGCGAGCACGGCGGATATAAAGAAATCATTTTCAGAGTCACCGGTGAAAATGCCTACGGTAACCTGAAATTTGAATCCGGCGGCCACCGCGTGCAGCGGGTGCCGGAAACCGAATCCCAGGGCCGTATTCACACCTCCGCCTGTACTGTCGCGGTGCTGGCGGAAGTCCCGGAAGCGGAACTGCCGGATATCAACCCGGCGGATCTTCGCATTGATACTTTCCGCTCATCCGGGGCCGGTGGTCAGCACGTTAACACCACGGATTCCGCTATCCGTATCACCCATATTCCGACCGGGATTGTGGTGGAGTGCCAGGACGAGCGTTCACAGCACAAAAACAAAGCCAAAGCACTCTCGGTGCTGGCCGCGCGTATCAAAGCGGCGGAAGAGTCCCGCCGTCATGAGGCGGAAGCCTCTGAGCGCCGTAACCTGCTGGGTTCCGGTGACCGTTCGGATCGGATCCGTACCTATAACTTCCCGCAGGGACGGGTGACAGATCACCGTATCAACCTGACACTGTACCGCCTGGATGAGGTAATGGAAGGTAAGCTGGATGCGCTGATCCAGCCGCTGGTGAACGAATATCAGGCAGATCAGCTCGCCGCGCTGTCTGAGCAGGACTGATGACGTTCCGGACCTGGCTGGCGGAGGCTGTCAGCCGTTTAAGTTACAGCGACAGCCCGAAACGGGATGCGGAAATCCTGCTGACGTTTGTCACCGGCCGCACCCGCAGCTACATTATTGCTTTTGATGAAACCCCGCTCAGCGGGGATGAACAGCAGCGTCTTGAGGCGCTGCTTGTCCGCCGGGAGCAGGGCGAGCCGGTGGCGTATATCACCGGTGTGCGTGAGTTCTGGTCACTGCCGCTGGAAGTGTCTCCCGCCACACTTATTCCGCGTCCGGATACCGAATGTCTGGTGGAAGCAGCGCTGGAATTGTTACCGGCAGCATCCTGCGATATTCTGGATCTCGGTACCGGCACCGGTGCGATTGCGCTGGCACTGGCCTCTGAGCGGCCGGACTGTCATGTGACCGGGGCGGATATTCAGCCGGATGCGGTGGCGCTGGCACAGCGCAATGCCACCCGTCTGGGGCTGACGAATACAACCTTTAAAGAAAGTCGCTGGTTTGCTTCACTGCCGATTCATCAATTTGCTATGATAGTGAGTAACCCGCCATATATCGATGAGAATGATGAGCATCTGGTGCAGGGGGATGTCCGTTTCGAGCCGCGCAGTGCGCTGGTCGCCCCGCAGAACGGCCTGGCCGATCTGGCGGAAATCGCTGCGCAGTCCGCTCATTATCTGACACCCGGCGGGTGGCTGATTGTGGAACATGGCTGGCGGCAGGGAGGCGCTGTCCGCGAACTGTTCCGGGAAAACGGATTTTACCGGGTGGAAACCCGCCGCGATTATGGCGGAAATGATCGGGTTACTTTAGGTCAACGGGAAGAGAAATGAAAAGCATTGCCGATTTTGAATTCAATGGTGCGCCGTTACTGAGCGGCATTATGTTAGTGTTAAAAACTGTCCGTCCGGATTTTGACCGGGAAAAGGCAGAAGCACACATCAATGAACTTATCCGTCAGACCCGTAAACGCCTCCCGCCGTATTCCGACGAACATACCTGTTTACAGACCCTGATCACGCTCTTTTACCACAAATGGCAGTTCAGCGGTGCCAGCGGCGTTTATTCGCTGTCTGATACCCTGTGGCTGGATAATGTACTGCGCACGCAGCGCGGCTCGCCGGTATCACTCGGCATCCTGTTCCTGCATATTGCACAGGCTATCGGTTTGCCGGTTGTGCCGGTGGTTTTCCCGACCCAGCTGATTCTGCGGGCGGATCTCGATGACGAAACCCTGTTTATCAACCCGATTAACGGCGATCTGCTGGATCAGCACACGCTGGATGTCTGGATTAAAGGCACGGTCAGCCCGGCGCATCATCTGACCGGGGATGACCTCGAAGAAGCCGAAAACAGCCATGTGGTGCGCAAATACCTCGACACTATTAAAGTCGCGCTGATGGAAGAGAAAAAAATGGAGCAGGCTCTGAAAGTCAGCGAAACCATTTTATTATTTGATCCGGATGACCCGTATGAAATCCGTGATCGCGGGCTGATTTATGCCCAGCTGGACTGCAGCCATATTGCAGTTTCCGATCTGAATTATTTTATTGAGCAATGTCCGCAGGATCCGGTATCGGAAATGATAAAAATGCAGATCCACACTTACGAACAGCAGCATATCGTTCTGCACTGATAAACGGATATCGTTTTACATATTTTCATAAACGCAATTTAATTGCCTCTGCCAAAAGGTTATACCATGCAACAGAAAGTCGTATCTATCGGGGATATTCGTGTCGGCAACGCGCTGCCGTTTGTTCTGTTCGGCGGCATGAACGTCCTTGAATCCCGCGATCTGGCGATGAAAATCTGCGAACATTACGTGACTGTCACGCAGAAGCTGAATATTCCTTACGTCTTCAAAGCCTCTTTTGACAAGGCAAACCGCTCTTCCATCAATTCTTACCGTGGTCCGGGCCTTGAGGAAGGGATGAAGATTTTTGAAGAGCTGAAAAAAACCTTCGGTGTGAAAATTATTACCGACGTTCACGAATCCTGGCAGGCACAGCCGGTGGCGGACGTGGTGGACGTGATCCAGTTACCGGCCTTCCTGGCGCGTCAGACTGACCTGGTGGAAGCCATGGCGAAAACTGGCGCGGTCATTAACATCAAAAAACCGCAGTTTATCAGCCCGGGGCAGGTTGGTAATATCGCGGAAAAATTCCGTGAAGGCGGCAATGACCAGATCATTTTATGTGATCGCGGTGCAAACTTCGGTTATGACAACCTGGTTGTGGATATGCTGGGCTTTAAAGTGATGGAAAAAGCCTCCGGCGGTTGCCCGGTGATTTTCGATGTCACACACTCCCTGCAATGCCGCGACCCGTTTGGTGCCGCATCCGGCGGTCGCCGTGGTCAGGTGGCTGAACTGGCCCGCGCCGGGATGGCAGTCGGCCTGGCCGGTCTGTTCCTGGAAGCACATCCGGACCCGGATAATGCCCGTTGTGATGGTCCTTCCGCGCTGCCGCTGGCAAAACTGGAGCCGTTCCTGCAGCAGGTTAAAGCTATCGACGATCTGGTGAAAAGCTTCCCTGAGCTGGATACCGAATAATTTCCGATGCAGCTTCACACAGTCGTTAACATGTTCGGCGCTGATCTTCAGCGCCGTTATGGCGAAAAAATCCATAAAATCACCCTCCACGGCGGCTTCAGCTGCCCTAACCGTGACGGCACCCTCGGGCGCGGCGGTTGTACTTTCTGTAATGTGGCATCTTTTGCGGATGAAAATGCACAGTATGATTCCATTGAGGAGCAACTGAGTCAGCAGTCCGGCAAAATCACCCGTGCCAAACGTTATCTTGCCTATTTCCAGGCCTATACCAGCACCTACGCGGAAGTTGAACTGCTGCGTGAGATGTATGAATCCGCACTGACTCAGGCCGATGTGGTGGGATTGTGTGTCGGTACGCGGCCGGACTGTGTGCCGGAGGCGGTGCTGGAGCTGCTGCAAAGCTATCAGCAGCAGGGCTATGAGGTATGGCTGGAACTGGGATTACAGACCGCCCATGATAAAACCCTGAAACGTATCAACCGCGGTCATGATTTTGCCTGTTATCAGGCCACCACCCGGGCCGCCCGTGAGCGCGGGCTGAAAGTGTGTTGTCACCTGATCACCGGCCTGCCGGGAGAAACTGCAGCCGATAATCTCATCACACTTGAGCGTGTGCTGGAGACCGGCGTTGAAGGTATCAAACTGCATCCGCTGCATATTGTGGAAGGCAGCACCATGGCAAAAGCCTGGCGGGCGGGGCGCTTACCCACCATTTCCCTCGAAGAGTATGTCGCCACCGCCGGGGAGATGATCCGCCACACACCGCCGGACGTTATTTATCACCGCATCTGCGCCAGCGCGCGGCGTCCGACCTTACTGGCACCGGACTGGTGCAGCAACCGCTGGCTCGGCATGAACGGACTGTGGCAGTATCTGCTGGCAAACGGCGGCCAGGGCAGCGCAATCTGAGTGTGAATCACAGCCAGCGCCGTGTCTGCTGACAATAGGCCGTCCATTCCTGTTTAAATTTTCCGGCAAGGAATTTTTCTTCCTGCGGGATGCTGAACAGATCGGTGATCAGCCAGAAAATAAGGCCGCCGATGAGAAAATAGTAAGAGTGGGTCAGCAGGGCAAAACCGATACAGGCGGAGGTCAGTGCGAGATAAACCGGATTACGTGACAGACGGAACGGTCCGCCGGTGATGAGATGAGTGGCCTCGCCGAGCGGGTTCGGTGTGGTGTTATGGCGGCGGAAATACACCAGTGACGCGCCAACCCAGCCGAGACTTTCCAGCCCGATCAATATGGCTAAAATACCGCTCCAGCCGCTGAACTGAATCACCAGTGCATCTTTGGCATACAGCCAGGCAGCTGCAATGACGTTGATAATCAGCCAGTTAAGGAAGGGAAGACGAAACACAGCCATGATTTTTCTCCGGTACCAGATAAAGAAACGGCGGACATTACGCCCGCCGCAGTATTCAGTATAGCCTGATTACAGAGGTTATCATGCCTCCGATGTCACACCATCCATTAGTCCCAGTTCAATCAGAGCTTTACTGACTGACGGGTAAAAGCTGATTTTATTCTCAATCGGTACAATCCGTGCCCGCGCCAGGGTTTTCAGCGGCTGGAA
This sequence comes from Morganella sp. B601, assembly GCF_051172335.1. NCBI lineage: Bacteria > Pseudomonadati > Pseudomonadota > Gammaproteobacteria > Enterobacterales > Morganellaceae > Morganella > Morganella sp. B601. Next base: position 131,931 of record NZ_JBPIZE010000002.1, read on the forward strand.
CGGAATATCGGTGACCACGATGTGTGTATCCACACCGGCTTCGTCGATAAAACGGCGGAAGGCTTTTAATCCGCCCGCATCCAGTACCGGTACCGCATCCCACTGCATCACAATGGTGTGATATCCCGCGCTTTTGACTTTCAGATCATCAAAAATCCGTTCAGCAGCGGCAAAGAACAGCGGGCCGTTAACCCGGACAACCAGAAGCCCTTTGTCATGATCGGTATAGGAAGACTCACTCAGGCGCGTCATATTGGCGATACGGCGCATAAACAGCAGTGAGGCCAGCACAATCCCGACACTGATAGCAATGACCATATCAAACAGCACAGTGAGGCTCAGGCACAGCAGCAGCACGATAATATCGTCTTTCGGCGCGCGGCGGATAAGTTCAATGACTTTAGCTGCTTCACTCATATTCCATGCCACCATCAGCAGCAGGGCGGACATCGCGGCCAGCGGCAGATAAGAAAGCAGCGGTGCCAGGATCAGCAGAGTCAGCAGTACCAGCAGGGAGTGAATAATCGCAGAGACCGGCGATGTGGCACCGGCACGTACGTTGGCCGCCGAACGGGCGATAGCAGCAGTGGCGGTAATGCCACCGAAGAACGGTGCGGTGATATTACCCAACCCCTGACCCAGTAATTCGCCGTTGGAGTTATGTTTTTTGCCGGTCATTCCGTCGAGCACCACTGCACAGAGCAGCGATTCAATCGCGCCGAGCATTGCCATCGAAAACGCTGCCGGCATCAGGGCGGTAATGGTGGCCCAGCTGAACACAAATTCTTTGCCGTCCGGGGTCGGTAAATTCCACGGCAGGATAAACTGCGGCAGAATCGGCGGGATCCCCGCACCCTGTGTACCGTCCGCCAGAGTATAACTGAAGCGGGAGCCGATGGTGGCAGCTTCCATGCCGAACAGCGACAGCACCAGCATCACCAGCATCCCGGCAATCACAGCGGGAAGGTGTCCCGGCAGGCGCAATTTCAGTTTCGGCCAGTAGATCAGCACCAGCAGTGTGGTCACGCCAATCAGGGTATCCGACAGATTGATGGTCGGCATGGCTCTGACAAGGGCAATCACCTTATCAACATAGTTTTCCGGTATATGCGCCATGGTCAGACCGAAAAAGTCTTTCACCTGCATGGTGGCGATGGTGATCGCAATCCCTGAGGTGAAGCCGAGCACCACGGAAATCGGAATATATTCAATGAGTTTACCGAAACGCGCCAGACCCATTGCCAGCAGGATAATCCCGGACATCAGGGTGGCTATCAGTAACCCGCCCAGCCCGAACTGCTGGGATACGGGGTAGAGAATTACCACAAATGCGGCGGTTGGCCCGGAGACACTGAAACGGGAGCCGCCGGTCACCGCAATCACAATACCGGCAATAGCCGCCGTATACAGACCATATTGCGGAGCCACACCACTGCCGATAGCCAGTGCCATGGCCAGCGGGATAGCAATAATCCCGACGGTGATACCTGCAATGGTATCTTTTATCAGACGGGAAACGGAGTAAGGCTGTTTCCAGCACGAGTCAATTAATGCAGAAAAAAGAGATAATCCTTTAAATGTTGAAATTTTCATTTCCGGACAACTGTCACCTCTGAGTCATATGAAAAAAATAGGGAGACGCTAAAGCGCATTAGTCTACGCAAAACAGGGAGAGATTTAGCTGAGATACATCAAATGACGCTGTATACAATAGCGGATATTAAAATAAAATCAAAAATATGAAGAAGTTAAGGTGTAATAAAACAGGATATTCTGCCACCGGACCGGATAGCAGCATAAAAAAAGAAAAGGCAGAAACGAAAAAAGCCTGCTGATTGCTCAGCAGGCTCTTCTCTTAAGATGGCGGTGAGAGAGGGATTCGAACCCTCGATGCACTTTCGCGCATACACACTTTCCAGGCGTGCTCCTTCAGCCACTCGGACATCTCACCGGGGTACTGTTCGTTGCGTTGATATCTCGCTGCAACGGGGCGCTACTATAGGGGAAGCGACGTAACCCGTCAATACACGCCATGAAAAAAAATATGTTTTTTCGTTTGTTTAACCAAAAAAACAGCATATTGGTGATTAACATAGCAAATCCGCTGAAAACAGCGTACCGCCTGCCTGAAAAATGAGCGCTGATTTTTTTCCGGCGGAAAATCATCTGCCGGAAAAATATGCAGGTCAGTTAACAATAACAACATTTTAACGATACGAAAATCTGTCCGGGGCTTGAATTCTTTGCGTAATCCTATCAGGCTGGTAAAAAAACAGAGGAGCGCCGCATGAATATTATTTTCTACCATCCTTTTTTTGATTCTGAGCTGTGGATCAACGGCATGAAAAAACACCTGCCGCAGGCAAATATCCGCAAATGGGTTCCGGGTGATAACCAGCCGGCGGATTATGCCCTGGTGTGGTTACCGCCGCGTGAGTGTCTGGCCGGGCGGACCACCATGAAAGGGGTCTTTGCGCTGGGTGCCGGGGTGGATGCCATTCTGAAACAGGAACAGGCAAACCCCGGCACACTGCCTGCCGGGGTGCCGGTGATCCGCCTTGAAGATACCGGGATGGGGGCGCAGATGCAGGAGTACGCGGTTGCCAAGGCGCTGTGGTACTTCCGCAAGATGGATATTTATAAACGCCAGCAGGAGCAGCGTATCTGGAAGGCTCAGCCTGCTTTCACATTTGATGAATTCGAAATCGGCGTGCTGGGAACCGGGGTTCTCGGCCGTTCCGTGGCAGAAAAGCTGGCAGAGTTCGGATTTAAAGTCCATGGCTGGAGCCGGACACCAAAACAGATCCCCGGCGTGACAAGTTTCCACGGTAACGACCAGCTGGATGAATTCTTAAGCCACAGCCGCCTGCTGATCAACCTGCTGCCGGACACACCGCAGACCAGGGGGATCCTCAACCAGTCACTGTTCAGTAAGCTGCCGCAGAGTTCTTACCTGATTAACCTGGCGCGCGGTTCGCATCTGGTTGATAACGATTTACTGGAAGCCATCGATGACGGGCAGATTGCCGGTGCCAGCCTGGATGTTTTTGCTACTGAACCGCTGCCGGAAATGCACCCGTTCTGGACCCACCCGCGGGTGGATGTCACGCCGCACATTGCTGCATTTACCATTCCGTCAGAGGCAATGAAAGCCATTGTTGCCAATATTGAGCGGATTGAGCGGGGTGAAGCACCGCAGGGCGTGGTGAATATGGAACTGGGGTATTAATTCTTTACAGCGATAAGGACAATCCGGACAATAGCGGCAACTCAGTTAATAAGGATTTGAAGTATGAATGAATTTTCACTGGTCTGCCGCCTGCTCGGAACGCTGTTTAACCGCGCTCCGGCTGATCCTGTACTGGCACCGGTTCTGACGATGATTAAGCAGGGGCAACTGAAAGCCCACTGGCCGCTGGAGCAGGATGCACTGCTGACACGGCTGGCTGAGCATTGCGACAGTGCGGAACTGGCAGCGGATTATCAGCAGCTGTTTGCTGACGGGGCGGTGGCTCAGCACCGGTCGGACTATACCGGTGAGCCGGAAAGTGAAGTTCGTCAGTTTCTCAGTGAGCGCGGGATGCCGCTGACTGATGCGGTAACCGACAGTTTCGGGTCTCTGCTGCTGGCGGCATCCTGGCTGGAAGATCAGGCACAGGAAGATGAAGTCAGTGCACAGACGGCGCTGTTTGCGGACTATCTGCTGCCGTGGAGTGATACATTTCTCGGGAAAGTCGAATCTCATGCACAGCACGGCTTTTACCGTACGCTGGCTATCCTGACCCGTGAAGCACTGTCCGCTTTGTATGAAGAGCTGACAGAAAACACAGAAGAAGACGAAAACGATGATTAGTATGTGACGTTGTCACATATTGTTTTTCAGGCCCGGTCATCTGACCGGGCTTTTTGTATCCGGTCAGAACAATCCCAGGAACCAGCCTGCCGCCAGCGTGATAAAGCTGAACAGCCAGATCCAGAAGAAGGAGTAGCGCAGGTGCCGGCCCATATCAACCCCGGCAATCCCCACTGCCAGCCAGACAGCCGGTGAGAACGGGCTGACAAAGGTTCCGGCATTATTACCGATAGCCATAGCATACACCACATCCGCAGGCGGAATACCGGCGGATGCCACCACGTCACGGACAATCGGCAGCAGGGCAAAGTAATAGGCATCGGTACTGGTGAATATATCCAGCGGCACACCAATCATCCCGATAATAATGTGGAACTGTTCCGCCATATGTCCCGGAATAATCAGCAGCAGATCCTTAGCCACGGACTCCAGCATTCCGCCTTTATCCATAATCCCCAGGAATACCCCGGCGGAAAGAATAATTGCTGCCATGGATAATGCCTGCGGGGCATGATGGTTAATCACCGCAACCTGATCTTTCGGTTTCGGGTAATTGACAATGAGCGCGGCGGAGAGCGCCAGCATAAAGATATAGGGTGCCGCGAGCCACCCCAGTGCCAGACTCAGAATCGCCAGCAGGATCAGCGAGATATTAATCAGAAAGCGCTGTGGTTTTTCCGTACCGTGTTCGTTATCCGCCTCATCATACAATTCAAGAAGCGAATCCTGCTCATACGGTGTGGTGCCGTATTGTGCCGCCCGGGCGATACGGCGTTTTTCCCGCAGACCAAACAGTGCGGCAACCAGCACGGATGCGGTAATACCGATGATTTGTACCGGGATCAGCGGCTGCCACAGGACTGAAGCGGAAATACCGGTCACAGCAGAAGCGCGGCCGAGCGGTCCGCCCCACGGCACCATATTCATCACCCCCATACTCATACACATCAGCAGCAGCATCAGATACGGGCTCATACCCAGACGCCGGTAGATAGGCAGAAATGCCGGGATAATAATCAGAAAGGTTGCCGCACCGGAACCGTCGAGATGCACAACAGCTGCCACCAGCGCAGTGACCATCGCCACAATTACCACATTTCCCCGTGTCAGCCCGATCATCAGGCGGATAAACGGATTGAAGATATGCAGATCTTTCATAATGCTGAAAAACAGAATGGCAAACAGGAACATCACTGCGACACTGGCAACTTTCTTGATGCCGTAATCAAAAAATGCCGTGATTTCAGGCAGGGAATAGCCGGCCAGCAGGGCGCCGAGCAGGGGAATAACAGACATGGCAATTACAGGGCTGGTTTTTCCTGTCATCAGCAGAACGACAATAGAAATGATGATCAGCAGTCCAATCAGTGTCAGCATCAGATGATCCTTATCCGGAATTGTTATTTTCTGATGTTACTGAAAGAGATGAAGGTAGTGTTAAAAATGTTTATGAATTGTGAAATGTATCATCAAAAAAGAATCCGGCAGATTCAGAAAAAAGCGGTCAATCACAAATTAATTTTATCTGTAACAGCAGAAAAATCAGTGTTTCGCTCTGTTTTTCGGGAAGTGTATTGCGGATGTGTCAGAATGTGATATCCCGGTATTTTTTCGTATGCATTGAATTTTCGTCATATTCTTCTGCAAAATAGGAAGGTAATACCGTTCCCGGCGGGATAGTTAAGGAACGGTATAATAATTTAGTGAATTAATAATTTACTATCACAATTAAAAATTTTAATCGAAATTATTCGGTTAGCGGGATAACGATCCGGCCCGGACGGATTTCAATGCCCTTGGCAAACTTCTTCGCAGCCGCTTCGGCGGTATTATCGCCATTCAGCACATACACCGGGGTGATATTGAAAAAGGTGCTCAGTGTATGGTTGAGATAAGGGATCAGCGCGGAAATCAGGGTATCCCATTTGTCCGGATCCAGCGTGTAATTGGTAATTTCAACATCCCGCATATAGATTGACCCGCTGGAGGCATCAAAATACGGTGCGGCGCTGAGGGACATCGAGATGGTGAAATCCCGTGAACCGAACAGCGAAACCAGCTTCAGCGAGCCGATTGCTGTCAGTTTTACTTTGCCCGGCTCTTCACGGCCAATTTCAGTGAGCAGTTTTTCCAGGGTAAAATCCGCATCTGCCACACCATCCATACCAATCTGTTTATTCAGATGGATATTCTCTGCCACCGCACTGTTAATGGTCTCTTCACTGACACTGATTTCGGTTAATTTATCGCAGCCGGTTAAAACCGTTGCTGCGACCAGTGCCGCGGTAAAAAGGAATAATCTCATCGGTATCTCCTGTTGTATACCACCCGATACTAACCTGTGCTGCGGCAAATCCCAAATATCCGGATCAATTTAATACGGCAGGGCTTATCTTCTTCGGGTTAAACTGGCGGTAAAGTGCTATCAGCGTAATCAGCCCGATTGTACCGAGTAAAAACCAGGGAAGTTCAGGTAATTGCATTTCTTTACCCAGATCATACAGCCAGCCGCCGCCGGTATAACCGATGGCACCGCCGAATGCCAGCCCCAGGCGGCTGAAGCCCATGTAACTGCCGCGTGCGCGCGGATCCGCCAGTGACGCGCTGAGAGTTTCCCGCGCCGGTTCGGCAATCACCGAACCTAAATAGAACAAACAGATAATCGCGAACAATACATGCAGTGAATGAGTCAGTGCGACCGGGAACATACTCAGGCTCATCAGGAACAATCCGGCCATCAGGCGGGTTTCCAGCCGGAAGTGTTTTTCACTCCAGCGGGCCAGCGGATAGAGCAGAGTCAGTGATAACGCGGCCTCAATGGCATACATCCATTTCACCGCCGCCGGTGTGCCCGCCAGTTCGTTGACGATGATCGGGAACATCAGCATCACCTGCACGGAGAGAATGAAATAACCGGTCAGTGTCAGCACATAGCGGGAGAAGCGTTTATCACTCAGTACGCGGGTCAGCCCCTCTTTGACCGGGGTGCGGGTGGTGGAAATGCGGTAAGCGGGCAGCAGCCAGGCATTACACAAGGCGGTGATAATAAAGATTGCCGCGCCCACCCAGCAGACCAGATGAAAGTCATAGATAAGCAGCCAGCTGCCGAGCAGTGCCCCGAGTACCGCCCCTGCGCTGTCCTGCATCAGCAGCAGGGAATAGAAACGGCCACGTTCATACGGGCGGGTCAGTTTGATCACCAGTGCAGTGCGCGGCGGGTCAAACAGCGTGCCGCCGACAGCCGAGAGAATACAGGAGAGCCAGAGGATCCACGGCTCATCCGCCATGGCCATCAGGGCAAAACCGCCGGCACGGAGAAACATACCGATGACGATCATCGGCTTGGCGCCGAAGCGGTCAGCAATCGCACCGCCGAATATTCCCAGCCCCTGCTGGACAAGCTGGCGCAGCCCCAGAGCAAACCCGACCACAATCCCCGCCCAGCCGAGTTGTTCAACAAAACGGATGGAGATCAGCGGGAAGACCACAAAGAAGCCGAGAACAACCAGCAGGTTATCCACCAGCAACCAGTACTTACCCAGCGTCCGGGCTTGTCTGACAAGTGACATTCAGCACCACATTAAATATTGAAAGGAATAGAAAAAAGGGAGATGATTACACCTTCTATTCTCTGCTTATTCAGCGTCTGATAACAGAGAATTCAGGATGATATTTTTTTATCGACGGAACGTGGTTAAGCACACCCTGACTACGGCCTTCTGAGAGAGGAATTATGTTGTTCGGCTACCGCGCGAATACGCCGCAGCTGCGTTTTAACACGGACAGAATGGTGGTCCGGCTGGCGCACGAGCGGGACGCGTACCGCATCAGTGAATATTACTGTGAAAACGAAGCATTTCTGAAACCCTGGGAGCCTCTCCGCGATCGCAGCCACTATCATCCTTCCGGCTGGTCATCCCGCTTACAGCTGATGACGGATATGCACCGTCAGGGCACCGCTTTCCATTTTCTGCTGCTGGATCAGGCTGAAAATGAGGTGATGGGGGTGGCGAACTACAGTAATGTCATCCGCGGCGTGTTTTACGCCTGTTTTCTCGGCTATTCACTGGGAGAAAAATGGCAGGGGCAGCATTATATGCAGGAAGCCCTGGAGCCGACACTGCGCTATATGCAGCGTCAGCAGGGCATGCACCGCATTATGGCAAACTATATGCCGCATAATCAGCGCAGCGGACAACTCCTTGCCCGGCTCGGGTTTGAAAAAGAGGGCTACGCAAAAGATTATCTGATGATTAACGGCCGGTGGCGTGACCATGTTCTGACCGCACTGACCACCCCGGACTGGGTTAAGCCACGATAACGGCGGGTTTTTCTGTTCCGCCCGCGTTATCGTGATACTATTTCCGCCTTTGTTATCTGACCAGCACACTCAGCATGAATTTATTGAAATCTCTCGCCGCCGTCAGCTCGATGACGATGTTCTCGCGTGTACTCGGCTTTATCCGTGATGCCATTATCGCCCGGATTTTCGGGGCATCGATGGCTGCCGATGCCTTCTTTGTCGCCTTTAAACTGCCGAATCTGCTGCGGCGTATTTTTGCCGAAGGGGCATTTTCCCAGGCCTTTGTGCCGATTTTATCGGAATATAAAACTCAGCAGGGTGAGGAAGCGACCCGCACCTTTATCGCTTATGTTTCCGGGATGCTGACACTGATTCTGGCGGTGGTCACCGTGCTCGGGATGCTGGCTGCGCCGTGGATTATCTATGTCACTGCACCGGGGTTTACCGGTGACCCGGATAAATTCACGCTGACCGCCAATCTGCTGAAAGTCACCTTTCCGTATATCTTTCTGATCTCCATCGCTTCACTGGCGGGGGGGATCCTCAATACCTGGAACCGTTTTTCCGTCCCGGCGTTTGCACCGACCCTGCTGAATGTCAGTATGATCGGTTTTGCACTGTTTGCCGCCCCGTATTTTGATCCGCCGATTATGGCGCTGGCGTGGGCTGTGCTGGCAGGGGGGGTATTACAGATTGCCTATCAGCTGCCGCACCTGAAAAAAATCGGCATGCTGGTGCTGCCGAGAGTTTCTTTCCGTAACAGCGGGGTCTGGCGGGTAATGAAACTGATGGGGCCGGCGATCCTCGGGGTATCGGTCAGCCAGATTTCACTGATTATCAACACCATTTTTGCCTCATTCCTGGTGTCCGGCTCGGTCTCCTGGATGTATTACGCTGACCGTCTGATGGAACTGCCGTCCGGTGTGCTCGGGGTGGCACTGGGGACGATTCTGCTGCCGTCGCTGGCAAAAAGCTTCTCCAAAGGGGATACCACAGAATACCGCAAACTGATGGACTGGGGATTGCGTCTCTGTTTCCTGCTGGCTCTGCCGTGTGCGGTGGCGCTCGCGATTCTGGCGGAAGCACTGACGGTCAGCCTGTTCCAGTACAAAAATTTCACCGCCTTTGATGCCCTGATGACACAACAGGCACTGATTGCCTACTGCGTCGGTCTGATGGGGATGATTGTGATTAAAGTACTGGCACCGGGATTCTATTCCCGCCAGAACATCAAAACACCGGTGAAAATCGCGATTGCCACGCTGATCCTGACACAGCTGATGAACCTGGCCTTTATCGGGCCGTTTAAACATGCCGGTCTGGCGCTGTCGATTGGTATTGCGGCCTGTTTCAACGCCTCGCTGCTTTACTGGCAACTGCGTAAACAGAATATCTTCACACCGCTGCCGGGCTGGGGAAAATTCTTCCTCAAACTGGTGATCGCAATGCTGTTTATGGCCGCGGTACTGGTGGGTATGATGTATCTGATGCCGGAATGGTCACAGGGCAATATGCTGATGCGCATGCTGCGCCTGATGGGTGTGGTGATTGCCGGTGCCGGTGCCTATTTTGCTGCACTGTATGCGCTTGGTTTCCGCCTGCGGGACTTTGCACAGCGCAGCTTATAAACTGTTTTCACATAACACGGACGGGGCTGATAACAGCCCCGTAAGAATCCGGTCGTCGCCAACCCCTGCGTGTTTGTTAACGGCCTGAGCCTGATGATAATCCATCAGGCTTTTTTATTTCCGGAAATCAGCGGTATTTCTGTGTGCGGATAATATCATCCTTGTCCCGGAATAAACGGTATACCTCACCGTCATTCAGTTGTGACAATATTACCGGAGACTGCGTTGCAAGATAAAAAACTGTTTGCGGAAAGGCAGCTTTCAGCAGTGAAACACAATGTTCATGCCACAATACATTCAGATGATCTTCCGGCATAGTGATATACACGATACCATTAATCTCTTCCGGTTTTTCCGTGGTGGTAAATTCACCGTATCCGGTTATAATACGCTGAATTAATACCATCATGGATGAAAATGCCTGGCCGGATATATTCCCGGTCCGCACTAATAACGGCAGAGTGACATCCGTCCGGATATCCGCAGTGGTTACCGGCGGGTCAAGAAACACCACCGGATGGTTATGAACAAACGACCGGAAACGATCAGCAATATCACCGGCAGGAACAATATAATTATCAGTGAGCAATGTCCGGACAGCTGGTGTGTATTCTGTGCAATGCCGGAATATCAGGTGAATATCATTTTCACGTTGCTGATGATAAATAATACTGTTGGAAAAATAACGCAGCTGAAATAGTGCGGTTAATAATTCACTGTTATCAGCATCATTATCACCGGTAAAACCATATACGGATTTATCCGCAGCAGTGATTATTTCCATATTACCGGCCATTTTCACATCAGAAAAACAGATTTTGTTCTCTGTCATAACCCCTCCTGTTATTTATCAGGCGAGCATAGCACCCGTTATTTCATATCAGGGATATCAAAACAGAATAACGGTACCACCGGAAAGAATATCAGGCGGGGCGGCGGATAACAGTGTTACTATGATAACAATACTGACTGTTACTGCGGATGCCGGAGCGTTTTTATGCTGCACCAACACACTGTTTCTGATACTGAACTGAACCTGGATAATAGCGGGTATGCGTCAATTGACGCGTTTATCACACCGCCGTATACCCGGCAGGTTATCAGTGCCTATAACAATCAGCTCACGGAATATCCGGCTGCACTGCGTCACTGTACGTCATTGCGCGTACTGAACCTTTCCTGTAATCAGATGGCTTATATTCCGCCGGATATTGCACAGCTGACTGCCTGTGAAATGCTGGATTTGGGGCATAACCGTATCGCGGATGTTGCGCCGGAAATCGGTGAACTGCATCAGCTGCACTATCTTTATCTCAGTGAGAACGGATACAGCAGATTGCCGTCGTCATTTTCCGGGCTGAAAAACCTGCGTTATTTTAATGCAACGGATAATCACCTGACGGTGATACCGGCATGGTTTTCTGAAATGGAAAAGATGGAAGAAATCCGCCTTTATAATAACCGGATAACGGAACTGTCTTCTGCTGTCAGCGGGCTGAAAAATACCCGCGAAATGCATCTGATGAATAATAAAATAACCGCTGTTCCGGATGAGATTGCGGCGGTGACAGCGCTGGAGATTCTTGATCTGAATAATAACCGGGTGGCGTTTATTTCACCGGAAATAAGCCGGTTAAAGCAGCTCAATACACTGAGTCTGCGTTTCAATTCCCTGAAAACCCTGCCGGAAAATACCGGTGAATTATCATCCCTGTTATATCTGGATTTACGTGCGAATCAGCTGAGTACACTGCCGGACAGTCTGGCAGCATTAACACAGCTGCGCAAACTGGATCTGCGCTGGAATAATTTTTCCGTCATTCCGCCGGTGGCAGAAAAATTACAGGCAGCAGGGTGCCGGGTATTGCTGTAACAAATTCAGAAGATAATAAAAAAGGAACCATGAGGTTCCTTTTTTGCAGAAATAATCGCCGGTAACGCCGGGATTACATTTTCTCGACAGTACCGATACCCAGGGTATCCAGACCGGCTTTCAGGGTTTTCTGTGTCAGAAGTGCCAGTTTCAGACGGCTCTGGCGCAGTTCTTCGCTTTCCGCTGCCAGAATCGGGCAATGCTCGTAGAAACCGGAGAACAGACCCGCCAGGTCGTACAGGTAGCTGCACATCATATGCGGCAGACCTTCACGGGCAACAGCAGTAATGGTTTCTTCAAACTGTAACAGACGTGCTGCCAGCTGGCGTTCGCGGTCGTCAGTCAGGATAATAGGTTGTGTCAGGCTGTCCGCATCAATATCCGCACGTTTGAAGACGGATGCCACACGGGTATAGGCATACTGCATATACGGTGCGGTGTTACCTTCAAAGGCCAGCATGTTGTCCCAGTCGAAGATATAGTCGGTGGTACGGCTTTTTGACAGATCCGCGTATTTCACTGCGCCGATACCGACGACTTCCGCCAGCTGTTTCAGCTCATCTTCCGGCATATCGCTGTTTTTCTCGCGGATCAGTTTCTCCGCGCGTTCAACGGCTTCATCCAGCAGATCGGACAGGCGGATAGTGCCGCCTGCGCGGGTTTTGAACGGTTTTCCGTCTTTGCCGAGCATCATACCGAACATGTGGTGTTCCAGTGTCATGCTCTCCGGGATATAACCGGCTTTGCGGACAATCGTCCATGCCTGCATCAGATGCTGGTGCTGACGGGAATCAATGTAATAGAGAACACGGTCGGCATGCAGTACGTCATGACGGTATTTCGCACAGGCGATATCGGTGGTGGTGTAGAGATATCCGCCATCTTTCTTGCGGATAATAACCCCCATCGGCTCACCTTCTTTGTTTTTGAATTCATCAAGATAGACGACAATCGCGCCTTCGCTCTCTTCGGCGATACCGCGGTTCAGCAGATCACTGACAATGCCCGGCAGCATGTCGTTGTACAGGCTTTCACCCATGACATCATCTTCGGTCAGGGTGACATTCAGACGGTTATAGGTTTCCTGGTTCTGCTGCATGGTGATATCCACCAGCTTACGCCACATGGTACGGCAGTATTCATCACCACCCTGTAATTTGACCACATAGCCGCGTGCGCGCTCAGCAAATACTTCGTCTTCATCGTAATGCTTTTTCGCTTCGCGGTAGAAGGCTTCCAGGTCGGCCAGTGCCATATCCCCGGCATCTTCATTCTGCATTTTTTCAAGATATGCGATAAGCATGCCGAACTGTGTTCCCCAGTCACCGACGTGGTTACAGCGGATCACTTTATGGCCCAGATACTCCTGGGTACGTGCTGCCGCATCACCGATGATGGTGGAGCGCAGATGGCCGACGTGCATCTGTTTGGCCACGTTCGGGGCGGAATAGTCGATGGCGATGGTCATCGGCTCAACCGGGGTCAGGCCCAGTTTGTCGTCAGCCAGCGCGGTTTCCAGCTGAGCGGTCAGCCAGTCAGGGGAGAGGAAAATATTGATAAAACCGGGACCGGCGATTTCCGTTTTTTCCGCAATTCCGTCAAGATCCAGCAGTTCAATCACTTTCTCAGCGAGCTGTCGGGGCGGCATACCCATTTTTTTCGCGGCAGCCATCACACCATTGGCCTGGTAATCACCAAACTGCGCTTTGGCGGACTGCTTAACGATAGCATCACAATCAAGTGGTGCCCCTGCGCTGATAAGAGCCTGTTGGATCTTATCTGAAAGAATTGCCTGAATATTCACCGGTTTACCTTAATTTAAAGAACAAAATGACACCCCGGAAACAGCGGCGGAGGAGCGGGCTCGTCCGGGCGGGATGTTGTCGTGAAATTTGGCTGGTTTTATACCACAAAAACGGGGTCTCATGCTACTATCTGCGCCTTTGCAGATGAATTCTCACAGGGGATCATAATGGAAAACAGAGTACAGACAGCATCCCTTGCCGGTCTGATGGCAGAGCTGCCGGTGTTTGCCGGAAAAATACAGCAGTTTGCGGCGGATTTGCAGCTTGATCTCACGCACTATCAGGCAGATCACATCTCACTGCGGGCTCACGATACGGCACTGGCGGAACAGTGGCTGGCCGGATTCCGCGAATGCGGCACCGTGTTATCGGATAATCAGATTAACGGCCGCCCGATTTATCTGTTTTTACTGCATGAGCCGCTGACACTGCTGCACTGGCAGATTCCGGTGGTGGAACTGCCGTTCCCGAAAGGTAAACAGTATGCACACCAGGGCTGGGAACATATCGAACTGGTGTTACCGGGTGACCCGCAGACCCTGACAGAGCGGGCTGCCGCATTGCTGCCGTCGCCGTTACCGGCCGGGGTAGTGACAAAAGCCAGCCATCCGCGCGGCGAACAGGAGCGGTTGCTGAACCCGACACTGGCTGTCAGCCGGGAAAATATCACCATCAAGTTTCATCCGTTTACATTGCAGGAGATTGTCGAAAGTGAGCGGTAACCTGCAATTCTGACATTTCCCTGTGCGAATCGGCCGGATATTTCGCATCTTGTGATATTTAACAATTCATTAATCTAAATTATATGTAATAGTGTATATCAGGATGACTGAATCGTTTACGAGAGATATTTACCTGCGAAATTAAGTGATGAGGCTAATCAATGGCGAAACTGGAAATTTGTTGTTACAGCGTGGAATGTGCCCTCACTGCGGAAAAAGCCGGCGCTGACCGGATTGAACTGTGTGCCGCGCCGTCAGAGGGCGGGCTGACCCCGAGCTGGGGCATGCTGAAACAGACTATCGACCGGCTGCGGATCCCGGTTCACCCGATCCTCCGTCCGCGCAGCGGTGACTTTTGCTATACAGCCTCGGAATTTGCGGTCATGAAGAATGATATCGCCAAAATCCGCGACCTGGGTTTTCCCGGGGTGGTCACCGGTATTCTGGATGAGGACGGGCATGTTGATCTGCCGCGGATGAAGATGCTGTGTAAACTGTCGGGCGACATGGCGGTCACTTTCCACAGAGCCTTTGATATGTGTGCGAATCCGATGCTGGCATTACAGCAGCTGACCGACCTGGATGTGAGCCGTATTCTGACATCCGGCCAGCAGCTGAGTGCGGAGCTGGGGCTGCCGCTGCTCAAAGAGTTACAGGAAGCCAGCAGAGGGCCGGTGATTATGGCCGGTGCCGGTGTGCGGCTGGCGAATATTCAGAAGTTCCTCGATATCGGTCTTCAGGAAGTGCACAGCTCAGCATCCAAAACCAAGCCGTCCACCATGCGCTACCGCAAAGTCGGAGTGGCGATGGGCAGTGACAGTGAAGCCGATGAGTTTTCCCATACCTGTGTGGACGGGGACACCGTCGAGGCGATG
The DNA here is from genome assembly GCF_051172335.1 of Morganella sp. B601. Taxonomy (NCBI): domain Bacteria; kingdom Pseudomonadati; phylum Pseudomonadota; class Gammaproteobacteria; order Enterobacterales; family Morganellaceae; genus Morganella; species Morganella sp. B601. The sequence goes on from NZ_JBPIZE010000002.1 coordinate 146,990, forward strand.
AAAGGGGTTCTGGATCTGCACAGTATGGTCGTGCACTGATCCGGTTCACATCCGGTTAAACCGAAAACGCCCTCGGTTATGAGGGCGTTTTGCTGTCAGAAAGCAGCGTTAACGGGCTTTCCCTCTGCTGGTATCGCACTGAGTGAACGCGGCGGATAACCGGCAATGGCATGGTCAGCAAAATTTACGGCGATGACAGAGCCGTCACTGAACTGTGTCTGTTGTACCAGGCCGTCACTGTCCAGCCAGCGGAAGCCGGTCAGGGCTTTATTCCATAACTGCTGATGCAGCGGGCGGAAAATACTGTCCGACTTTATCATCACCGGAAGACGCTTCTGTACCGTATTACGGCTGAGGTTATAGAGCGGCGGTGTGTTATACAACTGGCTCAGCAGTTCCCGTGTGGTGGCAGCTTCCGGGAATTTCAGATTATCCAGCGTCCAGTGATGAGTGGTGATCACCGCATCATGAAATACAGCCTGATACAGCGGCAGCCGCCAGCGCGGATCAAATTCCGTGGTCAGGTAGATATCTTTCAGTTTCCCCGGTTTAAAAAAGATCGCCGGTTCATTTTCCGGCCACCAGGCTCCCAGATAGTAAGGGGACTGTTTGTTGCGGTGAATATCCGCATCACTCCAGCCGAAGCCGCGGGTTTCGGTACCGTGGGCAAACATCAGATATTGCGCGGTCACGGCATTACCGTCTTCCGAACCCAGCGGGATACGGATGTTTTCCGCTACCGAACGTAAGCGGTTGTTTCTCGCTGCCGCCATAGCATCCGCACTTGTTGGTGATGCCGGATTATAATCATCAGACACCATGCCGGTGCCGTCCACGTCAAGAAACAGACTGTTGATGCCGGTCAGCTGTACCAGTTCAGTCATGCGTTTTTCTGAAAAATCCTGCATGCAGCCCGGATTCAGGTAATAACCATCCCCGCCAAATCCCGGCAGTTTTCTGCCTGTTTCGGTCACAATCGCGCATTTTTCGCGTAATTCTGACGGGATCTGTGCCGTCAGCCATTCCGTATTTTTGCCTGCCGGAATGGCGGTGTCGTAGGAATCATAGCTGGCGATAAGATAACCGTGCTCTTTGGCGTAGCTGACCGCCTGCGGCTGGTACCAGGTGGCTGTCCAGTTATCGGTGCCCAGCCAGAGTTTATCCAGTTTTGCCCCGGTCAGTGCGGTTAAAAGAGGAAGCGATAACCCCTGACCCCAATTGGCTTCCGGTGCCAGGAACGGGCTCAGCTGCTGTTTTACGGCAGAACGGATCGCCTGTGCCTGTGTTTGCTGTGCAGCCATAAAGTCACTGTCATCCGGGGTGCGGCTCAGTGGTGTGACTTTCTTCAGCGCCTGGTTGAGAGCATCGGCCAGAAACGGCTGTTGCCATTTTTCCGGCGTTTTGCCGTTCAGAGCAGCAAAAGCATCACGGCTCTGAGGCTCCATTGCCTGCCATAACCCGTTACCGGCAGGGGATTGCAGATAACGCACCAGCCCCGGCCAGTCGGTGATATCCTGCTGATCGATGATACTTTTTCCCCATAAATAGACATGGGTGGCACCGATCAGCTTTTTGCCGTCCGGGATCTGTGCAAATTTTTCTTCCAGTGATGTGAACTGTTTATTATCCTGCAGCCAGCGGCGGTAGCGCAGTGCACCGTCCAGCGGGGTATCACCGGTGTGCAGAAGAACGGTAAACGGCTGCTGCTGATTAAAGCGGTTAAACTGATGTACCGCGCTCATCTGCAGGCGCTGCTGTTTCTCCTCAAAGTGCAGACGGTTATGGAACGGACTGAGTAATACCCAGCTGTAGACCCGATCCTGCTGCTGACTCCAGAGCGGTAACTGCAAATCCTGATTGGTATCGATATTGTCCTGTTCAGTGACCATATAGTGACGCCACTGTTCATTATTCAGCGGAATATGACGACCTTCGCCCAGCGGCATATAGAGGGCGGAAACGGTGTTATCCGGCAGGGTGAACCACTGAAAATTCTGCGGCTGATTGGTGGTGAATGTCAGGATCAGGTCGGTACCATTCAGGACAGCGGTGACATTCATATCCCTGTCCGGCCAGAACCAGCTGACACGGCGGGGATATTCTGTTAAATCACTGACCGGCTGTTTTTCTGTTCCCCGGCTGACAGTGGTATCCGCCACTGCTATGCGCAGTGTTTCCGGGTCGATAAAAACCTGATGATTATTATCCGTTAACACAGCGGCAGAAGCCGCAGAGGTAGACAACAGAAGCGGAAGATACAGTGCGGACAGGCGATATTTCATGATCCGGAGTGGCCTTTATTCGTCATAATATGACTGGCAGGGTAGCCGAATCCCCGGAGAGAGAACAGTCAGTTTTTCGGAGGTATATACCCTGCAAATGACAGGGTATATACGTATTACTGATGACTATGGTTTTTCGGCGATCAGCACCGCACGGCGCGGTGCCGGATAGCCTTCAACTGTCAGTGACGGGTCGTCAGGATTGAGGAAATCCGCGAGAGATTCATTGATCATCCACTCCGTACGGCGCTGCTCATCTGTGGTGGTAACAGATTCATCTGCGATCCGGATATTGGTGAATCCGCATTTTTCCAGCCAGACTGCCAGCATTTTGGCTGACGGAATAAAGTAAACGTTACTCATCTGCGCGTAGCGTTCACCCGGGATCAGACACTGATGTTCATCACCCTCAACAACAATACTTTCCAGTACCAGTTCGCCGCCGGAGACCAGCTGATCTTTCAGCTGCCAGAGGTGGTCGAGCGGGGAGCGGCGGTGATAAAGCACACCCATGGAGAACACGGTATCAAAAGCCTGAAGTGCAGGCAGTTCCTGAATACCCAGCGGCAGCAGGTGCACGCGCTGGTCATTGCCGAGCAGCTTGCGTACGGCTTCAAACTGGCAGAGGAAAAGCTGGGTCGGATCGACACCGACTACCAGTTCTGCGCCTTCACCTGCCATGCGCCACATGTGATAACCGCTGCCGCAGCCGACATCCAGAATGGTGCGCCCGGCAAGCGGGGACAGATGCGGCAGAACGCGATCCCACTTCAGATCGGAGCGCCATTCGGTATCAATCTCCACGCCATAGAGAGAGAACGGGCCTTTACGCCACGGCATCAGGTTGCGCAGAATGTTATTGATACGGCGGGTTTCCCCGTCCGTCAGCGGTTGTGTGCGCTGTGCGGTAACCCCGGTTTTCAGATCGAGAATGTCCGGGGTCATGTCCGGCAGATTTTCAATGGTTTTTACCCAGCCCGGATAGTAGCCGTGCAGGGACTCTTTATTCCATTTCGCAATCTGCGCGGGCAGTGTTTCCAGCCAGTGACTCAGACGCTCATTTTTTGCAATTAACTGATAAAAATTGCCGAAATCAATCATGGTTATTCTCTTTCACTGCCAGTAATGACCCGAAGTTAAAGCACTGGAACCAAACTTCGCAATGTTCAAAACCGACCGCTTTCAGCCGTGATTTGTGGGTTTCCACACTGTCGGTCAGCATGACATCTTCCAGCATGGTGCGTTTCTGGCTGATTTCCAGCTCGCTGTAGCCGTTGGCGCGTTTGAAATCGTGGTGCATGCTGAACAGCAAATCGCCGATCTGCTCATCCTCAAAACTGAATTTTTCCGATAACACCAGCACGCCGCCCGGCAGCAGGCCCTGATAGATTTTTTTCAGCAGTGCGGTGCGGTCATCCGGTGCCAGAAATTGCAGGGTAAAATTGAGAACCACCATCGAGGCATTCTCAATCGCAATATGGCGGATATCGCCTTCGGTGACCTCAACCGGTACCGGGGATTTATAACTTTCCACATGGCGGCGGGCGTGTTCCACCATCGGAGCGGAATTATCCACCGCGATGATCCGGCAGCCGGGTTTATCCGCGATATTCGGGCGGATGGACAGGGTGGCGGCAGCACGGGAACAGCCGAGATCATAAACCTGACTGCCGGGCGTGACAAAACGGCCGGCCAGCATGCCAATCATGGCAATAATATTGGAGTAGCCCGGAATTGAGCGTTTGATCATATCGGGAAACACATCCGCGACTTTCTCATCAAACGTCCAGTCACCAAGACGGGCAATCGGTGCCGCGAACAGAGTATCCTGCGGCAGATTCGGAATTTCTTTGGACATAACACAGATCTGCAATACAAAAAGATGCGCGCATTCTAACAGAGGTGACCCGGCGCAGAAAGTGTTATGTCCCGGCGTGAGCGGTTACATGTACGGTGAAAAAATCTGCTGCCACGGCAGATACCAGATATTCGCCAGCACCATCAGGATCATGGCGGTGAAGGTGGCCGCCATCCCGGTACGCCGCCAGCGGTTCTCGCGGTGTTTTAATCCGTAAGAGTGAAACAGCCGGCCGGCAATCAGAATAACCCCGCAGACATGGACCATCCACACCTGGGCGCCGTTCTGCTCCATCACCAGTAACAGCAGGAGTGCAACGGGGATATACTCAACCGCATTACCCTGCACACGAATCGCCGTCTGTAACTCGTAAAATCCGCCGTCACCATAAGCGACGCGGTAAAGTGTCCGCAGTTTAATCACATCGAGTGACAGTTTAATGATTAACAGCGCACCCAGTACAATATAAAGGGAACTAACCATTTTTTACTCCATGGCCAATTGAAACAGCAAAAGAATGATAAACCTCAAAGCAGCGGGTAACACAATCCTTAATATTAATGCATACTGAATTATTTGAAAATTATCAATTAGTGGCTAAATTCTCTGCGGCAGATGTGCTGTTTGCACTTATCTCATCAGGAATTTTCCACTATAATGATCGCCTTTTTGACATTTCTTCATAAAGAACCATGCCAAAATTTTGCAGAAACGCACAATAGCGGACAAAAGGATATCGTATGCGTACTAATTATTGTGGGCAGCTCAACAGTGCTCACATCGATCAAAAAGTAACCCTTAGTGGTTGGGTAAACCGTCGTCGTGATCTCGGGGGTTTGATTTTTATCGATATGCGTGACCGTGAAGGCATCGTTCAGGTTTTCTTCGATCCCGACCAAAAAGAAGCATTTGCCAAAGCCTCTGAATTACGGAATGAATTCTGTATTCAGATTACCGGAACTGTCCGCGCGCGACCTGAAAATCAAATTAATAAAGAGATGGCGACCGGCAGTGTGGAAGTGCATGCAGATGGCCTGACCATTTTTAACCGCTCCGAGCCGTTACCGCTTGACAGCAACCACGAAAACACCGAAGAGATGCGTCTGAAATACCGCTATCTTGACCTGCGCCGCAGCGAAATGGCGAACCGCCTGAAAACCCGCGCACGCATCACCGGGTTTGTCCGCCGCTTTATGGATACCGAAGGGTTCCTCGATATCGAAACCCCGATGCTGACCAAAGCCACACCGGAAGGTGCCCGTGACTACCTGGTGCCGAGCCGTGTCCACAAAGGCAAATTCTACGCACTGCCGCAGTCTCCGCAGCTGTTCAAACAGCTTCTGATGATGTCCGGTTTTGACCGTTACTATCAGATTGTCAAATGTTTCCGTGATGAAGATTTACGTGCTGACCGTCAGCCGGAATTCACTCAGATCGATGTGGAAACCTCTTTCATGACTGCGGACCAGGTCCGTGCGACCATGGAGCGTATGATCCGCTCACTGTGGAATGAAATCATCAATGTTGAACTGGGTGATTTCCCGGTGATGACATTTGCGGAAGCAATGCGCCGCTTCGGTTCTGATAAACCGGATTTACGTAACCCGCTGGAACTGACAGATATCGCCGACCTGGTGAAAGATTCTGAGTTCTCTGTATTTGCTGATGCGGCAAATGATCCGAAAGGCCGTGTTGTGGCACTGTGTGTCACCGGCGGCGCGGAAATGACCCGTAAACAGATTGATGAATACGGCAAATTTGTCGGCATCTACGGCGCGAAAGGCCTGGCATGGATGAAAGTGAACGACCGCTCTGCCGGTATTGAGGGTGTTCAGTCTCCTGTCGCCAAATTCCTGACCGCAGAAACCGTTGAAGCCATTCTGGAGCGCACTGACGCACAGACCGGCGACATTATTTTCTTCGGCGCGGGCGCGAAAGGCACCGTAACCGATGCAATGGGCGCGCTGCGTCTGAAAACCGGCCGTGACCTGAACCTGACCGACCTGAACAGCTGGCGTCCGCTGTGGGTGATCGACTTCCCGATGTTTGAAGACGACGGTGAAGGTGGTCTGACCGCGATGCACCATCCGTTCACCTCTCCGCGTGATATGTCACCGGAAGAGCTGAAAAACGCGCCGGAAGACGCGATCGCAAATGCCTACGATATGGTTATCAACGGCTACGAAGTGGGCGGCGGCTCTGTCCGTATCCACCGTAATGAAATGCAGCAGACAGTATTCGGCATCCTCGGGATCACCCCGGAAGAACAGCGCCGCAAATTCGGCTTCCTGCTCGATGCGTTACAATACGGCACACCACCTCATGCGGGTCTGGCCTTTGGTCTTGACCGTCTGGTGATGCTGCTGACCGGTACCGAAAACATCCGTGACGTTATCGCGTTCCCGAAAACCACGGCTGCCGCCTGTCTGATGACAGATGCACCGAGCTTCGCGAATGACGATGCTCTGAAAGAGCTGGCGATTGCAGTAACTCAGAAAGAGAGTGACTGAATCTGATGGCTTTTAAACGCCCTGAATCTGTGCTGGTGGTTATCTGTGAGCAGGAAACGGGGCGTGTTCTCATGTTACAGCGCCGTGACGATCCTGCTTTCTGGCAGTCCGTCACCGGCAGTCTGGAACCGGGAGAAACTCCCCGCGATGCCGCATTGCGGGAAGTAAAAGAAGAAACCGGTATTGATATCCTTGCGGAGGGACTGCGGCTGACGGATTGTCAGCGCACCGTCCGCTATACCATTTTTCCGCATTTCCGTCACCGGTATGCACCGGACGTGACGCACAATACGGAACACTGGTTTGTGTTATGCTTACCCGCGCTGAAAGCGGTTCCCTTAACGGAGCATCTGGCGTATGAGTGGTTACCGGCAGCGGATGCCGCCGCGAAAACTATCTCACCCAGTAACGGGGAAGCAATTGAAGAATTCGTTCGTCAGTGTGTTCTTCCGCAGTGACAGCGGATTTAAATGAATGAACGTCGTAAGACTTAATCTGGAGATTAGAGAATGGCAGGTCATAGTAAATGGGCCAACACCAAACACCGCAAGGCCGCGCAAGATGCGAAGCGCGGTAAAATTTTCACGAAAATCATTCGTGAATTAGTCACGGCGTCGCGCATTGGTGGTCCTGATCCTGCATCTAACCCACGTCTGCGTGCGGCAGTGGATAAAGCGTTAGCAAACAACATGACCCGCGATACCCTGAACCGTGCGATTGCACGCGGAGCGGGTAATGATGAAAACGATAACATGGAATCCATCGTATACGAAGGTTACGGCCCGGGCGGTACTGCTGTGATGGTGGAATGTCTGACGGATAACCGTAAACGTACGGTTTCTGATGTGCGCCACGCGTTCACCAAAACCGGCGGCAATCTGGGAACCGATGGCTCCGTCGCTTATCTGTTTACCCGCAAAGGTATCATTTCCTATGCACCGGGTCTGGATGAGGATGCGGTGATGGATGCGGCGCTCGAAGCCGGTGCTGAAGACGTTGAAACCTTTGACGACGGCGCTATCGACGTTTACACCGCCTGGGAAATTCTGGGTGATGTCAAAGACGCGATGGATGCAGCCGGTTTCAAAGCTGAATCTGCCGAAGTATCGATGATCCCGTCCACCAAAGCGGATCTGGATGCGGAAACCGCACCAAAACTGATGCGCCTTATCGATATGCTGGAAGACTCTGACGATGTGCAGGAAGTCTACCACAACGGCGATATCTCAGACGAAGTTGCAGCGCTGCTGTAATTTCCGTCACTCACTCCGCAGAGGATGCGCCGCTGTGCGCATCCCTCTGTTTTCGTCCTTTTTTCCTGTTGTGACAATACGGTCCTCCTATGGCAATTATTCTCGGTATTGACCCCGGCTCGCGGGTGACCGGATATGGTGTTATCCGCCAGCAGGGACGGCGTTTGCTGTATATCGGCAGCGGCTGTATCCGTACACAGGTGGATGATCTCCCGTCCCGTCTGGGCAAAATTTACGCCGGTGTCAGTGAAATCATCACCCAGTATCAGCCGGATTGTTTTGCTATCGAACAGGTCTTTATGGCCAAAAATGCTGATTCTGCCTTGAAGCTGGGACAGGCCCGTGGGGTGGCGATTCTGGCAGCGGTGAATAATAATCTGCCGGTATTTGAATACGCGGCGCGCCAGGTGAAACAAACGGTCACCGGTACCGGGGCGGCGGAAAAAGCCCAGGTACAGCATATGGTGCGCTCGATACTGAAACTCTCGGCGGCACCGCAGGCAGATGCGGCGGATGCGCTGGCGATTGCTATCACTCACTGTCACTTTAACCAGAATCTGGTGCAGATGGGGCAACCACGCTTGGTGATGGCACGCGGACGGCTGAAAGAGTAACCGGTGTCGCAGATACCCGGGATTTTCTGATGGCTGGATATACGTCCAGCTTTTTTTATGCTATAAACAGGCTCTGCCGCAATCATAAAGGAGACGCGCGTGATCGGTCGCTTAAGAGGTATTGTGCTGGAAAAACAGCCGCCTGTCGTATTACTGGAAACCAATGGTGTGGGCTATGAAGTTCATATGCCGATGACCTGTTTCTATGAATTGCCGGATGCCGGTCAGGAAGCCATTCTGTTCACCCAGTTTATTGTGCGGGAAGATGCACAGTTACTGTACGGCTTTAATGATAAGCAGGAACGCGCACTGTTCCGTGAATTAATCAAAGTGAACGGTGTCGGGCCGAAACTGGCACTGGCGATCCTTTCAGGTATGTCTGCGCAGCAGTTTGTGGCGGCGATTGAGCAGGGTGCAGTGGCACAGCTAATCAAACTGCCGGGCGTGGGCAAGAAAACTGCCGAGCGTCTGGTCGTGGAAATGAAAGACCGCTTCAAAGGGCTTAACGGCGACCTGTTCCGTGATGCGGAAATGTCGCTCCCGGCCAGTCAGCAGTCGGGTAACAGCCAGGCTGATGCGGAATCTGAAGCCATTGAGGCACTGATTTCCCTGGGCTATAAACCGCAGGAAGCCAGCCGCATGATAGCGAAAGTCTCCAAAGCCGGTTCAGACAGCGAAACACTGATCCGCGAAGCACTGCGCGCCGCGCTGTAATAATAAAAACGATGATGACACAACGGGGTGACAGGTCATGATTGAAGCTGACAGACTGATTACGGCGGAAACGCTGCCGGATGATGAGGTGGTGGATCGCGCTATCCGGCCGAAATTACTGGCGGAATATGTGGGTCAGCCGCAGGTCTGTTCACAGATGGAAATCTTTATCGAGGCTGCCCGTCAGCGCGGGGATGCACTTGACCATCTGCTGATTTTCGGCCCGCCGGGGCTCGGGAAAACCACACTGGCGAATATTGTCGCCAATGAAATGGGTGTTAATCTGCGCACTACCTCCGGGCCGGTGCTGGAAAAAGCCGGTGATCTGGCGGCCATGCTGACCAACCTCGAACCCCACGATGTGCTGTTTATCGATGAAATCCACCGCCTTTCTCCGGTAGTGGAAGAAATTCTCTATCCGGCGATGGAAGATTACCAACTGGATATCATGATCGGGGAAGGGCCGGCTGCCCGTTCCATTAAAATCGACCTGCCGCCGTTTACCCTGATCGGTGCCACCACCCGTGCAGGCTCTCTGACATCACCGCTGCGGGACCGTTTCGGGATCGTACAGCGGCTGGAATTTTATAATACGGACGACTTGCAGCATATTGTCAGCCGCAGTGCCCGCTATATGGGGCTGGATATCTCGGATGACGGTGCCCGGCAGATTGCCATGCGCTCACGCGGCACACCACGTATCACCAACCGTTTGCTGCGCCGTGTGCGGGATTTTGCCCAGGTGAAAGGTGACGGCGGTATTGACGGGCTGATTGCCGGTCAGGCTCTGGATATGCTGAATGTGGATTCCGCCGGGTTTGATTACCTGGATCGTAAGTTGCTGGTCACCATTATTGATAAATTTATGGGCGGCCCGGTCGGGCTGGATAACCTGGCTGCCGCCATCGGCGAAGAGCGGGAAACCATTGAGGATGTTATCGAGCCTTTCTTAATCCAGCAGGGCTTTATTCAGCGGACACCGCGCGGACGCCTTGCTACCGCACATGCCTATCGTCACTTTGGTATTGATCACAGCGGAAACGATTAAGAACCCGGACATCAAACCTTATGGTAAACATAATATGTTTACCATTTTGCCCATGTAATAATTAAATGGCTTTTTTGGGGATTAATCCGGGAGGATATCTCTGTAATTGGTTGTTTTTCGACATTTAAAAATTGGCATGCATCGTCTGAACCCTGTAATGTAAAAAGGAGGATTTCGTTAAAGGGAAAAGGAACTGACTATGCGTGTTCATTTTATCATTCATGACTATTTTGAAGCACCGGGCGCTTACGAATATTGGGCAAGGAAGAACAATTACGATGTCACGTTCACCCGTCTGTATGAAGGTGACAAGTTACCTGACAGCATCAGCGGAATTGATTTCCTGATTGTGATGGGCGGGCCGCAAAACCCGGAAACCACCACGGCGCAATGCCCTTATTTTGATTCCAAAAAAGAGCAGGCGTTTATCGCCGATGCCATCAATTCAAATAAAGTTGTCATCGGGGTCTGCCTCGGGGCACAGCTTATCGGTGAAGCATTAGGCGCGCCGTATACACAAAGTCCGGAGAAAGAGTTCGGCAAATTCACCATTCATATGACCAACGCCGGAAAACGCAGCCGGCTGTTTTCTCATTTCGGCGATTCGCTGGGTGTGGGCCACTGGCATTACGATATGCCGGGATTAACCGAAGGTGCGCAGATTATCGCTTTCAGCGCCGGTTGTCCGCGTCAGATTATTGAATACACCAAACGCGTTTACGGCTTCCAGTGCCATATGGAACTGACCCGCGATGTGGTGGAATACCTGATCCTCAACGGCGAAAATGATCTGAAATCTGCCGCCGGATTCCGTTTTGTTGATACACCAGGTGCTATCCGCAGACACAGCTACAGTGAAATGAATGAAAAACTGATCACATTTCTCGACAAGCTGGTGCTGAGTGTGAATCCGGTGAAACCGAAAGTGCGGACAAAATCAGAAACAGCGTAATAACGCGGTATGACCGGAAGTAAAAAGCCCTGAAAATCAGGGCTTTTTACTGTATATACAATTAATTGCGTGGTTTTACCAGCAGGCTGAGAATAAAGCAGCAGGCGGCGCACAGCACAACAGACGGACCCGCCGGAGTGTCATAAAAAGCGGAGAAGGTTAATCCGCCGGTGATGGAAATCATCCCGGTGACAACAGCACCCGCAGCCATCTGTTCCGGTGTCCGCGCAAAACGGCGGGCAGCGGCGGCAGGAATAATCAGCAGAGAGGTGATAATCAGCGCTCCGACAAATTTCATGGCAAGGCCGATGGTCAGTGCGGTGACCAGCATCAGCATCATCCGCAGTCTGCCCGGATTGATACCGTCAACAAACGCCAGTTCCGGGCTGATGGTCAGAGAGAGCAGATTACGCCACTGCCACATCAGCAAGCCGGTCACGATAGTCACACCCACGGCAATCGGCAGCAAATCTTCATAGGTCACTGAGAGCAGGTCACCGAACAGATACGCCATCAGATCCACCCGCACATTCGACATCAGACTGACCACCACCAGACCGAGAGACAGCGCACTGTGCGCCATAATACCCAGCAGAGTATCTACCGCCAGTTGCGGACGGCGTTCAAGCCAGACCAGCAGCATAGCCAGAATCAGTGTCACGGCAATCACGGCATAAAACGGACTGACATTCAGCAGCAGGCCAAAGGCGACCCCGAGCAGTGAAGCATGCGCCAGCGTATCTCCGAAATAGGACATCCGCCGCCAGACCACAAAGGAGCCGAGCGGACCGGCCGCGATCGCCAGTAAAATTCCGGCGAGCCAGCCCGGTAACAATAATTCAATCATGGCGGCACTCCGGGGCGGATTTTACAGAGGCATCTGCCGGGGCGTGATTCCCGCAGCAGGGGGCAGAAGGGGATAACACTGCACTGCCGTTTTCATGGCTGTGATTATGATGATGACGGTACACGCCGATCTGTGTGGCGGCCCGGGTACCGAACATGGCGGTAAACTCAGGATGGGCGGCCACCACATCCGGCTCGCCGGAGCAGCAGATATGCCGGTTGATACACAGCACAGTATCGGTTTTTGCCATTACCAGATGCAGGTCGTGAGAAACCATCAGTACCGCGCAGTTCAGTTCATCGCGCAGCCGGGTAATCAGGTCATACAGCGCAACCTGGCCGTTGACATCCACACCCTGAGTCGGCTCATCCAGCACCAGCAGCTGCGGCCGGGCGAGCAGGGCACGGGCCAGCAGCACCCGCTGCATCTCCCCGCCGGAAAGCCGTTGCATCGGTTTTCCGGTCAGATGTGCGGCATTGACGCGCTCCAGTGCCGCGAGACACTCGCCCTTGCTGACACCGCGCTTCAGACGCAGAAAACGGGCCACCGTCAGCGGCATTGTCGGGTCGAGATAGAGTTTTTGCGGAACATAGCCGACAGTCAGACCCGGTGTGCGGGTGACGGTGCCGGACGTCGGTTCGGTAAGGCCGAGTACCACGCGGACAATGGTCGATTTCCCCGCGCCGTTCGGCCCGAGAAGGGTGATGATTTTCCCGGGGGATAATGTAAATGAAATGTCCTCGAGTACCGTATTGGCACCAAAAGCGACAGAAACATCATTTACCGCGATAAGTGTTGACATGACAAATTATTATCTTGCAGAATGAATGAAACGTTATAATATAACATTATCGCAATCATGTCACGGAGTTTCCATTATGCAGCACCAGTCACGGCACGGAATAAAAACAGCGTTTATTGCCACATTTTTGAGTCTGACCGCACAAACCGCCAGCGCAGATGTGTTAACATCAGTACGTCCTGTCGGGTTAATCGCCGCTGCGGTTGCAGATGGCGTCACGGACACACAGATTTTACTGCCGGATGGTGCTTCGCCGCATGATTATGCACTCAAACCGTCTGATCTGAAAAAAATCCGTTCAGCGGATTTGGTCGTCTGGGTCGGGCCGGAGCTGGAAACCTTCCTGCAAAAGCCGCTTTCAGCTGTTCCGGAGCAAAAACAGATCGTTATCAGCGAACTTGAGTCTGTTAAACCTTTTCTGCTGAAAAATGATGAAGATGATGACCATGATGAGGACGGGCATCACCACCACGGTGAGTACAATATGCACCTGTGGATGTCGCCGGATATTGCCCGGCAGACCGCTCAGGCAGTGTATAATAAACTTCTGGTGAGTTATCCGGATAAAAAATCTGTGCTGGACGTAAACCTGCGTAAATTCAATGGACAACTTACTGAAACTGAGAAGAATATTGCTCAGCAGCTGGCACCGGTAAAAACACGCGGGTATTTTGTTTTTCATGACGCCTATGGTTATTTTGAAAAACGTTTTGACCTTTCGCCTTCCGGGCATTTTACGGTCAACCCTGAAATTCAGCCGGGTGCGCAGACACTCAATAACATCAAATTAAAGCTGGCTGAGCAAAACGCCTTGTGTGTGTTTGCTGAGCCGCAGTTCAGGCCGGCAGTCATTAAAGCGGTGGCCAAAGGGACGAACGCGAAGATGGGCGTCCTTGACCCGCTGGGCAGCGGAATTGCAGTGGATCGGGACGGTTATACCAACTTCCTGTCACGGTTATCAGCACAGTACGCATCCTGCCTGGAGCAATAAATAAGGAACAGAACGCGTGCAATTGCAGCAACTGGCAAAATCCGCCGTTCTGGTATACAACCAGTTACCCAAAGCGCATCGCATGATGCTGGGGATGTTAACTGCCGCAACACTGGGTGTCGCTGTCTGGCACCCGTTTGCTGTATATCATGAGCGGAATGCTGATAACGAACAATATATTGAAACTGATTTTGCGCCACCTGCTGACACCTCCGGCACGCAGGCAGGAACCGGCACGGATACTGATACCAACACTGACGATATTATCACCGACAGCAGTGACCAACTGCCGGATGAAGGCCTTGCCAAAGAGTCTGATGATATCGACGAAGCCTCCCCGACTGACACCGTTATCCCGACATCACTTGAATACACTGTTGCCAGTGGCGACAGCCTATCTGCTATCCTGACACAGTACGGGATAGATTCCTCTGATGTGGCTTTATTATCCAATCAGTACAAAGGGTTGCGTAACCTGCAAATCGGCCAGACCCTCGCCTGGGAACTGAATGACGACGGCGAACTGAAATCCCTGAGCTGGGTGGTGAACCGCCGTGAAACCCGTACCTATGTCCGCAGCGGCAACGGATTCAAAGAAACCAAAGAGATGCGCGAAGGTGAATGGCAGACTAAACGCCTGACCGGCAAAGTCAGCGGCAGCCTGAATGCCAGTGCATCAAAAGCGGGATTGACCCGCAGCGAAGTGCGTGATATTTCCAAAGCGTTACAGTGGCAGGTGGATGTCCGTAAAGTGAAAAACGGCGATCGCTTCACGGTACTGACCTCCCGTGAAATGCTGGACGGCAAACAGGAACAGAGCCAGATGCTGGCGGTGCGTCTGCATACTAACGGACGTGATTATTATGCATTCCGCGCCGAAGACGGCCGTTTTTATGATGCCAAAGGCGACGGACTGGAGCGCGGTTTCCTGCGTTTCCCGACCACCAGACAATTCCGTGTTTCCTCACACTTTAACCCGCGCCGTGTAAACCCGGTCACCGGGCGTGTTGCCCCGCATAAAGGGGTGGATTTCGCGATGCCGGTCGGCACACCGGTGCTGGCAGTCGGCGACGGGGAAGTGGTTGTGGCGAAATTCAGTGGTGCGGCGGGCAACTTTGTGGCAATCCGTCACGGTCGTCAGTTCACCACCCGTTATATGCACATGCGTAAACTGCTGGTTAAACCGGGCCAGAAAGTCAAACGCGGTGATAAAGTCGGGTTATCCGGTAATACCGGGCGCTCTACCGGTCCGCATCTGCACTTTGAAGTCTGGAACGGACAACAGGCGGTGAACCCGCTGACAGCAAAACTGCCGCGTTCCGGCGGGCTGACCGGCAAAGACCGTACCGGCTATCTGGCACTGGTCAAACAGTACCGGCCACAGCTGACACTTGATTAATCCTCTCATTCCGGCGGCGGGTGCACAGACACCCGCCTGCCGCATTCTCAGTGTACAGAATTTTAATGTACTTCTGATTTCAGATAATCAATAATAATAGATCACGGTATTTATAATATCATGATAAATAAGCTTAATTTAATACGGGTATCCCTCTGTGTATAAAGAAAACGATACAGACAGCAAAGCGGGCTATATCCCGACATTTCACCGCCATTACCTGCACCCGAAATACTGGGGCATGTGGGTTGCGGCAGGCGCACTGGCCGGTCTGAGCTACCTGCCGGTTAAATTACGTGACCCGATGCTGGCCGGTGCGGGCCGGATTGCCGGGCGTTTTGCCAAAGGCGGACGCCGCCGGGCGCTAATCAATCTGTATTACTGTTTCCCGGATATGCCGAAAGCGGAGCGGGAAAGGATCACAGATGAAATGTTTGCCAGTGCACCGCACGCCTTTGTGATGCTGGCGGAATTGTGCCTTCGCAATCCGCAGCGGGTGATTTCCCGCACGCAGGTTCACGGGCAGGACATTATTGACGCGTTACAGGCAGAAGGGCGCAATATCATCTTTATGGTGCCGCACGGCTGGGCGATTGATTTACCGGCGATGTTGTTTGCCGCGCAGGGAAATAAAGTGGCGGGCATGTTCCATCACCAGAAAAACCCGGTGGCGGATTACCTGTGGAATAAAGCCCGGGTTCACTTCGGCGGACGTCTGCACTCCCGCGAGGCCGGTATCAAACCGTTCATTGCCAGTGTGCGTAATGGTTTCAGTGGATATTATCTGCCGGACCAGGATCACGGCGAAGAGCACAGTGAGTTTGTGCCGTTTTTCAGCACCTATAAAGCCACACTCCCTGCTATCGGGCGGCTGATGAAAGTGTGCAAAGCGGCGATTGTCCCGCTGTTTCCGGTGTACGATCATAAAAATCACCAGTTCCATATTCACGTCCGCCCGCCGATGGATGACATTGACGGTCAGGATGACCCGTATATCGCCCGCCGCATGAACGAAGAAGTGGAAGCCCTGGTGCGGCCGAATATCGAACAATACACCTGGATTCTGAAACTGCTGAAAACCCGCAAAGACGGCGAAGAAGAGCCGTATAAAATCTATAAACACAAAGAATTGCCCTGAGACGGGGCATAAAAAAAACCGCCCGTCATCCGACAGGCGGTTTCATTTTTATCTGAAGAAAATCACTTCACTTCAAGAATACGGCTGGTATTGGTGCTGCCGACCAGGCCCATCTGGTCGCCCTGGGTGACCATGACCAGGTCGCCGGTGCACAGATAGCCTTTTTCTTTCAGGCGGCTGATAGCTTCGGTGACTGCGGCCAGGCCATCGGTGTGGGTGCTGCAGAATACCGGGGTGACACCACGGTACAGTGAGCACTGATTCAGGGTTTTTTCATGGCGGGACATGGCGAAGATCGGCAGGCCGGAGCTGATGCGGGACATCATACGCGCGGTACGACCGGATTCGGTCATGGCAATAATCGCTTTCACGCCGTTGAGGTGGTTTGCCGCGTACATGGTGGACATCGCGATTGCTTCTTCAGGATTGTCGAAGGTCATATCCAGACGGTGTTTGGAGATATTCACATTCGGCATTTTCTCCGCACCCAGGCAAACCCGCGCCATTGCTTCCACGGTTTCCGCCGGATACTGGCCAGCAGCGGTTTCTGCAGAGAGCATTACTGCATCGGTACCATCAAGCACGGCGTTTGCCACGTCCATCACTTCCGCACGGGTCGGCATCGGGTTAGTGATCATGGATTCCATCATCTGGGTTGCTGTGATCACGACACGATTCAGTTGACGGCTGCGACGAATCAGCTTTTTCTGGACGCCGACCAGCTCCGGATCGCCGATTTCAACACCGAGGTCACCACGTGCGACCATTACCACATCGGATGCGAGAATGATTTCATCCATCACCTGATCAGTGGCGA
This sequence comes from Morganella sp. B601, assembly GCF_051172335.1. Lineage (NCBI taxonomy): Bacteria > Pseudomonadati > Pseudomonadota > Gammaproteobacteria > Enterobacterales > Morganellaceae > Morganella > Morganella sp. B601. The sequence goes on from NZ_JBPIZE010000002.1 coordinate 164,215, forward strand.
CCGCTTCGGCGCGTTCGACTTTGGAGACAATCATTGCCTCACAACCGGCGTCACGGGCGAGACGGCGGGCATAGTGCAGATCTTCCGCGCTGCGCGGGAAGGAGACAGCAAGGTAATCAACATTAATACGGGCTGCGGTTTTGATATCTTCTTTATCTTTTTCTGTCAGCGCATCAGCAGATAACCCGCCGCCGAGTTTGTTGATACCTTTATTATTAGAAAGCAAACCACCGACAGTCACTTCGGTCATGATTTTAGTGCCTTTGACATCCAGCACTTTCAACTGCACACGGCCATCATCGAGTAACAGAATGTCATCCGTCACCACATCTTCCGGCAGTTTTTTATAGTCGATCCCGACGTGCTCACTGGTGCCTTCGCCTTTGCCCAGTTCCGCATCCAGAATAAATTTATCGCCGACATTCAGCAGAACTTTATTGTCTTTAAAGGTGGACACACGGATTTTCGGCCCCTGGAGATCACCCAGGATAGCCACCTGCACGCCGAGGCGGGCAGCGATTTCACGAACTTTATTCGCACGTTCAACGTGGTCGTCCGGGCTGCCGTGAGAAAAGTTCATACGAACCACATTGGCACCGGCACGGATGATTTTTTCAAGGTTGTTATCGCGATCGGTGGCGGGGCCCAGGGTCGTTACGATTTTCGTTCTTCTGAGGCGTATTGACATAAATTACTCCGTTGACCTGAATAAGGTGAAATGGTGTTGATAAAAACTCCCCGCCGGGAAAATCGCTCCCGGCAGGAAAGTGTAAAATCGATTCACTCCTGTCTGATTATCGCGTATTTAAAATAAAAATCGAGTCAGCAAACGCAAAACAGTGAGTCAGACGTTATCCTACCATCGGTTATATTACTAATTCGTGATGGTCATTACACCCGGCAGCAGGAAATGTGTCAAATTGACACAAATGGTTAAAAATCAACGGAGTTTATCGATTCGGGAGTCTTTCAGGGCTTCTTTTACCCGGCGCAGGTTATCGCGGAATTTGGGGCCGCGGCGCAGGGTAAAACCGGTGGCGAGGACATCAATAATCGTCAGCTGTGCCAGACGGGAGATCATCGGCATATAAATATCGGTGTCTTCCGGCACATTAAGAATGATGGTGAGAGAGGCTTCCGCCGCGAGCGGCGAGTTCTCGGAGGTGATGGCGAGCACTGTGGCATCATTTTCACGGGCGATACGGGCGATTTCAACCAGGTTTTTTGTCCGGCCGGTGTGGGAAATTAAAACCACCACATCACCTTCGGTGCTGTTGATACAACTCATGCGCTGCATCACCACATCGTCGGAATAAATCACCGGGATATTGAAACGGAAGAATTTATTCATCGCGTCATGGGCGACCGCCGCAGAAGCACCCAGGCCGAAAAAGGCGATTTTCCGGGCTTGTGTCAGGCAATCCACGGCGCGGTTGATGGTCAGCATATCGAGGGTGCTTCTGACTGCGTCCAGTCCAGCCATGGCAGACTCAAAGATTTTGCCGGTGTATGCCTCAACGGAATCATTTTCATCCACATTGCGGCTGACATACGGGGTGCCGTTTGCCAGGCTTTGCGCCAGCAGCAGTTTGAAATCCGGAAAACCTTTGGTGTCCAGACGGCGGCAGAACCGGTTAACGGTTGGTTCGCTGACATCCGCCATTTTGGCGAGTGTGGCGATACTGGAATGAATGGCTATCTGCGGTGCACCGAGGATCGTCTCTGCAACTTTTTTTTCCGATTTACTCAGGTAATCCAGACTGTTACGGAGACGGTCTAAAATATTCATGCCACTGTGCCTTTTATATTGATCTGTGTGACACACCGGCCACTCTCATTTTTTGAAAATATACTACGTAAGCCCGGGCAAAGGAGAGGGGAAATCCCCCCGGATCCGGCTTTTTTTTGAAAGTTTGAGCTGTGTCTGATTTTCATTTTAGTAAGTTTGCATCAAAAAAGTAATTAAATTACAAAACAGCACACAGAAAGACCGGCGACAGAGACCTGTCAGAATGTGCGGTAACCCGCATTTATGTTTACTGGCCGGGCGCAAACGAGTACATTATTCGTTATCTCTGTAACAAAATTACAATTCCACAGCCACGAGGAGAGGTTTTCTATGGCGCTGACAGCAACGGTTCCCGCCTGTGATTTAGTCATTTTCGGTACCAAAGGCGACCTCGCACGCCGCAAGTTACTCCCGTCTTTATATCAGCTGGAAAAAGCCGGTAATATTCATCCGGAAACGCGGATTATCGGGGCAGGCCGTGCGGACTGGTCCCGTGAGGAGTATCAGAAATTTGTTGAGGATGCGTTCAATACGTTCCTCAACGAGCAACTGGATCCGGTGCTCTGGGAACGATTCAGTGCCCGTCTGCTGTTTTGTAACCTCGATGTGAATGAGACCTCTCATTTCAAAAGTCTCGCCAATATTATTGCGGAAAACAAAAATACCGCTGTTTACTATTTCGCGATGCCGCCGGGTACATTCAGCGCCATGTGCAAAGGGTTGGGCGAAGCGCATCTGAATAAAGAGCCGAGCCGTGTGGTGATGGAAAAACCACTGGGTAATGATCTGGCCTCATCACAGGCGATCAATACCGAAGTGGCGAAATATTTTAAAGAGAGCCAGATTTACCGCATCGACCATTATCTCGGCAAAGAAACGGTACTGAACCTGCTGGCGCTGCGTTTTGCCAATTCCCTGTTTGTGAATAACTGGGATAACCGTACCATCGACCACGTCCAGATCACGGTGGCGGAAGAAGTGGGGATTGAAGGGCGCTGGGGTTACTTTGATAAAGCCGGGCAGATGCGTGACATGGTGCAAAGTCATCTGCTGCAAATCCTGACCATGATTGCGATGTCACCACCGGATGACCTGACCAGTGACCGTATCCGTGATGAGAAAGTAAAAGTACTGCGCTCACTGCGGACCATTGATATCACGAATGTCCGTGAAAAAACCGTACGCGGGCAATATACCGCCGGGTTTGTTCACGGCGAAAAAGTGCCGGGTTATCTGGATGAAGAGGGTGCGAATACCGTCAGTCAGACCGAAACCTTTGTCGCTATCCGTGCGGATATCGACGACTGGCGCTGGTCTGGTGTGCCGTTCTATCTGCGTACCGGGAAACGGATGCCGTCGAAATGTTCGGAAGTGGTGGTCTATTTCAAACAGCCGTCCCTGAATATCTTCAATGAAACCTATCAGCATCTGCCGCCGAATAAACTGACTATCCGTCTGCAGCCGGACGAAGGTATTGATATTGAAGTGCTGAACAAAGCGCCGGGGCTGGATCATAAACACCGTCTGCAAACCACCAAGCTGGATCTGAGTTTCTCGGAAACGTTCAACCAGACACATATTGCGGATGCGTATGAACGTCTGCTGCTGGAAGCCATGCGCGGTATTCAGGCACTGTTTGTCCGCCGTGATGAAGTGGAGGAAGCCTGGAAATGGGTGGATTCAATTATGCACGCCTGGGCAATGGATAATGAACCGCCAAAACCGTATCAGGCAGGCAGCTGGGGGCCGATAGCTTCTATCGCCATGATGGCCCGTGACGGCCATGCCTGGAACGAAGTGGAATAATTATCCATCTGCGGTATCAGTAAAGGTAGTTAACCGGTTCAATATTTGCGTAATTATGACCATCTTCTGAATAAGAAGGTGGTCATTTTTTATAACTGTCTAAAAAATAAAATTATTTACTGAAAAATAATTCATCGCAGCATTGCTGAACTGCGTTACTTGTGCTAAAAATAATATGAATATTAATAACCGGAGGATTCTTTCATTGTTGTCACCCTGTCCGGGGACAGACAAAAGAATAAGACATCATGCAAAGCGACAGTAGTAGCAGGATTAAAATCCGACGTTCTACCCATGTACTTTTCCTTTCCGCTATCGTATCAAGCGAACACTACTGGTACGGCGAGTTATAGCTATTTCTCTTTTCGTCTGACGAACCAAACGCGCCTGCGTTTTTGGTCACATCGTTACATTTAACGTTTTCGTTTCGCGATAAACGCACCCGTTCACGCAAACAGTCTGTTTTGCGCCGTGAACCTGTATGCGTTGTCCATCAGGAGAAATAACTATGATTTACTGGATGTTTTTAGGCTTAGCCATTATTACCGAGGTGATCGGTACATTGTCGATGAAATACGCGAGTGTCTCCGGTGACAGTGCGGGGATGATTGTGATGTATATCATGATTGCCTCTTCTTATATTTTATTATCCATGGCAGTGAAAAAAGTGGCCCTCGGGGTGGCTTATGCGCTGTGGGAAGGGATCGGGATCCTGATCATCACCACGTTTAGTGTGATGTGGTTCCATGAATCGCTGTCACCGCTGAAACTGGGCGGTCTGGCACTATTAATCGCGGGTATCACCCTGATTAAATACGGCACCAAAAAAGTGCAGAAAAAGCAGCCTGCTGCCAAACCGGTTCGTGCGCCACTGAATGAGATGCTGAAAGGGGCGTAATATGTTATCGACATTTGAATGGTGGCACGGTGCATTTTTACTGCTGGCCGTGGTACTGGAGATTCTGGCGAATATCCTGCTGAAAATGTCAAACGGCTTTAAACGTCTGTGGCTGGGTATTTTATCGCTGCTGGCGGTATTGGGGGCGTTCAGTTGTCTGGCACTGGCAGTCCGCGGTATCGAGCTTTCCGTTGCGTATGCATTGTGGGGAGCATTCGGTATTGTGGCAACAGTTGCCGCAGGCTGGATCCTGTTTAACCAGCGCCTCAATTATAAAGGCTGGAGCGGGATTATTCTGCTTCTGCTGGGTATGGTGATGATTAAGTTTGCCTGATTGTCACCGGCAGTGAAGGATCAGCGTGCTGATCCTGTGTAATATCAGAATCCGGAAATACTGTGTTATTTCCGGATTTTTTTATGCCACTCACAAATAACCTTCCTTTCCGGTCATCTTCGTTCATACTGATAAATACGTATAAACACGTATCACACATCATCTGACCAATCATACAGATTAATTTCCGTTTTATTATTTATTTTCCGGTTAAATAATTTGCTGATGATAAAACCGGACAGCAAATTGTCCGAATCCGGACAGGAAACGTGACGATTCAGGCAGAATAAACGGGAAAAAACACTAATCTTAGAAAAATGAGGAACTGTATGAAGAAAAAAAACAGTCTTGCATTTATCAGGGAGCGATTAATTAAAAATAACGTTATTTATGTAAAAGAACTCAGTGCACTGCTGCATGTATCCGAAAGAACAATAAGACGCTATATCGATGAATTACAATTATCAGGTGTGGCAGTTAAATTTCACGGCGGTGTTAAATTACAGAAAATTGAGGCAGGAGATGTAATAAAACGGACAATTAACGAAACCAGGGCTTTTAATATTGAAGATGTAAAAAAAACCAGAGAAAAAAGACACGAAGATAAATGTTTATTATACATCCTCGGATCATTTAATCTGGATGTGGTGACTGAAGTTGAACGGTTTCCGTCTGTCGGAGAGACAATCAGAGCAATATCAACGGGTTTTTATCCTGGAGGAAAGGGGGCAAATCAGGCTGCTGCTGCATCAGAAATAAACAGCCGTGTGCATCTTTTTGTTAAGGTCGGTGATGATTCATTCGGTGCCGATGCGGAAAAATATTTCAGTACCACCAAAACAGGCTCATATACCCTGATTAAGGATATTAGTGTAAAAACCGGCAGTGCACTGGTGATGGTTGAAAGTCTTACAGGAAATAATAGTATTATTATCGATCAGGGTGCCAATGCCACGATAACGAAAGCAGAAATACTATCAGATATTAATAATATCAAGTCTGCGAAGGTGTTTCTTACTCAGCTGGAGAATAATATTGATATTACCCGTTTTACTATTGATATAGCAAAGATGTGCGGATGCTATGTGATTCTTAATCCGGCACCTTACTCAGAAAATATTATGTCTCATTTGTCTTCAGTAGATTTATTAACACCCAACGGAACAGAAGCGGAGCTTATTTCAGATATTAAAATCAGTGATCTTCATTCTGCAGAACAGGCTATCAGAGTAATACACCGCCTGGGTGTGAAAGAAATCGTCATGACACTCGGTGACAACGGAGCGCTTTATTTTAACGGCACAACGATGAAGCATTACAGCGCCATTAATGCATCAGTGGTAGATACCAGCGGGGCCGGTGATGCTTTTACGGGCTCACTGGCGGCCGGGCTGGTGGAAGGCAGAAGTATGGATGAAGCCATTAAATTTGCGGTTGCCTATGCATCACTGGCGGTTGAGAAAAAAGGGGCATCATCCATGCCATCCGCAAACAGCGTCGGGATCAGACTGAAAAAGGATTGTATGTAAGAGAATATAACCTGAATAACCAAAACAATTAATATGATACAGGACAGAGGTTTTTATGAAGTATTTTATTTTCATCATCAGCCTTTTCGTGATTTTTATTGCAGCGGCCTCAATCAGTTTTAAGGCTGGTGATATCAAACGAAAGTGTGTTCCGATAATCGTATTATTATTGCTGGAAGGAGTAGTGGCTTATGCACTTCTGCATACCTCTGCCGGGCTGGCAATACTTCATACTGCCTCCGGGGGGATTGAATATCTTATCTATCATGCTAACAAGGGGATCGATTTTGTATTCGGGGATATCACTGCTAAAAAACCCGTAATATTTGTTATTGCCGCACTGATGCCGCTGGTATTTATTTGTGCTGTTATCGGGATCTTAAAATATTTTGGTATTCTCAGGCTGATTATCATCACAATCGGCTATCTGATTAATAAAATAGCGAAAGTCGGCAAACTTGAATCTTTTTCTGCTGTCAGCTCTGTTGCAGTAGGTATGATGGCAGTTTATGTATCGATAAAAGAATATATACCCAATCTGACAAAACCGCAGATGTATACGATTGCGGCATGTTCTTTATCAACAGTCGATATCGCTATATTGGGTGCGTATACACAAATGATATCACCACAGTTTGTTATTATCGGTGTATGCCTGAATTTTTTCAGTACGTTTGTTATCGTTTCTATTATTAATCCCGGTGATCCGGTTGAGATTCCGGAGAACTTTTCCGGTGTTAACAGTGAACGACACAGTTTCTTCGAGGTTATCACCGAACATATGCAGGATGGTTTTAAACTTATCCTGGCGATAGTTCCTATTATTCTTGGCTTTATTGCATTAATCAGTTTACTGAATGATGTGTTTTTACACATTGCAGGGATAACGTTTCAGGGTATTCTCGGGTATATTTTTTCACCGCTTGCTTTTATATTGGGTGTGCCGTGGGAAGACAGTGTCCGGTTCGGACAAATTATTGCCACAAAAGTACTGGCTAATGAGTTCGTGGCAATGATTGATTATATAAAAATACAGGATATCAGTCCGAGAACAGAAACGATTATATCGGTATTTCTGATTTCATTTGCGAACTTCGGCTCTGTGGGAATGATTATCGGCTGTGTGTCCGCGATCAGTAAAAAACACGGAAAAATGATAGCCGCAAATACGTTCCGGCTGGTTGCCGGTTCAACGCTGGTCAGTTGTCTGTCTGCAACAATGGCCGGTATTTTTTCCGGGCAGAGTTAAGCCTGTATTATGGTTCCGTACATCATATGCGTGATCAGAGGAGAAGTGAGATGACGAAAATTATTATGGATTGTGACCCGGGTGTGGATGATGCTGTTGCGATTCTGCTGGCACTGGCTTCTCCTGAAATTGAGCTGCTGGGGGTCACAACTGTTGCCGGGAATGTTGAGCTGGATAAAGTTCATGAAAATGCCCGCAGGATCCTTGCGCTGGCATCGCGCCCGGATATACCGCTGGCCAGAGGCTGCGGGCGTCCTCTGCTGACCCGCCGGGGAAACAAAACAGCCGTGCACGGCAGTGACGGCCTGGCGGGGGTGGAAATACCGCAATCCCCTTACCGTTATTCAGAAAAACATGCGGTGGATTTTATTATTGATACCGTGATGTCCAACCCCGGCGAAGTCACTCTGTGCCCGACAGCACCACTGACCAATATTGCAATGGCGATGCTGAAAGAGCCAAGGCTCAGAGATAATGTGAAAGATATTGTCCTGATGGGGGGCGCGGCATTTCGCCGGGGAAATATCACACCAGCCGCTGAATTTAATTTCTATGTTGACCCGCATGCGGCACATATCGTTTTTGACAGCGCAGCACATATCACTATGCTGGGGCTGGATGTGACCCATAAGGCGGATATCCGGGCGGGATTATGCGGGGTACTGGAGCAGGGAAATGCCATTGCCGTTGCCGCCGCACAGATGGCGCGCGGCTATGCGGAATCGGATCCGTTCCTGCACGATCCCTGTGTGATTGCGTATTTAGTCCGCCCTGATATTTTTTCAGGCACCGACGGACACGTTGAAATTGAGTATGAGTCACACAAGCTTTTCGGCTTCAGCCATGCCGTTGTGCCGGATGTGCAGAAAGGTGCTGAAAACCAGTGCCGTATCGATGAACCACATATCAACACCACCATCATCACCGATGTACAGGCGGACGTGTTAATGTCGCTGATAGCAGAACGGATTCTGTCATTATAAATACAGATTACGGGTCAGAGGTGCCACGTTCGGTGCGTAGCACGGTTCTGTTGTTTTTTTATGTCCGGAATTAAAATACACTGATGCAGGATGTACAGGTAAAATTCCGGATTATAAAAATGAAAATATTACTGATTGAAGATCATGAAAAGACCGGCAGCTGGGTTAAAAAGGGATTAGAGGAAGCCGGATTTATTGTTGATATCACGGCAGATGGCAGAGACGGGTTGTATCTTGCTCTGGAGAACAATTACCGGCTGGTTATTCTTGATATTATGTTGCCCGGTATGGATGGCTGGGAAGTGCTGAGAATATTGAGAACCGCCAAAATGGTACCGGTTATTTGTCTGACAGCCAGGGATGCAGTTGCTGACCGGGTAAAAGGACTGGAACTGGGCGCGAATGATTATCTGGTTAAACCGTTTTCATTTTCCGAATTACTGGCAAGAGTCCGGAATCAGCTGCGTACTTCTCAGCCGGCTTCCAAAGTGATTAATATCGCCGATCTCAGCATTGATCTGACCCGTCATGATGTACAGCGGGGAGGCGTGAAAATATCGCTGACACGTCAGGAATATTCACTGTTGCTTTTTTTTGCGCTGCATTCCGGAGAGATCCTGCCCAGAACACTGATTGCCTGTGAGGTGTGGGGAATGGATTTTGAGAGTGATACCAATATTGTCGATGTGGCTGTCCGGCGGCTCAGAAAAAAAATAGATGACGATCATGATCGTAAATTAATTGAAACTGTCCGTGGTATGGGATACCGCCTGAACGGATCGGACTGATGAAAATACGCTCACTGAGATTTAAAATTGTATCATTATTTATGTTGCTGATGGTGGCAAACGCAGGTTTTGTCACACTGATCCTTTATCACTCTCTGAAAAATGAACTTGCCTCAAAAGATGATGACATTCTGATTAACCGTGCCGACCAACTGGCTAAACTGATTGTCAGTGGTATTGATATTAAATCGCTACCTGTTTATTTCCGGCGGATGATGGATATGCGGCAGGATGTTATTAAGATAGCAGATACTGATAATCACGTTATTGTGGATACCAACCCGGAGATAACCCTGAATACCCGGGACAAACTTAATTATCCGGATAATCAGGAAACGCCTTTAATCTCATACCAGAATACGGACGATAACATGCCGGTTTCCGTGGTTAATTTTGAGACTCAGGCTCCTGAAGGTAAATTATATGTCACTCTGGCAAAGCGTTCGGTTGATCGCAGCAGTGTTTTACGCGGATATTTACAGCAAAGTCTGATTGTTTCCGTTATTGCTATTCTTCTGATGGCCGTCTTCAGTATATGGCTTATCCGCCGGGGATTGCAGGATATTACGCATCTCAGCCGGATCACCGCGAAAACAGATCTGCACTCTCTGGGACAGACGGTGGATATCAGCCGCTTACCGGATGAACTGAAAAGTTTGGGTGATTCATTGAATATCATGCGCTCACGGCTGAAAAATGATTTTGTCCGGCTGACACAACTTGCGGATGATTTAGCGCATGAATTAAGAACACCCATTAATGCCATTAAAATTCAGAATGAAATCACATTACAAAAAACGCGCACTGCGGATGAGTATGAAGCGATTATCGCCAGCAATACAGAAGAGCTGGATAAACTGGCAAAAATAATACAAAACATTCTGTTTATCGCCAGAGCAGAGAATAAAAATATTAATCTGAAGCGGGAAACCATCGTTGTTTCTGAGCTGGTTGAGGATATTTATGAGTTACTGGCATTTTATGCCGATGAGAGAAATATCCGGCTGGTTAATAAAATATCGGATGTGACGGTATCAGCCGACAGAGTATTGCTGATGCAAATTATGGTTAATGTTGTGTCAAATGCGGTTAAATATTCATATGAAAATACGGAGGTTATTGCCTGTGCAAAAAATAATCATGGCAGCACCGTCATTTCAGTGATGAACAAAGGTGATGTTGTTGCAAACAGTGAACAGGTCTTTACCCGCTTCTGGCGCGGAGATAATGCGAGAACGTCAGAAGGAAGCGGGCTGGGCTTATCGATTGTTCAGGCAATAACAGAATTGCATTCAGGTGAGGTCAGATTTGAACGTACCGGGTCATATAACACGGTAACCTTAATTTTTCCGGATACTCATCCCCTTTCATGACAAATTTGTCATCGTCCTGTCAGCTTTAAATTCAGATTATGCGGTATAACAGTTCCTGAATGTTATCACCGTGATTGTTGGATACAGGGACTCATCATGAAGAAAATAATACGATCGTCTGAGATTACTCCGGAATCTGTTTTTATGATGAAGCGCAGGAATCTGCTTAAATTATTAGGTGCCGGTACGGCCGGATTAATGGTCAGCCCGTCAGTCAGCGCCGGTCTGTTTTCGTGGTTTTCCGGCGATGATAAGCCCGGAATTCCGGAGACAATCTTAAAAGACCTCAGTTATACAAAACCTGAAAAGTATCAGTCCGATCTGGTATTAACGCCGGAGGATAAGGTGACAGGTTACAATAATTTTTATGAATTCGGCCTGAATAAATCGGACCCGGCTGAAAACGCACATACCCTGAAAACGGATGAATGGACACTGACGGTTGAGGGAGAAGTTAACCGGCCTCTGGTATTAAATGCCGATGAGATCCGTCATAAATTTCAGGCCGAAGAGCGTATTTACCGAATGCGCTGTGTGGAAGCATGGTCAATGGTTATTCCGTGGGTTGGTTTTCCTCTGAGAGATTTATTGTTATCAGCGGAACCGAACAGCAAAGCGAAATATGTTGCTTTTGAAACGGTGTACGCCCCGGAACAAATGCCCGGTCAAAAGAGCCGTTTTACCGGAGGCGGGCTTCAGTATCCGTATATTGAGGGGTTGCGCCTGGATGAAGCACTTCACCCTCTGACACTGATGGCAACCGGTGTTTACGGAAAAGAACTGCCGAAACAAAATGGTGCGCCTGTCCGGCTGGTGGTTCCGTGGAAATATGGTTTTAAAGGCATAAAATCCATTGTTAAAATTCGTCTGACAGAATCTGAGCCGCCGACCACATGGAATCTTTCAGCACCCCGTGAATATGGGTTTTATGCCAATGTAAACCCGCAGGTTGATCATCCGCGCTGGTCGCAGGCTACAGAACGTTTTATCGGCTCCGGAGGGTTAGGCCGGACAACACGGCAGCCGACATTACTGTTTAACGGTTATGCAGAAGACGTGGCAGAATTATATAAGGGGATGGATTTGCGGAGATATTTCTGATGATGAAATTATTCCGTTACCCGGCGGTTAAACTTTTTTTTCATCTGACGGCAGTATTGCCGCTGGTATGGCTTATTTATGCTGTTAATTACGGGGTGCTGGGAGCAGATCCCGCAAAAGATATTCAGCATTTCACCGGTATTACGGCACTTCGTTTAGTGATTATTATCGCAATGATACCGGTGATTGCTTTTTATTTTAAGCTGAACAGTTTATATCAGGTGAGAAAATTACTCGGATTATGGTGTTTTTTCTGGGCAACGCTGCATCTGGCCAGCTATTTTTTTCTTGAAATAGGTGCAGAAAATACGGCACTCTTTTTCAGTGAGATATTTTCCCGTTTTTATCTTAATCTCGGTGTGGCTGGTTGGTTAATTTTGTGCCTGATGGCAGTGACGTCGTCTGACCGGATACGCAACTTATCAGGCCGGTGGTGGAAACGGATCCATAATCTGTTGTATCCGTTGTTGTTTATTGTTATTACGCATTATATTTTAGCAGCGAAGACAGATACACCGGAACCGGCCATTTATCTGGTACTGGTTATTCTGGCATATTGTCATCGCCGGCAGCAGCGAAGCAAAAATCAGATGTTACCCGATAAAATCAGGTAACACTCTTATGCCAGTTATCTTCTGCGGTTACTTATCGCCGTAATATTCATAAGTGGTATGAAAAGGCACTTCACCGGCAGGTTCACCGTTAATATGCCGGAGCCAGAGCCCTGCGGTGCAGTTCTGATAGGTATCCCATTCCGTACACTGAATATCATTACCGGTTACGATTCCGGTGGATTCCGTTCTTTCTGTCCCTTTATCCAGGCCACCTTTCTCATTGTAGGTGAAATTAAAGTTACTGAGAGGAATTGGTGTGGTGTAAATACGGGTTAGCCGGTCAGCTTTATCATAATCAAAATTCAGATTGTAGGATTTGGCGAGAATTTCACTGCTTATCAGAACCGAATGTATATTGTTGTCACGGTATTCCACGGTGCCGTTTTCGGTCATGATGGTGCTGTTACCCTCGATAAAATTTTCCGTCCGGTAGCCGGTGATAACCTGTTGCGCATCTTTGAGCAGAAAAATCCGGCTGATAGTCGGGCGCGTTTTTTTCTTACCAACATAATCGGCAGAAAAGCGGTATTCCATACTGATCTCATCAGCAGTTTCCGCCCCGGTCACCAGTAAATCAAAGATCATACCGTATTGCATACTTTTGCGGGTGAAATCATAGTGAGTGATCTGCCCGCAGGGTGACAGTGTCACATTACTGGCGGAAAATATCCTGAGATCGCTGTCCTGCTGATCGCTGTCGGTGACCATGGAGGATGATTTTACCGGTCCATTCAGGTAAGAAAGTCCCATCATCCTCATATGATTGAGCCGGGTCTGTTCAGACATCGGCTGGCAGTCAGTTTCTGCGGCATAGGACGGCAGGGCGAAAACAGCGGAAAACAGCGCCAAAGGCAGAACTGAGCAGGTTACTGTGAGTTTTTTCACGATTTCTCCGGAAAGCTATGAATTCAGATTCATTTATTTCGATGGTAAGGGAGTTATTCCGTTCAGGCAACCGGCCAGTCAAAAAATCAGTTTTATCCGTTATAAAAATTATCCCCATGAAATTAAGTGAAAAGAATCGCTTTCAGAATTAACAGAACCCTGTTTTTTTAACAAAATTACAGTAGAGATATTACTTCATAAACTCATCAGAACCGACATGTTCCGAAGGAACATAAGTGAATTAAGAAAGGAAAAAGGAATGATGAGAAAAAAACGGGGTATTGATAAAATAAGCCACATTTATTACGAAAAACAGGATTATCTTAAATTTTCTGAATTTGAGCATGACTGGGGGATAAGTCATACACCATACGGAGATATTTATCATTATGACCCCGGCAGGTTCGGTGGCGGAAGAACCGGAGGAGACTCATTCTCTGATTTGCCACCGATATCGTATTCCCCGGATATTTATCCATACCCGGGGAATTCAATTGATTTAGGAGAAATAACAGTAAATTCAGGTTATCCGGATACAGAATCAACAGGAGAAGATCCTCTGTATACGGATGAGCCTTATTTGCATACGGCACACGCTGGTCTTGCAATATCAATGTATCCTCAGCAAAATACCCTGAAATTTATTCTTGATATGCGTAATATCTCCGCTATTGTTACACCAATAAAAACCTATTTATTACTGGCATTAGAAACTGTTCTTCCGATTGCGGGCAGGGTACTGGGAATTGCGGGCATATTAATGCCGTCATCAATCGCAGAAGAGCCTTTGGTTATATACTATCATGATAATAGTTATGGAGATGGTGATGATGATCCTTATATTCTGACCACGCTACCGGCAACTCTTGTCACCGGTACTTCACCAGAAATTTTCGCAGGGGAAAAATCGGTACCGGCAGACGTTATTGTATCCCTGGCCATCAATGAGCAGGAAGGGAAGCATACTACGGTAATTACACCTGTAAAAGATAAAATAATTCCGGTTATTAAAGCAGAGAAAACGGATATTCCCAGTGTGTATGATGTCAATATAATTCCGGATGCCCCCCCTGTTCGAATAACGGTTATAAATAATGTAAAAAGTATTATTGTCAAACCGGAACAGGTTAGTCTTACCCCTCCGGTGAAAAATTATATTCCGGCAAGTCCGGAGATTAAAACACACCATGCCATTATTGATTTTTCTGGTGAGCATGAACCTGTTTATCTGTTCCTGTCACAATTACCATTATTTGAAGAAATTGAATCTGGAAATACTATCCGACTCTGGCAGGAACAATTTCCGGTTGAAGCGGCACGGATAGCATACCAATCAGCAGAAACTGAACTGAATAACACCACAGAATTACGAAGAAAAGCCATATCGGATCGCAAAAACCACCGGGAAATTGACCTGGAATCTCATATGAAAAAGCTGGCATATTATCGGAGAATAGCTTCGCATTCCGGATATTTGGAAAGAAAATATGCAAAGCAAATTCAGCAGGATATCGACAGACATTTTGATGTTATCAACCAGCATAAAATCGCAGAACGTAATTTTATGCGGGCAGGGATACAGAAGAACAGAACTGAACGTCATCTGGCAATGATTGTTGCCGGGCCGGAGTGGCTTCACCGTATCCGTCATTTTGAAAAAAGATTAATATCACTGATTGAAAATCCGGATATATTTCTGATTGACGGAAATAAAACCGGGGAACTTCAGATTTCGGTGAAAGGCAGCGGAATTATCCCGCAACAAAATGAAGAAAAGCCTTTATTCCATGATTACCTGACGAACCAAAAAACGGACAGGAATGATTCAGAGGATAGTATTGCGGGGTATCATTCCGCCGTAATAATGCAGACGAACAGTATTGCAGGGCAAATGGCGGTGGCCGTTCCTGCCGGTAATATAAGAATATCGGATGGTTTTGCCGAAAGGAATTATCGTGGCCTATGGATTCGTGACAAAAATACCGAAAAATTGGTGGTCGTTTTTGATGTTCGCCGGTATCATCGCGGAAAAATCCCGGTTATTAACGCAGTAAAAGATAGCATTACCGGTGTATATAAAGCGTCTCTGCCATCTTCCGCGACCATTCTGATCAACCCCGTTAATCCGCCAATACCGCCCGGATTTCCGGGGGGAATATCCATTCCTGAGCTGAAATTTCCTTTCCATACAGGAACATCGGCGGAAATACCTGTAACACCGATGAATACCGGTTTCCCGTTGCCGGATGATATATCCTTCACGGATTTTATTCTGGTATTCCCTGATGGCAGCGGGCTGAAACCTGTATATATTATGCTCAGCAGCCCTTATGGTGAAACCAATGCCAAAGGTAAATTCAGCGGACGTGACTACCATACTGAGCGGGCTGGCGGACCGATTGAAGTACTTGACTGGCGGATTGCGGTAATAGACCGTGAGGGAGTAGACAAGGTAAGATTACATATCAGCCGTTTTGGAAGTAGCGCTGATAATGACATTATGCTTGAACGGCTGGAATATATTCTTACCGGAACGTTTCCGGCGACTGATACAGATAAACGGTTTTATACTCATGAAATACGTGAGCTGGAGCGTTACCGGAATCTGGGCATAAAAGACGGAGTACGACCTGAGAATGAAGGGGAAGTGTGGAATAATACACATACGGCTACATTGGAAGATTATCAATTGAGTTCGGATGATGCATTACTATATACAGCAGAGGCTCTATTTTCAACATATGATGATTGAGGTGTAAGGTGATTGATTACAATGAAATGGTAAAAAATGAATCGATGGAAGATGTTATCCTGTTTCTGGTTGCCAGGCGTGAAAGTGGTCTTATTTACCCGGCAATAGATCGTTTTTTTTATCGTTATAATGGCCCGGATAAATATGAATCGTGTAATATTATGATTCTCCGTGAAACGCACAGGCTTCTGAATGAAGAAAAAATAATGTGCGGGGGAGAGAAAGGCGGCCTTTATATGAAAGGGCCAAAATGGATTGAGCTCGATTTTATGTCAGAAGGGAAATATGAGATAGATTAAAAAAACATATGCTTGTTATTTTTGAGTGCAATTGTGCTCATGCGTATTGTATTTTATTAATCCAACTTCTCGGAAAAAATAAAAAATAAAAAATAAAAAATAAGATAAATAATCGTCCATAAAAATGAAACAATGAATAATCAATGCAAAAAAGTGACCGCCATTATGCGGTCACTTAACATAACAAACAAGATACGCTTATTTCACTTCCGGCATCAGCCCGATAAAGACTGTTTTCTTACGCGGGCCGGTCATCAGGTCTTCCAGCTTTTCCACACACTGTAAATAGTGCGGGGTTTTCTTATGTGCAGCCACGGCCGCATCATCGGCATAGGCTTCATAGATATAAAAGCGGGTTTCCACTTCCGGGTCCTGTAATACATCAAAACGCAGGTTACCGGGCTCTTTTACCGATCCCAGATGATTTTCACGGAAAACGGCAATAAATTCGTCCACTTTTCCGGGTTTCACATTGATTTCCACTAATGTTACGTTCAAAATTTACCCCTTGTTCTTTTCGCTCAGGAACAGCTGATAAGCCTGTGCTGCACTCTCACCGCCATGCACAACGGCACGGATCGCTTTCATCATGGCAACCGGGTTTTCGGACTGGAAAATATTCCGGCCCATATCCACCCCGGATGCGCCCTGGTCAATAGCGCGGAAACACATATCGAGTGCTTCGTTTTCCGGCAGTTTTTTACCGCCTGCAATGACAATCGGTACCGGACAACCGGCGGTGATGCGCTCAAAACCTTCCTCAACAAAGTAGGTTTTGATGATATTAGCGCCCATTTCGGCAGCAATACGGCTGGCGAGTGAGAAATAACGCTGATCACGCGCCATATCTTTACCCACCCCGGTCACTGCCATTACCGGCATGCCCACACGCATCCCCGCATCCACCATTTTGATGATGTTTTTGATGGACTGGTGTTCATGCCCGGTACCGATATAGACCTGGGCTGCAACCGCTGCCACATTCAGGCGAACCGCATCATCCATCGCCACCGCAACTGCTTCGTTGGAGAGTTCGGTCAGGATGGAGTTAGCACCGGATGCCCGCAGCACAACCGGTTTGTTGGTCGTGACCGGTACTTGTGCGCGCAGGATCCCGCGTGTACACATCAGGACATCGGTATGCTCAAAAAGCGGGGCGATATTAATATCAATCCGCTCAAGGCCGGTGGTCGGCCCCTGGAAATAGCCGTGGTCAAAAGCCAGCATGACCGTTTTATTATCCTGCGGATTAAAAATACGGGCCAGACGCGACTGCATACCCCAATCCAGCGAACCGCAGCCTTTGAGGGTATAAAGGGTGTTTTTTTGCGGCGTATTAAGCCCGAAGTCTTTGCCGTCACGGATATCATCTAAATCAGCCATGGAATTCTCCCCTGGTTAAACTGGCGCGGAGGGTGCCCGCGCCATTGGTTAAATCAGCAACTACATCAGAAATCATAGTTGTTAATGTTCTCTTTGGTGAAGATAACGCGCTCAGGCAGCACCACAATCCCGTTGCCTTTTGCTTCGTAGTCATAGCCCTGAACACTGTTCGGGGAGACTTCAACTTCACCGACACCGGCGACGGTAATCTTATCGCCGACATTCAGTTCGCCTTTTTTCATCAGTGCATCAGCCACGGCGACAGAAATTTCGCCCTGTTTGACAACATCCCATAACGCGAACTGATTAACTGTGCCGCGCTCCACATACGGACGCATCACGTTCGGGGTACTGAACCCGACAACCGCCACATCGTTACGTTTCAGGTTCTCTTTGGCCTGAGCAGCCGCAGGCAGGGCGTTGGCATCCGGCGCGATAATCACATCCAGGTCACTCCAGGCATTAAGAATACCTTCGGCAGTCTGTAAGGATTTGGTGGCATCGTTATAACCATACTGGGTGGTGACGACTTCCCAGCCCGGATGCTCAGCTTCGATTTTCGCTTTCGCTTCTTTTACCCACTGGTTCTGGTCAGTTACGGTCGGGCTGGAATAGAAGAAGGCCACTTTGGCTTTCTCTTTTTTCACCTGATCCGCTGCCATATCCACCAGGATGCCGCCGAGCTGTTTCGGTGTGCCCTGGTCGATATAAATGGAGCGGCATTCCGGGTTGGTATCGGAATCCCAGGTCAGGACTTTCACACCGCGCTGCATAGCGCGTTTCAGTGACGGACATAACCCGTCCGGCGAAACGGCAGAAACAATAATCGCGTCATAGCCCCGGTTAACGAAGTTGTTGATAAGCTGTACCTGACCGGACACACTCGGCTCGGTCGGGCCGTCGTAGGTGACATCGATACCGAGTTTTTTCCCGGCTTCCACAGCACCCTGGCCGCCGCTGGTAAAGAAGCCGACACCGACAAGTTTAGGAATAAAGGCGACTTTTTCTGCTGCATTCGCCCAGGAAACACATGCGAGACTTAATGCAGTGGCGAGCGCCAGTTTTTTCATGATGGGTTTCATGGTTTTCTCCATTTCGTCAAATCTGTGATAACAAACGTGTTTTACTCTGATACGAATTGCCTGTTGCGTTTACGCGCCCACCAGCCAAGGATGTGATGTCGGTGTAAAGAAACGGAACGACCAACAACGGCAACAATAAGCAGCGCACCCGAAAGTGCACTGGAGACCTGATTTGGTACGCCGATCATCTGCAATCCCTGCTGTAAAAAGCCGATCAGCAAAACAGCCAGCGCGGTGCCTAATACAGAGCCGGAACCGCCGTAAATATTGGCACCACCCAGTACAACAGCGGTGATAGCAGGCATCAGGAACGATGCGCCGAGATCCGCACGGGCAGAGCCGAAATAGGACACTAAAATGACAGAGGCGAGTGCGGCACTGACGCCGACCATCGCATACAGCAGACAGATAGTGCGTGTCACCGGGAAAGCACTGTAGCGCGCGACACGGGCATTCTGTCCGATTAAAAAGACATTACGGCCCGGATGGGTGCGGTGCAGATAAAACCAGAACACCAGCACACACAGGACAAAAATGATCAGCGGCAGCGGAATGCCGAGTAAATCAAGGTTAGCAAAATCAGTGAAGGCTGCCGGGAAGCCGCCGATCCCCTCAAAACCGGTCGCACCGGATAATCCGGAGAGCAGCAGGGCGCAACCGCCGAACAGATACATGGTGCCGAGCGTAATCACCAGCGGGTTAACGCCGGTAAACAGGATCAGCAGGGCGTTAATCAGGCCGCACAGTGCGCCGGTCAGCAGAGTGAGCGGAATGGCGGCAATCATCGGTACGCCGGCCTGATTGAGGATCCCGAGCACAATGGCGGTCAGCCCGATGGTGGAGCCGAAGGAGATATCCATCCCGCCGCTGACAATCACCAGCGTCAGCGGCAGCGCCACCAGACCGATACAGATAAAGTCACTGGTACTGAACAGCAGCACATTGACATCCAGCAGGCGCGGGTTGCCCATACCGAATAACAGAATTTCGAGGACAATCAGCAGCGCCAGGGCAATTTCCCAGCCGTAACGTTTGGTGATGCTCATTTTTTAGCCTCCTGCGGTGCGGAAGGAT
The DNA here is from genome assembly GCF_051172335.1 of Morganella sp. B601. Lineage (NCBI taxonomy): Bacteria > Pseudomonadati > Pseudomonadota > Gammaproteobacteria > Enterobacterales > Morganellaceae > Morganella > Morganella sp. B601. Next base: position 184,154 of record NZ_JBPIZE010000002.1, read on the forward strand.
TAAGGAACCGGGCATAGCGCTGGGCGCGGAGGTTTTTCTCCAGTGCTACACGCAGACGGCCGTCAAAGACCAGAACCGCGAGTAAAACAAACCCGGCGATAAAGTCATTCCACCAGGCCGGCAGTCTGAGCAGCACCAGCACACTGTCAATCTGAGTCATAAAATAGGCACCGAGGATAGCGCCGACGATGGTACCGGTGCCACCGAGCAGGCTGATCCCGCCCAGCACACAGGCGGCGATGGCTTTCATTTCAAGGCCGTTACCGGTCTGATTCGGGATAAAACCGATTTGTGAGGCAAACACAATCCCGGCGAGTGCCGCCATCATGCCGTTTACAGAGAAGGCAATGATGCGGGTGCGATCAACCGGCACACCCAACTGGCGCGCGCCCTGTAAGTTATCGCCGGTGGCGTAGAAACCGCGTCCGGCGGTGGTGCGGGACAGGAACAGGGTCATCAGAATAATCAGCAGGATAATAAACCAGCCGATTGGCGACAGCCCGAGGAAGACCGGTTTTGACAGATCTTTCAGTTCCGCCGGTAAACCTTCAATCCATTTCCCGCCGGTGAGCAGCAGCATAATGCCGCGATACAGCCCGAGGGTACCAAGAGTGGCAACAATGGCGGGGATCCGCAGCCAGGTGACCAGGATGCCGTTGAAGAATCCGGCCAGCAGACCGGCGGCGATGGTCAGCAGGATCGCCACCGTCAGCGGCAGTCCCGCATTCAGCGCGATACCGACAATCACGGCACACAACCCGGTGGTTGATCCGACAGACACATCAATATTGCGGGTCAGCATCACCAGGGTGGCACCGATGGCCAGCAGCATCTGGATTTGAGCACTGCCGAAAATCATGGTGACAGTCTGCAGACTGAAATAACGGGTTTCCATGCCGCCGAGCAGAACAAACAGGCAGAGAATAGCAAGCAGTGCCGTTACTTCACGGTTATTCTGGATATATTTCAGCATGATGCGGCCTCCTGTAACGGGCTGCTTTCTGTTTCTGTCTGCGGGCGGTGCTCGCCGAACGCCATGTGCATAATGGTGTCGGTGTTCAGCTCGTTGTGCTGCAATTCCCCGGAGAATTCCCCCTGATGCATCACCAGCACACGGTCAGCCAGTGCCACCACTTCATCGAGGTCAGATGAGATCAGTAAAATCGCCACATTCTGTTGTGCGATACTTTGTATCAGCTGATAAATGTCATTACGGGCGCCGACATCCACGCCGCGTGTCGGTTCATCAATAATCAGCAGTGACGGATTGGCTTCGAGACATTTGGCGATCAGGATTTTTTGCTGATTACCGCCGGACAGCGTACGCACGATCTGTTGTCCGTCACTGAATTTAATATTGAGGGCGCGGCGGTAACGCTCGAGCAATGCATCATCCCGCGAGCGGTTGACCAGCAGCCCCTGGTGGTTATGCACCAGCGCACCGATATTCCAGGTGAGCGGGGCATCAAGAAAAAGTCCGGAGGCCTGACGGTCTTCAGGTAAACAGACCAGCCCCCGGGTGAGGCGTTTTTCACTGCTGACACCGCACAGATTGTCACCGTTGAGGAAAACCTCTCCGGCGATCAGCGGGCGCAGCCCGTACAATGTTTCTGCGAGTTCGGTCCGGCCGGCGCCGACGACACCGGCCAGCCCGACCACTTCCCCCGGGTTGACAACAAAACTGATGTTACGGAATCCTTCGCCGCACGCATTACGGACATCCAGCACCGGCGTATCATCCTGCGGACTGTTACGGGTGGCGGACAGATCCAGCCAGAGCTTCTGCGTCTCTGACAGCGGCTTTTTCTTCGCTTCAGGTGTGATGGCCTGAATGATTTCATCAGTGGAAAACTGTTTTGCCGGACCGGCCAGCGCGATATTGCCGTCACGCATCACGCTCAGATAATCGGCAATGGCATGTATTTCCGGTAGTTTATGAGAGATAAAGACAATCCCGACACCCTGCTGCTGTAATTCCCGCACCCGCTCAAACAGGCGTTCGGTTTCGGCGGGGGTCAGGGATGCGGTCGGTTCATCAAGAATAAGGATGCGCGAATCACGCATCAGACCGCGCATGATCTCCACCAGCTGCTGATCCGCCACATTCAGGCTGCCCGCCCGTGCGCTGAGATCAAAATTGCAGCGCAGTGATGTCAGCATCTGCTGTAATTTGGCTTTGCCTGCCTGATGTTTCGGCAGACGGAACAGAATGTTTTCCTGCACAGACAGATTCGGGAACAGCAGCGGCTCCTGCGGAACCAGATACAGCCCCAGCTGATGGGCTTTCGCCGGGGTCAGGTGCGATATCTCCTGACCTTCCAGCGTCAGGGTGCCTGCATCCGGCTGTTCAATCCCTGCAATAATTTTCATCAGCGTGGATTTTCCCGCGCCGTTGCCGCCCAGCAGCGCATGAACCTGTCCCGGCAACAGTGTGAAATCGATGTGTTTGAGGACAACCACACCGGAGAACTGTTTGGCTATTCCGCGGGCGGTGAGCAGCGGCTGAATCGGGTGTTGCTTCTCTGACATAACGGCACCTCTGGTGTTATGGGTATTGCTGCCGGATGTTATGTGGTTAAGAAAACATCAATAAAATGAACATTTATAATTTATAAACACATTTGTTCATAAATGTAAGCCATAAAAATCAAATAAGACAATATTTCGGCCATATTTTGTGAAAAAATCAGATCTGCGTTAGAATTTGTTCAAAATTTTGGCCTGCACCTCTGGCAGATTTCTGTAAAAGGTGCTTATCTGTAAAAACGGAAAACAAAAGTTCACATGACAACAGTTTCAAAAAACACGAAAGCAGCCCCGGTAAGCTCCGTTTCTTCGATGGACTATGACGCCTCAGGACTTAGTATGAATGAAGAAGAGTTATTGGCCCGTATTGCCTGGTTTTATTACCACGATGGTCTCACGCAGGGGGATATCGGGGATCTGCTCGGTCTGACACGGCTGAAAGTTTCGCGTTTGCTCGAAAAAGGACGTCAGTCCGGCGTCATCCGGGTGCAGATAAATTCCCGGTTTGAAGGCTGTCTTGAACTTGAAGATATTCTGAAAAAAAGATTTTCGTTAAAGCAAATTCGCATACTCCCGGCACTGAACGGTCCGGAAATCCATACCCGCCTCGGCGTGGCCGGTGCACATCTGCTGATGTCACAGCTTTCGCCCGGCCAGTTGCTGGCAGTCGGGTTCGGGGAGGCGGCAATGGCGACATTGCAGCATCTGAGCGGGTTTGTCTCTTCGCAGCAGATCCGTCTGGTGACACTTTCCGGCGGCGTCGGGCAGTACATGACCGGCATCGGCCAGCTTGATGCCAACTGCCCGGTCAGCATTATTCCTGCACCATTACGGGCATCAAGTGCTGCAGTGGCGGCGACATTCCGTCAGGAACGCAGCGTGCAGGATGTGCTGATGGCAGCCAGTGCAGCGGATATTGCCGTTGTCGGCCTGGGTGCGGTAAATCAGAAACAGGATGCGACCATTATGCGTTCCGGCTATATCAGCAGTGGTGAGCAACTGATGCTGGCACGGCGCGGAGCGGTCGGGGATATCCTTGGCTACTTTATCGGGCGCGAAGGGGAACTGACAGAAGAAGTGGAGATGCACCGCGAACTTATCGGCATCACCCCCGCAGAACTGAAAAATATTCCGACGGTGGTCGGAGTGGCGGGCGGTGAGGAAAAAGCCGAGGTGATTGTGGCGGCACTGCTGGGGGGCTATATCAACTCCCTGGTGACAGACGAGCAGACAGCGCGGGTGATGCTGACATTATTAACCTGATGCACTGACTGTCCCGCAGACGAAAATCACGCTGTATTTCATGGTGTAACGGTATCAGTCCAATTGAATTTGTGAGGATGGCGACATGAATCAGATTACGGGCAGCGGCTCATCAGAAAAATACCTGATGGCGCTGGATGCGGGAACAGGCAGTATCAGAGCCGTTATTTTTGATCTTCACGGCAATCAGGTGGCGGTCGGACAGGCGGAGTGGCGTCACAATGAGCTGCCGGATGTACCGGGCTCGATGGAATTTGATCTGCCGGTGAACTGGCAGCTGGCGTGTCACTGTATTGCGCTGGCACTGAAAAATGCCGGTCTGCCTGCTTCGGCGATTGCCGGGGTGGCGGCCTGTTCAATGCGTGAAGGCATTGTACTGTATGACCGCAACGGCGAACCGATCTGGGCATGTGCCAACGTGGATGCGCGCTCAAGCCATGAAGTCAGTGAATTAAAAGAGCTGTACGATAACACTTTTGAATATGATGTTTATCAGTGCTCCGGCCAGACCTTAGCCCTCGGCGCAATGCCGCGTCTGCTGTGGCTGGCACACCACCGGCCTGATATCTACCGGCAGGCGGGCACACTCACCATGATCAGCGACTGGCTGGCCTGCAAACTGACCGGTGAGCTGGCGGTTGACCCTTCCAACGCAGGTACCACCGGGATGCTGGATCTGAAAACCCGTGACTGGCGGCCGGGCCTGCTGGAAATGGCAGGGCTGCGCGCGGATATTCTCTCTCCTGTTAAAGAAACCGGTACTGTACTGGGTTATATCACAGCGAATGCCGCGAAAGAGTCCGGTCTGGCGGAAGGCACGCCGGTGGTGATGGGCGGCGGGGATGTCCAGCTGGGTTGTCTCGGGCTGGGCGTGGTCAGAGCGGGACAAACTGCGGTGCTCGGCGGCACGTTCTGGCAGCAGGTGGTGAATTTACCTGCACCGGTCACTGATCCGGATATGAATACCCGCATCAACCCGCATGTGATCCCGGGGATGGTGCAGGCGGAATCCATCAGTTTCTTTACCGGCCTGACGATGCGCTGGTTCCGTGATGCGTTCTGTGCGGAAGAAAAAATCATCGCTGAACGTCTCGGCGTGGATACTTACTCATTACTGGAAGATATGGCCGCCCGGGTGCCCGCCGGCTCTCACGGCATCATGCCGATTTTCTCCGATGTGATGCGGTTTAAATCCTGGTATCACGCGGCGCCTTCCTTTATTAACCTCTCCATTGATGCGGAAAAGAGTAACAAAGCCTCGCTGTTCCGCGCACTGGAGGAGAACGCTGCGATTGTTTCATCCCTCAATCTTGATCTGATTGCTAAATTCAGTGGTGTGAAGGCTGATTCACTGGTGTTCGCCGGTGGTGGTTCGAAAGGCAAGTTGTGGAGCCAGATCCTGGCGGATGTTACCGGGGTACCGGTGCGGGTACCGGTCGTAAAAGAAGCCACGGCGCTGGGGTGTGCGATCGCCGCCGGAGCGGGTGTCGGGTTATATGATGATATGGTGACGGCGGGTGAGAGTCTGGTGCAGTGGCAGCATGAGTATCAGCCAAATCCGGCACACCGTGAGGTTTATGACAAAGCCAAACAGAACTGGCAGAAGGTGTATGCGGACCAGCTTTCGCTGGTGGATTCCGGCCTGACGACATCGATGTGGAAGGCGCCGGGATTAAAATAAACCCTCATTTCAGTAAAAAGCAGAGATACCGTATGTCCGGGTAAACCTGCGATGACGGGCAAAGGAAACGAAAAGCATGCGCGTCATGGATGACGCGCCTGAGCGCACAGGGATGTGTTTACAGCGACTTTTCGTTTTTGCCCGTCATCAGCAGAGACACTGAATTAACAGAGATCTCTGCTTTTTCAACACTCAGACTGCTGCGATCACTTTGATTTCGACTTTATAATCCGGGTGCATCAGAGCAGCTTCCACGGTGCAGCGCACCGGCGCACTGCCTTTCGCGACCCATGCATCCCAGGCGGTATTCATACCGGCAAAATCGGCTTTGTCTGCCAGGAAAATGGTCGCATCGAGGATTTTGCTTTTATCTGAACCGGCGCGGGCCAGAATTTTATCGATCGCGTGCAGGGCACTGGTGGTCTGGGCCGTAATATCGCCGCTCAGATCTTCCGGAACACTGGTGTAATAAACGGTGTTGTTGTGTACAACCGCTTCAGACCAGCGGTCTTCCGGATCAATTCGCTGAATTGTCATTCTCTCTCCTGTAAATATATCCAGTTTCTTACACGGCAAGGTGGTGCTATTGCTCAACCCTTGGCATAATTAGCGCCTATTTTGTCAGAAGAGAACGCGCGTGTCAGACGATTTTGCAAAAAACGGCCGCTTAGCCCGTGTCATTCCCGGTTTTCAGCCAAGGGAAGCTCAGGTCACTATGTCGGCGGCGATCAGCCGGATAATTGAAACGCAGGGGCAACTGGTGGCGGAAGCCGGAACCGGGACCGGCAAAACTTTTGCTTATCTGGTGCCCGCGCTGCGTGCCGGAAAGAAAACTATTATTTCCACCGGCTCCAAAGCGTTGCAGGATCAGCTCTATAACCGCGATCTCCCCACCATTATTCAGGCGCTGGATTATGACGGCAGGGTGGCGCTGCTCAAAGGGCGCTCGAACTATCTCTGTCTGGAGCGGCTGGAGCAGCAGACTCTCGGCGATATTAATATGGAGCCGGAAACCCTCACGCAGATAGTGGCGGCGCGACGCTGGGCAACGGCGACGGAGCTGGGGGATATCACCACCTGTCACGATATTCCGGAAGACAGCCCGGTCTGGCCGCTGATCACCAGTACCAACGATAACTGCCTCGGCAGCGACTGCCCGCAATATAAAGAATGCTTTGTGCTGAAGGCCCGGCGCAAGGCGCTGGAAGCGGATGTGGTGGTGGTCAACCATCATCTGTTTATGGCTGACCGCGTGGTGAAAGACACCGGTTTCGGGGAGCTTATCCCTGAGGCGGATGTGATTATTTTCGATGAGGCGCATCAGATCCCGGATATCGCCAGTCAGTATTTCGGCCAGCAGCTCAGCAGCCGTCAGTTATTTGATCTCACCCGCGATATCACATTAGCTTACCGCAGTGAGCTGCGTGACCAGGCACAGTTACAGAAATGTGCGGATCGCCTGACCATGAGTGTGCAGGATTTCCGGCTGGCACTCGGTGATACCGGTTTTCGCGGTAATCTGCGGGAATTGCTGGCACAGCCGCAGTTTCAGCGGGCACTCACCTTGCTCGATGATGCTCTGGAACTCTGTTATGACGTGATGAAGCTCTCCCTCGGTCGTTCCGCCATGCTGGATGCGGCGTTTGAACGGGCGACCCTGTACCGCAATCGCCTCAAACGGCTGAAAGATGTCTCGATTCCCGGTTACAGTTACTGGTTTGAAAGCTATGGCCGTCATTTCCTGCTGGCACTGACACCGCTGACCGTGGAAGACAAATTCCGCGAAATGATGAGTAATCAGAAAATGGCGTGGGTATTTACATCCGCGACACTGTCGGTGAATGATGATCTGCACCATTTTACCCGCCGCCTCGGGCTGGATAACGCCGAAACCCTGATCCTGCCGAGCCCGTTTAATTATCAGGAACAGACTCTGCTCTGTGTGCCGCGTTTTCTGCCGTCGCCGAATCAGTACGGTGCGGCAAAACAGCTGGCGGAACAACTGCGCCCGCTGATCAATCTTAACCGTGGACGCTGTTTCTTTTTATGCACCTCACACCAGATGATGCGTGATCTTGCCGCTGAATTCCGTCAGTCACTGACACTGCCGGTACTGGTGCAGGGGGAAACCAGTAAAACACAGCTGCTCCGTGATTTTATCTCCTCCGGTAATGCCTTGCTGGTAGCTACCGCCAGTTTCTGGGAAGGGGTGGATGTGCGTGGTGATGCACTGACCTGTGTCATCATCGACAAGCTGCCGTTTACCGCGCCTGATGACCCGCTGCTGAAAGCCCGCATGGAAGATTGTCAGGTACGCGGTGGCGATCCGTTCCGTGATGTCCAGATCCCGGATGCGGTGATCAGCCTCAAACAGGGGGTCGGGCGGCTTATCCGTGATACGGAGGATTACGGCGTGATTGTTATCTGCGATAACCGGATTGTGATGCGCCCTTACGGGGAAATCTTCCTGAAAAGTCTGCCGCCGTCGCCACGGACCCGTTCGCTGACCAAAGCTGCGGAATTTCTGGCAGCACGGCAGTCACAGCGTCGCACAGCGGAATAACACTGAATCAGTTTCGCAATAAAAGTCACTGTTACCGTGATTTTTTTGTTACCATAAACCTTATTTATTTGCCGGAGTTATGGCATGTCCAGCCGAATTTTAGCCTTAGATACAGCAACAGAAGCCTGTTCCGTTGCACTTTACAACAATGGTGAGATCACCGCCGATTTTGCCGTCACCCCCCGCGAACACACACAGCGCATTCTGCCGATGGTGCAGGCCGTACTGGCACAGCAGAATCTCTCTCTCCGTGATCTTGATGCACTGGCCTTTGGTCAGGGGCCGGGCAGCTTTACCGGCGTGCGGATTGGTGTCGGGATTGCGCAGGGTCTGGCACTGGGCGCTGAACTGCCGATGATCGGTGTCTCATCGCTGGAAACCATGGCGGAAGGGGTTTTCCGTACTACCGGGCTCGCCCGTGTGCTGGTTGCCATTGATGCCCGCATGGATGAAGTGTACTGCGCGGCGTATGTCCGTGATGAGCAGGGCATTTTCCGGCAGGAACTGGCGGAAGCGGTGCTGAAACCGGCTGATTTTGTCACGCGCTGTGCCGCACTCACCGGCGAATGGAGACTGGCCGGCACCGGCTGGGCGGCGTATCCGCAGATGCAGGAAACGCTGACTCTCAGTACTCAGATGACAGAGATTACGCTGCCGCATGCACAGGATATGCTGCCGCCGGCACTGAATGCACTGCGCCGCGGGGAAACGTCTGTACCTGAGTCAGCGGAGCCGGTATATCTGCGTAACGAAGTGACCTGGAAGAAATTACCGGGCCGGGAATGACGTAAAAAAATAGCCTGCGTCAATTGTTGAACCGGCAATCATCAGCCACAATAAATGAATACTATCCGTCACAGGAGCTCATATCATGATGAATCGCTTACGGGGCAGTCTGAAGTATGGTGTTGTGATTTTATCACTGGCGCTGGCCGGCTGCGCCACAGTACCGGAATCCATTAAGGGCAGCGGCACCACGATGCTGACGGATTTTCAGGCCGTTCAGAAAGCGCCGCAGGCTTACAAAGGGATGGAAGCGCGTTTCGGCGGGCGGGTACTCAGCGTGCAGAATCAGCCGGATATGACACAGCTGGAAATCGCGGTGATGCCGCTGAACAGCACCGGTGCGCCATTCCTGGGTTCAACGATCACCGGCCGGATGTATGCCCGGATCAACAGTTTTATGGAGCCGGATAACTTCCGCGACCAGTATGTCACGGTGGTCGGGCTGATGAACGGCACACAAGCCGGTAAGATAGGCGATGTTCCTTATACTTTCCCGGTGATTGATGTCACCGGTTTCCAGCGCTGGCACCAGGCACGGCAGGTGATTATGCCGCCGCCGGTGTATGGTCCGGATCCGTGGCGCTGGCATAACGGGTACTACGGTGGCGGCTATTATGGCGGCGGCTGGTACTATCCGCCGGGACCGGCAGTGGTGCAGGATTATTTAGTGCCTTAATCGCGCGGATTTGCGGGTATGGTAACCTTAAAGTTCAGCATAAATGCGGATTTGAGTGTATAATCCCGCCCGTGACGATAAGCAGGAATGATTATCCTCACCTTGTTACAGTGAATAGATTAAGAGGCGGCATTTGCCGCCTCGATTGTTATCTGGCTTTATAAAACAAATTAGTGATGTGACTCTCAACCTGAAACAGAAAAATTATCCGAAAACGCCGTTTTATGTAAATACTTTATTTATGTAAATATTTTGTTAACACCGGCGGGTCATGAGATGAGCAGCAATAATCAGGAGTAAAACCTTGGAAAGAGTCTGGCTTAAACACTATCCGGAAGATGTCCCGGCAGATATCAATCCTGACACCTATGCCTCAATGGCAGAGATGCTGGAGAATGCGGTATCACGCTTTGCGGACCAGCCCGCCTTTATCAATATGGGCGAGGTGATGACCTACCGGAAACTGGAAGAGCGAAGCCGCGCATTTGCCGCTTACCTGCAAAACGGACTGGGGCTGAAAAAAGGGGATCGCATCGCGCTGATGATGCCGAACTTACTGCAGTACCCGATAGCCTTGTTCGGGATCCTGCGGGCAGGGATGGTGGTGGTGAACGTCAACCCCCTCTATACACCAAGAGAGTTAGAACATCAGTTAAATGACAGCGGCTGTGCCGCTATTGTGATTGTTTCCAATTTTGCACACACCCTCGAAAAAATCGTTTATAACACGCCAATCCGCCATGTGATCCTGACCCGTATGGGGGATCAGCTTTCCCGTCCGAAAGCCACGTTGGTGGATTTTGTGGTCAAATATATCAAGCGTCTGGTGCCGAAATATAATCTGCCGGATGCTATCTCATTCCGCCGCGTTATCCATCAGGGTTACCGCATGCAGTATGTCAAACCGGAAATTCACCGTGAAGACCTGGCATTTCTGCAATACACCGGCGGTACCACCGGGGTGGCCAAAGGTGCGATGCTGACTCACCGCAATATGCTGGCAAATCTCGAGCAGGCGCGGGCGGCCTATATTCCGGAGCTGAATGTCGGCAAGGAACTAATTGTCACCGCACTGCCGCTGTATCACGTCTTTGCCCTGACGGTAAACTGTCTGCTGTTTATTGAAATCGGCGGCCGTAATCTGCTTATCACTAACCCGCGAGATGTCAGCGGGACGATTAAAGAGCTGAGCAAATACCCGTTCACGGCTATTACCGGGGTAAATACCCTGTTTAATGCCTGGATCAACAATCCGGAATTTCACAAACTCGATTTCTCCACCCTGAATCTTTCAGTCGGCGGCGGTATGCCGGTGCAGAAAGCGGTGGCGGAAAACTGGGAAAAACTGACCGGCAAACATCTGCTGGAAGGCTACGGACTGACAGAATGCTCTCCGCTGGTCGCCGGTAACCCGCATAACCTGAAAAGTTACAGCGGGAGTATCGGATTCCCGGTACCGTCCACAGAGATCCGCCTGCTGGATGATGACGGCACGGATGTACAGGAAGGGCTGCCGGGTGAAATGTGGGTCCGTGGTCCGCAGGTGATGAAAGGGTACTGGAACCGCCCGGATGCCACCGCTGAAGTGCTGAAAGATGGCTGGGTTGCCACCGGGGATATTGCACAGTTTGATGAAAACGGTTTTCTGCACATCGTGGACCGCAAAAAAGACATGATTCTGGTGTCCGGTTTCAACGTCTATCCGAATGAAGTTGAGGATGCGGTCATGCTGCATCCGGCAGTACTGGAGTGTGCCGCTATCGGTGTGGAGAGTGAAAGCTCCGGTGAGACCGTGAAGATTTTTGTGGTCCGCAAAGATAAATCACTGACAGAAGATGATTTACGTCTGCACTGCCGCCGTTATCTGACAGGTTATAAAGTCCCGAAAATCATTGAGTTCCGTGATGAATTGCCGAAATCTAATGTCGGTAAAATTCTGCGCCGCGAACTGCGCGATGAGGAAAAGCACAAAACGGATGTTCAGCCGGTTGCATGACACCACATCAGGCCGCAGAATAATAACGCCGGTTAAAACCGGCGTTTATCTGTTCTGTTACGACTATTGATTGAAATACCCTGATCTGTTGAATTATTCTGTATCACATCACTTAACCACGTCGTCAAAGACTAAGAGAAGTTGTTTTGAATTATCAGTTGATTACCAGCGATACACACCTTGCCGCCTATTGCGGACAGGTTACCGGCAAACCTTATCTTGCTCTGGACACCGAGTTTGTCCGGATACGAACCTATTATCCGCATCTCGGTCTGGTTCAGCTTTATGACGGGGAGCATCTCGCACTGGTCGATCCGCTGGGGATCACTGACTGGACACCGCTGAAAACCTTACTGACTGCACCGGATATGATCAAATATCTCCATGCGGGCAGTGAGGATATCGAAGTCTTTTTCAACTGCATGGGATGTGTGCCGCAGCCGCTGGTGGATACCCAGGTGCTGGCCGCCTTTACCGGGCATCCGCTCTCCTGCGGATTTGCCACGCTGGTGGAAACCTACCTCGGCGTTACCCTGGATAAAAGTGAATCCCGCACTGACTGGCTGGCACGTCCGCTGACAGAAAAACAGTGTGAATATGCAGCGGCGGATGTGTATTACCTGCTGCCGCTGGCGGAAAAACTGACTGAAAAAGTTCGTGCGGCCGGTTACCTGGCTTCTGCGGAAGAAGAGTGTGCCATGATGGCGCAGCGCCGTATTACCCAGACTGACCCGGCTGAAGCCTACCGCGATTTCAGCGGTGCCGCACAACTGCGCCCGCAGCAACTGGCCTGTTTACAGAAACTGGCACAATGGCGGCTGGAACAGGCGCGTCAGCGTGATATGGCGGTCAATTTTGTGGTACGTGAAGAACATCTGTGGAAAGTGGCGCGCTATATGCCGACGTCACTGGGCGAACTGGACGGACTGGGGCTGACCGGACAGGAAATCCGCTGTCACGGCAGACGTCTGCTGGCGTTAACGGAAGAAAGCCGTGCACTGAATGAGGCTGATTATCCGGCACCGGTGGAAAATGTGTCCGATCATCCGTTATACCGCAAAACGTTCAAGGCGATTAAAGCACGCATTACTGAGCTGAGCGAAGCGGAACAATTCAGTCCGGAGCTGCTGGCATCACGCCGTCAGATTAACCAGTATCTGAATAAAGTGTGGGGATTCAAAATATCATCCGAAGAGCCGGAACTGCTGAGCGGCTGGCGTAAGCCGTTGCTGGAATCTGTACTGGCAGAGGTGGTTACCGGTATTGAGGCCGGTGCTGTCTGCGGGGAATAAACAGCAAAAAACACGGCGGGGTAAGCCGCCGTGTTATCAGTCACAGTAACGGTACTATTTTACCGCCTCGTCTTTCTTCGTGCCTTCATCGCCTTCAGGCAGCGTGACGTTCAGTTCAAGAACGGATATATCATCACCTTTCTGCTCAAACTGGACAGACAGCATCTCCGGATCAACCTGAACATACTTGCAGATAACTGCCAGTAAATCGCGTTTCAGATCCGGAAGGTAATTCGGTTCAGATTCACCGCGGCGACGCTCTGCAACAATGATTTGCAAACGTTCTTTTGCAATATTAGCTGTCGGTTTTTTTCTCGACAGGAAGAAGTCTAACAGCGCCATGGTTTACCCCCCGAATAAGCGTTTTAAGAAACCTTTTTTCTCTTCCTCAATGAAACGGAAAGGACGATCTTCACCCAGAATACGGGCGACGGTATCGTCATAAGCTTTGCCTGCATCTGATTCCTGATCCAGAATCACCGGCTCACCCTGGTTGGATGAACGCAGAACAGACTGATCTTCCGGAATCACACCGATAAGCGGGATGCACAGGATTTCCAGCACATCTTCCATACTCAGCATATCACCGCGGCTGACACGGCCCGGGTTGTAACGGGTAAGCAGCAGATGCTCTTTAATCGGCTCCTGTCCCTGTTCCGCACGACGGGATTTGGAGGACAGGATCCCGAGAATACGGTCAGAGTCACGGACAGATGAAACTTCAGGGTTGGTGGTAATAATGGCTTCATCAGCAAAATAGAGCGCCATCAGTGCGCCGCTCTCAATCCCTGCCGGGGAGTCACAGATGATGAAATCAAAGTCCATCTCACCTAATTCGTTCAGCACTTTCTCCACGCCTTCGCGGGTCAGTGCATCTTTATCGCGGGTCTGCGAAGCAGGCAGGATAAATAAATTTTCAGTCCGCTTATCTTTGATAAGAGCCTGATTCAGTGTGGCATCGCCCTGAATAACGTTCACGAAGTCATACACGACGCGACGCTCACACCCCATGATTAAGTCAAGGTTACGCAGACCGATATCAAAATCGATCACAACGGTTTTCTTTCCTTTCTGGGCAAGGCCGGTCGCTATGGCCGCGCTGGAAGTGGTTTTGCCTACGCCACCTTTACCTGAAGTAACAACTAAAATGCGTGCCATGGAATTATTCCTTGTTAAAGGTCTATATTAGATTGTTGATAGTGAGTTCATTATTAACCAGACTGAGTTTGGCCGCTTTCCCTGCGAATTCGCCCGGGATTTGATCACTCAGCCAATATTGTCCGGCGATAGAAATCAGTTCCGCATGCAGGTGAGTGCAGAAAATCTGGCTTTCCGTATCACCTGCCGCACCGGCTAACACACGTCCGCGCATCAGCCCGTAAATATGAATATTACCATCCGCAATGAGTTCCGCGCCCGCGCTGACATTGGCGGTCACGATAAGGTCACTGTTCGGGGCATAAATGCGCTGACCGGAACGGACAGGCACATTAATCAGCCGGGTCTTCCGGCAGGATGAATCTGCGGCGGATGATGCTGCCGGTGTTTCAGGCTCCGGCGCTTCCGGTTCAGCAACACGGGCACTCTTGCCCTCATTAAGCAGCGGAAGCCCGCTGCGGGTTGCGGCCCGGCGCATTTTCTCATCCTGACAGCCGCTGATCCCGACAATCCGTAAACCGGCGTCAGTGACGGCACGGCAGATAATTTTCAGGTTCGCGCCGGATGAAATCTGGCTGACATTAAGCACAACAGGAGCATTTTGGAAAAAGGCCGGCGCCTGGCTGACTTTTTCGCGCACAGCCTGTTCAATAATCTGAGGATCCTCATTATTCAGATGAAGAACCGAAAGTGTGAAGTTACTGCCTTTAAGATCAATTGGCGATGGTGACATCTGTCCGACTCAGTATAATTAGCGGCCCGCTATTCAGCCATATATAAATTGCATTGCAGCGACGCAATGCCGGGTAACGATATTATCAAAAACAATAGCATGTTATAGTTAGTGCCATTTACTGGCAAGTCACGATTTGATTTAAACGGGATAATTCCAATGTTGTGTGCAATTTACAGAAGTCCGAACCGCGATCAAACCTATTTGTTCATCGAAAAGAAAGATGATTTTTCCCGTGTCCCGGAAGAGTTGCTGAAAAGTTTCGGCAAGCCCGTCTTCAGCATGCTGATCAACCTTGCAAACCGCGATAAACTGGCCAATGCGGATATTGAGAAAGTGAAACAGGAACTGACAGATGCCGGTTATTATCTGCAGTTCCCGCCACCGGTGGAAGATCTGTTATCAGAATACCGGGATACACTGAATATTCAGGATAAATCCTAATAATAATCCCCGCGAAATAACCAGAAAGGATATCGCTATGCGCCTGACATTATTAAGCGCCGTGATTATTACGGCATCGCTGACGGCATGCAGTGCATCTCAGACTCCGGTATCACCGGCCAAATTAACGGCTGATGCTCCGGCAGTGCAGCAGCCGGCCGCTGCACGGTTGTCCGTGGCGGATTTACAGCGGGAATTTCCGGCTGACTCACGGACAGCAGAACAATTTCCGGCCTATGCTGAGCAGCTGAAAGTGATGGCGCGTCAGGAGGGTATTAAAGAATCCACACTGACCCGCGCTTTTGAGAATTTTCATTTTATCGAACGTGTTATAACGTCTGATAAAAACCAGCCTGAGAAAAAAGTCACACTGGATGATTACCTGGCCCGCCGTGTGACCAAAGGCGCAGTCAGCGCTGCAGTTAAACAGCATGATGCCAATGCGGCGCTGTTATCCGGTATCAGTCAGCGTTACGGCGTGCCGCAGGAATATATTGTCTCCCTGTGGGGACTGGAAAGCGGTTTCGGTCGTTATCAGGGTAAAGAAGATGTGATTTCCGCCCTGGCAACCCTGGCCTATGAAGGCCGCCGCGAAGAGATGTTTATTAAACAGTTTATCGCAGCACTGCAGATTATCGACCAGGGCCATATCCCGGCGGATCAGCAGCTGAAAGGCTCCTGGGCCGGTGCGATGGGACAGAACCAGTTTATGCCGACCAGCTATCTGACTTATGCCGTGGACGGTGATGGTGACGGCGTGGTGGATATCTGGAATAACAAAGCGGATGTGTTTGCTTCCACGGCGAATTATCTGGCTACTGAAGGCTGGGTAAAAGGGCTGCCGTGGGGATATGAAGTGACTGTTCCTGCAGGCTTTGACCGCAGCATTGAGGGAACAAAGAAAAACCAGAGCAAAACACTGGCGCAGTGGAAGGCCCTGGGTGTGACACTCCCTGCACAGGCAAATCTGCCGGAATCGACCCCTATGTGGTTAGTCGTACCGGAAGATAAGCAGGAGCGGGTGTATCTGGTCACACAGAACTTTATCACCATCATGCACTGGAACCGCTCGTACTTCTTTGCTCTCAGCGTTTCGCTGATGGCAGATAATGTCGGTGCGGAAATCCGCTGATGTCATCAGAATAATAAATTAAAGGGGTAAGACTATGTATCAGCATCGTGACTGGCAGGGCGCTCTCCTGGATTTTCCGGTCGGGAAAGTGGTATGTGTGGGGCTGAATTATGCAAAGCATGTTGCGGAGATGAAATCACAGGCATCCGCAGAACCCCTTCTTTTTATTAAACCTGAAACAGCACTGTGCGACCTGCGTCAGCCGGTCGCCATTCCGAAAGAGTTCGGTGAAGTGCATCACGAAACCGAACTGGCGGTTCTGATCGGTGCACCGCTGAAACAGGCCAATGAAGATCGCTGTGCCCGGGCGATTGCCGGTTTTGGTGTCGCGCTGGACTTAACACTGCGCGATGTGCAGATGAAATTAAAGGCGGCAGGGCAGCCGTGGGAAAAAAGTAAGGCATTTGACGGCTCTGCGCCGGTGTCCGGGTTTATTCCGGTCAATGAATTCCCGGATCCGCAAAATGTCACGCTGAGCCTGACCGTTAATAATGAATTGCGCCAGCAGGGAAACACCCGCGAAATGCTGACGCCGGTGATACCGCTGATTAGCTATATGTCCCGCTATTTTACACTGCGTCCGGGGGATATTATCCTGACCGGCACACCGGAAGGTGTCGGACCTCTGGTATCAGGCGATATGCTGAAAATCTCTGTAAATGATCACATGCTGACCACGCGGATTATCTGAAACGGGTCAGCCACGAAGTAAAAGGAAAAAAGAACATGTCTCAACCATTCTGGACGGTGAAAACCCTCGATGAAATGAGTGACGAAGAGTGGGAATCACTGTGTGATGGCTGCGGGCAATGCTGTTTGCAGAAACTGATGGACGCAGACACCGATGAAATTTATTTCACCGATGTGGCCTGCAACCAGCTGGATATTAAAAGCTGCCAGTGCCGTCATTATGAAGACCGTTTCCGCTATGAACCGGACTGCATCAAACTGACGCGGGAAAACCTGCCGACATTTGACGCCTGGCTGCCGATGACCTGTGCTTACCGCCTGGTCATGGAAGGCAAACCGTTATTACCCTGGCACCCGCTAATCAGCGGATCCAAATCCCTGATGCACCAGAAAGGCATTACCGTCCGCCATATAGCCGTCACCGAAAGCGTGGTACAGAACTGGGAAGACCATATCCTGAATAAGCCGGAAGGCGGGTTTTAACTGCGGATATTATATTATTCCGGATATATACCCCGCCGGAATAATATAACCCAGAAATCAATTTATTTACCATTTTTACCAATCCTGATTTTAACTGTCACATCAGGTAATGACTCATTGCAGATGATTGCCTCGCCATTATTAAATAACAAGATTATTATTTTGATAAAATAACAATGCATAGTCATTATAGTTATGGTATGAACACTCTCCGACAAAACTGGTCTTTTATATAAATATTTTCCGGTAGTCTGTATTCTGTTTTATTTTTAATATTTGAGAAATTCATCTTCATACGATATATTCAGAAGAAATATTGCGTGGATGATTATGATGAAAATAGTGATGCTGGATAAGAAAAAATACTCTGAATCTGTTATAAGACAATCATTATATTGGGTTTCTTCAGAATCAGCATGGAATTTAAAAGAAAGTAATGATTTTTTTGAAGTTACACTTAAAAATAGTAACGAAGGTTTAATTTTTACATTTGAGCGACTGCTTAATGATTATTTACTACGTGAGAAGGCTGAACGGCAAACAAAGCTGATAAGAGAATCAATCATAAATAAGGTATTGATGAGTATTGATGCGAGGTTATCAAAGTGAATCTTTTGCCGTTCAACTTTAATCGCATTAGTGATAATCGATTTTTTATCAGTAACTTAGCTGGTTTTTCATCAGTTATTGATGAGAGTTCACTGAATGAACTTATTGACCACGGTAAAACAAAAAACAGTGATATAAATCGAGGTCTGGAAGAAAAATTTTTTATTAGTGATGATCTTTTTACGGCAGAAAAAGTACTAGCTGCGGCATTGGGAAAAAAAATGGCCGCAGAAATGAAGTTTGCACCTATTTTTATGATAGTCCCGACACTGCGATGTGATCATACCTGTAAATATTGCCAGGTCAGCAGGGCATCATTAAGTGCAAAAAATATGGATCTGAAAGATGAGTATATTCCGGTTATAATATCATTAATAAAAAAGTTATCGTCGGCACCCTATAAAATTGAAATACAAGGGGGAGAACCCCTGCTGCGCTTTGACTTAATAGTGAAAATATATCAGGAAGCATCATCGCAGTTGGGTGAAAATAATTTTGAACTCATTATTGCAACAAGCTTGTCATTACTCAATGATGAAATGGTAAGTTGGTCTGTTGATAAACAGGTTTATTATTCAGTTTCACTGGATGGAAATGAATTAGTACATAACAAAAACAGGATATTGCCATCAAAAAACTCGTATGCGCTCGCTGTGAGTAATATAAAGAAACTTCAGGATAGTATAGGAAAAGATAAAGTTGCGACAATAACTACAGTTACAAGGGCATTAATATCTCAGCCGGAAGCTATTCTGGATGCACATAAAGAGCTGGGTATTTATGATTTATTCATCCGGCCGGTCAGTCCTTACGGGTTTGCAGAAAAGAAAGATGAATATTCAATGGCTGAGTATCTTCTTTTTTACAGAAAATTACTGGATATTATCGTTGACTGTAATCAATCAGGGATTAGGTTTACCGAGCATTCAGCAGCTATTCATATCAAGCGCTTGTATAATCCTTTATTTTGTGGTTATGCGGATTTGAAGTCACCGGGAGGGCTGGTATTTAACAGCTTACTGTTTAACTATGATGGAAAATTGTATGGCAGTGATGAAAGCAGAATGCTGCAAAAAGTTTATCCGGAAATCGATTTTTCAATAGGCAGTATTAATGATCTCTCATTCCGGGCTAATGCCATCTATCCCCATCTGTTAAACAACTCGTTTAATATGGTACAGGCAGGATGTGAAACCTGTGCATATCAGCCATTTTGTGGGGTAGATCCCTGTCAGAATATCAGTCTGTTTGGTGAACCGGTTGGTAACAAAAGTTTATCCCGCTTTTGTCGTTATCATAAAGGAATGTTTGATCTGCTGATATCCGGAATGAGTCGGGAGTCATATGAAGCAGAATTGCTGAAAGGGTGGTCTCATGTGTGAAGTAAAAAGAAAGGATGCATTTGAATCAGCGGATAACATTCCTTCCGGTTACTATCAGCTTTACAAAAATAAGCTATCTTCACCTGAATTTTACTTTGATAATATTATTGTTTCTGGTAGTCAGGATGAACCTTGTGATATGACAGGCGCAGTGTACTGCATTGTTGACCCTGTCTTGTATGATAGTATCGAAAATGGCGACATTGTATCTGTTAATAATAAAAGAATGCGGGTTATTCTCTCAGGGAAGGCAAATCATAATACCCTGTTGGTAACAGAACGTTGTAATAATCTCTGTCTTTTTTGTTCTCAGCCACCCAAAAAAGATAATGACGACTGGCTGTTAAATGTCGCATCAAAGGCAATAATCGCATTTAAATCAAAGAAATTAATCGGTATCAGTGGCGGAGAGCCATTACTGTATGGTGAGCAGTTTATTCAATTCTTACAATATATTAAAGACTATAGCCCGGATACCCCTCTGCATATTCTTACGAACGGCAGAGCATTCGGCGACTTTGATTTTACAAAAAAAATAGCGGCTGTAGTAGATGGTATGTCAGTATCATTTGGTATCCCGCTTTATTCAGTGTCAGCAGAAAGGCATGATGAAATAACGGGCAGCTCAGGTTCTTTCCGGGATACAGTCAGCGGAATTATCAATGCCGGAAATTCCGGGATTAATATTGAATTAAGATTTATTCCGGTGAGTATGAATTACCGGGATTTAAGTGCAGTAACAGAAATGGCAGGACGGGTTTTTTCTAATATAAATCAGATATCTGTAATGAATCTTGAAGCTCAGGGATGGGCACGGAAAAACTGGGAACAACTGTATCAGGAACCTGAAGTTTATAAAAATGATTTGTCAGTTGCGGTACAAACAGCCGAAAGATGCCAATTACCAATAGTATTATTTAATTATCCTCTGTGCCATATACCGGAAACTCTGTGGCCTTATAGTGTACAATCTATTTCAGACTGGAAAAATTACTATCCTCCGGCGTGTAGCGGATGCCGGAAAATGGATGAATGTGGTGGTTATTTCAGTTCTTCTTACGGAAAATATCATCAGTTACCGAGGGCTTTTTTATGAAAAAATGGAATTTAGCCGCCTTATTTCCCGGTTTTTTTATGCTGAGTCAGCAGGCGATTGCTGAGCCGGCTGTGTTGCCGGATAGTGCCGGTTCTCTTTTACCTGAGGACCTGGTGTTTTCACCGCTTAATACAGAAACCCCTCTTTATATCGCCGGGCACCGGAGTCACAGTTCACACAGAAGTCACAGTAGTCACAGTTCACACCGTTCATCTTCAGGTGGCGGGTATTATCGTTCATCCCCGGTATATTCCTCACCAGCGTATTCAGAACCGTCAGGAAATTCATCACAAAGAGCCGCCGGGAACACTGGCAGACGGGATTTTTCTCAGAATATTAATCAGACCACGACGACAACGGAACAACGTAAGCGGTTGATTATGCGGGTTCAGTATGCATTATTTGAACGCCATTATTTTGGCGGAAACATCGACGGTGTGATGGGACCACAAACACGTGATGCAATTACCCGTTACAGAAATGCAAATAAGTTACCCGGTAATGTGTATATTGATGCAGACCTGCTTAATTCATTAAGTATTTACGCAACAAACTGATTTTTTGATTTAATTACAAGCAGGTTTCTATGAAAACAATAGTTTTCTGTGCTGCATTAACGTTAGTGACCGGCAGCGCTTTTGCCGATGAATATCTGTATAACTACCGTTATGACGGTGATCCTTATGGCTATAATTACGATGTCTCCGGTACGGATGATTACGGGAATAGTGTTGAAGGGAATATTGATATTCAGGGTAAATACGGAAGCGGTGTGATTACGAATACCGAAGGTGAAGAGGTTGATGTGGATGTTGAATGGGATGGCTACGGTGTTCTTGTCGCGGAAGATGAGTCTGGAAATATCTACGATCTTGAAGTTGAATAATGAATGCAGTAATAGTACCAAATGCACCGGAAAAAATATCCGGTGCATTTTTTACGACATAACTCACTGCTTATTATTTTGTACTGACAACGGCAATATACCGCAGGCGATCACGGTTCTGCCGAAAATGGCGGAACATTTGTAAAAACTGCGGGCGGTTCTCTTTTTTCAGGGCGTTGCGGATGATTTTCAGTGTGCCGGAAAGTCCCTCATCGTGCAGCATGCCTTTTGGGGTCATCAGTGTCATCGCACCCTCCGAGCGGATCACATCACGGAAACCTGCGTCACGGAACAGTGCCAGCCAGTCATCACTCAGCATTGGTTGTGCTTTAACATGAATGGCTGCCTGCATTTCCTGTGTGACACACTCATCCTCACGCCGTTCTGTCAGCGCAATATCGTGGGTCAGCAGACGGCCGCCGGGCTTCAGCACACGGAAATATTCCTGTAACAGACGGGCTTTGGCTTTATCCGCATACATGGTCAGCATGGCTTCATTGATAACCACATCAAAATGGTTATCCGGGAACGGCAGTTTTGAGGCATCCGCTTCCTGCACGGTGATAAGGTGCGACAGCCCGTTAGCGAGGATATTTTTCCGCGCATTGGCAAGTGCCTGTTTATCCATATCAATGCCGGTAATATGACACTGAAAACGCTGTGCGATTTCAATCGCGGTGGTGCCCATATTGCAGGCAATTTCCAGCACCCGGCTGTCGGTCTGCAACCCGCTGTGTGTCAGCAGCCATTCTGTGGCGGTGCGGCCACCTGGGCGCAGGCGTTTTTTTCCCAGACGCGCCAGAAATTTGTGTCCGGCTTCATGGCCGGTATGTGTGCTTTCCATTATTCAGTCCTGTTTGTTTTCCGGTTCACGTAACATCACCAGCAGCATTTTTGCCCGCTCCGGTGCGTCCACAGCATGAGGAATATTGGCCGGCATACGGACAATATCCCCGGGTTTTGCCGTCACCGGTTTTCCGGCGATGGTCAGGATCAGTGAACCTTCGGCAATCATCACAATGGCATCAAACGGGGCGCTGTGCTCAGAGAGCGCCTGGCCTTTATCAAAGGCAAACAGGGTGATATTGCCGCCGCCGTTTTTGGCGAGAACGCGGCTGGAAATACCTTGCTCGGTGTAGTTCACCAGGTCGGCAATCACTAATGCTTCTGCCGGGGTAATCGTGTTATTGCTCATAATAAGTATCCTTATGGTTAATCAGGTAATAAATGGGTTTAGCGGAACAACGGGATCACGCCACAGGTCTGCCGGTGCGGGTGGTTAACCGGCACGACAGCAACCGGAAGCTGATACAGCTTTCCCAGATTCTCTTCAGTCAGCAGTGCGGGTGTCTGACCAAACTGCGCCTGTGTGCCGTCAAACAGTAACAATGAGTGATCCGCAATATGCAGGGCATGCTGCGGATAATGACTGGTAAACAGGATGGTTTTGCCGCGCTCTGCAGCCAGCATTTTCAGAACGGAAAGAACTGTGTCCTGATTTGCCAGATCCAGCGCAGAAGTGGGTTCATCCAGGATCAGAATGTCCGGTTCACCGGCCAGTGCGCGGGCTATCATCACCATCTGTTTTTCACCGCCGCTGAGCAGGTTAAATGGGGTGTCCGCAAACGGCGTTAATCCGAGGTCAGCCATTGCCTGTTCGGTGATGTCATGATCACGCCGGGACGGGGATGCATACCAGGGAAGATGGCGAACCCGGCCGAGGCTGACCATGGTGCGGACAGAGTAATTAAACAACGCACCGCTGAGTTGCGGCACATAGGCTGCCGGTGCGCTGAGCTGCACAGTACCGGTTGCCCCTTTTTGCAGTTTGAGCAGCAGGCGCAGCAGCGTGGTTTTTCCGCGTCCGTTCGGGCCGAGAATAGCGGCGATAGTGCCCGGCGGCTGGCGGAATGTCAGCCCGTCAAATAACGGACGTTTGCCGGTGTGGTAACTGAGCTGATTAACACGGATCACAGGTCTGCCACCTTTTTATTCATGGAGTGAATGAGCAGGGCGAAAATCGGTGCCCCGATCAGTGCGGTGATGACACTCAGCGGGATCTCCGCGCTGGTCATACTGCGCGCCAGGGTATCGACGGCGATCAGATAAATCGCACCGGTCAGGGCACTGGCGGGGAGCAGGATGCGGTGGTCATGTCCGCTGATCAGTCGTGCGATATGCGGAATAATCAGCCCGACCCAGCCGATGGTGCCGGAAACGGCTACGGTGGCGCTGGTGATCAGCGTGACGCAGACCAGGATAGTCCAGCGGGTTGCGGTGACGGGCAGCCCCAGCGCCTGTGCGTTTTCCTCGCCGAGGGACAGCACATTGATGCGGAAACGCAGAGCAAAAATAATCCCGCCTGCGATGATGACAACCGGCAGTAACACGCTCACTTTCAGGTAGGTTGCGGTGGCAAAACTCCCCATCAGCCAGAACACGATGGTTTGCAGGGTATTATTCGGATCCGCAAAATAGGTGATCAGCGAAATCAGGGCGGCAAAAAAAGCATTAATAATCACGCCCGCAAGGATCAGCATCAGAAGACTGCTGCCGTGCCGGTTAAGCCCCAGCAAAAAGACCAGCACAATAGCCAGCAGACCACCGAGAAAGGCAAAACTGATAGTGATAAATAAAGAGGAGAAAAGCAGCAGGGCCAGTGCGCCGCCCAGCGCTGCGCCGGATGAAACACCGATAATCTGCGGTCCCACCAGCGGGTTGCGGAAGATGCCCTGTAATGCGGCACCGGCAACCGCCAGCCCGGCACCGGCCAGTCCGGCGATCAGAATGCGCGGCAGACGGACATACAACACCACATTTTCGGCGGTGCGGCTGTATTCCGCAGACGGGCTGCGTCCGGTCAGAGTATCCGCCAGAATTTGCAGAACTGTTGTCACAGAGACCGCATAGCGCCCGGCACACAGCGCGAGCACGATGGTCAGTAATAGCAGGGCGGATAACAGGCACCATTGCAGACGGGATTTTCGCATCACGGCCGCCCCATCAGTGTCAGGTAATCACGACCTTCCCGGTTCAGATCGAGTTGTAAAATGCGGTCTGTTTCTTCATCAGTGAGAGAATAGCCGTACAGTTGAAGATAGCGTTTGCGGATCTCTTCCCGCAGCGGAAATGCCGCACTCTCCGGATGAAAAATCTGAGCCAGCCACTGCCAGTAGAGCGGTGTTTCCTGATTTGGCGCATCCCAGATAAAACCGCCGATCGGCAGTTTATAGACCCGTTTATTCTTTACCGCGGTCACATCACTGAGCATCGGATTGTTATAAATATCAGCGGGTGCCAGTCCGGCCTCAAAATTGCCCAGCAGGATAATATCCGGATCCCACACCAGAATCTGTTCGATATTCAGGGTGCGCGGCCCGGTCAGGTCACGGTTGAGGCTGACACCCCCGGCGAGTGCAAAATCCGCATTGTTATGAGATGTGGATCCGAAAGTCTGGATACTCTGTTTAAAATGAGAGAGGTAGAGCACACGCGGTTGTTTTTCTTCCGGAATCGCAGCAACACTGTTTTTCAGCTGGTTGATCACCTGTTTGCGCCAGGCAATCAGCCCGTCCGTTTTGGTTTCTTTGCCGAGGGTTTTCCCCATCAGGGTCAGCCATTCCTGTGTATAGGCTTCTTTGCCGTAATCCAGCGTGGCGACCGTCAGACCGGCATTGCGCATCGGCGTGATAATGTCATCGCCCCGGTGTCCCCACTGCCAGACCAGATCCGGGTTAACCGAGAGCAGAGCTTCAATATTCGGTGCGAAATCATTCCCCACCACATTACTGCGCACAGAGAGCACATCCGGAAACATCACACTGAGCATGCCGTCGCGGGCGGCAACACCGGCAAAGGGATGCATCCCGGCGAGTCTTTTGCTGCTTTCATCAACACTGACCAGCATGGAGGCGGCAGGAATCGGGATCACCACAATCCGCTGTGCAGGTGCGGCGAGTTCAATATTCTGCTGTGACATATCGGTGAAATGCACGGCGCCTTTTGCGGCATAAGCTGCTGTTGTGCAGGTAAAAAACAGTACCGGCAATAATGTAAATCTATTACTAATCATAAGGTTATTCGCCTTTTATTTTATGATTAAATTGATAATGCGATTGGTTATCATTTATAATTGCATTTATTCTGGCCGCACTGAGAGGAAAACCCTATGACATTTGTCAAAAAGACCCTTGTCCCCGCACAGCAAATGGCGATCCTCCGGTCGTGCCCGTTGTTTCAGGCGGCAGAGGATGATGATCTGGCGCTGGTACTGGCAGACAGCACACATCGTCAGTTTGCGGCGGGGGAATTGATCAGTCGTGAAGGGGAGACAGTAAAAGCCTGTCCGCTGATGATCAGCGGGCAGATTGATGTTTTCCGTCATACCTGGTCGGGTGAAGAGAAAGTATTCGGTATGTTTACCGCCGGTGAGCTGGTGGCGATCGCCGCTGTCTTTATGCCGCACAACCGTTTCCCGATGAGCCTGCGGGCGAGAACAGACAGCAGTGCGCTGATGCTGGATAAACAGGCGATTTTACGGCTGTGTCATGCCTGTCCGGCAATTATGGCGCAGTTACTGGCGCGGTTCAGTCTGAAGCTGTATGAGAATATCAACCATATCGACTGGCTGACCTCCAGCTCTGCAGAGCAGCGGCTGGCAGCTTATCTGCTGGATCTGAAACGGTGTCAGCAATCGGATTGTGTGGTGCTGCCGTTATCGCGCGGGCAGTTAGCTGCAAAACTGGGTGTCCGCTATGAAACCCTCAGCCGCCTGTTTTCCGGCTGGCGGCAGAAAGCGTTTATCGGAATTGATAAAGACGCGGTGCGGATCACCAATGAATCCTATCTGGCGGAACTGGCTATCCCGGCGCAGCGTCCCTTCTGAATAAATAAGAAATCCCCGCCGGGGGGATTTCTTATATCAGTAAGATCAGAAATTATAGGTGATACCGCCGTTGACACTGAATCCCATTCCCGGGAACAGAGTGCTGTCTTTGTCGGTAACTGAGCGGTTTGCCACTGAGGTGGTGGCATAGTGCTCGTTGGTCAGGTTATCCATCGACATATAGAGCGACCAGTTCTCCGCTGGCTGATAAGTGCCTCTCAGCCCGAGCACCGCATAGTGTTTGCGTTTCTGAATATCGAGATGGTTTTCATGATCGACAGCCATATCGGTCGGTGCCCAGTGAATATTCGGGCCGAAACGCCAGTCGCCGATCCGGTACAGCACTTCCGCCGAAACAATATTACGCGGGATCCCGGCGATATAATTGCCGTTATACTCGCCGCCCATAAAGCGGAAATCATTCCACGTCCAGGCCAGCTTATATTCCACATCCCCGGGACCGGCCGGGATCACGCCGTTAACACCGGCTTCCAGCCCCTGATGGCGGGTTTTGGCGGCATAATTAAAGACGCCGGTGATATTTCCCTCTGAATCATAAGTTGTGATGTATTCATCTTTGATAAAGCTGCGGTAGAGCGCCACATTCCATTTCAGTTGTTCGGTAATATCACCGTCACCGCCGATTTCAAACGTCACGCCTTTCTGCGGCTCCAGTTTTGTCAGGCGGCCGTCGGAGGAATTAATGATTTCATGGAAGGTCGCCGGTTCCTGACTGGCGCTGACGTTGGCAAACCAGCGCTGATTATCCGCAGGACGCCAGATCACGCCGGCTTTGGGGGTCCAGAAGGTCCAGTTCTGATCCAGTGAAACGGAACTGTTGCGCTTTTCCGTATCACGCCGCGCATGGGTGGCTTTGAGATCCAGATTCAGGGTCAGATCCGGGGTCAGATGAATACCGGCACCGGCAGAGGCATAAATATTATCTGCTTTGCCGTCAAACTTACCGATCGGTGTTTTGTCCATCTTCGTGCCGCGCCGGTTCTGCATCAGATCGGTTTCCAGACTCATATGATCCGCGGCCAGTGCCGCCCGCCAGGAGACCGGCTCGGTTTCCATCTGCCAGCCCAGCTGCATACCTTCACTGTGGCTCTGACTGAAACGGTAATAGGCCGGGGTGGTGAAATTATCATGGGTGCGGATATACCAGACACCGGCACTGATGCGCTGATTATCGATCTGCCAGTCCGAACGGTTAGCGGCACGGAACTGCTCCACATTGCGGTGCGGATCCCGCAGCCAGACCATCGGGTAAACCTCTGTCGGGTCACTGTCGAGCACGGCTTCAGAGACCGGCCCGGCGACATCAAAACGCAGGTCGGTCCAGTTGAGGGAGGTGCGGTTTTCAAAATTATCCCCGGTATAGCCAAAATTACCGCGTACGGTTTTGCGCTGTGATGAGGAGTGTTTGCGGTAGCCGTCGAAATGGTCATAAGTGAAATTGATGCGTCCGTCGAAACGGCCGTCATCCGATACGCCGCCGAATGCCGTCTGTAAACCTTCGCGGCCGTGAGAACCGTATTCATAGCGCAGGCGTCCGCCTTCGTCACGTCCGGTATAGGAAATCAGATCCAGCTCACCGCCCAGACTGTTACTCTGCGGATTCAGACTGTTGGCGCCGCGCCGGACACTGATCATCCGCGCATCCCGCATTTCCAGGGTGCTGATATGGAAACTTCCGTCTGCATCGGTGACCGGCAGTCCGTCCTGCATCAGCAGAATGCCGCGTGCCAGCGGGGCACTCTGCACACCGGAGCCGCGGATATTCAGCCGTGGCTGATCAATACCGCCGAAGAAATTCTGAACCAGCACGCCGGGCTGATAATCCAGTGCATCATGCAGCGTCGCCAGCCGGGTATCCTTTTCAACCATAATCAGGTTGGTGCCGCCCGCGACATTCTCCAGTTTCTCTTTTTCCTGCGCAGCATCCGGTGTGAGACGGCTTTGTTTTGCGGCGGTGACAATAAGGGTGTCCGGTGCGGGTTCCGCTGCCGCAGCGGAGACACCGGCAGTAAGTGAGAGCGCGAGGCAGTGTGTCAGCCTGCGGCGGGTGATTTTGTTCTGCATTATCCCTGACCTCATAAATGTAATGGTTATCATTTTCATTTGAGGTCATAACATAGTGCAGAAAATGCGGCTTACCCTATGACATTTGTCAAAAAGTCCCGTCCGGGGATTATTTCAGCCCCAGACGTTTTGCCAGACGGTGCAGATTTCCGGCATCAATCCCGAGACGGCGGGCCGCCGCTGCCCAGCTGCCGTCACTGCGGGTAAGGGCGGTGCGGATAAGCTCCGTCTGAAAAGCATCGGTAGCCGTGCGCAGATCCTGATCGGCCTCTGCAGGATGTGTTTCTGGGCTGACAACCGGTTCAGGGATTTCTTCCGGCGAGAAGTGATGAGGCTGTAACAGCAGTTCTTCACTGTTGCCGGTAGCTCGCGCCAGCACAATGGCGCGGTGCACAGCATGTTCAAGCTCCCGCACATTACCCGGCCAGTGATAATGCAGCAGCGCCAGGCGTAATGCGGGGCTTATTACCACCTGTGGCAAACCAAATGTCTGACGGTAGCGTTCGCAGAAATAGCCGGTCAGCAGCAGTATATCTTCATGGCGTTCCCGCAGCGGCGGCACCTGTAACGGGAAGATACTGAGCCGGTGGAACAGGTCGGCCCGGAAGTGGCCTGCGGCAACTTCCGCCCGCAGATCCCGGTTGGTGGCAGCCAGCACGCGGACATTCACCCGCAGCGGCCTGTCATCACCGATCCGCTGGATATCGCCATACTGTAAGACCCGCAGCAGTTTGGCCTGTAACGCCGGCGACAGCTCACCAATCTCATCCAGAAACAGCGTGCCGTTATCCGCCATTTCAAATTTGCCGCTGCGGTTGCTGATAGCACCGGTAAATGCGCCTTTGACATGCCCGAATAATTCACTTTCCGCAACAGTTTCCGGCAGCGCCGCGCAGTTAAGATACACCAGCGGGTGATCACGGCGGGCGGATAGTTCGTGAATGGACTGTACCACCAGCTCTTTACCGGTACCGGTTTCGCCGCTGACCAGCACATTCATATCAGCACCGGCCACAATGGCTATCTCTTTCTTTAACTGCATCATGCAGGGTGAAAGGCCGATAATATCGGTTTGTCCGCCGGATTGCCCTGCCGCCAGCCCGGCGGAGGCGCTGAATGCCAGTTGCTGGTTCTCGAGCTGACCGATAAGCAGGGCATTATTGAGTGCTCCGGCGGCCAGAGCAGCAATCAGGCGTAATTCTTCATCACTGAATGCATCAAACTGGTCCGGTGCAAGGCTGTCGAGTGTCAGCGCACCGATAAGATTTTGTCCGGCAAACAGCGGCAGACCGGCGCAGGCGTGCACTTTCAGATGAACATGATCCGGGATCAGCCCGTCATAAGGATCGGGCAACTGACTGTCTGCGGGAAAACGGACGACATCCCCGGCTCGGGCGATAGCTTCCAGTCTGGGATGCGCATCCAGCCGGAAGCGGCGGCCGAGAACATCCGGCGACAGCCCGTCAATCGCCAGCGGAATAAACTGATGTGATTCATAACGCAGCAGTGCGGCCGCATCACAATTAAGTACCCGGCGCAGTGTGGAGACCAGACGCTGAAAACGATCCTGATGACCGATATCCCGCTGTAAGGCAATAGCAATGCCGGTAAGTACATCAACTGAAAATCCCATGCGTTCCTCCGCTGTCATTATGACAACACAATGTCATAATGACAGTTAATTGCATAGTCATTTTGACACTTATTTTTTATCCTGAAATTTAAAATCTTTATAAAACAATAAAATAAAAGTTGGCACGCAAATTGATTATCTCTCTGTAACGAAGCATAAAAACAGAAGGTAACTATCAAATGGCTATTCATGTAAAAAATAATGTGTATTGGGTCGGACAGCGTGACTGGGAAGTCCGCGATTTCCACGGAACAGAATACAAAACCCTGCTCGGCAGCAGCTATAACAGCTATCTGATCCGTGAAGAGAAAAATGTCCTGATTGATACGGTTGATCACAAATTCAGCCGTGAGTTTGTGCAGCATCTGCAGACACAAATCGACCTGAACGATATTGATTACATTGTGATTAACCATGCGGAAGAAGATCACGCCGGGGCATTAACCGAACTGATGGCGGCGATCCCGGACACGCCAATCTACTGTACTGAAAATGCCATTGATTCTATTAACGGACATCATCATCACCCGGAATGGCATTTTAATGTGGTGAAAACCGGGGATACCCTGGATATCGGTAACGGCAAACAGCTGATTTTTGTCGAAACCCCGATGCTGCACTGGCCGGACAGTATGATGACCTATCTGACCGGAGATGCCATTCTGTTCAGTAATGATGCCTTTGGTCAGCACTATTGCGACGAGCGCCTGTTTAACGATGAAGTGGATCAGACGGAGCTGTTTGAGCAGTGCCAGCGTTACTATGCCAACATTCTGACGCCGTTCAGCCGTCTGGTGACCCCGAAAATTACTGAAATCCTCGGGTTCGGGCTGCCGGTGGATATGATCGCGACCTCACACGGTGTGGTCTGGCGCGATAATCCGACCCAAATCGTGGAGTGGTATCTGAAATGGGCGGCGGATTATCAGGAAGACCGTATCACTATTTTCTATGACACCATGTCCAATAATACCCGCATGATGGCCGATGCAATCGCACAGGGGATTAATGAAGCGGACCCGGATGTGGCGGTGAAAATCTTTAACGTCGCCCGCAGCGATAAGAATGACATTATCACCAGTGTGTTCCGTTCAAAAGGGACGCTGGTGGGTTCATCCACTATGAATAATGTCATGATGCCGAAAATTGCCGGCATGCTGGAGGAATTAACCGGTCTGCGGTTCCGCAATAAAAAAGCAGCGGCTTTCGGCAGTTACGGCTGGAACGGCGGAGCGGTTGACCGTGTGCAGACCCGGCTGATGGATGCCGGTTTTGAAACCACGATGTCACTGAAAGCAAAATGGCGTCCTGACCTGAATACCCTTGAAGAGTGCCGTCAGTACGGACGTGACCTGGCGCGTCAGTGGGCGACCGGGGTATTACCGGCGGTCAGCAGACCGGCAGCAGCGGCACCAAAAGCGCTTACGCCGCAACCGGTGGCCACCCCGGCAGCTGCGGTCAATGATACCGGAAAAGCAAAATTATGTGACAGTGTCACCAATGTATCATCTCAGGATTTGGGGCCGTGTATGCAGTGCGGTGTGTGCCAGTGGATTTATGATCCGGAAAAAGGCGAGCCGATGCAGGGTGTGGAGCCGGGAACGCCGTGGTTCTGTGTACCGGATAATTTCCTGTGCCCTGAATGCTCTCTCGGTAAAGATGTATTTGATGTCCTGGCGACGGAGGCCGCATGAGCGCAGGTATTGTAATTATCGGCGGGGGCTTTGCTGCCCGCCAGCTGGTGAAAAATATCCGTAAAACCGATACACAGGTGCCGCTGACGGTGATTGCGGCAGACAGTATCGATGAATATAACAAACCGGATTTAAGCCATGTGATAAGTCTGAATCAGCGTGCCGATGATCTTATCCGGCAGTCAGCACAGGAATTTGCACAGCAATATAATGTGGCGCTGTTCCCGCATACCCGGATCAGCGGCATTGATGCACAACAGCATCTTATCAGCAGTGATCAGCAGCAATGGCACTATGACAAACTGGTACTGGCGACCGGGGCAACACCGTGCCGCCCGCCGGTGCCCGGCAATGAACTGATGCTGACACTCAACAGCCGCGAGGATTTCCAGCGGCACGAAACACAGCTGCGTAATGCACAGCGGGTACTGATCCTCGGCAGCGGCCTTATCGGCACGGAACTGGCAATGGATTTCTGCCGGGCCGGAAAAATCGTTACCCTGGCGGATATGGCGGCCAGTATTTTATCGTCACTGATGCCCGCAGAGCTCAGCAGCCGTCTGCGGCATAACCTGTCCGCATCCGGTGTGCGGGTGCTGACCGGCACACAGTTGCAGTCACTGAAGAAAACAGAAAATGAGACTGAAGCGCGGTTTGATCATGATTGTGTGACCCGCACGGATGTGGTGATTGCCGCCACCGGACTGAAACCGGATACCTCGCTGGCTGAGCTGGCCGGTCTGACTGTCCGGCGCGGTATTGTGACGGACAGTTCATTACAGACATCCGACCCGGATATTTATGCCCTCGGCGATTGTGCGGAAATTGACGGCAAAGTGATGCAGTATCTGCAGCCGATTATGCTCAGCGCAGTTTGTCTGGCAAAAAATCTGACCGGCGGAGAGGGAAAACTGACACTGCCGCCGATGCTTATCCGGGTGAAAACACCGGATCTGCCGGTACAGCTCGCCGGGGATTTTCATCACCCGGATTTACAATGGAGCATTGATATCAGCCACAACGGTATGACGGCCAAAGGCCATGACAGCGCCGGAAATCTGCATGCTTTTGCGGTGACGGAAGACAAACTCAGTGATGCTTTTACGCTGCTGCGTCAGCTGTCGCAGCACTGATTATCACGGTTTATGACTGAATTCTGAGGTAACAAAAATGACATTACGTGAAAAAACGCTGGGTGAACTGGCACTGTCTGTGAATGGCGCATCGGCACTTTTCCGCCGTTATGATTTGGATTTCTGCTGTGGCGGAAAACGGACGCTGGCAAAAGCGGCAGAGAAAAAATCCCTGAATATCGATGAGATTGAACAGGCATTACTCGCCCTGAAAGATGAGGC
This sequence comes from Morganella sp. B601, assembly GCF_051172335.1. NCBI lineage: Bacteria > Pseudomonadati > Pseudomonadota > Gammaproteobacteria > Enterobacterales > Morganellaceae > Morganella > Morganella sp. B601. The sequence goes on from NZ_JBPIZE010000002.1 coordinate 217,202, forward strand.
ACCGGCGCAAGACTGGCGGAAAGCCCCGTTGGGTGACATTATCGCTTTTATTATTACGCGTTATCACGATCGCCACCGCGCACAATTACCGGAACTGATTTTACAGGCGGAAAAAGTGGAGCGGGTGCATGCTGCCAAAGCCAGTGTTCCGAAAGGGCTGGCCCGGCAGCTGACAGCACTGCATGAAGAGCTGACCTCCCATATGATGAAAGAGGAACAGGTGCTGTTTCCGATGATCTGCAACGGCATGGGACCACAGGCGGCGGGGCCGGTACAGGTTATGGAAGCAGAGCATGATGATGCGGGGGATATTGTGGAGGTGATTAAATTTATCACTAATAATGTCACAGCACCGGAAGAGGCCTGTACAACCTGGCGGGTGCTGTATAACGGTATCAATACCTTCATTGATGATTTAATGGAACACATCAGCCTGGAGAATAACTTGCTGTTCCCGCGCGCCCTGGCCGGGGAATAGTTCAGCCGCTGATATCATGACGGAACAGCGGGATATACTGCCCGCCTTGCTGTTCCGTCTGCTGCTTTTCTTCCTCACTCCAGCCGTAGTTAATAGCATGGCTGACCGCTCCGGAGTCGCGGGTGGTGATAATCAGGTGCGGTGGTTTGCAAACGCTCCAGTAACATTGTCAGAGAATGAACCATGCGTGCTGTGTCTTTTTTACCGGTATCATTAAAATTACTTAATTTATATGTGACGTTATCATATGACAGATAAGCATGTTACCGGCTGAATCTGAGAGTGGTAACGATGATGGCAGGAATAAGATTCTCCTTTATCATAAATAAGAAAATCAAACACCCGGGGGTGTTTGATTTAAATGATGTATATTGTTTTTTATTTTTTACAATACGGAATAAATGTTATTTTTATTAAACCCGCTATTTGGTTTTTATATTTGCTGTGTAGTATATCTTTGCCTAATCAGCGATAGCTTATGGTGACAATATGTTTTTCTGAATCAGATGAAACCGGAGTGATATTTACTTCACCAATGTTATCCGGTATTAATGTACCGTTAGGTTTATTATCCGCCTGAATACTGCTGTTATATTTGGCGGTTTCACCGGAACGGTAACATTCGGCATTGACGTTATTGCCGGATACCTTATAGGTGCAGGGTGCTTCTGTCAGTGACCCGTAGAAATTGATGACGCCGCCTTGCTGGCTCTGTAATGATGCGCTGTGTGCAACAAAAGATAATGCAATACCTGCAACTAAAACTAAACGGTTTAACATAGACATATTTTTTACTCTCTGTATTCGATATTAACTGAAAGTATCCCGTTTTAATATTATGAGAAAAGCATCAATTAATAACATCACGAATGATAGTTAACGGTTAATGATAATATATGATCGCTACGTCTTACTTTATAGTTTGAATGTTACATCAGTATTATTAAACAGAAGCATAACAAATAGCCTATCGTAAAAAAAAAGGACTATTGCTTTTGTTCTTTTTATTTAGGATTTGTTTATTAAGTGTAGTTTATAATGCAGGCATTAAAACAAAAACACTTTACTCAGTATCTATATCCTGTCCGCCCCGTTACGGGGCTTTTTTTTATCCGGAATACATTCACATTTAACCAATATAAGCGGGAATGTCAGTTGCTGTTATTATTGAGGAAAACTCATCAAACAACGGAGCGAATGTTAGCATCAAAAATCAGGAGGGGCAAAATTAAGAATAAACTGAATGACATCGCCTAAGTTTATGTTTATTGGTTTTTTTATGACCAAAATCCCGGGAAACAGGATAAAATCCCCGGGATTAAATTGTAATGTTCCGTGTAATAATCACTAATTTTGTAACACAATATTACAGGATGTTTCACCGTTATAGAGCTTAGTGATGTTTTCCAGCGTGGTTTCGCTGATACTCAGCAATGCTTCTTCTGTCAGAAACGCCTGATGGCCGGTAAACAGTACGTTATGGCAGGAGGAGAGGCGGCGGAACACATCATCCTGAATCACATCATTCGATTTATCTTCAAAGAATAAATCTCGTTCATTTTCATATACATCCATACCCAGTGCGCCAATTTTCTGCTGTTTTAGGGCATTAATGGCGGCTGCGGAATCAATTAATGCACCACGGCTGGTGTTGATAATCATCACACCGTCTTTCATTTTGGCAAATGCGGTTTCATTCAGCAGGTGATGGTTTTCCGGCGTCAGCGGGCAGTGAAGAGAAATCACATCAGATTGCGCAAACAGTGTGTTCAGATCGACATATTCCGCACCCAGATCCAGTGCTGTCTGGTTAGGGTAAGGATCAGACACCAGCAGCCGCATCCCGAATCCCTTTAATATCCGCAGTACGGCCAGGCCGATTTTACCTGTTCCGACAACCCCGGCTGTGCGGTTATGCATATTAAAGCCGGTCAGACCCTCGAGAGAAAAGTTGGCATCGCGGGTGCGCTGGTAAGCACGGTGAATACGGCGGTTCAGGCTCAGCATCATGCCGACGGCATGCTCAGCCACAGCTTCCGGGGAATAGGCCGGAACACGGACAACCTGAATACCCAGCTCTTCAGCGGCGGCTAAATCCACGTTATTAAAACCCGCACAGCGCAGTGCGAGGATTCTGATATTGAGATCCGCCAGTTCCTGCAATACTTCCCGGTTCGCATCATCATTAACAAAAATACAGACAGCATCGGCACCCACGGCGTTTTTTGCGGTTTGTTGTGTCAGCGGGAAATCAAAATATTCGATATCATACTGAAAGCGCGGATCCTGATTAATCAAATCCATATGTTTGCTGTCGTAATGTTTGGTACTGTAACTGACGATTTTCATCGGGGTTCCTCCGCTAAAAAATAAATCGCTACACTAAACCGGATAGCCCTGACAAAATAGGGCGGTCCTGTGTTCAGAAATGATTGAAATCTGCTGACTACAGTATAACGCTTAGTTGATGTATCTGTAACCGGGGAACTGCACCTCTGAGGTCTATGAAAAAATTACTGAAAGTGCTGGTGGTACTGCTTGTTCTGCTGATGATTATCCTCCCGGCAGCCTGGCTGACAATTCCGCGCTGGCTGCCTGCGGTGATGAAATCCTCTCTGCCTGATGGTGTTACACTGTCACTTTCTCAGCCAAAAATCCGTGCGGGTGGCCTCTATATAGAAGAAGCGGCTCTCCGCAGTAATGAATGTCAGCTGGCGGGCGGGGAAAAGCTGTCACTTCACTATCAGCGCGGCGGCCGCTGGATTATTGATGCCGGTTCACTGACCGGTGATGCGGACTGCTTTCAGAAATTACCTTCCGGCTCTGAAGAAACAGACACTACACCGGTTGATATCGGCGCACTGTTATCGCAGCTGCCGCCGGTGACGCTGACCGCGGATAACGTTATCCCCGCGCCCTGGCAGATGTATCAGGGAAAACTGAGCCTGACAACCGCACCCGGCCGGGGACAGCAACTGAGTTATCAGGGAGAGAACATTCAGGCGGAGCTGGCGGTTGATCCGGCACTGAACCTGACGTTGTCACAACTGGATGCCACTATCGGTGATGAAAAATTTGCGCTCAGCGGCGCACTGACACTGCCGCTGAATACAGCGGAGCTGCCGGATAAAGGCAGATTACAGGCTGAAATCACAACCACATACCGGTCACAGCCGTTGATGGCTGCCTTTGACTGGCAGGGGCGGCAGGGCGTTCTGACGCTGAGTGAAACTGATCCGCGGACCGTGCTGCTGAATATTCCCTGGGAAGCCACGGCGGAAAGTATCCTGATTAAAAGCGGGGAATGGCGCTGGGATGAGTGGGAACAGCCACTGCGGGGAACTATCAGCGCGGAACTGAAAAACTGGCTCTCTTCACCGGCGGATATGCTTTTGGGGGCACGGATCTCCGTGACCACGCAGGGTGTGCGCGGTAAAGGCACGGTGGTATTGCAGTTACCGGAAACACCCCTTTCGCTGACTGAGTTTGATATTCCTTTTGAGCTGGCCGGGCAGGTTAATCACAATGATATGTGGGCAGCCGGGCGGGTACCGGCGGTACTGACCGGCACGTTTGCCGACCCGGTGATCCGGTTACGTTCCGGGGCACTGGTGCGGGCTCGCGGACAGCTCAGTCCGGATTTTCTGGTGGAGGAACTGCGTCTGCCGCTGGCGGGAACTTCGCTGTCACAGCAGGGAATTTCCGGGCCGCTGGATGCGATTGTGACGGTGAATAATCCGGAGCTGGGGCGTTACCGTTTTCAGATGAAAGGCCAGGCGCGGGAATTCCTGCCGGATAATGGCCGCTGGTACTGGCAAATCTGGGGAAAAGGCCGGATGAAACCGCTGAATGCGGACTGGACATTCTCCGGTGCCGGTTCCTGGCTGGATGAGGAAATCCGTATCCGTAAACTGAACACCGGATTCAACGGTATCCGCTACGGTATGATGTCGATGGATGCCCCGGCGCTGACACTGTTATCCCCGCTGATCTGGACGCGGGTTGACGGGCAGGAGAAACTGTCCGGGAAAGTGCAGCTGACCACCCGGAAAATCCGGCTGGATAACAGCTATCTGCCGTCCGCGACCTTTGATATGACGCTGGATGGCCGTGACCCCCGCGATTTTTCTGTTAAAGGCACACTGTCAGCCGGAAAAAATATCGGGCCGATACATTACTGGAGCCGCTGGGACGGTGTCCGTCTGCGTGGTGAGGCCCGCTGGCCGGAGCAGGATATGCGGGCATTTCAGACGCTGATCCCGGCCGACCTGGGGATCACACTGCGTAACGGCGTTTTCTATGCCCAGGCGGCGTATTCCGCTGCACCGGGTCAGGGATTTGTCGCCGGTGGTCACTGGGTGGTCAAACAGGCGGGCATGTGGCTGAAAGACGGCGAAGTGAGCGGTGTGGATTTTGTGCTGCCGTGGCGGCTCGCGGACAGCCGCTGGCAGCTCGGCAGTAAAACGCCTGTGATGCTGCGGATTGCGCGCGTTGAGAATCTGTTTGAAGTGACTGATATTAAAGCCGATTTGCAGGGCTATTACCCATACGATGAGACGTATCCGCTGGAACTGTCCGGTGTCAGTCTGGATATTCTGGGCGGACAGGTCACCATGCCGTCACTGACCATTCCGCAGAAAACCGCAGCGGTGATAAAACTGGATAAACTGAATACCGGCCCGCTGATCAATACGCTGAAAGTGACACAGTTTGCCCTTGAAGGCAGTATCAGCGGGGAATTACCGTTTTATATTGATAATCCGCAGTGGATTGTGCATAACGGTTGGGTGGAAAACGACGAACCGCTGACCCTCAATCTGGATAATCAGTTTGTTGAATCGGTCAGTGAAAATAATATTTCAGCGGGTGCGGCGATTAACTGGCTGGATTATCTGGTGATGAAGCGGGTGCGGACGGATGTTAATCTGACCAACCTGGGTGTCCTGACGATGTCATCAGTGGTTTCCGGCTATAATCCGGTACTGGATGCACGGCGGGCGGTAAATCTGAATTACCGGCATGAGGAAAATGTGTTTCAGTTATGGCGCAGTCTGCGTTTCGGCAGCAATCTGGAAGCCTGGCTGGAAAAGAGTATTTCACAGAATCAGGAGTAACATCCGACGGAGTCAGAATGAAAAAATGGATAGCAGGTGCGGTATTACCGCTGATGATTATCGCGCTTAACGGTTGTCTGCGGGTGGAAGTGGCCACACCGGATAAACCCATTGATATCAATATGAATGTCAAAATTGAACATGAAATTAATGTCAAAATTGACCGCCAGGTTGAAGATTTGCTGAAAAATAACTCAGCGATATTTTGAGGTGAATAATGCGTAAATTCATTAACAGCGGGCTGGCCGCGCTGACATTACTGATCAGCAGCTCTGCGTTTGCACTGACCCTGGATGAGGCCAAACAGCAGGGGCTGGTGGGCGAAACCTTCAGCGGTTATATCGCGGCCGTGGATAAAGCATCGTCACGGCAGGATGTCAGCGGTCTGGTGAAAGAGATTAATACAGCACGGACACAAAAGTACAGCGAACTGGCACAAACCAACCGGATGAAAGCGGATGAAGTGGCTAAAATCGCCGGACAGAAACTGGTGACCCGCGCGCCGCAGGGAGAATATGTGCTCGGCATCAACGGTAAATGGCTGAAGAAATAGCGAAGCAGCAAAAAAACAGCGCCGGATAATCCGGCGCGGAACAAGGATGATTAATGATGATACTGCTTGTTTTTGTGTTGTTATCCGGTTATGCGGAAAGCGCTTCAACGCACTGACGGGCATTCTGCTGTGCTTTTTCAGCAAAATCCTCACCCATCGAGACACCTTCGGCATAAATAAACTCAATATCGCTGATCCCGATAAAACCCAGGAACTGTGTCATAAACGGCACAATCAGGTCAGATGTCTGATCGCGGTGGAAACCGCCGCGTGCGGTCAGAACAATCGCACGTTTGCCGGTCACCAGCCCTTCGGCACCGTTTTCGGTATAGCGGAAGGTCTTACCGGCGGCCGCAATGAAATCCAGATAGGTTTTCAACTGTGTCGGTATGGTGAAGTTATACATTGGTGCGGTGAATACGATAACATCGTGTGCAAAAAGCTCATCAATCAGTTCAGTCTGTAATGCATTTGCGGACTGCTGACGCTGTGTTAAGGTTCCGCCTGCGGACGCATGCATACCGGAAACAATTTCGTTATCCAGCACCGGGACCGGGTCAGCACTCAGGTCGCGGACAGTGATCGCATCATCTGCATGATTTTTCCGCCATTGTCCGATAAAATAATCCGCCATTTTGTTGGTGTGTGAGTAGTCCGCAAGAATACTGGATTTCAGAACGAGAACTTTTTGCATAGTAAACCTTGTTATTGTGATTCAGCTTATTTATTACGTAATCAGTGTATGAAAGCCGCTGTATAAAGAACAGCAGATAAATTCGGCGCATAACATCAAAAAATCTGACAATGGCCGGATACGGCAAGTTTAATAAAGACACGCGGTGTGCGTTACTCCGAAAACGGGATAACAATGACAGAGGGGAGACCCGCCGCACAAAAAGCCAAACCGTACAGACGGCACGATATTACCTATCAGAAGGACAGCAAGGTGAATTCCCTTCTTAATGAATTAAAACAGTTAATCCCCCATTTATCGCTGCGGGAGCAGCACCAGTTCCGCAAACGGCTGGCGGGTGTGGCGAAGATCCGCAACCCCGAATCTCAGCAGAAGGTACTGGCAGGGTTACAGGATGAGATGCTGCGCGGTATTACCCGCACAGAACTGCGCATTGCCAACCGGCCGGAGATTACCTATCCGGATAATCTGCCTGTCTCGCAGAAGCGCGAAGCGATTTATAACGCGATCCGCGATAATCAGGTGGTGATCATCGCGGGTGAAACCGGATCCGGGAAAACCACACAGATCCCGAAAATTTGTCTGGAGCTGGGACGCGGTATCACCGGGTTTATCGGTCACACCCAGCCGCGCCGTCTGGCTGCGCGGACCGTGGCTTCCCGTATCGCGGATGAACTGAAAGTCCCGCTTGGCGGCGCCGTCGGTTATAAAGTCCGCTTCAGTGATCAGGTCAGTGATAATTCGCTGGTTAAGCTGATGACGGACGGGATCCTGCTGGCAGAATTACAGCAGGACAAGCTGCTGCTGCAATATGACACCATTATCATCGATGAAGCCCACGAACGCAGTCTGAATATCGATTTTATCCTCGGCTATCTGCGCCAGCTGCTGCCAAAACGTCCGGATCTGAAAGTGATTATCACCTCCGCGACCATTGATCCGGAGCGGTTTTCCCGTCATTTTGGTAATGCACCGATTATTGAAGTCTCCGGACGTACCTATCCGGTGGAAGTCCGTTATCGTCCTGTCATGGGGGAAGAGAATGATTCGGATCGTGACCTGACTCAGGGCATTCTGGATGCCGTTCATGAACTGGGACGGGAAAGCGCCGGGGATATCCTTATCTTTATGAGCGGGGAGCGGGAGATCCGTGAAACCGCCGATGCCCTGAATAAAGCAGATTTGCGCCATACCGAAGTGCTGCCGCTGTTTGCCCGTCTTTCCAACAGCGAACAGAACCGGATTTTTCAGCCGCACACCGGCCGGCGTATCGTACTGGCCACTAACGTGGCGGAAACCTCACTGACCGTGCCCGGTATCAAATATGTGATTGATACCGGATTTGCCCGTGTCAGCCGCTACAGCTACCGGACAAAAGTCCAGCGTCTGCCGATAGAACCGATTTCGCAGGCCTCGGCAAACCAGCGCAAAGGGCGTTGCGGTCGTGTTTCTGACGGGATCTGCATCCGCCTCTATTCTGAAGATGATTTCCTGTCACGGCCGGAATTTACCGACCCGGAAATTCTGCGTACCAATCTGGCCTCCGTTATTCTGCAGATGACCGCGATCGGGCTGGGGGATATCGCCGCCTTCCCGTTTGTGGAAGCGCCGGATAAACGCAACATCCAGGATGGCGTCAAACTGCTGGAAGAACTGGGAGCTATCGACGGTAAAACCTCCGCCGAAGGGCATTATCATCTGACACAAACCGGCCGTCAGCTGGCGAAACTGCCGATTGACCCGCGTCTGGCGCGGATGGTGCTGGAAGCCCGTAACCACGGCGCGGTGCGGGAAACCATGGTGATCGCCGCCGCACTCTCCATCCAGGATCCCCGTGAGCGTCCGCTGGAGAAACAGCAGGCGTCCGATGAAAAACACCGCCGCTTTGCGGATAAAGAATCTGACTTTATTGCCTTTGTGAATCTGTGGAACTATCTGAAAGAGCAGCAGAAGGTGTTATCCAACTCGCAGTTGCGCAAACAGTGTCGTCAGGAGTTTCTTAACTATCTGCGGATCCGCGAATGGCAGGATGTGTATACCCAGCTGCGTCAGGTGGTGAAAGAGCAGGGAATTCCGGTGAACAGCGAACCGGCGGATTATAAAAGTGTGCATCTGTCGCTCCTGAGCGGTCTGCTGTCCCATGTCGGGCAGAAAGACACGGAAAAACAGGAGTTCACCGGTGCACGTAATGCGCGGTTCTCTGTCTTCCCGGGCTCCGGCTTATTTAAGAAGCCGCCGAAATGGGTAATGGTGGCGGAGCTGGTGGAAACCAGCCGGTTATGGGGGCGTATTGCCGCTAAAATCGAACCGGAATGGATAGAGCCGCTGGCACCGCATCTGGTGAAATATCACTACAGCGAGCCGCACTGGGAGAAATCACAGGGTGCGGTGATGGCGACGGAAAAAGTCACGCTCTACGGGCTGCCGGTTGTGGCGGGACGTCCGGTGAACTACGGTAATATCGATCCGGCGCTGTGTCGTGAACTCTTTATCCGTCATGCGCTGGTGGAAGGTGACTGGCTGACCCGTCATGCGTTCTTCCGGGAAAACCAGAAACTGCGTAACGAAGTGGAAGAACTGGAACACAAATCCCGGCGCCGCGATATCCTTGTGGATGATGAAACTCTGTTCAGTTTCTACGATACCCGCCTGCCGCCGGATATTATCTCGTCACGCCACTTTGATAACTGGTGGAAACGGGAACGGCTGCAGAAACCGGATTTTCTCAATTATGAGAAAAACATGCTGATCCGCTCCGATGCTAATCAGGTAACTGCACAGGATTATCCGAACTACTGGTATCAGGGGGATCTGAAATTCCGCCTGAGCTATCAGTTTGAACCCGGAACCGAAGCGGACGGTGTGACCGTACATATTCCGCTGCCGGTACTGAATCAGGTCAGTCCGGAAGGGTTTGACTGGCAAATCCCGGGGCTGCGTGAAGAGCTGGTTATTGCGCTGATTAAATCACTGCCGAAACCGGTACGCCGTAATTTTGTGCCTGCGCCAAACTATGCGGGCGCATTTATGGAGCGGGTACCGGAGCCGCAGGGCGCGTTGCTGGATGCACTGGAGCGGGAACTGCGCCGTATGACCGGCGTCACGGTTGATCGCGAATCCTGGCAGTTGGATCAAATTCCGTCACATCTGAAAATCACCTTCCGTATCACGGGGGATAAACAGAAAAAACTGGCGGAAGGTTACGATCTGGAAGCCCTGAAACTGAGCCTGAAAGAGCAGGTGCAGCAGACACTGTCAGATGTAGTCGATGACGGTATCGAGCAAAGTGGTGCGCATATCTGGCGTTTCGGCGACATTCCCGGCTGCTATGAGCAAAAGCGCGGTGGTTATGCGGTGAAAGCTTATCCTGCACTGGTGGATGAAAAACAGAGTGTCGGGATTAAGGTCTTTGAAACGGAATTTGAGCAGCAACTGGCGATGCAGGCGGGAACGCGGCGTTTGCTGCTGCTGAATATTCCGTCGCCAATCAAATACCTGCATGAAAAACTGCCGAACAAAGCCAAACTGGGGCTGTATTTTAACCCGTACGGCAAAGTGCTGGATCTGATTGATGACTGTATCGCCTGTGGTGTCGACAAGCTGATCGCACAATACGGCGGCGTGGTCTGGCAGGAAGACAAATTCGCGCAGTTACAGGAGTTTGTCCGGGCTGAGCTGAATGAAACCGTTGTCGGTATCGCGAAGCTGGTGGAGCAGATCCTGACCACCACATTTGCCATCAGTAAACGCCTGAAAGGGCGGATTGATATGCAGATGGCGTTTGCGCTCTCAGACATCAAAGCACAGATGAGCGGGCTGGTCTTCCCGGGCTTTGTAACGTCTCACGGCTGGCAGCGTCTGCCGGATATCCTGCGCTATTTACAGGGGATAGAGCGGCGCATCGAAAAACTGGTATCTGACGTTAACCGCGACAGGGCGAACATGAGTAAAATTGAGCATGTTCAGAACCTGTGGAAGCAGTGGCAGGGTAAGTTATCACCGGTGGAGAAACGCAGACCGGAAGCGGAGGCTGTGCGCTGGATGATAGAAGAGCTGCGTATCAGTCTGTTCGCCCAGCAACTGGGAACGCCGTATCCGGTTTCTGATAAACGGATTATTCAGGCAATGGAACAAATCAGCGGGTAAAGTGCCGTTTTTGCGGTATACTGTTTATTTATCCAGTGCCGGTGATTATAGTAACAAACGGGCATATCATCGCCCGTTTTCTTTTGTCCTTTTTCTGTGAATGCATCATTTTAGTTACAACATGCAGTGTGTTTTGATCTCAATCCTCCGCGGGAAGCAACGGTGTTTGTTTGAGTTCAGCAGAGAAAATTGGCGGGATGCGGGGGAGGAGACAAAAAAGCCGGTCAGTGACCGGCTCCTGTTTTCAGATTTTCAGCGCACCAGATACCAGAGTGCGGGAACTGCCGCTATCAGCAGGGCTGCAATAATGCTCCACTCGATAAAATGCAGTGTGGTTTTTATCTCGCGGTTTTTCAGGGCATAGAGAAATACCAGAATACCCGGTGCATAGAGCACAACTGACAGCATCAGATTGATAATGCCGGATGCATAAATCAGCCATAAGCCATACATTGCCGCAATCATACCCACGCCGAGCAGTGCCGGTTTTTTCATTCTCAGGGCGGTTTTTACCAGGAATGCACCGACCAGGAAATAGGGCACCAGAATCATTTCAGAAGCAATGGTCAGCAGCGTATTGTAATTACTGCCGCTGAGCCAGATCAGTACCAGTGCCAGCTGTACCGCACCGTTAGTCATCCATAAAGAGGAGGATGGGGCATTATTCGCATTCTGTTTTTTAAACGGTGACGGGAAAGAGCCATGCAGTGCGGCGATAAACGGCACTTCGGCAGCCATAATTGTCCAGCTCAGGTATGCACCACAGACAGAAATAATCAGACCCGCTGCGATAATAATCTCACCGCTGCCGCCAATCAGGTTCACCATCAGTGTCGCCATTGACGGGTTGCGCATTTCTGCCAGTTCCGGACGGGCAACAACCCCCATTGACAGCAGGGTAACCAGGATATAAATCGTCAGTGCGGAAATCACTGCCATCATTGTGGCCAGGCCGACATCTTTGCGGCGGCGGGCACGGGCGGAAACCACAACAGCACCTTCAATCCCGATAAACACCCACAGGGTGATCAGCATGGTATCTTTCACCTGCTGCCACACAGGTACTCCGAGATCCACACCGGTGAAATCAAGATGGAAGGTATCCCAGCGGAAAGCGATCACGGCCAGTACGATAAACAGGCCGAGCGGCACCAGTTTGGCGAACGTTGCCAGCTTATTGATACCGGCAGCGGTTTGTACTCCGCGCAGTACCAGACAATGCACAAACCACAGCAGAACGGATTCACCAATCAGGGCCTGCCAGGTATTTCCGTCGCCGAAAACAATATTGTCCGGGGTATCCGTAAAAAAACTGAATGCTGCAAACACAATCACCAGATAGGAGACGTTGGCGATCACCGCACATAACCAGTATCCCCAGGCGGAGCAGAAACCAATCAGTTCGCCGAAACCGTCTTTGGCATAGGTAAAGATGCCGCCGTCGAGATCCGGACGCAGCCGGGAAAGCAGCAGCAGGGCGAAAGCCAGAAAGAGGATACCGACACCGGTAATTGACCAGCCGATAATAAGTGCAGCCGGACTGGCAACCTCGGCCATATTCTGCGGAAGACTAAATACACCGGCACCAACCATAGAACTGAGCACTAATGCGGTGAGCGCGGTTAAACTGAGTTTCTTATCCAAAAGACCTTCCCGGTAAATCTGATACGGTAAGCAGGGTATTCATGCAGTCAATCTGACTGAATACGCAAAAATTGGCGCTGATTGTACGGATACCCGGCGGGATATGCAATGTTTAATCATGCATTAATTGCATTATATTATGCATATTTACTGTTTATCAGAACGACAGCAGAAGAATGTAGTGAAAGTGTTAATACCCCGGACAAAAGCCATAAAAAAAGCGTATCAGAGATACGCTTTTTCCGGTGAACTGTCAGGCGGTGATTATTTAAATAAATCGGCGCTGATAGTCACGTTACCGCCGCTGGACTGCCACTGACGGGTGATATGATAATACTTCGCCCCTTTGGCTGCCGCACGTTTGGCGACCTGATAAGAGACTTCCGGTGACGTGGTGTAGTAACCGGTAAAGGTTACGCTGTCAAACGGAGCCATAACAGCGGCTGACGCCTTGTTCAGTTCCTGAACCTGGGTGCCGTCCGGCAGTGTCACGGTATAACGGCCGCTGCGGGAGGACTGGGTTTCAAAGAAACGACCGACATTGTTACCGGCCGTATCAGTGGAAGAGGCCACACCAGGGATTTCGACCTGTTTGGCGGCTTCACCACCGGCAGCCAGTGCGGCACGACCGGCATCAGAATCCGCAGGGATCAGCGCTTCTTCTGTCTGCAGTACACGTTTTGGTGCATCCGCTTTATAGACATATGCAGTGACCAGCTGGTTACCGCCATCGTTGGTGAAAATATTACGGACGATAAAGAAAGAGGCCGCATCTTTTTTCACTGCTTCTTTGGCGATAGCATCGTTCAGATCAGGACTGTTGGCAAAAAAGCCGCTGACAGTGACGGTATCAAACGGCTGAAGGCCGATAGCATCTTTCTCAGGTAATTCATTAACGCCACGGAACTGGCGGTAGCCTTTTTCCTCGGCCGGTGGTGCATCGCGGTGGTAAACATCCGCAACAACACGCATATTGCCGTTATTGTTCAGATCATCGAGGCTCTGGATATAGAAAGCATCGGCACCCATTTTGTCTGCTTTACGCGAAACGGCAGCTGCGGCTTCATAAATAGCATTAAAACGCCCTGTAACTGCAATCCGCTCGAAAGGCTGGTACTGAGCGGCCTGTTCCGGTGTTAATTCCTGTGCCGCCTGAGCGGGGAGCAGACTGGTAAATGAAAAAAACATCGCAGATGCGATGACCGTTGTTTTCAGCTTCATACAAAATCCTTCCGCCTTGCGCAATTAATATTCATAACGTGCTGAACCTGTAAATTTTATATCCTGGCCGCACAATTATGACATGTATTTGTGCTTGTTGTCGCTTTAATTTATCGTGCAATCTAACGACTGTTAATCATACAGCTATTTTTACCATAAATTTATGCAATCATAGTCATTTATCGGCAAAAAAAATTTCCGCCCGGATAAATACCGTTTTAATTTCATTCGGCAAACAAATTAGATGGATCGATATCACATTTTTCAGTAGCTTATTAGGACATATCGGATAAAAGGGTGCTTTTGATCTGGATTTGTGCAGTTGGTTGTTTTTTTACGCACATGTCCGACCAATCATCCGTAAAACACTTGAGCTTATATAAGGGAACATTATGCGTATTGGTGTACCAAAAGAGCGACAGTCCAGTGAAACCCGGGTCGCCGCCACGCCGGCAACAGTAATACAACTGAAAAAACTCGGATTTGATGTGGCTGTTGAAACAGGAGCCGGTCATCTTGCCAGTTTTGATGACAACGCTTACCGTGAAGCCGGTGCTGATATTGTCAGCACACAGGAAGCCTGGCAGTCTGACCTTATTTTTAAAGTGAATGCCCCTCAGGATGATGAAATTCCGCTGATGAAGGCGGGCAGCTCACTGGTCAGCTTTATCTGGCCTGCCCAGAACCCGCAGCTGCTGGAAAAACTGTCAGCACAGGGTGTTAACGTCTTCGCGATGGATTCTGTACCGCGTATCTCACGCGCCCAGTCGCTGGATGCACTGAGTTCGATGGCCAATATCGCCGGTTACCGTGCGATTGTGGAAGCCGCCAACGCCTTCGGCCGTTTCTTCACCGGGCAGATCACCGCTGCCGGTAAAGTACCGCCTGCCAAAGTGCTGGTTATCGGTGCCGGTGTTGCCGGTCTGGCCGCTATCGGTGCGGCAGGCAGCCTGGGGGCCATTGTCCGTGCCTTTGATACCCGTCCTGAGGTAAAAGATCAGGTTAAAAGTATGGGTGCCGAATTCCTCGAACTTGATTTCGAAGAAACTGCGGGCAGCGGTGACGGTTACGCGAAAGTCATGTCGGAAGCCTTTATTAAAGCTGAGATGGCGCTGTTCGCGGATCAGGCGAAAGAAGTGGATATTATTGTCACCACCGCACTGATTCCGGGTAAACCGGCACCGAAACTCATCACCAGAGAAATGGTTGAGTCGATGAAATCAGGCAGCGTGATTGTTGACCTGGCGGCTCAGAACGGCGGTAACTGTGAACTGACCGTTCCGGGGGAAATCCATACCACGGAAAACGGCGTGAAAATCATCGGTTACACCGACCTGGCGGCGCGTCTTGCCACGCAGTCATCCCAGCTTTACGGCACCAACCTGGTGAACCTGATGAAGCTGATGTGCAAAGAGAAAGACGGACAGATCAACATTGATTTTGATGATGTGGTGATCCGCGGTCTGACGGTAGTGAAAGCCGGTGAAATCACCTGGCCTGCGCCGCCGATTCAGGTATCTGCACAGCCGCAGGCAAAACCGGCCGCTGTGAAAGCAGAGAAAAAACCGGAAAAACCGATGTCACCGTGGCTGAAATACGGCCTGATGGCACTGGCATTTATCCTGTTCTCCTGGCTGGCCAACGTGGCTCCGCCGGAGTTTTTATCCCACTTTACCGTGTTCGCACTCTCCTGTGTGGTCGGCTATTACGTGGTCTGGAATGTCAGTCATGCGCTGCATACCCCGCTGATGGCGGTGACCAACGCAATTTCGGGGATTATCGTTGTCGGCGCACTGCTGCAAATCGGCAGCGGCGGCTGGGTGACATTCTTCTCCTTTATTGCGGTACTGATTGCCAGTATCAATATTTTCGGCGGATTCACCGTCACACAGCGTATGCTTAAAATGTTTCGTAAGGGGTAATGAATATGTCGGGCGGAGTCGTTACAGCGGCATATATTGTTGCCGCAATCTTATTTATTTTCAGTCTGGCCGGGTTATCCCGCCATGAAACCTCACAACGGGGTAACCTGCTGGGTATTACCGGTATGGCTATCGCGCTGGTTGCCACCATCTTCGGGCCTTATTCCGCCAATATCGGCTGGATTATTGTTGCTATGGTGATTGGTGCGGTAATCGGTATTCGTCTGGCACGTAAAGTCGAAATGACCGAAATGCCGGAGCTGGTTGCTGTTCTGCACAGCTTTGTGGGCCTGGCGGCGGTACTGGTCGGTTTCAACAGCTATATGGATCACAACCAGGCACTGACCTCGGCAGTGATGAACAATATTCACCTGACAGAAGTGTTCCTCGGCATCTTCATCGGTGCGGTGACCTTCACCGGTTCTATTGTTGCTTACGGCAAATTATGCGGGAAATTATCCTCCAAACCGCTGATGCTGCCTAACCGCCACAAACTGAACCTGGCAGCACTGGTGGTATCCTTCCTGCTGTTATGGACCTTTGTCAAAACTGACAGCACCGGCTTACAGGTCTTCACCCTGATCCTGATGACCGTGATTGCACTGGCCTTCGGCTGGCATCTCGTCGCTTCTATCGGCGGGGCGGACATGCCGGTAGTGGTTTCCATGCTGAACTCCTATTCCGGATGGGCGGCGGCGGCGGCGGGCTTTATGCTCAGCAACGACCTGCTGATTGTCACTGGTGCGCTGGTCGGTTCTTCCGGTGCGATCCTGTCTTACATTATGTGTAAGGCGATGAACCGCTCCTTTATCAGTGTGATTGCCGGCGGTTTCGGTACTGACGGTACGGCATCATCCGGCGATGAAGAGCAGGGCGAACACCGTGAAATCAGTGCGGAAGATGTGGCGGAAATGCTCAAAGGGGCAAGTTCCGTTATTATCACCCCGGGCTACGGTATGGCGGTTGCCCAGGCTCAGTATCCGGTTCACGATATCACTCAGAAACTGCGTGATAAGGGCATTGAAGTCCGTTTTGGTATCCATCCTGTTGCCGGTCGTCTGCCGGGACACATGAACGTCCTGCTGGCTGAAGCAAAAGTGCCTTACGATATCGTGCTGGAAATGGATGAAATCAATGATGATTTCAAAGACACCGACGTGGTGCTGGTGATCGGCGCGAACGACACCGTTAACCCTGCGGCACTGGAAGATCCGAACAGCCCGATTGCCGGGATGCCGGTTCTGGAAGTGTGGAAAGCGCAGAACGTGATTGTCTTCAAACGTTCGATGAATACCGGTTATGCCGGGGTTCAGAACCCGCTGTTCTTCAAAGAAAACACCCAGATGCTGTTTGGCGATGCCAAAGCGAGCTGTGACGCTATTCTGCGCGCACTGTAATCCGGGTAAAAAAGCATAAAATGCACAAGGCGGGTAAATGCGTTACCCGCCTTTTTTTCACTCAGAGGGCTCAGATTAATGAAAAAAATGATGGCCGTTTCACTCTTTCTCTTTTCTGCCTCCGCATTAGCCATTCCGAATATCTGGACATCCGGTTTCGGCCAGGGGTTTATCGAGTACGGGATCAGTAATGACACCGGCGTGACCGTTGTCGTTGCCTGTAACGTCGGGGCGGACCCGGAGGATTATGAAAATTCAATCGATCACAGTATTGATATTTCGGCCGGTGATCATGAAGTGGAAGGGCAGATTGAATTTCTGATTGACGACGAAGCATATTTTGTACCGGACAGCACCAAGAACCGCGCCGGTGCTGCGGCCTGGACCAATCTGACTGAAGCGCTCAGTAAAGCTGCTGAATTTAAGGTTTATTCCGATAATAAAGTAGTCGGTGAATTTAAACCGAATAAGAAGAACGTGAAGAAAGTGCTCGGTGACGGGATGTGTGCGCCATTGTTCTGATTATCGCAGAACGCGCAGAAAATTCCCGCAGAAGCCGTGGCCTCTGCGGGAGACAGGATTAATCATCATCACTGGTATCGATCGGACAAACAAAGCCGTCCGGTTTCACCGCCAGCAAATCACACTTCAGATGGTCGATAACATGTTCTGCGGTATTACCGAGGAACGCGGCAGAAATACCGGTCCGGCCGATAATACCCAGCACCACCACCCCGGCATTCAGTTCACCGCACACTTCCGGGATCACTTTCTCCGGTAATCCCTCATAAACGTGGGTGTACTCCTCACCGATGGAGAATTGCTGGCGCAGCTCTTTCATGGCGATGAGATGCTGGCCGCGCAGCGCGTTATTATAAGTATTCGGGTCAAAATCCGGTAATTCGATAGCGATATTGATAGGCGCTACCGGATAAGCACTGACCAGATGGATTGCCGGGTCTTTCACAATCCGTTTTGCGAGATCCTGTGTCAGCGACACCAGCTTGAGATTCAGCGCATCATGGTAGGATTCTTCATTGGACAGGTTCACACCGACCACCACAGAACCCTGTTCCGGCCAGACTTTATCCTTAACCATCCAGACCGGACACGGACATTTGCGCAGGAGCTGCCAGTCCAGCGGGGTGAAAATCAGAGACTCAAACTTATCATTCTGATGCGCCATTTTCAGCAGCAGATCATGACCACCGCTGACAACTTCCCTGATAATCGCCTCATAAGGCCGGTTATGCCATACCACTTTTACTTCGATATCGATGCCGGCTTCCAGATAATAACGCGCCTGCTGTTTGATCCATGCGCAACGCTGGGCAATCACGCCTTTACGCATGGCATCCCGTTCTTCGGGGGACAACAGGGTGGTCATATCGTATGACAGATCATAGATAGGTAAGAAAGCTTTGATGCGTCCGCCATTGCGTTGCACGATATATACCGCACGCCGTAATGCCGGCTGATCATCCTGATTGGGGTCTATTGCAACTAAGAGGTTCTGATATTCAGACATTCATCTCTCCTCGCGGGGCTGGGCTGGATACGTATCTATAAAGATAAACCAAACGGAAGCAGGAATGTAGGAAATATTCGCATCAGACCGAAATAAACCGGTCTGATGCGTTTTACGGCAGCCAAAAATGTTGCCGGGGAAGGAATTACTAATCCTGTGGCAGTGCAGGTACTTTACCGGCCAGTGCCGCCAGCTGTTCCATATCTTCGATGGTGATATATTTACCTTTTACCGCCAGCATTCCGCTTTTCTGGAAACGGCCCAGCAGACGGCTGATGGTTTCGACCGTCAGACCCAGATAGTTACCGATGTCGCCACGGGTCATGGTCAGGCGGAATTCGCGCGGGGAGAAACCGCGCTGGGCAAAACGGCGGGACAGGTTATAAATAAAGGCCGCGAGGCGCTCTTCCGCATTCTTTTTGGAGAGCAGCAGGATCATTTCCTGGTCGCCTTTGATTTCGCCGCTCATCAGGCGCATCATTTGCTGGCGCAGGTTAGGCATTTTGCCGGACAGGTCATCCAGGGTTTCATACGGAATCTCACAGACCATAGACGTTTCCAGCGCCTGGGCGAAACTCGGATGCTCGGTATTGATAATGGCATCAAAGCCGACGAGGTCACCGGCAAGATGGAAACCTGTGATCTGCTCATCACCTTCTTCGGTGATGGTGTAGCTCTTGATGGTCCCGGAGCGGATTGCATACAGTGATTTCAGCTCATCTCCGGCTTTAAAGAGTGCCTGGCCTTTCTGGATAGGCTTTTTGCGCTCGATGATATTATCGAGCTGATCCAGCTCATGCTCATTGAGCGTGAACGGGATGCAAAGCTGGCTGATGCTGCAATCCTGGCAGTGGATCGCGCAGCCACCTGATTGAATTCTACGTACTACACGTTTTTCCGGGATCATAGGCTTGCTCTTGAAATAATATTGATTTGAATCAATTTTATCACAGACTACCAAAAGTGGTAAGTGGTCTGAGTTTAAATATCGTCATACCGGGCTGAAAACAGGGGCATAATATTGACATATTATGCTTTTTTCGTGATGTCATAATGTGAATTATTTGATTAAACTCTCAATAATCCGGTTTAAAATAACAGAGGGAGGGAATGCAGGTCAATTTCCTGCTCATCAGTATGTTAATAAATGGATTAAATATGAATAATGCGTTCTTTTCACGTTATAAAGTGGTGTGATACATTAAAAAACATCACAAATAAATAACGAAAAGAAACACGGTCCGGCACAGATAAAAATATAAAAAAGCAGGAGCCGGACATAATACACCGTCATAAACCCGCAGTGCTATCTTTGATATGCTGCATTATGCTGAAACCGTAATTTGCCTGACTCGTCATAAAACGACAGGTATTACAAAACCGGGACTGTTTAAGGAAAAGTAATGATGTCATATGCATTACCTGAATCGATGATGGCAATTGATATAACCCGGCACGGTGGCCCGGATGTATTACAGGCGATTGAGATGCCGTTGCCGAAGGTACAGGGAGAATACCTGCTGGTTAAAGTCGCCGCCGCCGGTGTCAACCGGCCTGACGTCTTCCAGCGTCAGGGCAGTTACCCGCCGCCGCCGGATGCTTCCCCGATTCCGGGACTGGAAATCGCGGGTGACGTTGTGGCTGTCGGGGAAGACTGCAAACGCCGTCAGGTCGGTGATAAAGTGTGTGCGCTGGTTGCGGGCGGAGGATATGCGGAATATTGCCTGGTTCATGACAGTATCGCGCTGCCGCTGGAAAACCTGAGTTACACGGAAGCGGCGGCCATTCCGGAAAATTTTTTCACCGTGTGGGCGAACGTCTTTCAGACCGGCAAACTGCAGAGTGAAGAGAGTGTGCTTATCCACGGCGGCACCTCCGGTATCGGCAGTGTGGCGATCATGCTGGCGAAAGCCTTTGGTGCCACGGTTTACACCACCGTCGGCAGCAGTGAAAAAGCAGAACTTGCCCGGCAACTGGGAGCCGATCACGTCATTAATTACCGTGAAGAGGATTTTGCACAGGTCATTCCGGAACTGACCGGCGGTCAGGGTGTAAATATGGTTGTTGACCTTATCGGTGGTGATTATGTCAGCAAAAACTATGAGGTTGCGGCTAAAGGCGGGCGGATTATCCAGATCGGCCTGATGCGAGGTAACCCGCAGAACCTGAATCTGATGCCGCTGATGGTAAAACGCCTGCTGCATACCGGCTCGACACTGCGCGCGCGGACACCGGAAGAGAAGGCTGTGATTGCCCGGGATCTTGCCCATAAAGTCTGGCCGCTGCTGCGGTCAGGAAAGGTCAAGCCACTGGTCAATTATACCTTTAACCTCTCGGATGCGGCACAGGCCCACCAGCTGATGGAGTCCGGCGATTTAACCGGAAAAATTGTTCTGATTAATCCTGACTTCTGATTTTCTTCCTTTATACCTGCACTGTCAGTGTGTTTCGCACCATTTGCTGATAGTGCAGGTCACTTCCTGCTATGCCATGCTGTGATAGTGATAATCATTCCCGTTAAAAGATAAAAAGTGCTATTTTAGATATATCTAATTTGATCTTTTTATTCCGGGAGACTATAGTAGTTCCTGAAGGCAAAACAGATATATCTAAACTCTGATTTTGCTGATTATCATTATTTATCACAAAAGGAATTTATTATGTTTCTTCATGCTTTACGCCACCGCGCCTGTGATTCACAGGAAGGGCGTCAGCGCCGCGGGGGTCATGGCGGCCGTCACGGGGAACACCACGGACAAGACGGGCACCGTTGCCACGGCGAACATCACGGTCACGACGAACACCGCAGCCATTGCTGTCATGGTGATCATCACGGACATGACGGACAACACGAACATGGTTGCCACGGCGATCATCATGAGCACCACGAAGGCCACGGTTGTCACGAAGGGCGCGAACATGGTCGTCACCGCGGTCGCGGAAAAGGGCTTCGCCGTCTGCTTGATCATGGTGATCTGCGTATTATGATGCTGGCCAATCTTAACCAGAAACCGAGTCACGGTTATGAGTTAATCAAATCTATCGGTCAGCTGACTTCCGGCCTCTATACACCGAGTCCGGGCGTGATTTACCCGACACTGACCCTGCTTGAAGATCAGCAGCTGATTGTCGCGGAAAACACCGGTAACGGCCGTAAAAGCTACAGCCTGACACCGGAAGGCAAAATGCATCTGGAAGAGAACACCAATGTTCTGGAACAGATTGCACAGCGCCTGCAGGAGACCAAATCTTTCCGCCGTGGTTCTCTGTTATCGGATGAAATCGAGCAGGCTCTGGGGAATTTACGGGCACTGCTGCGCCATAAACTGGTCACCAGTGAACTGGATGAAACCAAGCTCGGGCAGATTGCCGATATTCTTAATGATGCAGTACGGAAAATAGAAGCGGTTAACGACGCTCTGAGTAAAGAAGGGGAATAACATGGCGGAAAACACCACCTCCGGAAAAATCCCGCCGGAAAAGCCGGTTCAGGATGAAAAACAGGAAGCGGTGAACACCGGCAGACCCGCAGATAAGTCGTGTCCCAGCTTACCGTTTTCCTATTTACGCCGCGCCTTGCGCAATAAGGTCGGCAAACACGAATAACCGGGGCGCAGAGAATGCGCCCGGGTTGTGCAAAAAAATCAGCGTGATTTCAGCGCGTGAATTAATTTATCCATGCCTGCGGCGAGTTTATCACGCGGGCATCCGGCATTGAGACGCAAAAATCCGCGTCCTTCCTCTCCGTAGGTATATCCCGGCATGATCGCCACTTTTTCCTGTGTTATCAGAGCATGTTGCAGGGCATTATCATCAACATTCAGCGGGTTCAGATCTATCCACGCCAGATAGGTAGATTCCGGCACCTGCCAGTTCAGCTGCGGAAATTCAGCATCCAGCCGCTGCTTTATATAATCCAGATTAGCAAAGAGATAATCACGCAGCTCATCCAGCCACGGCGCACCTTCGCGGTAGGCGGCGATATGGGCGATAACCGCCAGTACCGCAGGTGAAGAGAGCCCGTCACAGGCTTTCAGCTGATGAAAATAGGCTTCGCGGGAGGCAGTATCTGAAATCAGCCCGTAAGCGCCGGTCAGTGCCGGGATATTGAAGGATTTGGACGCTGAGGTGAATAACGCCCACTCCCCGCGTCCGGTTTCAGACCACGGCGTGTGCTGATGTGGCGCCCGGCACAGATCCATATGAATTTCATCACTGATCACCCGCACATTATGCCGTTCGCACAATTCTGCCATGGTGGTCAGTTCTTCACGGGTCCAGACTTTCCCGGTCGGGTTATGCGGGCTGCACAGCAGCAGAATCCGCGTCTTCGGTTTCGCAAGCAGGGATCCCAGCGCATCCATATCGCACCACCAGCCCTCTGCCGTTCTTTGCAGCGGGCAGGGAACGACGGTGCGCTGATTACCGGTGATCGTCTTATAAAATGCATCATACGCCGGGGTATGCACCACCACACCGTCACCGGGCTGTGACCACAGACGGATCATCTGGCTGACCATATAAATCACCGACGGCCCGTACACCAGCGCCTGAGTATTAATCTGCGCCTGGAAACGGGATGAAAACCAGTGTGCAACAGCGCTGAGAAAATCATTGTGCTGCCAGCGGCTGTAGCCGAATACGCCGTGTGCTGTGCGTTCTGAAATGGCTTTCAGGATCACCGGTGCGGTGACGAAGTCCATATCTGAGATAGTAAAAGGCAGTAAGTCCGCCTGACCAAAGCGATCCTGCACAAAATCCCATTGCGTGCAGTAAGTGCCGTGGCGGTCAACCGGGACAGAAAAGAGAGAGGACATAGTTTCTCCGGAAAGAAAAACCGCACTGCCAGGCAGTGCGGTGTTGGTTATCAGGCGTTTTGCGGTTCCGGCTGAGCGGAATCAGGCGCAGATTTCATCAGCTTTTCCAGTTCATCTTTGACAGACTGAACCTGCGGGCCGATAACCACCTGTAAGTTATGCTCATTCAGATGGACAACTCCGATCGCCCGTAATGCCTTGAGCTGCGTGTCATCCACTTTGCTCATATCCTGCACGGACATCCGCAGACGGGTGATACAATTATCCAGTGAGATAATGTTCTCTTTACCGCCCAGCGCTGCCAGAATGGCCGGAACATCATAGCCGGATTTTCCTGCGGAACTGCCGGTTGCCGGTGCGCTTTCTTTGGTGTCCGTATCGCGGCCCGGGGTTTTGATATTGAAGCGGGTAATGGCGAAACGGAAAATCGCATAGTAAGAAGCGAACCAGATAAAGGCTACCACCGGCACCATATACCACTTGGTCTGGATACCGTGGAGGATCCCGAAGACCACAAAGTCAATCAGGTTACCGTCGGTGTTACCGATAGTGACACCGGTAATCGCCATTACGGTAAAGCCCAGTCCGGTCAGAATTGCGTGGATCAGATACAGGAACGGCGCGACAAACAGGAACAGGAATTCCAGCGGCTCAGTTGTGCCGCCGATAACACAGGCAACCACCCCGGAAATCAGTAATCCCTTAATTTTATGACGATTTTCGGGGTGAGCACAGTGATACATCGCTAATGCCGCACCCGGCAGGCCGCCGAGGAACGCCGGCATTTTACCCTGAGACAGGAACTGTGTGGCGCTGGCCGTAAAGCCCTGGGTTTCCGGGCAGGAGAGCTGCGCCTGGAAAATGGTCAGTGCGCCGTTAACGGTATTACCGCACACTTCCATGGTGCCGCCCGCTTCAGTAAAGCGGATCAGCGCCACCAGTATGTGATGCAGACCAAACGGCAGTAACAGCCGTTCACCGGAGCCGAAAATCATCGGACCGAATGCGCCTGCGCTCTGAATCAGCTTGCCCAATCCGTTGATCCCCATAGCAAACCACGGCCAGATCAGCGGAACCAGCAGGCCGCACAGGCCGAGTACCAGGGTGGTGATAATCGGCACAAAACGGGTACCACCGAAGAACGCCAGGGCATCCGGCAGACGGATGGTATTGAAGCGTTCATGCAGCATATACACAATAATACCGACAATAACCGCACCGAGGATCCCGCTGTCGATTGACTGAATACCCAGCACATCACGGATGTTATGGGCTTTCAGAATAGCAGGGTCGGTAGTCGGTAAAATATCAGCGGCAGTGAGGTAGAAGTTAGTGGCGAGGTTAAATACCGCAAAGCCGACAAACCCGGCAAATGCAGCCACGCCCTTGTTTTCACGCGCCAGCCCCAGCGGAATGGCGATAGCAAACATCACCGGCAGGAAACTGAAGGCAAATGAGCCGATTTTGCTCATCCAGGTGAACAGTAACTGGAAGACGGTGTGATCCAGAAACGGCAGCAGTGTCAGTACATCCCGGCTGCTGAGGGAACTGCCGATGCCGAGGATGATCCCGCAGAACGAGAGCAGCGCGACAGGCAGCATAAAGGTTTTGCCAAGTCCCTGGAAAAACTCCCAGAGCGTGACTTTTTGTTTTGGTTGGCTACTCATACGGTATCCTGTAAATGTCAGTGTGGTGTTGTGAAGGTAAAATAAGATAAAACGTTTTACCAAATTATAATAGTTGTCCGATCACAAAAAATAAACATGACCTGACAACCATATTTCGGAAATAGATAAAACGTTTTATCGAATTTTGTGTAAAATCCCGTGCAGTATCCTGAGCATAAGGAAGTATCCGGCGTTATGAATCTCAGAAAAGTCACGATAGTCGATGTGGCGCAGCAGGCAGGTGTCTCCGTAACCACGGTGTCACTGGTGCTCAGCGGAAAAGGGCGGATCTCGCGGAAAACCGCGGATAAAGTCAACGCGGCGATTGAAGAACTGGGGTATGTCCGCAATCAGCAGGCTGCCACATTGCGGGACAATATCTCTAATGTAATCGGCCTGATTGTCAAAGATATTACTGAACCGTTTTATGCGGAAGTCGCCGCCGGTGTCAGTGAATATGCGGAAACACAGGGCAAACAGGTCTTTCTGACTCAGTGCGGCAATTCTTCTGCCGGATTTGCCCGCTCGCTGGACAGTCTGATCCGTTACGGCGTGGACGGAGTGATTGTCGGCGGTGGTAAATTTCTCACCAATGACGTGGTTGAGCGGATAAATCATTACCAGATCCCGATGGTGTGTGCGGCCCGGGCCAGTGAGTTCTCCGGTATTGATGTTGTCCGCCCGGACAATGCCTCTGCCGCCAGAATGGCAACGGAATACCTGATCAAAAACGGTCACCGCCAGATTGCCTATTTCGGCGGTGAAAGTGACTCTCTCACCCGCGCTGAGCGGGTCGGCGGTTATTGCTCGACACTGGTGCAGTACGGGTTGCCGTTCCGTACCGAATGGATAGTGGAAACAGATAACAAACAGCAAAATATCATCCGCCGGGTATCTGAATTTATGTATCAGTATCCCAAAGTCAGTGCGATTGTCTGCCACAACACCGGTACGGCGCTGGGCGCGTATTTTGCTGCACTAAGCACCGGTAATACGGTCAGACAGGGGGATAACGAAAGTTATTTCACTCAGGAAATCGCCCTGGTGGGGTTTGATGATATCGGCAGTGAAGCACTGTATGACATCCCGGTGGCCTTTATCACCCAGCCGTCGCGGGATGTGGGACGCAGCGCTGCGACACGTCTGCTGCGGCGTATTGGCGGTGATAACTCTCCGCCTGCAAGCGTGACACTGTCACCCGGATTTTCACAGCTTAACGGATAATGTTCATGCAAAAGATACTCTCCGGACTGCTGTTCCTGACGCTGCCTGCGTTTTCCGTGCCGGCGGAAGATTTGGATCTGCTGCTGGTTCAGGATCGCAGTCAATTATTTGCGGACGCGGGGAACCATACCGGTGTTGCCCGTAAAACCAGAGACGTACTCGCCCGTCCGGCGGTGCCCGGTGAAATCGTAGTAACCCTTATCCGGGGTGAAGGGGAAGAAACCCGTTCAAAACCGGCAGAAGCCGGGGATTGGGTGGTACAGAACATCTGTGACGCTACCGGCAATGAAGAAATTCTGGTGAAAAAAACGACGTTTACCCGCCGTTACGGCAGTGCACTGACACCACCTGACAGCGGGAACCGGCAGCGTTTCCGGCCGCAGGGAGAGCCGATGGATTATCTGGTGATAACGCAGGAAAAACCGTTTGTGATTATTGCGCCGTGGGGTGAAAAACAGCGGGTTATGAAAGGGGATGTGCTGCTCCGCTCACGACAGGATCCGCAGGACAGTTACCGTATTCAGAAAGCAGCATTTGACTGCACTTATCAGGTGATTACACCTGCCGGGGGCTAACATATAACCCGGGCAAAACGTAGTGCGTTTTATGCGCTGCGGCAGATAAAATGTAAAAACGCGATCAGCGATACAAAACCGGCGTTGCTGCTCGCGTAACCCGTTGTTCCTGTTATGATGCGGGAATACGTTTCTTGCCGGATTTCCGCTGATGTTCGCAATTCTGATGACATTATGGCCGCTGTTTGCGCTGATTTTGCTCGGCTGCATTCTGAAGCGGCGGCCGGTTTTTGATGCCGGGTTCTGGAACGGCGCGGAAAAGCTGAACTACTATATCTTATTTCCGGCGCTGCTTATCAACAGCCTCGCCGTTGCTCCGCTGGATAACCCGCAACTGCCGAAACTGGCAATCGCACTGGTAATTATGCTCGGGCTGGCCACTGCGGCATTTGCGGTGGTAAAGCGTCTGCGCGGAATACCAACGGCGGAATTCGGCGTACTGCTGCAGGGCGCGATCCGCTTTAATACTTATCTCGGGCTATCCATCGTCAATGATTTTTACGGCCCGTCCGGTGTGGCGGTAGCGGCGGTGATCCTCGCGGTGCTGGTTCCGCTGTGTAATATCATTTCGGTGGTTGCATTATCCGAATTTCAGCAGTTATCGCTGCGCCGCCTGTTGTTGCCCATTCTGACAAACCCGCTGATTATCTCCTGTATTATCGGGATGCTCCTGAATGTCACCGGTACTGGGCTGCCGTATAACACCGGTCAGTTTGCCAGACTGCTGGCCGGTGCCAGTCTGCCGCTGGGACTGCTCTGTGTCGGGGCGGCATTGCAGGTGGCGACCATCCGCTATTCCGCACTGAAAATCAGCCTTAACAGCCTTGTCCGCCTGTGTGTTATGCCATTGCTGGCGATTGCGGTAGCGACCGTGATGGGATTAACCCAACTGGAATATCAGCTGTTTGTGATCTTTTTTGCTATTCCGACCGCACCGACCGCCTATATTTTGTCGCGTCAGCTCGGCGGTGACAGCCAACTGATGGCCGGGATTATCACGTTTCAGACCATGGTGGCGGTGCTGACTCTGCCGGTGGTTCTGACCATGATCACCTGAATGACCTGAGAAAAAATAATGACGTCTGTTATCAAACTCTTTTTTTGCTGATTCAGGGCAAATGCCCTGGAGACCCCCGCAACCTCCGGTTACTGTGGCTCATCCCGTTATAAAAGCCGTATGCAGGAGTTGCCATGGTTACCAGTATTTATAAAGATCTCTCTTTAGCACCACAGGGGGAGCAAAAAATCGCCTGGGTTCGCGCCCATATGCCACTGCTGCGTGCACTGGAACAGCGTTTCACACAAGAGCAGCCGTTTGCAGGAAAACGTATTGCGCTCTCTATTCACCTGGAAGCCAAAACTGCCTATCTGGCACGGGTTCTGGCCGCAGGCGGGGCGGAAGTGTCCGTCACCGGCAGCAATCCGATGTCCACCAAAGACGATATTGTGGCGGCCCTGGTTGTCAGCGGTATTCATACGTTTGCCATCCACGACGCGGATGCGGAAGCTTACCGCAACTTTGTAAAACAGACTCTGGCCTGTGAACCGCACATTGTTATTGATGACGGCGGTGACCTGGTACATGAGCTGCACAGCCTGTATCCGGAATATGCAAAGCACACGATCGGTGCCTGCGAAGAGACCACCACCGGTGTTCTGCGTGCAGTTGCCCGTGAAAAAAACGGTGCACTGAATTTCCCGGTGCTGTCGATTAACGGTGCACAATCCAAACACCTGTTTGATAACCGCTACGGTACCGGACAATCCACTTTTGACGGCATTATGCGCACCACCAACCTGGTTATTGCCGGGAAAACCGTGGTCGTCGCCGGTTACGGCTGGTGCGGAAAAGGCTGTGCCATGCGGGCGAAAGGACTGGGCGCGGAAGTGATTGTCACGGAAGTGGATCCGATAAAAGCCCTGGAAGCGAAAATGGACGGCTTTGCGGTCATGACCATGTCTGCCGCAGCACTACTGGGTGATATCTTTATCACCGCCACCGGTTGCTGTGATGTACTGACATCGGCCCATTTCAGTCTGATGAAAGAGGGTGCCATCATCAGTAACACCGGGCACTTTGAGGATGAAATCAATCTGACGGATCTTCAGCAGTTAAGTGACAGTGTCACAATTGTCCGCGAGAATATCGAAGGTTATACCCTGAAAAATGGCCGCACACTCTATCTGCTGGGCCGTGGTGCACTGGTTAATATTGCCTGTGCGGACGGGCATCCGGCAGAAATTATGGACATGAGTTTTGCCCTCCAGGCACTCAGCGCCGAGTATCTGCTCAGCCATGATCCGGAAGCGAAAGTCTATGATGTCAGCGATGAAATCGACCGTGAAGTGGCGGCACTGAAATTACAGGATATGGGCGTTTCACTTGATAATCTGACCACCAGACAGCAGCAGTATCTGAACGGCTACGAGCTGAAGTAATCTGACAGACGGGCTGCCGGTAATCCGCAGCCCGTCAAAACCGGCGTTTACCGGTTCAAACCTGTTGTTAACCATGCTAACGTTTACCCACTGATTATCCCGTCCTGACAGATACGGCACATGCAAAATACAACCCCGTTTCGTGAGTTATGGCTGAAATTCAGCGAAGAAGAGCTGCTGCCGGAGGCAGACAGCCTGCTCCGTGATGCACCGGATGTTGTCAGAAACAGTGTCACCACACTGCATATTTATAACGGACAAAATCTGATTTGCCAGGGCGACCCGGCTCAGGCGGTCTATATCATTCTGGATGGCGAGTTTATTGTTAATAAGCAGGCGGAGAATGGTAAACAGGTCGGGCTGACATTCTGCTACCGTGGTGAATTCCTCGGGGAGATGGAGGCGATTTGCCGGCAGGCATACCGTTATGATGTGATTGCGCTGTCAGACTGCTGTGTACTGCGGATGCCGGCGGCAACATTTTTGTCCTGGTTGTCACAGGATCACCGCCTGTCTCTGCTGCTTAACCGCCAGCTGGCAAAACGCTGTCTTATCAACGGTGAACAGCGGCTGATGAATGCAGTTGATTCCATCGAAAACAATCTGCTCTATATGCTGACACAAATCAGCGGCCATCAGATCCATCTTCCCCGTGACATGCTGGCCAGCATTCTCGGCACATCGCGGCGTCATACTGACAAAGTTCTGCTGCGCCTGAAAACACAGGGAAAAATTACCCTCAGTGAAGGTGTGATCGGGCTGGTAAAACCGGACTGAACTGCGATCCGCGCCATTGTGCGCCGGTAAGTATAAGCATAGTATTACTGCACACTATCGGAGGAGCATATGTACCGTTTTCAGAATGATTATAATGAAGTTGCGCATCCGGCTGTTTTAAAAGCCATTACTGATACAGCAGGCCACCGCCATGACGGTTACGGCACGGATACTTTATGCGGTGATGCCGCAGCGCTGATTAAACAGCGGATTGGTCAGCCGCAGGCTGATATCCACTTCTTTAACGGCGGCACGATTACCAACCTGACGGCGATTTCCCATTTTCTGCGTCCGCATCAGGCAGTGATCTCCGTCAGCACCGGCCATATTGCCACCCATGAAACCGGGGCAATTGAAGCGACCGGACACAAAGTCATCACTGTATTTTCCCCTGACGGCAAACTGACACCCGTTCATCTTAAACCGGTCATTGCCGAACATAATGATGAGCACTGGGTACAACCGAAACTGGTCTATATCACCAATTCCACGGAGATCGGCACGGTTTACCGCAAAGCAGAATTGCAGGCACTGCGTCGTTTCTGTGATGAGCACGGGTTATGGCTCTATCTTGACGGCGCCCGCCTGGCATCCGGATTAATGTCCGCACAAAGTGATCTGACGATTGAAGATATCGCGGCACTGACAGACGCTTTCTATATCGGCGGTACCAAAATCGGTGCGATCGCGGCGGAAGCTCTGGTGATCAATAACCCGGCGCTGAAAGATGATTTCCGGTTCAGTATCAAACAGAAGGGTGCGCTTCAGGCAAAAGGCTGGCTGCTGGGTGCCCAGTTCCTGGCGCTGTTTACAGACGACCTCTATTTCTCATTAGGCAAACACCTCAACAGCATGGCCGGACAACTCGCGGCATTCTTTACGGAGCAGGGTTTTACCTTCCTGGCACCGCCGGAATCCAACCAGGTCTTTGTTATTCTGCCTTCCGCACTGGCAGAAAAGCTGAAAAAACAGTTTGTTTTCCATGAAACGCTGCTGCAGGAACCGGGAAAATCCTGTCTGCGTCTGTGCACCTCGTGGGCAACCACACAGCATGATATCGATGACTTTAAAAAGACATTTTTGTCACTGATCTGAGTGCCCGGATAATTTCCGTATTGATAAAACCACGCGGTGAAAACACAACGTGGTTTTTTTATACTTCATATTATGGCAATTATTTACTTCATCATTATTCCTGCTTATTTTCGTGATACTGATTCAGAAAAATAACACTGACTAAAAAAAGTGTTTTTTAATCGTTATTTTTATTCTAGGGTTTAACAGCAATCTGAGTACACAGTACATCCATTCATATAATCTGTTATTAATAAGGAAGTGAAATAATGAAGAAATTAGATAAAAGTAAATTGCTGAAAATAAAATCACCATTATCAGGATGGTCATTCAGTAAATAATATATACACTAACTAATTGATAAGCCATGTCCGTCAGCCGGGACATGGCTTATCCATCTGACGGACGCTGTTATATGATAAATCTGACTTTCCCTGACTATAAACATCAGCAGGCTTATCAGTATTTTTCTGATGAAGTCTATGAATCACTTAATTACTTATTATCCTATTATCGTTTGCCCGGAATAAGCTCAGAAGTTCCGTTGTCATGGCAAAATTGCGCTATTCATTATATCGCCGGTAAATATGCGGAAGATGATGAACATGCGGAGGCGGTAACTTACCTCAATCAGTTGATGCGAAAAAAAACGCCGTTACCACTGACTATCTCGCCACTGACATCTGTCGGTCATTTATTGGCAGAAACGATGATCCTGAAAATTATCCGTGACGATAAACAACTTGGTTTCGGCTATTGTGATGATCCGGTACTGGCAGCAGCGGAAACGAAGAAAATAACACAGGCATTATCTGTTATTCGTCGCTGTGCGCCGGAAACCGGCAATGAAATTGACCGGTTTATCCATCAGATATACCTGACTCAGGAAACCGCAGACGGCTCCCGCTTTATGCGTTCCGGTACCAATTTCTATATGTGGGGAATGATGTTTGTCTATGTTCACTCGTCACATTCGGTTGCTTATTATATTGATATTCTGGCGCATGAATGCGGCCATACGGCACTGAATATCCTCAATGCGGGGGATCCGCTGGTACTTAACCCTGCTGATGAGGTCTTTGCCGCGCCACTGCGTGATGATGACCGGCCGATGATTGGTATTTTTCATGCCTTGTTTGTATTATCCCGGATATGTTATGTATTTTCTGAAATTATCCGTAACAGTGACGGTATCCCGGATCCGGAATATTATGACCGGCTGAGCAGTAATCTGGAGAAGCTTCGTAATACTGCCGATATTGTCAGGAACAATGCCATACTGACGGATACCGGAAAGCATATTTTTATGGCTATCTGTCAGCGCTGGAATCTCAGCTGATGCAGATTTACCGGGTGGTTTTTGAACGGAAAAGCAGGGCGATTAATATCTGCTTTTTCTTTAATGCGCTGGGCTCCGGGTTACTGATGCCGCTGGCATTACTTTACTTTGCCGGGAAAACACTCAGTGAAAAAGAAATTCTGTATCTCGGCACGATAAAATTCTGGTCATTTTCACTGGCCTATTTTTTTATTATTCCGCTGATAAGCCGGTTTGACAGTAAAAAAACCATTGTTTTTTCACTATTACTTAAATTACTGTCACTGTCGTTTTTGTTTATCGGACAAACATTTTATCTGTGTCTTGTGGTGATGCTGGCAAACGGTATTGCCACCTCCGTATTTTCAGTAGCAGCAAAATACTATATTAAAGCCACCTCGGAAAATATCAGCGAAAGCTTTTCAGTAAGGATGACGCTGAATAATACCGGTGCTGCGGTTGCACCAGTACTCATTACACTGTGTGTCTTTTTTTCACTGCCTTTTACGTACGCATTACTGATTCTGACTACGATTTTTATGATTGGCATTCTCTTTTCAGTAAAGCTGCATTCTTGTCCCGGTGAAACGAAAAACCACTTTTATTACCTTCATTTTTCTGATCTTACCGGCAGAGATACCATTCTTGTCTCCGTGGTCAGCATTATTTTTGCCATGCTGTATTACAGTTTTGAGGTCATTGTACCGCTGGAACTTATCCGGTCCGGCTCTGAGTATCTGATAGGGCCGGTTTTGCTGTTTAATACGTTGGTTATTATCGCCGGGCAAATCCCGGTATACCGCTACTTCACGGAGATGTGGGGTATTATTACCGCACTTATGGCGGCAACCGGTTTATGCATTTTTCTGTTTATTCCGTGGTTCTCCGGTATTGCAGAACTTCCCGGTCTGTTACTGATAGTGCTGGGTGTCACACTGCTGGAAATGTTTTACGGTGCGGGTATCGATACCCTGATCACACTGGCGGATTCGCCCCGGAAAATTGCAGTACTCGATGGTATCTCCGGTATTTCACTGGCAATTGGTGCGGCAATGACAGCGGCGGTTTACAGCGATTCGATACTGTTTTTGCCGCTGGTTATTGCGCTGTATCTGGTTGTCGCCGGTATACTGGCATCGCGAAAGGGAGTGGGTTACCAGTGAATTCTCAGCGGAGCACCTATTTCTGCACGAAAAGTATTTTCAGAGATAGTTTCTGATGTAAAAGGACCGAAGCCAATGGTTCTGACTTCTTCTTCCCGATAAGGATAACGGATACTTTCAGGAGAATCAGCAGGAATAATGTGTATACATTCACCTTGCAGATAATGGAGTACATGTACTAATTCATGATACAAAACAATAGCCAGCCCGGCAGATACCGGGCACAACATGGTTTTTTCTTACCGGGCAAACCGTTTTGAACCGGCAACACAGGCAATCACACCACAGGTTGACGCAACCATTACGGAGCTGACGGTTTCATTCAGTAACCACGCGGAAAGCACCAGCCCAAAAAACGGTTGTAACAGCTGTAACTGGCTGACACCGGTAATACCGCCTTCTGCCAGGCCGCGGTACCAGAAGAAAAAACCAATCAGCATGCTGAATAACGAAACGTAAATCAGCCCGCCCCAGGCCTGTGCCGGTATACCGCTGAATGTCACCGGCAGGAAAACAATGCTGAGAATCAGCATCAGTGGCAGAGAAAGTACCAATGCCCAGCAGATCACCTGCCAGCAGCCGAGTGGACGGGAAAGGCGGGCACCTTCCGCGTAACCCAATCCGCACAGCAACACGGCCGCTACCATATACAAGTCACCTGTCAGAGTACTTTCACCGCCCTGAAATAAGGCAAACCCCATCACAAACAAGCTGCCGAGGACAGAAAAAAGCCAGAACGCCGGGAGCGGACGCTCATTGCTGCGCAGCACACCAAACAGTGCTGTCGCCAGCGGTAACAATCCCAGGTACACAATCGAGTGTGCCGAACTGACATACTGAAGAGCAAGGGCTGTCAGCAGCGGAAACCCGACGACGACACCTGCCGCCACAACGATCAGCGACAACAGATACTTCGCTGCAGGCAAACGCTGGCGCAGAACGGCCAGAATGAGCAGAGCGGCAATGCCGGCAATCGCCGCGCGGGCGGTTGTCAGAAAATCCGGCGCGAATCCGGTGATACCAGCCTTGGTGGCGGGCAGGGAGCCGCTGAAAATCAGCACGCCGATAAACCCGTTGAGCCAGCCGCGTGTTGAACGGGAAACCGTTGTCATTGCATTATCCATCCTGTACTCCGTTAATTACCTCTTGTTATCACAGAGAGTAATGCGGATAATCATGACAATCAAAAAATTGTCATGGATACATTTGTATGGCAACACCGCGTTATAAACAATACGTCGATACCCTTGCTGCCCGTATCCGAAACGGTGAACTGGCGGCCGGAACACAACTGCCGACTCACCGTGCTTTTGCGGCTCAGGAAGGGGTATCGTTAGTGACAGCGTCACGTATTTATCAGGAGCTGATCAATCAGGGACTGGTCAGCGGTGAAACCGGACGGGGAACATTTGTCAGAGATATCAGCTTATTACCGGTTACCGGTATTGAATGTGATGTCACTCCGGCAATGTATGACCTTAACTTTATCTATCCGGAAGTCACGGAACAGACCGCATTACTGCGTCACACG
The DNA here is from genome assembly GCF_051172335.1 of Morganella sp. B601. Taxonomy (NCBI): domain Bacteria; kingdom Pseudomonadati; phylum Pseudomonadota; class Gammaproteobacteria; order Enterobacterales; family Morganellaceae; genus Morganella; species Morganella sp. B601. The sequence goes on from NZ_JBPIZE010000002.1 coordinate 252,484, forward strand.
CTGCGCCGGTTATCCATGAGCGGCGATCTGGAAAGTCTGCTGCATTATCTGCCTCACGCCGGGCGGCATCAGGAGAGGGTTGTTGTTGCTGATCACCTGAAGTTGCGCGGTTTTTCTGCCGTTGACCCGGATACTGTTGTCATGGTCAGCGGAGCCCAGCACGGTCTGGCCTCCATTGTTCTGAGCATGTTCAGCCCCGGTGATGTGATTGCGGCGGATGCACTGACTTATCCCGGCTTTAAAGCACTGGCACAAACCTGTCATATCGAATTAGTTCCGGTGCCGGTTACCCCGGAGGGCCCGGATTTGGCAGCGCTGGCACAATTATGCCGCCAGCGGAAAATCCGCGGCTATTTCACCATGCCGACACTGCATAATCCGCTCGGCTGGGTGATGGATCTGACATCCCGCAGGAAGCTGATAAGTCTGGCCCGGGAAAACCGTTTTTTTCTGATAGAAGACGGCTCCTATGCTTTTCTGCAGAAACCGGCGCCGGCTCCGCTGGCAGAACTGGCGCCGGATATCACATTTTATGTCACCGGATTTTCCAAAAATATCGCTACCGGCCTGCGGGTTGGATTAATTGTTGCACCTCCGGAATATATTGCTGAGCTGGAAAAAATCATCCGCATCACTACCTGGAATACACCGGCACTGATGACCGGTATTGTCCGTGAGTGGCTGGAGCAGGGAGAAGCCGAAAAACTGGAGCAGAAAAAGCGCCGCGATGCCAAAGCCCGGCAAAAAATAGTCAGCCGGATTTTTGCTGATTTACCCCATATCGCACATCCGGCCGGTTATTTTTTGTGGATCCCGTTACCGGAAAATGTACGCCGCGATGCGGTTATCAGTCGTTTGAGAGCCGCCAACATTGCCGTCAGTCCTGCAGAGTCTTATGCCGTAACCCGCGATATCCCGCAGGCTATCCGTGTGGCAGTCAGTACGCTGCCGTATGACGACCTGGAATCCGCACTGATGGCGGTCAGAGACACCATTACCTATCTGATGGATTTATGATGTATCAGGTTACAGCCCGGTCAACCGGGAGAATTATATCTGGCAGATTGTCAGACCGGATATTTATAAACAGTGAAAAGGGATGCTGCTTTATCGTATATACGCTGTTAAATCAGGATGTTGTTTAATTAAATAATACTATTATATATATTGTTTCTCCCTCAGAGAAAACGATTTACTTTGTGATTTTACGGGAATATACTCCATGTGTTTATTTCTTGCGGAGAACACGTAATTGGACAGTCATAGATTATTTATCAAAATACATTGATCCTGCCGGTAATTCTGTTTTTCTCTGACTGCCGGCAGTAATACTGCGGCAGTACCTCTCTCTGTAAATGGTACTTCCTTATTTAATTTCGCTTATCTTTCACGGGATAGGCCCGAAAGGACGGATTTATCATGAATCTCTATATGCTGGCGTTATTCCCTCCTAACTGATTACTTTTTCGGTTAATTCAATTTAAATTGCTGTGCTCGCGCATCATATCCGGCTATTCCGTTTATTCAGAACGGAAAGGCATGGCTTTTTATTAAAAACTCACAGTACGTATTCATTTATGAATAAGCGTACAGGCTATCTTTTGATGATAAGGAATATATGGACACACCACCCGGGCCCGGAAATATACCATTTCCCGGACTGTCCGTTATCATGACAGTTATTTAAGTTAACTGTTAAACCAGACGGTCCGGTGAAAATAAATGACTCAGTTTATCTGAGGAAATAAAAGGAATCGTACCATGACTGTCAACGTTAACCGCACCGTCACTCCGGCTGTGCGCGATAATAATACTTTCCCTGCGGCGGTATATGCCGCAAAAACACCAGATGAAACATTAGCAGAATTACATTCTGATATGCTGGGGCTGGATGAAATTGATGCCCTTGACCGCCTGATAGAACATCAGGAAAACGTGGTGGCACATGACAAAGCACCTCCCGCATTTATTCAGTTTATTTCCGCATTTCATAATCCATTTATTTATGTGTTGCTGGCGCTGGCCGTTATCAGTTTTATGACGGATTACCTGATCCCCCTGCAGCAGGGCGAGGAAACAGATCTCACCGGTGTACTGATCATCGGAACAATGGTTTTTCTGAGTGTGGTACTACGTTTCTGGCAGGAGTACAGAACTAACAAAGCCGCAGAAGCCCTGAAATCACTGGTAAAAACTACCGCCACGGTACTCCGGCGTAAAAAAGGGCGATCTGCCCGGGCCGAGCTGCCGGTAAAATGTCTGGTTCCGGGGGATATCGTGGTTCTGAGCGCCGGGGATATGATACCGGCGGACTTGCGGCTGCTCCGTTCCCGTGATCTTTTTATCAGCCAGGCCATTCTGACCGGGGAATCGGTTCCGGTGGAAAAATATGATACTCAGGGAGATATCCATGAGAAAGATGCCGCAACGATAGCGGAAAACGGACAATCACTCACGGAATCGGGCAACATCTGCCTGATGGGCACCAATGTGGCCAGCGGCACGGCGCTGGGTGTTGTGGTGGCAACCGGGGACAAAACCTATTTTGGCTCACTGGCGAAATCCATTGTCGGAACACGCTCACAGACGTCATTCGATCGCGGGGTGAATAGTGTCAGTATCCTGCTGATCCGCTTTATGTTAGTGATGGTGCCGGTTGTTCTGCTGATTAACGGATTTACCAAAGGCGACTGGTTTGATGCCACACTCTTTGCACTTGCCGTCGCAGTCGGGTTAACCCCGGAAATGCTGCCGATGATTGTCAGTTCGAACCTGGCGAAAGGCGCAATTGCAATGTCGCGGCGGAAAGTTATCGTTAAGCGGCTGAATGCAATACAGAACTTTGGCGCAATGGATATCCTGTGCACGGATAAAACAGGAACGCTGACACAGGATAATATTATCCTCGAGCATCATCTTGATACGGAGGGTAATACCGATGAAGCCATACTGGGACTGGCGTGGCTGAACAGTTTTCACCAGAGTGGCACACGTAACCTGATGGATCAGGCGATCATTCGTTTCGGGCGCGGCAAAGCTGAAACAGAATCTCTGCACAGTTATCAGAAAATTGACGAACTGCCGTTTGATTTTGTCCGCAGACGTCTGTCTGTGTCAGTAAGAAAACCGGATGGTACCGCCTTGCTTATCTGTAAAGGTGCGGCGGAAGAGATGCTGGCGTGCTGTTCTCTGATCCGGACCGGCAATCATATTTCTCCGGCGGATGATGAGAAAAAACAGGCCATTATGGCACTGGTTAATCATTATAATGAGACCGGATTCAGAGTACTGCTGCTCGCAGAGCGGGTTCTTGACAGCAAAGAGCAGGGATTGCCGCTCTCCGCAGACAGTGAACAAAATATGATTTTATGCGGAATTCTGACCTTCCTGGATCCGCCGAAAGACAGTGCGGCAAAAGCCCTTAACGCACTGAAGCATAACGGGGTAACGGTAAAAGTACTGACCGGGGATAATGCCGTTGTCACGGCAAAAATCTGTCGTGAAGTCGGGCTGGATGCCTCGATGAGTATCAGTGGTGATCAGCTGGCGCTCCTCAGTGATGAAGAGCTGAAACAGGTCGCACAAACACACACTATTTTCTGCAAACTGACGCCGCTGCAAAAATCAGCCCTGGTCAGGATTTTACAATCAGCCGGCCATACTGTTGGTTTCCTCGGGGACGGCATTAATGACGCACCGGCACTGCGGGATGCGGACGTCGGAATTTCTGTGGACAGCGGAACGGATATCGCCAAAGAATCCGCAGATATTATCCTGCTGGAAAAAGATCTGATGGTTCTGGAGGAGGGTGTCATTAAAGGGCGCGAGACATTCGGTAATATCATTAAATACCTGAATATGACCGCCAGCTCTAACTTTGGTAATGTATTTTCTGTTCTTATCGCCAGTGCCTTTATTCCGTTCCTGCCGATGCTGGCTATTCAGTTACTGATTCAGAACCTGCTTTATGATATGTCTCAGCTGGCGCTGCCGTGGGATAAAATGGATAAAGAATTCCTGCGCAAACCCCGTAAATGGGATGCAGGCAATATCCGGCGCTTTATGATCTGGATTGGCCCGACGTCGTCTGTATTTGATATCACAACCTTTGCATTATTATGGTTTGTTTTCGGGGCAAACAGTCCGGACAGCCAGGTTTTATTCCATTCCGGCTGGTTTGTTGAGGGATTATTATCACAAACGCTGGTTGTGCATATGCTGAGAACACAACGGATCCCGTTTATTCAGAGCACAGCAACACTGCCGGTATTATTGGTTACCGGGATTGTTATGGCCATCGGTATCTGGCTGCCGTTTTCACCAATAGGAAGTTATATCGGGCTTGAGCCGTTACCGTGGGAATATTTCCCGTGGCTTGCTGCTACGCTGGTCAGCTATTGCGGTCTGGCACAAATCATGAAGGGCATTTATATCCGCCGTTTCGGAATGTGGCTGTAAGTTAAGATGTGTTGTACCTGTTATTCAGCTGATTTTTTCTGAATAACAGGTACAATCAGAGCATCAAAATAAAAGGAATACTATGCACTTAGAATTTAAACGGCTAACTCAGATAGAACCGGCCGATATCACGGCACTGAATAATCACCCGAAAGTGTTACAGCAAATGCCGCTGGGCAGCCCGGATTTTGATGATGAAAAAAGCCGCAGTTGGGCAGAAGAAAAAGACGCTCAGTGGGAAATAAACGGATATGGCCCTTGGGCATTTGTGATCGACGATATATTTGCAGGCTGGGGAGGGCTTCAGAAAGAAGGTGATGATGCTGACCTGGCGCTGGTACTTCATCCTGATTTCTGGGGAACGGGAAAAATCATCTGTGATGAAATTATCCGCCACGCATTTGATGAAATGCACTTAACCAGTATCACCATTTTATTACCGTTATCCCGGAAAGTTTCCCGGTTTATAACACGTTACGGATTTCAGCCGGATGGTTCTGTTAACTATGATGGTGTGGATTTCCGGCGATTCCGGTTATTTTCAGATCATACAGATGGATATGATTAAATAGCGATAGATTTCATTTGTAATTTATAATCTGATATACAAAGTATCCCGCTGCCAGCGGGATGATAAACGGAATGATGAGTATCAGATACAATCCGCCAAGCCCCCGGGGGCTGCTACCATTAATAACATCCTCAAATGTTGATTCTGAAAAATAATGACGAAGGACATCATCACTGCATTTTTTAGCAAACGGAAATAAAGGTAAGCAAATGCAGGCATAGATTATCCATAAGAAATGAATGGTTGCATTATCATTTAATGAATAAATAAACATACCAAAAACAAAAAGGCCAAGGCAGGATTTACCCCAAAAATCCCAACTTCTGATAAAAAGACGAATAGGGTGTTTTCTTTTTTTATTTGCTATATGGCGCTGTCTTATTTTTTCTTTTGTATAGTTTCTTCCACTCTTACTCATTGAACTATCTCATAAAAAAGGAAATATTTTGGGATGGACATCCGGCCAATTTATCATGGCTGAGCGTAGTGAACGAGAGGTTTTTGAAACGCTGAGATAAAACACCCGTCGCCGGGTGTTTTATCTTGTCAGGCAGATATGACTTATTCTTCGAAATACCAATATCCCTGATTGATAAATTCGGTTAATTCCGCAACAAAAACCGGGTTCTCCAGTGCTTCACCGAGCTCATTCACGCCGACTTCGGTTAACCGGCACAATGTATCCGCACCTTTTATTTCGGTGGTCATCCAGCCTTCGGTATTAACGAAGAAATGTTCCCCGATACGCAGAACACGCAGTCCGCTCAGTCGTATCAGTTTTTCACCGGCATTCAGAGTACTCAGCACTTCTTCCGGCTCATACGGTGGTTCCGAAGGCGCAATATCCAGCTCATGACGCGGGGTAGTTGCAAAACGGCCTAGCCACTGTTCGAAATCACCGGGCTTGTTGATCATTTCAATCATCATTTCACGCAGGCGTTCAACCTCATAAGATTCCATTGAGCCTGAGTTTTCACGTACTGTCAGGTCAGGGTCGCCATAATTGACGCCACCCAGATCCTGTTCCAGTGCATAGTCAGCAAAGCTGCTCAGCAGATCACGTCCGGTCGGTCCGCGAAAACCGACAGAATAGTTCATGGTATCTTCGAAGGTGAAACCATCGTGAGGGAATCCCGGCGGAATATACAGAATATCGCCCGGCGCCATTTCCACATCAATAATCGGCTCAAACGGATCGACATGCAGTAATGCCGGGTGAGCGCAGAACTGACGCATGGGAAGGGCGTCACCCACACGCCAGCGGCGGCGGCCCATGCCCTGGATAATGAAAACATCATAGTTATCAATATGCGGCCCGACACCACCGCCGGGCACTGAGTAGGAAATCATCAGGTCATCAAGACGCCACTCAGGCAGCACGCGGAACGGTTTCACCAATTCTGCAGCCGGCATATGCCAATGGTTGACAGCCTGTACCAGCAGTGACCATCCTTTTTCGCCTAATTGGCTGTAGTCCTCAAACGGGCCGTGACTTGCTTCCCATTTGTTATCAATGAAGCTGACCAGTCGGCTGTCAACTTCCGGCTCCATAGCCAGACCGGCCAGCTCATCCGGTGTGATAGGGTCGGCAAAATCAGGAAATGCATTTTTCAGTACAACGGGTTTTTTCTGCCAGTATTTTTCTAAAAATTCAGGCCAGTTAAGATTCAGTTTGTTAACCATGTGACCACATCTATATGAGGAAATAAGCGAATAATTATAGAAGCAATGTGCCGTCATATTTTTGTTTGGGGTCAATAAAAAAAGGAACGTGGACGGATAAAGAAACCCCGCGGTGATCAGTTGTTGGATGAGCGGAGACAAAAAGCCGTTATCAGGAATAAAGGAACCAACATGATTATCCAGCCGGAGAGCCAGATTTCGTTATTTCACTCACTGGTTCGCATAATGTATATTATGTTAAATGATGTATGGAAGGTGCTGGTGCTGATTAGATACAATAATATCAATATGTATTATATCGTTCATTAGCGCTCTCTGCTCTCCTGTCCGGTAACATGACTGATGTACAATATCCGTCAGTTCGCGGATATTGTACAAATTAGTTATTGTTCCATTATTTACCGGCCGGTGTGTTTCCCACTTTAACGAACGGTTGAAGCCGCTTCTTCAATGGTTAACCTTCCCTGTGTCTTATAAATATCATTACCGGGACTCTTTATACAAGGTACAATGGAAAACGGTGCCCTTACCGGTACAGTTAAACAATTCGATACTGCCGGAAAATTAGTCAGTGAAGGTAAGGTGACTAACGGAAGAATGCAGATCCTGAAGTAATACGGAATGAGTCTGCCGGGAGGGATAATTGTCATACTCCGGCGTTTGCGGTATTCTTCCCGGCTCAGGCAAAATAACAGGATATTCATTCATGACAGCCCACAAATCCAACGATCCGCTGCATGGCGTTACTCTCGAAATGCAGGTTAATGCACTGGTTGCAAAATATGGCTGGGCAAAGCTGGGTAAGTTAATCAATATTAACTGCTTTAAGAATGACCCCAGCGTAAAATCAAGTCTGAAATTTCTCCGCCGCACTCCCTGGGCCCGTACCGAGGTTGAGAACTTATATCTCGATTCGCTGGATGATGCTGCTGAAAAAACAGACAGCATCTGGCCGGAAGGCCCATGGTAAATAACCAATAATACCGGCTTCCGTTAATTCTGCGGAAACCGGTGTTTCAGTTAAATCAGCTTTTACAGGATTGTCCCGGTTTTTTGATTATTTCACCATAATCATTCAGTGCTGCCGGTTTTTGGCTCTGAATATTATTTAATACCGGTAATGTCGGATCCATCTGCCAGGCATTCCAGCCGCCGTCATAAATCCGGCTGTTTTCCCAGCCCGCCAGTTGGGTCATAAACCAGGAAACGCTTGCCCGCCACCCGGTACCGCAATAAAATGCGACCTGATCGGTCGGTTCAATACCCTGCGTTTTCCATAAAGCAAAAATCTCTTCCGGATTACGCAATGTGCCATCCGGGTCATAGTAATCGGACATATCATTCGAATTTTTACCGCCGAATCCCCATATTGCCCCGGCCGGTTCACCCTTACGCGGAATATAGTCATAACCGGAGATTTTGCCGGTATATTCATCCCATGTCCGGTTGCTGATAAGTTTAAGGCCGGATTTCTGACCCTGTATGGCTTCCGCCGGCATGGCAATAGTGACCTGCGGATTAACCGGAATTTCCGCACCGAAATCCGCAACCGGTACCGGAATATTCAGTGTGGTTTCCGTTGGTAATTCCGCATCCGCCCAGACATTTAAACCACCGTTCAGGAAACGGACATCTTCAACACCCGCCCATTTCAGTGCCCATAATACCCGCAATGCTGCCATCTGATTTTCAGAATAGACGACAACCGGGGTATCTTTGCGGATCCCGTTTTTCAGCAGATTATTTTTGATAACGTCAGGTTCGGATAAATTCCAGACCGGCGCATTTTCTATCCAGTCGGTATTAAAATGGAAAGCACCTTTAATATGCGTTGCATAGGATTTTGATTGCTCCGCATCCCCCCACGACACTTCAAATATCACCGGTTTTTGATCACTGGTATAACTTTCCGGTTTTTCACCGTTCAGTGCGGCCTGAACCCAGGCGGGAGAAACGCTCAGAAAATAATTCGGGTATTTATCCATCGGCAGATCAGAATTGCTGTACTGGATAAAGGATTTAAATGCTCTGACCTGAAAACCTTTGGCAGCAAATTCGGCGGTAATACGTTCCAGTGAATCCGGGTCACTGTCGTAAAATACCAGGGTTTTTTCTTTGGAAATCCCCTTTTCTTCGACAAACGTATCAAATTTATTCTCATCGATAAAATCCAGCCAGCCGGTAGTAAACTGCATCGCACCTTTAATATGGCCGCCGCGGGCCGCGCCTTTATCTTTAAAACCGAAATATAAACTGTCCGGCCGAGTATCGATAATAATGTATTCCGGATTGTTCAGGTTCTCCGACAATTCTTCAATGCCGATCTCTTTTACCACCGTCTGGTCACAACCTGATAGTAATAACGGTATCAGAAGAAAGAGTGATTTTGTTTTCATATGTGATCCTATAAACGACATTGCCCTGAACGGAAAAAATAACTGGTGATCCAAACACCAGCCATAATCATGAATGTGGAAATCCATCCCTGCCAGGAGAAATAAGCGGTTGCCACAAGGGAATTCGTGACGGTACAGCCGCCTGCCAGTGTTGCCCCTGCTCCCATCACAATCCCGCCGATCAGGCGTTTAACGACGGTAATACCATCAGGCGGAAGTCTTAATCTGAATTCTTTGCGGATAACCGCACTTATCATTGAACCGGCGAAAATACCGATAACAAATAAGGTTCCCCAGTTAAAATAACGCTGCTGTCCGGTGATCAGATACTGAATAACATTGCCGGAAGGAACAGCAACGCCATAGCCAAAATTACGTCCGGCCTCAGCACTGAAAACCCAGGCAATAATCCCGAGAATACCGATCAGCATACCGGTAATATTCAGCGGCAGATAATTAAATCGTCCCTGTGAAGGTGGTGTATAACGGGGATGATAATGCTGATAAATCAGTAATCCGGCGGTGAGAATAATTAAAAACGCGACCAGAAACCAAGGGGAAATATCCAGTGTTTTATAAATCGTATCCGGCTGTGCGGGATGCTGTAATAAGGGTTCAAACCAATGTTTCAGGCTGCCTTTCTGAGCGGTGGCCATGGTGACAACAAAGGCAAATAAGGCAATCCAGGTGCCGGTTAATCCTTCACCGGAACGGAACCACGCACCACTGCCGCAACAACCGGCCAGTACCATGCCCGCACCAAATAAAAATCCACCGGCCAGTGTTGCGGTGATTGGCAGATTTCCTTCCGGTATATGTAATAATCCGGCAGATTCCAAAGCAAAGAAGCCAACGGACTGAATAGTGACTGCGATCAGCAGCGCGGTGAGAAACCGGGTATTTCGCTGGTAAAGAATGTTTCTGAATCCGGAAACAAAACAGAACTGACCTGACTGGAGCAACCCGCCGAACAGGATGCCGATAAATAAACCACTGACCATAAAGAAACCCCGGGGAATAAACAACTGCGTGTATCTGTGAATTTTACCCGCCCCATTATTCGCCGTTATGGCGCAAAATCAAGTTAAGGATAGTTAACCTCTTATCAGATATATCTGCTGTCCCGGCGGTGAACACTCTCTTACCCTGTTCAGACACTAGACGGTAAGGAACACAACGCACTGATAACCGGGACCGTAAATCTTCTGGCGCAACAGAGAATTAAACCGCCAATCCGGAAAAGCGGCAACGCTACCGGTGCCGCCGGCTTTTTAACAACGCAGCATATTTTCAACATCTGCTCACCTTTTTTATAATTCACCCGTGTGATTATAACGGTTTATTTTCAATTACCTTGACCGCTTTCCCGTTTCTGACTTTTAGTCATATTTTTTAGTGACTTAGCCTTCCCTGTTTTCTTAAGATGAAAACGGGTCGCATTAACACTTGATGTTATTTGTTTCAGAAAAGTTGTTTCAGGGAAATTCACCGGTAACAGCCGGTGTTTTGGTCAGGCATTATATAAAAATGAGTTTTTAACAATGAAAATAAACAGCAGGAAACTGGTACTGGTTTCACTGATCCTGTCATATTCACAATTCTCCGCCGGGGCGGAAAATACCGCAAAACAGGATCCGGACAGTGACACATTAATTGTCACCGCTTCAGGGCGTGAGGAACAGCAGCGAAAATCCACCGTCACCACCCAGGTTATCGACAGCGACCAGATTGAACGCTCACGGGCGGAAAGTCTGACCGAATTACTGGCACAGAACAGTGTCGGCTTTTTCAGTGAATGGAGTCCCGGGCAGACATCCATTAATATCCGCGGTGCTGCAACGGATGGTCAGGGAAAAGATTTTGCCGGACAGGTGCTGGTATTAGTTAACGGCCGCCGGGCAGGAACCGCGAACTTATCCAAATTATCACCGAAAGATGTCAGCCGGATTGAAGTTATCCGCGGCCCCTCTTCGGTTATTTACGGCTCCCAGGCGATGGGCGGTGTGATTAATATTTTCCTGAAAAACGGATTAACCGACGAAGGCGGGAAAATCTCAGCAGAAACCGGATCCTGGGGACTGGCACAGACTTACGGCGGCTATGGTTTTCAGAATGATGACGGCGATATTTACGGCTATGTCGGGTTTGAAGCCGGACGCCGTGATGATTACCATTCCGGGAAAGGCGGCCACAAACAGGAAAATACCAACTGGGAACGCTTTGGTTTAAGCGGTAATTTAGGCTGGCAGATCAACGAAAGTAACCTGCTCGATGTGTCACTGCGGACTGACGGTATTTATGACGGCGGTTTCCGTGGATCAACCGGGAATATTTACGCCAAAGATACCCGTTATAACCGTTCCGCGGATGTGGTCTGGAAAAACGGCACTGACGACAGTATTTTCAGAATGAACAGCCACGCCTATTTTGTGCAGGATGTGGATAATTTCCGCTGGGCATCACCGTTAACCGCAAAAACCCGCAGTGATCATAACCGCCGTCAGCTGGATATTTACGGCGTGAAATTCCAGCCGGTGATTAAACTCCATGAGCAGAACGATCTGTTATTAGGGGTGGATTACGAATACAGCCGTCTGCGTTCAGAACGGGATCAGGTCAGTGTCAGCGGCAACCCGCTGAAACAATCCGCGCCGTATGATAATAACCAGACTGAAAACCAGTATGCCGTTTATTTCGATGACCGGCAGAGTTTATTTGACGACAGCTGGATAATCCGCGGCGGTATGCGTTATACCTACGGGAAAACCAATTTCGATAAAACACCGAACCTGGATAATCAGTTCACCGGCAGTGCCTCATATAATCAGTTAACCTGGAGTCTCGGTACCAACTATCAGGTCAATGACTGGCTGAATCTGAAGTCCTCTGTCGCCACCGGTTACCGTGCACCGACCGCCACACAGCTGGGCGCGGATTATATTACGCTGTCCGGTACGCAATATCTGGGCAACAGTTCCCTGAAAGCGGAAAGTAACCGTCAGTTTGAAGTGGGCGCGACACTCGGTGATTCCCTGAATTCCGTCGATATTGCCCTCTTTCAGAATACGATTCAGAACAGAATACAGACCAACGTTCTGGCACCGAATGTCTATCAGTACGCCAACAGCGACGATGATATTGTGGTACGCGGGCTGGAAGTTAACAGCCGTGCCACCGTTAACCGTGTATTTGACTGGCAGACAGACTGGGATTGGGTGATGCGTTTAAACGGCAGCTGGAATTTCGATATGGAAGATAAAGGCGCCAAAATAACCGCAACCAATAACAGTAATAAAGTTCAGCGCATGTATCAGTATCAGGCGGCGTTTATTAACGAGCTCTATTTTACCAATGCCCGTTATCCGTGGAGTCTTCAGTTACAGGGAATTCTGCGCGGGCCGATGTGGTATAAAACAGAGGAAGGAATTATCCCGGATGTCCGCCCTTATTCTTCTTATGTGATGCGCAAAGCGCCGTTTATGGTCTGGAATCTTCAGGCGGATGTGGATATCAGCCAGTCACTGACGCTGTACGGACGGATAGACAATATTCTGGATAAAAACGAGCATCCGGTATTTTTTGCCCTGGATGAAGACCCGTATATTATGCTGCCGTCAAAATCCAACGGTAGTCTGGGAACCTCAATGCCGGGCCGGTCATTTATTGCCGGTGTGACATACCGTTTTTAACCGGCAATAATGAAAGTCCTGACTCTTATTATCACACTGAGCATGGCCCTGTGCCATGCTCTGCCTGCTTTCAGTATGATGGCGCAATTATCTGCGCCGGTCACACTGAACGAAAAACCGCAGCGTATTGTGACTATCTTTTCATCAAATACCGAAATTGTGGCTATCCTCGGACTGGCTGACAATATCGCCGGTATTGATGCCTATACCTATTTTCCCGATGAAATCAAAAATAAACCGTTAATCGGCGGCCGCCTCGGGTTTTCTCTTGAGCGGATCATTGAACTGAAACCGGATCTGGTGATTATGACCCCTGCCCGCCAGGCCACGCATCAGTTATTAACACCGCTGCGCAAATTCGGCATTCCTGTGCTGGTACTGGAGGGAAACAGTATTGAGGAAATTATCCGTAATATCCGTCTGGTGGCTCAGGTCACCAAAACAACGGAAAAAGGCGAACAGGTGGCGGCGGAGATGGAACAGCGGTTGCACAATGTTCAGCAAAAGCCCGCCGGTTACCGCGCACCAAGGGTCATTATGATCACCGGTCAGGTTAGTAACGGGTTATTACTGGTTGCCAGGCCGCAGGCGTATAAAAAAACACCGGGATACACCGCCGATTCCATTTTAAAAGCGGGCGGAACCCTGGCGCTGGAGGAATATAAACAGGCCGGACCGGCGCTGAAACAGGTATCCCCGGAAGCGGTTATCGCCGCCGACCCGGATATTATTTTGTACACCATTTCCGGAGACAAAATCCGGGATTTACTGACACTTCCCGGCTGGTCACAAATGAAAGCTGTTAAAAATAATGATATTTATCCGGTCAAAAGTGCATATGTGCTTATTCCCGGCCCGCGGATTATTGATGGCATTGAATATATGTCTGACATCTTTGAGCAATGGAGCCTGAGACAGTGAAAATAGTCAGTCTGTTACTCATTCTCTTCGCTGCATTTATTTTCTCCGCCTGTGCGGGACATACATGGGAGAGTCCGCTGAAGGTGGTAAGCGCCCTGTTTTACAGTGATGATTTAACATCCCGCCTATTAACCGAATGGCGTTTACCGCGTGTAATTACCGCCGGATTTACCGGGGCATTACTGGGATTAAGCGGTGCCATTTTTCAGGGGGTATTCCGCAATCCGCTGGCAGAGCCGTGGTTATTAGGATCCTCCGGCGGGGCCGCGATCGGCGGAACAGTGGCATTATTAGTGCCGCTCGGCTTACCGCTGGCGGTATCGCTGCCCTTATTTGCCTTCAGCGGGGCACTGGCGGCGATATTTATTGTGTTATCCGTCTCCCGGATTGCGGGGTCACTGGATACCGCCACGCTGTTATTAACCGGGGTGGCCGTCAGCGCGGTATTAAATGCCGCCCGTTCGTTTATGATGATGGCATTATCCGATGAAAGTACCAGCCTCCAGGTGGTATTAAGCTGGATTCTGGGCGGAATACAAACTCCGTCCGGAGAAGGTCTGATCATCAGCCTGATATTAACCCTGGCCGCCATTTTATTATCCGTTTATCTGTTATCTGACGGGCTGGATTTAATGGGACTGGACAGAACAATGGCTATGAGTTTCGGTTTATCTGTTGAACGGTTTACCGTGCTGGCCTTAATTGCCGGGTCTGCCATTGTCGCGATTGCCGTTTCACTCGGCGGCGTTGTTGGTTTTATCGGGCTGATTGCTCCGCATATTGCCCGCTGGCAGGTCGGTGCCCGTCATAAATATGTACTGCCCGCCTCAGCTGTTATTGGTGCCGCACTGGTAATGTTCTCCGATGCATTATCGCGCAGCCTGCTGCCGCCGGGGGAAATACCGCTCGGGCTGATCACCGCCTTTATCGGCGGCCCTTTCTTTATTTATCTGCTGGCGAAACGGGTGAGAAAATCATGATCACAGTGAATAAACTGAACGTCCGTAAACAGGATAAAACAATACTGACAGTTGATTCCCTGCATTTACCCGCCAGAGGCAGCATTGCCCTTATCGGCCCGAACGGCTCCGGTAAATCCACCCTGATAAAGGCCTTATCCGGGCTTGACCGGGAGGTATTCAGCGCCGTTACCCTGGACGGGAAAAATATCAGCCGTTATAAAGGCGCTGCGCGGATGCAGAAAATCGGTCTTATTCCGCAGAGTTTTAATCCCTGCTGGGATCAGCGCACAGAGGAATTAATTTCGCTGGCCGCAGAGCGGGCATCTGACCCGAAAGCCGCAAAAGAAGCCGCCTGCCGCAAATATGAATTACAGCCGTTACTGGATAAACACTGGCATATATTATCAGGCGGGGAAAAAAGCCGGGTACTGACCGCAATGGCACTGATGTGTGATCCGCCGGTGATATTTGCTGATGAACCCGGTGCGGCACTGGATATAAAACACCGGATGCAGCTGATTGAGGATTTAACGGCACAGGGAAAAGAAAAACTGGTGGTGGTGTGTCTGCACGAGCTGGATATGGTATTCCGCTATTTTGAATCAGTTATTGTGCTATCACAGGGACAACTGCGCTATTTCGGTTCATCTGCCGCACTGCTGGAATCCTCTTTATTAAATGAGGTCTTTGATGTGGAATTCCGCAAAATAGAAATGGATGGTTACAGCACGGTGTATGCACATACGATTATCCGCCCGTAAAAATAATCCGGCGGCTGTTTTCTGCCGCCGGATTAACGTTTTTATGACATAAACGGATAATCGGTATACCCTTCGGCACCACCGCCGTAGAAGGATTCCGGACGCTGCGGGTTCAGCGGTACTTTTTTCGCCAGACGCGCGGCCAGATCCGGGTTGGCGATATAATCGCGGCCAAATGCCACCGCATCAATCAGCCCTTTTTCAATCAGATCTTCCGCTTTTTCCGGGGTATAGGCCCCGGCACCGATAATCACACCACGGAACAGAGAACGAACCTTACGACGGAAATCTTCGCTGTACGGCTTGCCGCCTGCCCAGTCCGGCTCGGACATATGCAGATAGGCAATATTGCGTTTATTCAGTTCCTCAATCAGATACAGCGCATCCGCCTCTTCATCCGGGCCGTTGCTCATATTCTGGAATGAACCGATTGGCGATACACGGATCCCAATGTGTTCCGGTCCCCACTCTGCACAAACGGCATCCACCACTTCCAGCACCAGACGAGCACGGTTTTCGCGGCTGCCGCCGTACTGATCGGTGCGGTGGTTGGCATCCGGTGATAAGAACTGGTGCAGCAGATAGCCGTGAGCGGAGTGCAGTTCTGCCATATCAAATCCGGCCTCCCGTGCATTAGCTACCGCCTGACGGAAATCATTCACAATCCCCGGGATTTCACTGGTTTCCAGCGCACGCGGCATGGAGGTATCAACACGGATAGCGTGACCGTTTTCATCACGCAGTGAGGTGCGGGTACCGGCACTGATCGCAGACGGTGCTACCGGTGCCTGTTGGCCCGGCTGAATGCTGTTATGGGAAATCCGCCCTGTATGCCACAACTGGACAGCAATGTGGCCGCCTGCCTCATGCACACCGGCCGTGATTTTTTTCCAGGCTGCAATCTGTTCCGGACTGTGCAGCCCCGGCGCACCGGCATAACCTTTAGCCTGTGCCGAAATTTGAGTGGCTTCCGAGATAATCAGCCCTGCACCGGCACGCTGGCGGTAATATTCACCCATCAGCGGGGTCGGGATATCGCCGGGTTCGATACTGCGCAGCCGGGTCAGCGGCGCCATAAATACGCGGTTCGGTGCGGTAAAGGCGCCCACTTTCAGCGGGGTGAACAGTTTTTTCTGTGACAATGGTTGTTGTGACATAGTAACTCCGGATTAGACCAGTCGACTAGTTTTCAGATAAATAAAAACGCCTGCGAAAAAAAATTACTCAGGCGCGGTAATCAGTGTTTCAACATGCGCCAGTGCACTTTCCAGCGGCGCGGTACTGCGGGAAATTTTTGCCTGCAAATTTGCCCCCAGCCATAATGAATAAAATACCTGTGCGGCGTGCTGTGCATCGCCCTGAAACGTCAGTGAATTTTCTTTCCTTCCGTTTTCCAGGGTTTGCGCCAGCAGCGCGATCACTTTACTGACGCCCTTATCCATCGCGGCATTCATATCTTCCGATAAATCACACACTTCGGCGGATAATTTGACCGTCAGACAGCCCTGAATACGGCTGTGCTGACAGGCATTTTTCAGAATATCGCCGTAATACGCGAGAAAGCGATCACGGTAATTCCCCGGGCCGTGCTCAAAATGACCGGTCAGGCGTTCCAGGTAATCTTCGTAGTAGCGTTCCAGCAGAGCTACGCCGAATAATTCCTTGGAACGGAAATAGTGATAAAACGAGCCCTTCGGCACCCCGGCCGTTTTCAGCAGTTCACTCAGCCCCATGCCGGTAAAGCCGCGCTGAAGACACAGGCGTTCGCCGGTAGCCAGAAGATGTTCGCGGGTATCATGTTCAGTGTGTTTGTTCATGACGATACTCTAATAGACCGACCGGTCTGTTGCAAGTTTATTTAAAACAAATTTCGCCCCAGCGTGCCAGACCGGCGGTTACCGAGCCGAAATCGTTTCCTCTGACCACCGGTATTCCCGGTAATTGTGCCTCAATCGCACGGCATAACACCGGCGAACGGCCTGACCCGCCGGTGATAAAGATAGTATCCGGTGTTGCGCCGCCCTGTTGCACTGCATCATTCACCAGGGAAATCATTTTATCTTTCGGGGAGGAAATCGATTCTTCCATTTCTGCCGCGCTGATGTCTGTTTCCAGCGTTTCACTGAGCAGGCGGATCGCCGCACGGTACTCCGGTGAGGCTGAAAGCGCGATTTTTGCCTCTTCCGCCCGGCGGACAATGCTGTAACCCAGGCTCTGGTTATACACTTCCAGCAGACGCAGCAGTTTTTCCGGCTCTGCCGCATCCCGCTTCAGTTGCTGTAACAGTGTGAGATTCTGGCGGGAGTAGAACTCTTTCTGTGCTTCCACATTATTAATGGCGATCGGGTTCCAGAATTGCATCAGCGGCATTTCGATACCGGAAGCCGCGCGGCTGTTCATCCCGAACAGCGGCATCAGCTGTTTAAAGGCCAGATAGATATCAAGATCGTTTCCGCCGACCCGCTGCCCGCTGTGTGCCAGCAGACTACCGGTGCGATCAGCCTGTCCCCGGTAACCCGGTCCCATGCGGATAAGCGAGCAGTCGGTGGTACCGCCGCCGATATCCACCACCAGCACCGTCTGATCCGTATTCAGAACCGATTCATATTCCAGCCCGGCGGCCACCGGTTCAAACTGAAAGGTAATTTGCTGAAAACCGGCACGTTTTGCCGCCCGCAGAAGAATGGCCTCCGCCTGCTGATTGGCGGTTTCGCCGCCCAGTCCGTGGAAGTTAACCGGTCTGCCTATCACCGTTTCGGTGATGATTTCCTGTGTTGAACGCTCTGCCTGAGATTTGATATTCGCCATCATGGCACAGACCAGATCCTCAAAGAAGCTGATTTGCACATCATGCAGCCCGGAGGCGCCGAGAAAGGATTTCGGGGATTTGACGTAATACACGTCACGCGGATCATTAAGATAGAGTTCCAGCGCGGCCTGGCCGAACAGAATATCCTCCGGCACCAGCTCAATACTTTCTTCGCGGTTAAAAGCGATAGAGCGGCGCAATAACTGTTCGCCGGTATTATCTGACGGCAGAATATCGCGGTGACGGAATAAGTGTTCGGAAACGGATTCACGCGTCGGTGCACACAGGGTGGACGGAATATAGACATTATCACCCTCCAGCGGTAATAACACCGGAGTGCCCTCTTTCATCACTGCCACTGAGCAGTTGGATGTTCCGTAATCAAAACCAATAAACATAATGCCTCCGCTGTTTGCCATGCCGGAAAAAAGCCGGAAACTTTACCGCAGACAACGGGGAAATACCAATAAAAAACGCGGAAACAACAGGCGGGAAAAGTGATCCGGGAGTGATCCCCCGGATCAGGTCAGTTATTCAACATCATCCAGCATGGCCGGTGACGGAATAAAGAACAGTGTGCCGGTCACAGCAGTACTGAATTTCAGTAATTCATCGGTGGCACCGGTTTCTTTTCCGGCGAACATGTTTTCCAGCATTCTGCGGGTGGTGGAGAAATAACGGGCGTAGCCGATAAAATAGGTACCGTGCTCATTTTTGGCCGGGTTGGAGAACGGCATATTGGCGCGGACAATTTTCAGGTCATTGCCCTCTTCGTCCTGAATATTGGTCACCACATTGTGGGAGCCCGGGATTTTCTGCTCATCGGTCAGTTCGACATCATTGAATTTATGACGACCGATGACTTTTTCCTGATCTTCGGTGCTCAGGTTCTGCCAGGCATCCATATCGTGAATATATTTCTGCACAAAAGCATAACTGCCGCCGGCAAATTCCGGATCTTCGTCGCCGATAACCGCATATTCTTTGCGCTCATCCTCAAATTCCGGGTTTTCTGTCCCGTCGACAAAGCCGATAATCGCGCGGCCGTCCATATAACGGAAGCCGTGAACTTCATCCTCACAGGTCACTGCACCGCTCAGAGCTCGGCTGATAATGGAACCCAGCTCGTAACAGGCGGACACATTCAGGGCGCGGATATGAAAGAAGATATCACCGGGGGTGGATACGGCGGTAAAGCGCGGTCCCTTAATTGCTTCAAAGGTATTCAGTTCACGGGGTTTGCCCGCATCCGGAAACAGTTTTTGCCACGCATCCGCCCCGAAGCCCATCACACAACTGACCTCCAGTTTCGGAAAGCGGTTACGGATGCTGCGCAGAATACCGGACAGATCATTACACAGCGTAACAACCGTCTCCCTCGTTTGCGGGGTATCTGTCAGATTAAAAACGAGGAAATAGGAATTCTCACCGGGCGTGTCAGTCACATTTTGGTATTTCATACTTTCTCCATACATTTCTTATTCTGAATAGTATCTGTCGTTATGGTACACCAATTGACAGGCTACGGACGGTGACCGGGCAAAAATATTCTGAACGGACATGTAATACCCGTATTTTATGTGACAGTGTCACCAGTAAGGGTTTGCAGATATCAGCGCTTACGGCGGAACAGCTGTAACAGCCCTTTTACGGTCACATCCAGCTGGCTGCCTTCCTCATAGTTTGCGGGTACCACATAGTTTGCCCGCTCTTCCGCAATCAGCTTGCCGACCTTGTTCTGTGTTTCCGGATTGCCCCATTTCTTCTGATCAAACACCGCCAGCGAGAAACCGCCCTGATAACGCACCATCTTCATGGCCGGGATATCGGTATCACCATCACCGAAATAGATCATATGGCGGAACTGCACAGCGCGTTCTTCCTGCTCGATAAAATGATTAACAGCCACATTATCCCATGAGTTATGTATTCCCTTGTTTATCCGGAATAAAAACTGTGTTTTGGTGGTGTAATTGATAGCCTGAGCAGGCCACTGTGCTGTTTTTCCGTCAGCGGAATAGTGATATTTACAGGCAAAAATATCGCGGAATTCATGGCCGATAGCCGTGCCGCGGATCATACCGTCCAGTCCGCTGGACAGAATATAGTGTTCCGGGTCCAGCCCCTGCTCATGAGCCCAGGTATTGATCCGGCTGAACCACTCTGTCACACCGGGAAACAACGGAATCGTCGCACCGTGTTTCTTCAGGTTTTCAATGCTCAGTTCCTCTGACTTTTTATTCGCAGCCTTGGCGGCCAGTAATCCCATATAGGAGAGGATTTCGTCGCCGTCATCTGCTTTGGCAAACCGCTTCACTTCCCGCCAGAATGCTTTCATGTCACTGATACCCAGTGCAGGCATCAGTCCGTGCTCCGGACAGTCACCTTCTGCCAGGGTGCCGTCAAAATCATAAATCAGCGCACATTTGAGTTTTTCTGTCATTTCACCTCTTCCCCTGAAGCGCGCACGGTTTCACGGACTTTTTCCGCAAAACGCTGTGCATCCTGAATAATTTCATTTTCATTGACGGTCAGTAACTGCCGGTCTTCCATCAGGATCACACCGTCGACAATGGTATGGCGGACATTGGCACCGTTTGCGCCATAAACCAGGGCGGCATACGGGCTGTACACCGGCACCATATTCGGCGCTTTGGTATCCACCACAATGATATCTGCCAGTTTCCCGGTTTCCAGTGAGCCGATTTTATCATCCATATGCAGTGCACGGGCCGATCCCATGGTCGCCATTTCAACCACGGTCAGCGGCGGCATGGCCGCGCGGTTTTTGGTTTCCAGCTTATGGATTTTACCGACCAGGTTGAGCTCATTCATGGTGGTTAATGTATTGGAGGACATCGGCCCGTCGGTACCGAGACCGGTGCGGATCCCTTTTTCCAGCATTTGCGTGACCGGTGCCACGCCTTTGGCGGATTTAGTGTTGGCGCTGATATTGTGTGCCACCCCGACATCATATTTTTTCAGCAGATTCAGGTCATTTTCATCGGCCATAATCACATGCGCCGCCAGCAGGCGGTTATTCAGCACGCCGATATCCGCCATATACTGCACCGGGCTTTTCCCGCCGGTGCGTTTGGCGATCTCTTCTTTTTCACGATCTGTTTCCGCCAGATGGATCATCACCGGTACATTCAGTTCTTCAGACAGTGCCGCGATTTTCTGTAAGTTTTCAGTGGTATTGGTATACGGGGCATGCGGGGCAAATGCCGGTGTGATGCGCGGATGATCTTTGTATTTATTGATAAAGCGCACCGCATACGCTATCCCTTCTTCCGGCGTCTGTGCATCCGCAACCGGGAAATTAATGATGGTCTCACCCAGCACGGCGCGTAAACCTGCTTTATCTACGGTCTTCGCAACCTCATCTTCGAAATAATACATATCGGCATAGGTGGTCACGCCGCCTTTAATCATTTCGATATTGGCCAGATTAGCGCCGGTGCGCACCATATCGCGGGAAACCAGTTTATTTTCCAGCGGGAAAATATAGCGGTGCAGGCGATCCGGCACATCATCCCCGAGAGAGCGGAAAACCGTCATCGAGCCGTGAGTGTGGGTGTTTATCAGCCCCGGCATGACAATATCGCCTTTTACATCCAGCACTTTTTTTGCCTGATATTTCGCTGTCAGCTCAGGGCCGCCGACGGCGACAATTTTTCCGTCACTGACCACCACGGTACCGTGCTCAAATACGGTATTTTCCGGGTTCATGGTCAGCACGGTGCCGTCCGTTATCATCAGATCTGCCGGGTCGGCAGCATAAGCGGAGCAGGCAGCAGCAAGCAGTGTGGTGGCAAACGCGCGGGACAATGACATAGTAACCTCATGACTGAACGGAAAAACCTACTATATCACCGCCATTAATCCACTTCCAACCAGCGGATTTCATTGAAATGCGGACGGATAATCACTAGTATTGCAGGGTTTATAACTCCTTCCATGGATAACCCCTGTTTATGCTGAATAACTATGTTCTGCGCAGTGTCCGCTACATGCTGGATCTGAGTGACGCAAAAATGGCCGAAATCACCGGACTTGCCGGATTAACTGTCACCAAAGCGCAGATGAGCGACTGGCTGAAAAAAGAAGATGAAGCGGATTATCAGCTTTGTGATGATAATGTAACCGGTCATTTTCTCAACGGACTGATTATTTTCCGTCGCGGCAAAGATGAAAGCCGTCCGGTACCGGCGGTGGATGCCCGTCTGACCAACAATATTATCCTGAAAAAATTGCGCGTTGCGTTTGAACTGAAGGATACGGATATGGCGGATATTTTTCAGCGTGCCGACTTCCGTGTGTCAAAACCGGAAATCAGCGCCCTGTTCCGTAATCCGGATCACAAGAATTACCGCGACTGCGGTGACCAACTGCTGCGCTATTTCCTGAAAGGTCTGACATCCCGCATCCGCGGCTGACAGATAATGATGCCGGGTGTTATCACCCGGCAGAGTGTTATGCTGGTTTGTTATTCTGTTTCCGCTTGCGGTATTGCAGCCAGCCGAATAAAACCCCGGCGGCAGCGCCGCTCAGATGGGATTCCACCGAGACGAATTGCTGTCCCGGAAACAGTCCGCTGATCATGCCGCCGTAATAAATCAGCACCACAATACCAATAATAATATCCAGTGGTTTGCGGCGGAAAATCCCCTGATAAATCAGTAATGCCCACAAGCCGAATATCCAGCCGCTCGCCCCGACATGCACTGCCGTCCGCCCGAATAACCAGACCAGCAATCCACCCACGATAATAATAAACAGGGACGCCTTAATATAATGTTTCACTGACGGGATCATCAGTAACACACTGAGAATTAACAGCGGCGGCAGATTACTGAATAAATGCCCCCAACTGCTGTGAATAAAAGGTGCAAGGAAAATACCGAACAGCCCGTTAACCGTACGCGGCTCAATACCCAGCGCAGTTAATCCCCCGCCGGTCAGTGTGGTCAGTAACTGTACCGCCATTAAAAACAGCACAAAATACAGCCCGTTTCTCAGATAGATTTTTATACCGCTCTGCGCAGGCTGTTCTGTGTTATCGATAGTGTTTTTTGTCATTTCCCGGTCCGTTGGGTGATGGAGTCCGCCCCACTATAGCGAAATTTTGTGTCCCTTCCATCCTGATTTTTCAAATGCAAATGAAAATAATTACCATCATTATTGACTGGGGGTCGGTCGATGTATATGCTTCAGCTGTTCCGATCAACTGAGAAAATCCTCATGCGCCGATTACTGAGTTCTTACCCTGTTGTTATTAAATCTGTTATTACATCTGCTTTCTCTGTCTCATTTCTGTCTGTTCCGGTTGTTTATGCCGAAGCGGAAGATGTCGTCTATGTCACGGCGGCGGATGATGAACATTATGAACCGCGCGGTTATGGTGCTCTCCGTCAGTCTGCGGCAACAAAAGGCTCTGCCTCACTGGCTGAAACGCCGCAGTTTGTATCAGTGATCCGCCGTGATCAGCTTGATACCCTGCCGGCTGAATCCCTCAGCAAAGCGCTGCGCTACAGCGCCGGGGTGGCCAGTGAAAAATTCGGGGGCTTCGGCAATAGCATTGATTTTTCGAAAATGCGCGGCTTTGATGCGGATTATTATCTCGACGGCCTGCGGGTCGCGGGTAACAGCGGGATCTGGGGCGCACAGGTGGATTCCTGGCTGCTCGAAAGTATCGAAGCCGTTCACGGCCCCTCATCTGCGTTGTATGGTCAGGGCGGTGCCGGTGGCGTTATCAATATGCAGTCCCGGCTGCCGCAGACGGAGGAGTCTCATCAAATTCAGTTTCAGGGCGGCAATTATGATAACAATGCGCTGCGGTTTGATAGCACCGGTGCACTGAATGAGGATGAAACCTGGCTTTACCGGATGATCGGTTCAGCGGCCTCTTCCGGTTCACAGATTGAAAATACAAAACAGTCCCGTTATCTGATCGCCCCTTCAGTCACCTGGCGTCCTCTGGACAATCTCCGGTGGACAGTAGCCGGTGTATATCAGCATGACCCCTATACCGGTTATTACAACACACTTCCCGCTGCCGCTCTCGGTCTGTTACCGAACCCTTACGGTGAACTGGACAGACATCATAACTACAGTAATCCGGATCATGAAAAATCGGGCCGCACACAACAATCTATCACGTCACTGGTTAACTGGCAGGTTTCAGATTCGCTGACGCTGAAACACGTTATGCCGATGTGAAATCCCGTGTCCGCCGTGATTTTACCCGCGGATTTGTGCAGGATAACCGCCTGCTGACAGCGGTGTATCAGGATTCCCCGTCCCGGGCCAGAACCCTGGCAGCAGATAACCAACTGATTTACAAAACCCTCACCGGCCCGGTATCCCATGAAATTCTGACCGGCTTTGATCTTCAGACCGGTAAGCTGGATAAGGACTGGTCAGGCTCGCAAACAGTGACATTTGATCCGTACGGTTCTCACTACCGCCCGCAGTTTACGCCGCACATGACATCATCCACCTCCACCGGTCAGACTTACCGGCGCTATGGTGTTTATATGCAGGATCATCTGCGCTGGCAGCAATGGAGCCTGATTTTAAGCGGCCGTTATGATGATTCCTCGCTGAAAACCACCAACAACCTCAGCGGAACAACACAAAACACTGATACCTCAGCTTACAGCCACCGTGCGGGGCTGACCTACACCTTCAGCAGTGGTTTTTCTCCCTGGATAAGTATCTCCGACAGTTTTGATCCGGTATTGGGAACAGACGCGGACGGCAAGGCATTTGTGCCGACAGAATCTGACCAGACAGAAGCCGGGGTAAAATACCTGAGTGATAACGGCGATATTATGGCGAGCCTCGCAGTCTATGAGCTGACCCAGAAAAATGTCACCACTCATAACCCGAAAAACCCGGATTACTATAACCAGACCGGCAAAGTCCGTTCCCGCGGGCTGGAGTTTGAGAGCCGCATGGCCGTGACACCGTCACTTAATCTTATGCTGGGTTATGCTTTTCCCGATAATGTAATCACGGAATCGGATGACAAATCCGTACTGAATAAACGCCCTGTTCAGGTGCCGCGCCACAGTGGTTCACTCTGGGCGGATTACCGCTTTCAGGGCCGTTATCTTGACGGCGCACTGATCGGCGCCGGTGTCCGCTATCTCGGTGCGACTCAGGGGGATAACACCAACAGCTTTACGGTACCTGCCGTCTGGCTGGGGGATGTCAGCCTGCGTTATCAGATGGACGCGCTGACACCGGAACTGAGCGGAATGGAACTGGGTGTCACCATCAGCAATATCGCCAATACATCTTATGTGGCGGGCTGTACCAGCTCCACTTATTGCAGCATTGGTAATGACCGCACCGTTGTCGCCACCCTTAACTATTTCTTCTGAGGGCGGTGACACTATGGATCATCTGAAACGGCGTCTTCTGAAACACAGCCTGCTGTTTTCCGCACTGGCCGCACTGCCGGGCGGATTATCCGCCGCACCGGAACAGCAGTTCATTACCGATATACGCGGCCGACAGATTGACTGCCGGCTCACACCGCAGCGAATCTATGTGGCGGATGCATCTCTGATGTTTCTGTATGCCTCACTGACCGGAAAACAGCTGACAGAAAAACTGGCAGCCATTCCGGCGGCTTTCCGCCATGCGGATGAACTGAGCTATCAGCAATACAGCCGGGCGTTTCCGTCACTGGCTGCCCTGCCGAACCTTGTACCACTGGCCGGGGCACAGGCAAACACAGAAACCATTATTGAACTGCATCCTGACATTATTTTTGTCACTACCGGTACATTTTCCGCCATGGAAACCGGCGGGATCACCGCATTACTGGAACGCGCCGGGATACAGATTGTTGTACTGGATATGAGTATCAGCCCGCTGAAAAACACGCCGCGCAGTATCGCCGTTATGGGCGCTGTTCTTGGTGTGCCGGACAGAGCCGCTGAGATGATCGCCTTTATTCATTCACATCTTGCTCTCGTGACATCGCGGCTGGCTGCCGCACCTTACCGCCCGGTTCCGGTTCTGCTGGAACGTGCCGCCGGATTCAGTGCGGAATGCTGTTATGCCTATGGCAACGGCAATTTCGCGGAATTTCTGACCTGTGCGGGTGGTAAAAATATCGGCGCTGATTATATTGACGGCACCTACGGAACGCTCAATCAGGAAACCATCATCCATACCCGGCCGGAGAAAGTGATTGTCACCGGCGGGCAATGGCAGAGCTATAACCCCGGCGGTGACTGGGTGGGGCTCGGCCCGGGGGCTGATCTTACGGTAGCGGAAAGACAGCTGGCTGTCCTGATGAAACGCCCTGCCTTTAAAACCCTCGCCGCCGTACAACAGCGGGAGTGTTATGCCATCTGGCACGCCTTCTATGACAGCCCTTTCGGCTTTATCGCAGTCCTGAAATTCGCTGCCTGGCTGCATCCGGCACTGTTTGCGGATATTGATGCTGATGCGGTATTCCGTTCATTTTATCAGCAGTTTCTGCCGGTACCGTGGCAGCCGGGTTACTGGGTATCACTGCGCCCAGAATCATAACGATAAGGATAATATTGATGACAACGATTTTTTCACCCGATGCACTGCGGATCAAAACAGAGGAAAAGAGTCAGGGACGGCGGACCGTGATTTATTCCGCCAAAGGTCAGCCGAATTTTATGTATCAGATTTGCCGTGATGATCTTCCTGCTCTGCATCCGGCATTTTGTGTGAACGGGCAGATAATTGATGCTTTTTTCTATGCCTGCTACCCGGGCAGCCTGCATGACGGAGAGCTTATCAGTCAGCCGGGAAAAGCACCGGCCTGTCATCTGAATCTGCCGGAATTCCGGCAGTTGGCACAACAAACCGGGCCCGGATTTCATCTCAGCAGTAATGCAGAATGGACCGCGCTGATGCACTGTATTGATCAGCAGAATAATATTCCTGACGGTAATACCGATTATGGCCGCAGCCTGCGTCATCCGGAGCAAAGCGCGGTGCGGATTGACGGCAAACCCGCCGGTGATCTCAGCGGGGAAGCCAATACGCTGACCGGATCACCCCACCCGGACTGGTATCATAATCAGCAACTGACCGGGATCAGTGACCTGTGCGGGAATCTGTGGGAATGGCAGACCGGTGTCCGGCTGATGGCAGGTGAAATTCAGCTGATCCGCGATAATGATATCAGTGCGTTACCGGCAGATGCACCGCTGTTATGGCAGGCAGTGGATATGCAGAGCGGACAATATTGTGCACCCGGTATGCCCGGGACGGCAAAATATGACTCACCGTCCGCCTGTCTGACCGGCAACGGCGGCACACCATTGCTGTCAGAAAATATTACACATTATAACGGCGACCCGGCTGACAACAGCTATCCGCCGGGACTGCTCGACGGCCCGTTCTTCAGTATGAAAACAGCCGCTAATCTGCCCGTGCCGCATCTGTTACAACAGAACAGACTCGCGCCGTACGGGGAAAAACCACAGACTGACCAGATCTATCTGCGCAATTACGGGGAGCGGGCACTGATGCGCGGCGGTGCCTGGTATTCTCAGGAATTTGCCGGGGTCAGTGCTTTTTGTCTGAGTCACACCGCGCTGCACCGCAGTGCCACTGTCGGCGGACGCACAGCGTGGATAGTGCCGCGCAGCTGATTAAAACCAGGTAACAGTTATCTGAAAAAAACGCCGGATTTGTTCAGCGGCGGTTGAGTAACTCCGCAGCACCCTGATAAATCAGACGGGTCGCGAGTGCGCCGAGTAACACGCCTACCACTTTACCGACCACACGATGAATGCGGGAATAGGTGCGGCGTACGGAGGTCAGGGAAAATGTGCGGCAGAGAATAATCCGCCAGATAAGTGATACCGTGATAATACCGAACCACAGGGTGATTTTTGCCCACAACGGCGTTTGCGGTGTCAGTGTGACCGAGAAAATACTGATAAAAAACAGGATAGTCTGCGGATTGGAAAGATCAGAAATCAGCCCGCGCCGGAAATAACGCAGTGCATGCTGAGCCGGTAATGTGCTGTCGGTATTGAGATTCAGCTGTGTCCGGTTACGGAAAACCGTTACTGCATACCACAACAGATAAGCGCCGCCCGCCACTTTAATCAGCGAGAAAAAAGCCCCGAACTCATGCATCAGCGTGACCAGCCCGAATAATCCCAGCCCTGAGTAAATCGCATTACCCAGCACCACGCCGTAACCGCAGGTCAGCCCCGCTTTTTGTCCGGAACTCAGTGTGGTCTGCACAACAATAAACAGATTTGCTCCGGGATTGAAAAAAGTCAGGACAAACAAAAAAAGCGTGACGGCAATGCTGTGCAGCGGATCCATGACGGGGTTCTCCTCGGCAAAGCTTAATTCAGCTTAACGAAAAATCGCGGCTTAACGCGGGTTTAAGGAAAATTAGACTATTTAGTTTATTTTAGCGGGCAATGCTTCCGGACGGAAATTGTACCACGATGAAAAACCGTATTTTGATAGTGACCACACTCTTTTTATTTTCTGTATCACCTGCCGGCCTGGCAGATGATGTGCGGGTCAGTGTGACGCATCCGCAAATAATCCGCTCTGCACCGGTCATTACCTTGCCGGGAAAATTTGTGGCCAGAAATGAAATTGCTATCGGCTCGCCGCTGCAGCAACAGACGGTAACGGCGGTGTTTGCTGAGGAAGGTCAGAAGGTGGAGAAAAATCAGTTGCTGGCAACCCTGGAATCCCCTTTGCAAAGTGCCGCTGTCCGGCAGTTGCAGGCAGAAACGGAAAAAGCAGCAGCATATATCCGGCAGCAAAGTGTACTGGCGGCGCAATCTCAGCGTGATCTGACCCGGATGACAAAACTCGCACACAGCGGCGTAATTTCCGCCAGTGAATTTGAAAAAGCCAAATCAGACACTCAGGCCCGGCGGGCACTGGTTGATGCCGGGCAGGCAGAACTGCGTCAGTTACAGGCGCAACTGGCACGGGAAAAAAGTCAGGAAGATAAATCAAAAATCTATGCTCCGGCCGCCGGGATTATCAGTGAGCGCCACGCGGTACAGGGCATGCTGTCTGATAACAGCCTGCTGTTTAAGCTGATCGAAAACGGTGAGATCGAATTTGAGGCCACTGCGGGGGCTGATGAACTGGCGCAAATGCAGGAAACTTCGGCAGTCACGATGAAAACGGCGAATAACCGGCAACTGAACGGCACTGTCCGGTTTATTTCACCGGTACTTTCCTCTCAGACACAGTCCGGCCGTGTGCGGATCACGGTTACGGACGGCACTGATTTACGACAGGGACAGACCGGCGTACTGACATACACCGCCGCGCCCCGTGAGTATCAAAGCCTGCCTTACAGTGCGGTACGCACCGGCGCAAAAGGTGAACGCACGGTGTTTATCGTGAAAAATAACAAAGTGATGCAGCAGCCGGTGCAGACCGGCGCTATTGATAACGGGCAGATTGCGATCCTCAGCCCGCTTCCGCCGGATGCGGATGTGGTGGTCAATGCGCAGGCATTTTTAACTGATAATGACACCGTCACACCGGTGAAGGCCGCACAATGAAATTACAATTTTCCTCCCGAGCTATCACCCGTCCGGTTCCGGTCATTGTTATTTTTCTGGCGCTGACCATTGCCGGGTTATTTTCTTTTGCGCAATTGCCGGTAACAGCCAATCCGGTGATTAACTTTCCGATTGTGACAGTGACGGTCACTCAGGATGGCTCCTCGCCGTCAGAGCTGGAAAATGCGGTGACCAAACAGGTCGAGCGGGCGGTTTCCGGTATTCCCGGCATCCGTCATATTTCGTCTTCCGTAACAGAAGGTATTTCCTCAACTACGGTAGAATTTAACCTCGATGTTGATCCGTATATTGCCACTAATGATGTCCGCGAGCAGATCTCACAAATCCGGGGAGAACTGCCGCAAAGCATTGATGAACCGCTGATTAACCGGATAGACGTCGAAGGCGGAGCCATACTGCGCTATGCCGTATCATCCGATACCGTTCCGGCAGCCGATCTCTCCTGGTTTATTGATGACACCATCAGTAAGCAGCTGATTATGTTACCCGGGGTTCAGAAAGTCAGCCGTCAGGGCGGCGCTGACCGGGTGATCCGCATTGAACCCGACGCAGACAAGCTTTCTGCCCTGAATCTGTCGGTGGTTACCGTAAATGAATGGCTGCGTGGTGTGCATCAGAACGCGGCAGGCGGCTCATCGCAGTATAATTCGCTTGCTCATACCATCCGTGTACTGGGTGAAAAAACAGCCGCTGATGACATTAAAAACATTCAGTTACCTGCTGAAAATGAGCAATGGATAAAACTGGGTGATATTGCGGAGATCTATAACGGACAAAAAACCACCCGCAGTATTTCTCAGCTCAATGGCCGTGATGTGGCCGGGTTTGCCGTATTCCGCGCCAAAGGTACCAGTGATACCGCCGTGGCGGAACAGGTAAATGCCGCCCTGACGGAGATCGCTGCCAAACATCCGGAACTGACGATTGAACTAATCTCATCCACCGTTACTTATACCGAATCAAGTTATCAGCTGACCATTAAAACCCTGCTGGAAGGGGCATTCCTGACCATCGTGATTGTCTTTTTCTTCCTGAAAAGCTGGCGCGCAACCCTGGTTGCGGCAGTGGCGCTGCCGTTATCGATATTACCGGCATTTTTTGTGCTGGCACTGTTTGATTACAGTCTCAACAGTATCACTCTGCTTGCGCTGACACTGGTTATCGGGATCCTGGTTGATGACGCGATTGTGGAAATCGAGAATATCCAGAAATACATTGAGCGCGGTGAGCGCCCGTATCTTGCTGCACTCAAAGCCTCTGATGCTATCGGTTTCGCGATTGTTGCGATCACACTGACCATTGTAGCGGTTTTCCTGCCGGTCAGTTTCATCGGCGGATTTGTCGGCAAATATTTCGTGCCGTTCGGAGTGACGGTATCTGCGGCTGTGTTGTCGTCTCTGCTGGTTGCACGGCTGGTTACGCCGCTGATGGCCGCGTATATCCTGTTGCCGTCAAAGAAACCGCATCCGGAATCAGCCGTACCGCGCTGGATAGAAAAATATACCGGGTTGTTATCTGCAACACTGAAACACCGGAAAACCGCACTGGCGCTGGCATTAGTATTTCTGGTGGGTTCAGTGGCTTCCGTGACCCGGCTGCAGGTCGGTTTTATGCCGGAAGGCGATATCAGTGTGACACAGATTGAAGTGGAACTGCCGCCCGGCACGCCGGTTGAGCAGACACAGCAACGCCTGCGGACACTGACAAAATCCCTGAAAGACCGGCCGGAGATAAAATCCGTTTATACCATTGCGGGTGTGGCGGATGATGCGGACGGTATCGCGCAGCACAAGGAGGAAATCATTCTGACACTGGTTGATCCCGGTGACCGTGAACTGTCACAGAAGGAATTTGAGCACGCAATTGCCCCGCTGTTCAGTGAACTGCCGGATGCCCGCTATAACTTCAGCAACAGTAACGGCGGCAAAGAGTTTTCATTGGTTTTCACCGGCACTGACCCGGCTGAGCTGGAAAGTGCCATGCAAAATCTGCGTAACGGCATTGCCCGCCTGCCGGGGTTCAGTAATGTGCAGGTGATAAAACCGCTGCTGCGCAAAGAGCTGATTGTCACACCGCGTCCTGACGGCCCGGGGCGGACCGGCGTGAGTGTCAGTGAAATCGCCGACACGCTGCGGGTCGCCACCATGGGGGAATCCGGCTCCCGCAGCGCCAAATTCAATCTGCCGGACAGACAACTGGCATTACAGGTGGTACTGCCTGAATACCAGCGGAATGATATCCGTGTGCTGAATGATTTATCCGTACGAAGCACGGCTCAGGGAAATGTACCGCTGAAAGCGGTGGCAACCATTGATTTCAGTGATGGACCGGCACAAATCGACCGGATAAATCGTGCCAGGAAAATGTCGGTGGAAGCTAATCTGACCGGCTTATCACTCGGTGAGGCACTGGATGCGGTGATGGCGCTGCCGGAGTATCAGAACCTGTCGGTGACAGTGTCACAACTGGAATACGGCGATATGGAATATATGAATGATATGTTTATGCGTTTCAGCAGCACTATGCTGTTCAGTATCCTGCTGGTGCTGGCGATTCTGATTGTGCTGTTTAAAGATTTTCTCCAGCCGGTCACCATTCTCGCCGCCCTGCCGTTTTCTGTCGGCGGCGCAATCATCGCCCTTGTGCTGTATGGGGCAATGATCGATCTGCCGGTGATTATCGGTATTCTGATGCTGATGGGCATTGTGACAAAAAACTCCATTCTGCTGGTGGAATTTATCCTGGAAAAAGAGCGCGCCGGGCTCAGCCGTGAACAGGCGGTAAAAGACGCAGGACGCGAGCGGATCCGCCCGATAATTATGACCACATTTGCCATGATTGCCGGTATGATCCCGCTGGTACTGACTTCCGGCGCGGATGCCGGGTTCCGTGCGCCGATGGCGATTGCGGTTATCGGCGGTCTGATAAGCTCCACTATTCTCAGTTTGCTGTTTGTACCGGTGATTTATACCTTTATGGATGATCTGAAAAAAGCATTGTTACCACGTCTGGCAAAACTGACCTCCGTCACCAAAGCCGACCGGGATGTGAAGGAGTGGTAGAGCTGTGTTACGGCCGGTGACGACAGATGCAGAGATCCGCTATCACTGGTTGTCACCGGGTAAACTGGATATGGCGGTTACTCACCATGTGGCCATTGAAGAATACCGGTATCTTTTTACCGAAAAACCAGACGGTACGGTGCTGGATATTGAAGCGGAGACGGGGTGTTGAGTTAACTCATTAATCGTTATAAATCATATAGTTACTTTCCTCATTTCTATCTTTCATGCAGGCTTATTCAGAAATGTTGTACCAAAATACAGCATTGACATATAAGCCCCGGCTTATTATCTTAATGATAAGCCATAACTTATGGATGGTGAGTTGTGCGGACAGTATTATTAACGGATTATTTTAATGAGTGGTTATCAGGACAAGATACCCGGATGCAAGAAAAAGTACTCGCATCTCTCGGTAATCTTGAAATTTATGGTCCTGTTCTGACAAGACCTTATGTTGATACAGTTAAAAATTCTCAGTATCCGAATATGAAGGAATTGAGAATCTGGCATGCAGGTCGTGCGATACGTGCATTTTTTGCCTTTGATTCTGAAAGGCAGGCCATTGTTTTATGTGCCGGGGATAAAGGGAAGAATAAACGATTTTATCAGACGATGATTCGTATTGCGGATGAACAATTTTCCTCATATCTTGCAGCAGCGAAGGAATAACCCGATGAAAACATTACAGGAAGTGATAGCCGCTCAACCACCGGAGAGCCGTGAGCGGATAAAACGACTGACTGATGAGTTGGTTCTTGAAACCGGGCTGCAACTTCTCAGAGAAGAACTTCATATCTCTCAGAAAATGCTGGCAACTAATCTTGGTATATCACAACCGGCTGTTACTCAGATTGAGCAGCGCGGTAATGATATCAAACTGGCAACACTGAAACGCTATATTGAGGCAATGGGCGGAACACTCCGTCTGACGATCGAACTGCCGACCGGTGATAACCGGGTTTTTCGCGTCTGACTTCCGGTTCTTTGACAAATAAGGCCTTCATCCGAAGGCCTTTTCTGTATCACTTATCCGACAATAAAAAACGCAAACCGGCTGAGAATTTCACCGCTGAAAATCAGCAGCGAACCCAGCAGGATCAGCGGCATACCATTGCTCAGGATGGCACTGCGCATCCGCAGCAGGCTCAGCCCGGTGAACAGGATACCGCTGACAGACAGCGCACCGGCGATAATCCGCAGTGTGTATGTACTGCCGTACGCCACCAGCGGTGAGTGCGGGTATGTGATGCTGTCACTGTTTTGTGCAGCTGCGTATAACCATTCGGTAAAGAATGGCTGTGCCGTCATTCTGACCGCCACCGCAACAAAAATCAGTACCAGAGCTGCACCGGTGATCCTGACAGCGGTTGTTCCGTCGATCAGAGATTTTACCCGTACAGCCGTCAGCCCCAGCGCCAGTGCCCCGCCGGCAGCAAAAACAGCACAGAAAAACAGGATATAGGTATTGATATGCATCCATGTCATCATCGCGGTGTTGTAATACAGTGATGCCATACAGTAGATATCAATTAATCCCAGCAAACCAATCAATGCCGTGATTGTTCTGTTCATCCGCCCGGTTATCAGCACATATAACGTGTACAGGCACAATGCCCCCAGATAGAGCGCGGCAAACACCACTTCACGGCTCAGCCATGAGGTGCTGATATGGCGCAGCGCGTGAAACGCATTCCACGGATATCCCATATGCAGCGTTGATGCCAGCAACCCGAAGCACCCGAGAATGGCAGCGATCAGCAGAACCGGCTTCATTGCCCGGACGGCACGCGGATTACCGGGCGCTTTTTCCAGATAACAGAGAAACAGGGCAATAAAAATCACCATCCCCGCAGAACTCTGCACCAGCAGGGTAAACGCCACTAACGGCCATTCACTCATGATTTTGCCTCCTCTT
Source organism: Morganella sp. B601 (assembly GCF_051172335.1). Taxonomy (NCBI): domain Bacteria; kingdom Pseudomonadati; phylum Pseudomonadota; class Gammaproteobacteria; order Enterobacterales; family Morganellaceae; genus Morganella; species Morganella sp. B601. Next base: position 287,296 of record NZ_JBPIZE010000002.1, read on the forward strand.
TGTTCTGCGCACCTTTATGTGGTCTGATAACCAGGCTCGGGTGGGTAATGGTGAAATCCGGTAATCCCTGAACCTGACTGAGATGGCCGTATTTTTCGCGGAGTTCGCGGATTTTACCGAATTTTATGGCATTCAGCGGGCAGGTATCGACACAGATCGGATTTTTTCCTTCCGCCAGCAGGTCGACACAGAAATCGCATTTTGACATCTGGCCAGCCTCTTTATTCATCTGCGGCGCGCCGTACGGACAGGACCAGGCACAATAGCCGCAGCCGACACACTTACCGGTATCCACCCGCACAATGCCGTCCCCGGAACGTTTGTGCATCGCGGTGGTCGGGCAGTTTTTCACACAGACAGGATCCGCGCAGTGGTTACAGGAAATCGTCAGCGTATAAGAAAATACATTGTTTTCATAACCGCCCTGTCCATTTGGTGCAAATCCGCCGCCCTGAATTTCATACACACGACGGAACTTACGACCCACTTCCAGATTATTTTTATCTTTGCACGCCACCTGGCAGGCTTTACAACCGGAACAACGGGAAGAGTCAATAAAAAACCCGAGCTGTTCATCACTGACCGGCGGATAATCGTTAAAATCACTCATGCTTTGGTCACCTCCACCAGAACAGTAAGATGCGAGTTACCGTGTGCCAGCGGGGTCATCCGCGTGGATGTCAGCACATTCGGGCATCCGCCGTGGTCAACGCCGTTTTCATCCGGATCCCACCAGGCTCCGGCCTGCATACCGACCACACCGGGGATAATCCGCTGAGTGATCAGCGCCGGTATCTGAGAAATACCGCGATCGTTGTGGATCCGAACCATATCCCCTGCGTTAATACCGCGTTTCTCCGCGTCAGCCGGGTTGATCCACAGTGCCTGTCCCTGCACTTCCTGTAACCACGGATTGGCAAACTGGGTGGAGTTGGCACGGTTACGCCCTTTCCAGGTCAGCATCTGCAGCGGGTATTTTTCCGTCAGCGCATCCTGCGGCCCTTCAATGGCCGGAATATAATGGGAAAGTGCCGGGATATCCGGATTTTGCATGTCATACAGGCGTTTGGAAAAAATTTCGATTTTGCCGGACGGGGTCGGGAACGGATTATTGTCCGGATCGCGGATATTATCCTCAAAGGCAATAAACGGTTTATCTTTAAACAGATAACGGCGGGTTTTCTGCAATTCCTCAAAATCCGGGAAATCCGGCCGTTCAGGGAAACGGGCTTTGTTCATTCCGACCAGATACGCAATCCATTCTTTCTCGCTGCGCCCTTCTGTCAGTGCCTCTTTAACGCCCATTTTCCCAGCGACTTCGCTGATCCATTCATAATCTGAGCGGCGCTCAAAAGCCGGTTCAATCAGCTTTTCAGATAAAATAAAGTAGCTGCCGGTGCCCCAGGTATCACCGATATTCCAGCGCTCCATAAAGCTGGTTTCCGGCAGCAGTAAATCAGCATATTTCGCGGACGGCGACATATATAAATCGCTGACCACGATAAACTCTGCTTTCGATTCATCGGCCAGTAATTTTGCCGCCGCATTCACATCCGGGTTCTGGTTCACCAGATAGTTACCCGCCAGTGAAAAAATCATTTTAATATTGGTATCGAGCTTATCCGCACCGAGCAGCCCGTCTTCCGGACGCACTTTGCCCGCATCCTCAACGGCCTGCATCCAGTTCATAATGGAGATCTGTGCTTTGACCGGGTTTTCCCCGGTATCCGGCCCGTGCATGGAAACACGGTTACCGATACCGCCGTAACCCGCCGCCCACGCGCCCTCTTTCCCGACATTGCCGGTGATTGCCGCCAGCAGTGTGGAGCCGCGCGCACTGCGCTCGCCGCAGATATGGCGCTGCGGCCCCCAGCCCTGGATCAGCGCTGCCGGTTTGGTCATCGCATATTCCCGCGCCAGCTGACGGATGGTATTGGCCGGAACACGGGTGATTTTTTCCGCCCATTCCGGCGTTTTTTCAACCCCGTCTTTCCGCCCGGTCAGATAAGACACCAGGGATTCTCCCGGCGGCACACCTTCCGGCATATGGTGTTCATCAAAACCGATAACATATTTATCGATAAACGCCTGATCCTGAAGATTTTCCGTGATAATCACATACATCATGGCATCCATCAGCGCGTTATCGGTGGTCGGTAACAGCGGGATCCACTGATCAGCCAGTGACTGTGCGGTATCTGAATAGCGCGGGTCGACCACAATAAATTTGGTGCCGTTCTGCTTCATCTTCTGATAATAGTGATTGGAGTGCCCGAAAATCGTTTCATTCGGGTTATGTCCCCACAGGATCACCAGCGGCGTATGTGCCAGCGTGTCCATCGAGCTGCCGGTTTTGGCAACGCCATACGTATACGGGGTGACTTTAACTGTATTGCCGAGGCTGACGGAGTGATAATACGGCAGATAGCCGCCGGTCAGATTAAACAGTTTTTTCAGCATGGTGTCACCGGAGAAAATCCCTCCGGTCACGGCTGTATTGACGGTCAGAAAACGGCTGGCCGCGCCGTATTTTTGAGTCAGACGGGTAATATTATCTGCAATCAGTGTGGTGGCTTCATCCCAGCTGATCCGTTCAAATTTTCCTTCGCCCCGCTTCCCAACCCGCTTCATCGGGTATTTCAGCCGGTCAGCATGGTAGACAAATTTCCGGTAACCACGACCACGGACACACGCCCGCATCACCGGCATATCTTCATCCAAATCTGCATCCGGCCGTGTGGTGATCCGCGTGACGATACCTTCTTTCACATGAGCACGGATATCGCATTTTCCGCCGCAGTCAAAGGTGCTGCAGGTCGCGATAACATCCGCACCGGCATCACCGGATGACACCTGCGGCAGACTATCATCCGCTGCCGCCCCGGCACCCGTTGTCATAAACGGCAGTGTAACCAGTGCTGCACCTGCCTGCATAAAACGGCGGCGGCTGACAGGCAGCACCCCGCTGTCACCTGTTGTTATTTTAGTTGTCATAATGATCTCACATCGCTCTTTAATTACAGATCATCATAAAAGCAGGTGGTCTGACCTTATTGATTCATATCAAGACCCTATAATAGGTGCGGGTTTATATCGAATAGCGGGAATGTGAAACCGCCGGGTGCGATTTTATAGTGCAAAGCGGAGCCTGGTCAGAGTTTCGTTGTCTCAAAAAGGTCATTCACGCGCAAAGAGGGGATCGGGGAATAATAATATTAAATCAATACGTTATAACAATTACGATAGCACAGATTAGTATTACTGAATTTCAGCAATTTTTTTTTTGAGCGATACATGGCCGATAACGGCAGAGATTCCAGGTCTGCCGGAACGGTGGCGGAAAAATGAATATATCCGCCGTTAAATGCCTGCGGGGCATTATCATCGGTAATAAATATGGTTTTAAATCCAAAACGCACCGGCAGTGATATTGCCCTGAGTTTTCCCTTCGATGGAGATATAGCATGGAGTTGGCATGATAAAATTCCTTATTTATTAACAGGTAACAAATCGTTACCGGACGAGTGACTTCGTCATCAGCCAGTGCATATGGTGATAATAAATTGAATCATAAATTTTACTTACTGGTCTGTAAAGACCGGAGGAAGGGTTGTATCTGACAGGATCTGTTACTTAAGTTAAAATCGTTGCAAAAACAGGATATCTGACTATCAAGGACACATATATCAGGCTGGTGTAGTGAAATATCTCAGATCAAAAAAAGACAAAAAATCATATTTTTTAATATATCTTGCTAATGCACTGTAAAGAATAGAGAAAATAACCATTCCACTTATGATCAGAAAAATAAATATTTAACAAAATGCAAATATCGCATAACAAATTGAATAATAACAACAAAAAACGGGTTTACCCCTTCCGGAGGCAAACCCGCTGTTAACGCGCTGATACCATTACGGACGAACAGCTGTCACTTCGATCTCTACACGCCATGCCGGGTTTGCTAATTTAGAAACCTGAACAGTGGTACGCGCCGGTAATATGTTACCGGAATCTTTGTCGTTGTAATATTTGGAGTAACCGGCCATAAAGCCCGCGAAATCCATATTACCGTTAGTCTCTTCGCCGCCGACCAGGAATACCTGCATTTTCACCACATCCTTCATTTCCAGACCTAAGCCAGCCAGGTGCGCTTTTATCTGTTCCATGATATTGATGGTCTGTGCTTCGGTATTGCCGTATGACGCCAGAACACCTTCCGGGGCGTCTTTGGAAATTTTGGTCGGTACTTTGCCGCTGAGGAAAATAATATTTTTGCTGCTGCTGATTTCCACAGATTCAGAGATAGGCATACCGTTCAGTTTATGATGAACAACACCTTCTGACGCGTGAGCCGCGCCCCAGACCAGCGGAAGAGCTAACAGTAAACTTTTGTAACGCATATTAAGCCTCTTAATAGTATCAACGTAAGTAATCAGAAAATTAACTAAAACGTGAAAGACTAAACGGAGCCGGGTCAATAACCGGTTTTTTACCGGTCACGATATCCGCAGTGATTTCACCGGATGCCGGACCTTCTGTCATACCCCAGACAGTCGCGGTGTTGATCACCAGACCCGGATACTCTTTCACTTCAGAAATAATCGGCAGTTCGTCGTAGGTTGGTGCGACAACCGCGCCCCAGCGTTCAACGACTTTCGATTGTTCAAATACAGGGAATTCCGCTTTCATACGGGCAAATACCGCATCCAGGTGTTCGGTATTCTGTGTGGCGGTTGCGATACGGTAAGTCTCGAACGGCGTGACTTCATCGAGGTTCCAGGATGTTGCCATTTTGAAGGAGTTGAACAGATCTTCACCGACGGAGAATTCCAGCGGCAGCTCACCGCCGCCCAGCAGATGCAGGAATTTCGGCCCCAGCAGGAAGCTGTCTTTCACCACAGAGCTGGTGAAGATACGCGGTGCCACAGCATATGTGCCGTCTGCCTGCTCGCGGAAGTGAATGCCGCTCGGCAGATGAACGTTACCGCGTGGTGCACCCGGAACGCCGGAAACACGCTGTTGTGACAGATAGACGTTCAGTGTCGGGATATCAATGCCCAGGTTACCCATAAACAGGCGTGACCAGATACCGCCGGTCAGGACCACATGAGAGGTTTTGATTGCCCCCTTCTCTGTGACCACATCAGAGACTTTACCACCGGCAGTTTCGATACCACGGACCGCGCAGTTAGTGTAGATTTTAACACCCAGAGACTTGGCATACTGCGCCAGAACCGGTACACCGGTTTCCGGGTCAACACTGCCTGAATCTTCTTCAAAACCGGCAATCGGCCAGTCTGTTTTGGCATCAACCAGGCGTTTTTTCAGTTCGTCGCCCTGAATGAAACGGGTGTTGAGCGGTGCTTCGAAATCAGCGGCCCACTCTTTGGCACTCTCAACCCAGGCCTGTGAGTTTGCGAGATCTTCCGCACTTGACGGTACCTCAACACGGCCCTGGGTACGATAGCTGGTATCCGCTCCGATTTTTTCATTCATACCGCGCCATAACATTTTGCCGTAATGGTGCAGCGGGAAAATTTCTTTTGATGTTTTGTAGCTGATGATCTGGCTGTAAGCACGTCCGGACTGCTCACCGGCGATTTCACCTTTTTCCAGGACGGTGACGCTCATGCCTCTTTCCGCCAGGTTAATCGCTGTCATGATCCCCATCATGCCGCCGCCGATAATAACTGCATCGGACTCTTTCGGTAATGCACCTTCGGTGCCGTCAACATGTTTTGCGCGTGAAGTCGATTCCACAAATTTGCCGTCGCGGCGAACCATAGGAACTAATACTGAAGCACCACCTGCCAGCACGCCGGCAGCACCAACCCCTAAAATTAACTTTCTGCGTGAGATTTTCATCTAAAGCCTCATCATTATCTGTAATATTTGTGTGGCATTTTTTTAATTAAGTAGCACACTAATTATAACAACTATCATTATAATGTTAATGAATATAGCGTGATGTTAATAATAACGAGACTTAAGGTAAGCTTTATCAGGAATCTCCGATATAAAATATCGGATTTAACGAAGTGATGCGCAGAATTCAGGCCGGATCGTCTGCGGAAAAACCAGCGGGAAATATCATAAACCCTTGTTATTATAGTGGATAAGGCTAAATAGTGAGCTTTTTTAAGAAGTTGTCACATTAAGGATAAAAATAAAACGCCGGATGCCACAGCAGCACCCGGCGTTTTATAAAGATATTAATAATGAGGGAAAAATCAGGCGGATGGCGTGCGTTTTCTGAGCTGCAGAAACCATTTATCCAGTTCATTGGCAAACAGCTGGCGATCACGCTGGTTCAGCGCCGCCGGACCGCCGGTCTGGATGCCGGAAGCCCGCATGGTGTCCATAAAGTCACGCATGGTCAGGCGCTCACGGATAGTCGCCGGGGTATAACGTTCGCCGCGCGGGTTCAGTGCCACCGCGCCCTTCTCCAGCACTTCAGCGGCCAGCGGAATATCAGCGGTGACGACAAGATCATCTTTCTGCACACGGCGGACAATTTCATTATCGGCCACATCAAACCCGGCAGAGACCTGCAATGTTTTTAAAAACGGTGACGGCGGTACCACCAGCCGCTGATTGGCCACAAAGGTGACTTCCGTTTTTTCCCGATCAGCTGCCCGGTAAAGGATTTCTTTGATAACTTTCGGACAGGCGTCCGCATCCACCCAAATCGCCACTGTATATTTTCCTCTGTACTGCAAAATTTAATCCGCGATCATAACGCATTAACGCTTTCTGATAACCTGAAAAAGTGCCGCCAGAACAACAAATCCGGCAAAAAAGGAGACAGAAAGCGACAATTCATAAAAGACAAAACGATTTATATGAACACCGGTTTCTGTCTGCGCCAGACCGTACGCCAGCGGCGCCGTACACAGTGCACCCAGAACTGCCAGCGCAATCAGACGGATAAGCCGGATAAGATTCCCGCGCTTCTCTGCTTCCGGCAGTGCCCGCTGATACTGTGCAAACTTCAGGCAGAGATAACCGGTACCAAGCAGTGACCCCAAATGCTGCAACACTTTATATACCGCAATCTCCTGTCCGTCCGTCATACCTTGCAACAACGATACCTGTAAAACGGACTGCGCCCGCACCATCGTGCCGGTTTCATGGGTAAATGCATCCCAGATAATATGTGTGGCCGCTCCGATAAACAGAGACAACAAAATGACACTATTTTTTCTCAGAGAACGGGTCAGCGGGTCAGTCACCGGAAACGGTAATACAGTTTTCAGCGGCACGGATAACCAGTGAAAAATCAGCAGAACCGCCAGACACACCGGCAGTCCGGTATAAAACCAGCCGGTAAAATGATGTGCCTCATCCGCGGCGCGGTACATCCCGGAAGAGTACAGCAAATCCGGCGATACACTGCCCGTAATAAGCGCGGGCAGATTCAGCCACCGCCCGTAACGGGATTGTTTCAGGGGAAAAACAATCGCCGGATGTGCAAAAGTCCATGGCATATATACTTATCCTGCTCCGGAAAACCGGAAATAAATTCATTTTTATGCTAATAAATAGCCGATCCTAACAATTAATAACACGCCGGACTCCGGACAATAACCTGTAAAGGCAGAAAAATGAAAAAGTATCTTATCGGAATGGTAGTGACCGGGCTGTTATCAGCCCCCGCGCTGGCTCAGGAGTTTACCTGTCAGCTGGAAAATAATAAATATGTCAGTGTGGTGGTGGAAAAAGGTAAAACGCCGGCATACCGCTACGGGACGCTGGCAAAACCGGAAATTACCCTGCCGGTAAAAGGCAATGCGAAAAATGGTGTTTATGTCGGACAAACCATGTTTAGCGGCGGTGGTTCGGCGTATATCCGCTTTGAAAACGGCCCGTTTAACTATGTGGTATACAGCGGAATGGGCCGCGGCTGGGAATTTACCGGCCTGGCAGTCTATAAAGGCGATAAAGTCATCAATAAAAAGGTCTGTAAAACCGATTTGGGGATCTATGATGTTCTGAATTACGGCCTGCCGGAAGATGAATCCGGTGAAATCTATGCCATGGATCCGAACTCACAATAATATGTACTGCGGTGGCCCGCCGGGTCACCGTCCTTTTTTTATACATCTGTGCCTCGCCGCCCATCTGTGGCATAATGCCCGCCGTTTATTTTCTCCTTTAACTTATGAGTATTCGTCTTGTTAATCAGCAACAATATTACGATGCAGTTCGGCGCCAAGCCGCTGTTTGAAAATATCTCTGTCAAATTCGGCGGCGGTAACCGCTATGGCCTGATCGGCGCAAACGGCAGCGGTAAATCCACGTTTATGAAAATTCTCGGCGGTGATCTGGCGCCAAGCAGCGGCAACGTGTTTCTCGACCCGAACGAGCGTCTGGGTAAACTGAAACAGGATCAGTTCGCCTATGAAGAATTTTCTGTGCTCGACACTGTCATTATGGGTCACACCGAATTGTGGGAAGTCAAACAGGAGCGTGACCGCATCTACAACCTGCCGGACATGAGCGAAGAAGACGGTATGCGCGTGGCGGATCTCGAAGTGCAGTTTGCTGAAATGGACGGCTACACCGTTGAATCCCGCGCCGGTGAATTACTGCTGGGTGTGGGGATCCCGCTGGAACAGCATAACGGCCCGATGAGTGAAATCGCACCCGGCTGGAAACTGCGTGTGCTGCTGGCACAGGCGCTGTTTGCAGACCCGGATATTCTGCTGCTCGACGAACCGACCAACAACCTGGATATCGACACCATCCGCTGGCTGGAGCAGACGCTGAATGCGCGTAACAGCACCATGATTATCATTTCCCATGACCGTCACTTCCTGAATATGGTGTGCACGCACATGGCCGATCTGGACTACGGCAGCCTGAATGTGCATCCGGGCAACTACGATGAATATATGTTTGCCGCCACTCAGGCGCGCGAACGTCTGTTAGCGGATAACGCGAAGAAGAAAGCACAAATCAGTGAGTTGCAGTCATTTGTCAGCCGTTTCAGCGCAAATGCCTCCAAGTCCCGTCAGGCAACGTCCCGCGCCAAACAGATTGAAAAAATTCAGCTGACCGAGATTAAAGCGTCCAGCCGTCAGAACCCGTTTATCCGCTTTGAGCAGGATAAGAAACTATTCCGTAATGCATTAGAAGTGGAAAACCTGTCCAAAGGTTATGACGGTAACGCCCCGCTGTTCAAAAACGTCAATATGATGATGGAAGTGGGTGAAAAAGTTGCGGTTCTGGGGATGAACGGTGTGGGTAAATCCACCTTCCTGAAAACCCTGGTCGGTGAACTGACACCGGATACCGGTCGTTATAAGTGGTCTGAAAACGCCAATATCGGTTATTACGCGCAGGATCACGCCACCGATTTTGAAGTTGATATGACGGTTTTCGACTGGATGAGCCTGTGGATGCAGCCGGGTGATGATGAGCAGTCGGTCCGCAGTGTGCTGGGCCGCCTGCTGTTCTCCCAGGATGACATTAAAAAATCCGTACAGGTGTTATCCGGGGGTGAAAAAGGCCGGATGTTATTTGGTAAGTTAATGATGACCAAACCAAACATTCTGATTATGGATGAGCCGACCAACCACCTCGACATGGAATCCATTGAATCCCTGAATATGGCGCTGGAGTTATATCAGGGAACGTTGGTGTTTGTTTCCCATGACCGTGAGTTCGTCAGCTCCCTGGCGACCCGTATCATCGAAATCACACCGGAAAAAGTCACTGACTTTACCGGCAGTTACGATGAGTACCTGCGCAGCCGCGGTATTGAATCAGAAAACAACTGATCCCCGTTCTGCCAATAAGAAAAGCCCCGTTTCAGAGCCATGAAACGGGGCTTTTTGTTTTCGTCAGACCCGGCGGGGGCGGTTGCCGGCATATCTGACATTTTTCAGAAACCAGTTCCCGCATACCTCTGTCCTGTACCGGAAACTGATAGGAAGAATATCTGTATTCGGGTAGAATGTGCTTGCTAATCAGACCCTGATTTACCTTATTTGAGGGAGAAAATCATCAATGGACAGCTTTGACAGGAAGATTCTTTCTGAATTACAACTCGACGGGCGATTAACTGTCACTGAACTGGCAGATCGCGTGGGTCTTAGTTTGTCCCCCTGCCACCGGCGGCTGAAAGCACTGGAGCAATCCGGAGCTATCTGTGACTACCGCGCACAGCTTGATCCGCGCGTACTGGGGCTGAATTTCTCCGCACTGGTGTTTGTCACCATGAAAGACGGCAACCAGGAAAGTATGAGCAAATTTGAGACAGCTGTAGCGGATATTCCGCAAATTATCGAAGCCAAACGGCTGTTCGGCGATCCGGACTATATGCTGACCGTTGTGGTCAAAGATATCGATGCCTTTCAGAAATTATATGACAGCCGCCTGGCCGCCATGCCGGGGGTTCAGCGCCTGACCTCCACCCTGGTAATGAAAGATGTAATCCCGGCGCGGGAACTGCCCCTGCTGTAACAAAAAAGCCGGCAATATCTGCCGGCAAGCAACACAGTACTGAATTTTTATGCCGGGCTGGCTAATTTCATCATCACCAGCCCGGAGATAATTAATACCCCTGCGATAATCCGCATCATATTTGCCGGTTCACCCAGCACTATGATCCCGACAATAAAGGCACCGATAGCGCCGATCCCGGTCCAGATGGTGTAAGCCGTCCCCAGCGGCAGTGCCCGCATGGCCATTGCCAGCAGCCCGAAGCTTATCAGCATAGCAATAATGGTGATCACTGACGGCCCCACTTTGGTGAAACCTTCTGATTGTTTCATGGTAAATGCCCAGACGACTTCAAATAATCCGGCAGTAATTAATAAAATCCACGGCATGGTACATCCTCACTGATTTCTGGTTGCAGGTGAAACGCTTACAAGTTACCTTTGGTATAGTTATATGTTACCTTTGGTAACTTGTAAATACCTTTCCGATCTTTTTTCGATCTTTTCTGTCAGCTGACCGCGGCCGGGAACTCTGTGATACACTTTCCGGCAGACAGAACGACTTTAATATCAATGAGGAGGCAGATTTGTCCGGACGTTTACAGCGCGACGAGCGCCAGATACAGCTGCTCAATGTTGCCAACAGCATTATCCTGGCGGAAGGCACCGATGCCCTGACCCTCATTACCCTTGCGGAAAAGGCGGGCGTGACCAAGCCGGTGACCTACAAACATTTCGGCAACCGCAAGTCTCTGCTACACGCGCTGTTTAAATACAGTGATGATGTTCTGACCGAACGGATGAATACTGGGATGGAGCAGACGATAGCAGATCTCGATCAGGCCGTTTCTGTCTTTATCACAACCTACTTTGATGTGATGGCGGATGACGGGGAAGCCTTCAATGCCACCGTGGCGGCACTGAAAGCCTATCCTGAATATGCGGGGATCAGCCGCGAAGTGCAGGATTTTTTCTGCCAGATCCTGCAACGGGCATTGCAGCGCTGGCTGCCGGAGAATTTCCGGATCCCGGAATGGACTTCTGTGATGATTTTCGGTGCAACCGAGTCACTGTGCCTGATGATGTTTGCTGACCCGGCGCTGAAAGCAAAAATCAGTGAAGAAGCCATCTGGCTGGTCAAAACCCTGCTGGCCGACCAGCTTAAGCGGTTCACCGGCCGCTGATGACCAGCCCTTCTTCTTCTGACGGATAACTGAAGTGTGCAGTAATCAGATCAAACTGCTCCGCTGAGGTGACAAACGGGTTTTCCCCGTTCAGATTCCTTGCGGCCAGCCGCCGTTTACACTCTTCATCACTCACATCCAGCACATAGCAGCAATAGCTGCATCCGGCCTGCTCTGCCAGCCCTTTCAGCCACCGGCGTTGTACCGGGGTATTCGCCGGAAAATCCAGAACCAGTGTTACTCCCTGTCGTAATAATGTCACCAGATGCAGCTCTAGGGCGGATTTCAGCAGACGACTTTTTTTAATATAATCAGCCAGCTGTGTGATTTGTCCCGGATACAGCGCCGCCAGCCAGGTATCTTCTGACAACAGAACCGCCTGTTGCTCGCGGACTAATTGTTGTGCCAGTGTCGATTTCCCTGAGGCGATTTTGCCGCAGAGGAAATGCAGTGAGGCGGCGGATTGTGTTTCTGACATGATTGCTCCCTGTCTGTTATGCCGCTGAGAGAGCAATAAAAAACCCGCTCAGGCGGCGGGTTCTGAATACAGCACATCCCCCGCTATGGTGCGGAGATAATAATCATGCCGGATGCGCTGTATGGATTCATCGTATTAACCTTTTTGAAATAATCATCATTTCAGTGATTCTGTTTTAGCAGAGCCGGCCGCGGATGTCAGGCAGTTTTTTTCGGACGCTTAATACTTATCACCGCCAGTGCCAGCACAATCATCACAATCCCGGCGGTTTCTGTGCTGCCCGGCTCCTCATCCAGCAACCACCATGAGAACAGCACACCGCAGACCGGCACCGCCAGTGTGCTCAGGCTGGCAATCCCCGCCGGTAATTTTCTCAGGACAAACAGCCATAAACTCCAGGCAACGGCGGTCGCCAGAATAGCGCTGTAACTCAGTGCCCAGAAGACATAGGGCTGCCAGTCAATCGTGCGCTGCGGTACCAGCAGCGCCACCAGGGTCATAATAATTGCGGCATACACCATCTGCCAGGTGGTGAGAGAGAGTAAATCCACCTGCGGATAGCGGCTGTAGAGTTTTTTCGCCACAATCGCGCTCGCCCCCCAGCTGATACCGGATGCCACGGCCAGAAAGGCACTTTTCATAGAGGCGAAATCGAGCGTCCAGGGCTGGATCACACACAACAATCCGGCACCGGCAACTGAAATAGCCGCATACTGGAGGCGGCGCATCCGCTCACCGAGCAGTACTGCCGCCATAATCACCACCCAGAACGGCATGGTATAACTGAGGATCGCTACTTTCCCCGCACCGCCGCTGACCAGCGCCCATTGTGCCAGCCCGACCATACCGCAGGTCTGAAGGACGGCGATCCCCAGAGTGTAGCGGAATGGCGTAAAGCGGATTTTCCGCCCCATCGCGCGTTCGCGGATATACAGCACCAGTAATAACATAATGGCGCTGAACACACAGCGCATCGCCGTAAAGTCAAACGCACCAATATAGTGCGTGACCTGCTTCATTGCGATCCAGCTGTAACTCCAGATCAGTGTTAAAATGACCAGGCCGGCAATGGCGATGGCATTGTCTTTTTCCCGTAAAGCCATAATATCCTGTGACCACTTCACGGCAGTATCAGTCTGTACCCCGCGTGCGGCTCCTGTTTTTATAATATCATAACCGGAATAATATACCGGATGCCCGCAGATGGACTGATCTCATGCAATCTGCATTTCTGCCAGTTTACACCCGGTTTGAAAGAAGGGAAAAGATCAATACACAACAACAGGTATTTATTGCTCTGCGGCAACCAGCATCCACCTGCCGGTGGGATTGCATTCCTGAATTACATAAAATTTACTAATGATTAGCCATCGTATTTCTTATATTTTCAATACGTTCATTAATATCAGAAGGAAGAACAGGTGTTAAATATGACGCAATTTTCCCCGGCATTTTCCCTGTTGCAATGCTGTCTGAACCTGAATGAATATAAGCCTTGATTTATGCTGCCAGGTATAACCCCACAGCCTCACTCAAGCATCACAATACTATCAATTTTCCACAGTCCTTTCTGCTGAATCAGTTTTACCCGGAATGACCGCAGCGGCTCCGGTGCTTTACCCAGTGTGATGCGCACAGTAGCTGTATCCCGGGTTTGTGATTCAGTATGTGCCGCGCGCTCTGTCATCCATGAATCAGGATAATCCTGTGACTTGGTGTAATAATTGACATCATTTTCCACCCAGTGCTCTCCCCACAGACAGATATAACTATGTGCGGTTTCTTTGCAGGGCCGCGGCTGGTCGCAGAACGCCTGATCAGTGCCCGGGCCATCAAAATTACAACTGAGGGATTCACTGATGCTTTCCTGCAACGCCGGGCTGACATACAAATCCTGGCTTTTTACGTAACCATCAGAAGGCGGATCCTGCAAATTGAGACGGTAGAAATCCGATACCACATTTTCCGGTGATAATTGTGCGGCAACCGCTGATAACGGTAATAGCAGGGACAAAAACAGCGGGTGGTATTTTGTTGTTTTCATGATTGATTTTCCATTCTCCCTGACAGCGCCAGATGCTGTAACAGCATAATCGTTTTGCCATCATTTATTTCACCGCTTTTGATCGCGGCGAGAGCCTGCGGGAACGGCATTTCCAGCACTTCCACATCTTCGCCCTCTTCCGGCAGGCCGCCGCCGGCTGTCTGCCGGTTATTGTCTTCATATTCGGCAATAAAAAAGTAAAGTTTTTCGGTGACGGATCCCGGACTCATAAAGGCTTCAAAGACTTTTTCAACATCGGTAATGCGAAAACCAGTCTCTTCCTCTGCTTCCGCTTTGATGCGGGATACCGGATCCTGCTCTTCCAGCAGACCGGCAGCCGCTTCAATCAGAAAGCCGTCATGGCCGTTGACATATACCGGCAGACGAAACTGACGGATCAGAATGACGCTGTTTTTCTGACGGTTATACAGCAGAATAACCGCGCCGTTACCACGGTCATAGACTTCCCGCTCCAGACGCTGGCGGGTGCCGTCGCGGCGCAGATAATCAACAACATATTTTTTGAGGATATACCAGTTATCGGAAAGCGTGATGGTATCAATAATACGGACAGTGCTCTGTTCGGAAGTCATAGTTCACCGGATGTCAGCGAAATTGCAGGTTTGCAGAACACTCTAATCGCTTTATCCGTCCCCGGCAATGGCAAAACTGCCAGCATTATTTGCAGGCATATTAATGCTGACGATATAATCTGCCGCAGATAATCCACACACAAGGCGGGTTGCATGAGTGACACTCAGGCACTGAGTTACAGCGAATTACATACAATATCCGATGCAGATATCGCACAAATTAATGAATTAATTATCACCACCTGGGATTACCGCAGCTGGATCCCGAAAGAGAAAGTGCTGCCGATGGCGGAATTTTTGCTGGATGATGTCATTCTGACCTCATCACGGATTTTTGTGGTGCGGGATGGCGGTACCATCGCCGGTATTATGGCGGTCACGGCATCTGCCGATTTGCGGGAGAAAGTCCGCGCCAAAACCCGTCAGTATTCTGCCCTGAAAAATATTATTGCCCGCGACCTGCAGGAAGAAACCCTGTTTGATATGTATCTGAATACGCTGATTATCAACGGAAATCTGCTGGCTTCCTGTGACGGGAATTTCGATGCCTCTCTGAATTTGTTTATGATAGATGCCCGCTTCCGGGGACACGGTATTGGTAACCGGCTCTGGCAGCTGGCGATGGAGTATCTGCGGGGAAAACAGTCCGCCCGCTATTTCCTCTGGACAGACAGTGATTCCGATTTCGGTTTTTATGAGCACAAAGGATTACAGCGTATCGCCGCACAAGCCTATGACTGGGGCGGTCATGACGTGACTGAAACCTATTATGTTTATGCCGGGGAACTCCCTGCTCTGTCCTGATGCATCCAGCTGTCCCACGGCGGATCAAGCGGCAGCTTATCCGCCAGAAAATCAATAAAGGTGCGGATTTTCGGGGCATGGGTATGCGCCGGGCTGTAAAGTACATAGAGCGCGAACGGTGTGGTTTTCGGATTGTAATCCAGTAATACCGGCAGTAATTCACCGTTATCAATATAATTTCCCAGCATATAGGTCGGCAGACAGACAATCCCCTGATGACAGCGCGCCGCCTCCAGTAATCCCAGGCTGCTGTTGACCTCAATCATATTGTTGATCGCCAGCGGATAAGCCACGCCGTCTTTATCATTCATCCGCCAGGTGTCCGGAATATTCGGATTAATTAAACAATTGTGCCGGGCAATATCCGCCGGTGACTGCGGGATCCCGTTTTGTTCAAAATAATGACGGCTGCCGCAATAGATCCAATTTATATTGCACAATTTCCGTAATGCAAAATTTTCCGGGGGATGACTGGTAATACGCAGTGCAATATCAAAGTCAGTTTCATTTAAATTAATTAATGCATCGTTCAGATCAACTGATAAGCTGACCTGCGGATTTATTTCCCGGTATTCGCTGTAAAGCCGCATTAAATGGCAGACGCCGAAGGCAATTGAACAGGTTATTTTTAGCTGTCCCTGTGCGTGCTGATAAAAACTCGCTGTATTCACTAATGAATCATCGAGATCTGTCAGTAACTGTTGCGCCCTCTGCAATAAATAACGCCCGGCTTCAGTCAGGATAAAATTGCGGGTGGTTCGTTTCAGCAGAACCACACCGAGCTGCTCTTCCAGCTGCTGTAAGCCACGGCTGACAGACGACGGCGTTACATTGAGTTTTCGTGCCGCACCGCTGAAACTGTTGCACTCCACAATTTTGATAAACAGCTCCAGATGGCGAAAAATCGCGTAGCTGTCAATTTTTGCTTTAAACGCAAAAGTGTTTTTATTTATTAGCATAGTCGTGCCCTGTTCAGCCTGCGTGTTACCCCTTACTATAACAATGGTTTTATAACACTGTATCCATACAACATAAATATATTCACGTTGTTCCTGACTTTTTAAATAATTAAATCTATAACGTTGAGGAATTGACTATGCAAGACAGCATTCAGACAGGTGCAAATGCAAATAGTGATTTAAAAAAGATACCCTTTACCAAATATGATGCCGGATGGGTTGTATTATGTATCGGGATGGCGATCGGTTCCGGGATTGTTTTTATGCCGGTTCAGATCGGTATTAAAGGTATCTGGGTATTTATTGCCGCCACATTATTGTCATATCCGGCGATTTACTGGCTGCAGAATTTATATCTGCGGACATTATCGGAATCGGAAGAATGTGAAGATTATGCCAGCGTTATCACGCAGTATCTGGGGAAAAACTGGGGAGTAGCCCTTGGTATCGCCTACTTCCTGATGCTGCTGCACGGCATGTTCTCCTATTCGCTCGCCGTGACCTTTGACAGTGCCTCCTACATCAAAACATTCGGTTTAACAGAAGGTTTGTTATCAGATTCGGTGTGGTACGGG
This sequence comes from Morganella sp. B601, assembly GCF_051172335.1. NCBI lineage: Bacteria > Pseudomonadati > Pseudomonadota > Gammaproteobacteria > Enterobacterales > Morganellaceae > Morganella > Morganella sp. B601. The sequence continues at coordinate 304,381 of NZ_JBPIZE010000002.1, forward strand.
CTGATTATCCTGACGGTTCTGGTGGCTATCGCCGCACAGGGGGAGCGCCTGTTATTTAAGGTCTCCGGCCCGATGGTAATAGTGAAATTCGGGATTATCGTATTACTCGGGATTGTAATGGTGCCTTACTGGAACTTTGCCAATATCAGCGCATTCCCGGATTTCCTGCCGTTCCTGCGGGATGTGTTCCTAACATTGCCGTTTACCCTGTTCTCCATTCTGTTCGTGCAGATTTTAAGCCCGATGAATATTGCTTACCGCAGACTGGAAAAAGACAAGCGTATCGCAACTTACCGCGCGGTACGGGCAAACCGGGTGGCGTATATTATCCTGGCCGTTGCTGTTCTGTTCTTTGCCTTCTCGTTTACGTTCTCGATAAGCCATGACCAGGCTGTCTCCGCGTTTGAGCAGAACATTTCAGCACTGGCGATTGCCGCACAGGTAATTCCGGGGGCGGTTGTTAAAGTGATGACCGCAATGCTGAATATTTTCGCCATTCTGACCGCGTTTCTCGGCATTTATCTGGGTTTCCAGGAAGCAATCAAAGGCATCGTGGTGAATATCCTGACCCGCTTTATGCCGCAGGAGCGTATTAATCAGACCGTGCTGCATTACGGTGTGTGTATCGGGGTGATTCTGTCCCTGTGGTTCTGGGTCTCCACCCGCTTCTCGATTCTGTTCTTTATGCAGCTCGGCGGGCCGTTATTCGGTGTGGTTTCCTGCCTGATCCCGTGCTATCTGGTTTACCGCGTGCCGGTCTTACATAAATTCAAAGGTGCAACAGTCTGGTTTATTATCTTCTTCGGCGTGCTGTTGTGTCTCTCTCCGTTCTTTAAGTTTTTCGAATGACGCTGTAAATGAATAATGACGTATTACGCGTGAGGATGTTATGACTAAAAAAACCGTTTCAGATTTTCATATTGATACACAGATAACGCAGCTGGGACGCGACCCGGCGTCTCAGTCCGGTTTTGTTAATGCTCCGGTTTACCGGGGATCTACCGTGGTTTTCCCGACTATGGATGCCCTGCTCAATAACCGGGCTGAGTTTAACTACGGCACTGCGGGCACGCCGACCATTAAGAACCTCGAGCAATCCTGGAGCGCCCTTGCGGGCGCCGAAGGAACCGTGCTGTCACCGTCCGGGCTGGGCGCCATTGTGCTGGCGCTGCTGACCACACTGAAAAGCGGCGATAACCTGCTGATGCCGGACAGTGTTTATCGTCCGACCCGCAATTTCTGCCGTGGTCTGCTGGAAAAAATGGGGATCACCATCACCTATTACGACCCGATGATCGGCGGTGACATTGAATCTCTGATAAAAAGCAACACCAGCACGATTTTCCTGGAGTCCCCGGGATCGCAAAGCTTTGAGGTTCAGGATGTGCCGGCCATCACGGCGGTGGCTAAAAAATACAATATCGCGACGATTATTGATAACACCTGGGCAACCCCGCTGTTTTTCCGGGCGCATGATATGGGCTGCGACCTCTCCCTTGAGGCCGGTACCAAATATCTGGGCGGTCATTCCGATCTGCTGATGGGAATTGTCTCCGCCAACGCGGAATGGTGGCCGAAACTGCGGGAAACCTATGATCTGATGGCAATGCTGCCGGGGGCGGAAGATTGTTTCCTGGCACTGCGCGGACTGCGAACCCTGTCAATCCGCCTGAAAGAAGCGCAGTCACGGGCGCTGGATATTGCACACTGGCTGAAATCACGTCCGGAAGTGATCCGCGTGCTGCATCCGGCCTTTGAGGACTGCCCGGGGCACGAGATCTGGAAACGTGACTTCACCGGCTCTTCCGGCCTGTTCTCTGTGGTGTTGGATCCGAAATTTACACAGGATGATGTCGGCAGATTGCTGGACGGCCTTTCCATCTTCGGCATGGGTTATTCCTGGGGCGGTTTTGAAAGCCTGATCACGCCGTTTGATTGCGCGGAATACCGTACCGTCACACAGTGGAATCCGGGCGGACGGACACTGCGCCTGCAAATCGGGCTGGAAGATGTTGATGACCTGAAGCGTGATTTGGCGGATGGATTTGCGCGTATGGCGCATTGATATTCCGCCGGAAAAAAACAATAGTAAGGTATACCGAAAAACCTGCATTTTGCAGGTTTTTTGTTGAACGGAATCAACAAATGCCCTTAATCAGAACTTACCTTACCGATATTTCCGGACTTATCATCTATATAGTCCTCACCTGGCTCAGTCTGAATTTTTTCAGTATCAGTGAATATAACCAGAATCCGGGCAAAAAAAATGCCGCACTGAATGCGGCAATTAAGTCATGAGGGTATTATATTAATACTACATAACATTGATAAGCCAGCCAGCCGAGTACGGCACCTGCCGGTAAATCAATAATATAATGCTGTTTGGTGAACATGCAGGATAAGGCGATTAACAGCGGGAACATGAATACCCATGGTCCGAGTGTGGCATAGGCCAGCAGCGCGGTTAATGTGGCAACAGAGACGTGCATGCTCGGGAAACAGTTGGATGTATCGTCGAATTTCTGCACAAACAGCAGGAATTTTTCGGACGCTTTCTTCCCGGTATTCATTTCACGCCAGTGCGGCGGCGTGGCAACCGGATACACCACAAAGAAAAACATCTGCATCAGTAACAGGATAACATAGCTGAATACGATGATGATAAACTGACGTGAATCCTGAATAATCCAGTTCAGATAGAGAATCGCCGGATAATAAAGAAAGCTGTAGATCCAGGACCACCAGGGCCAGAAAGGAATTTTTTCATCCAGTGCAAAGTTAAATGTTTTAACCGGCCTGACCATATGACGTTGCGTAAAGAAATAAAACTGATAGACACCTACGATAATAATACCACTAAGCACCAGGTGAATAACCCTGTCGATAAACATCATCTGAAAATTTCCTTTTAAAAAAAATCAATTAAACTGCTTTTCTGATTTTCAGCACACCGTGTTTTAGCATACCAGGGCACGAAATACTATCGTGTCAATTTATGTTAAATTGTAAAATCAGAATAATATCAAGGTACTACAGTCATTTATCACAATAAGGAAAATTCCTAAATTTCAGGAAAAATAGTGTCACTCTATTGATTTGACGGATAATATTTTATAAATCCTTCAGGTTCCGGTTTAATTTATCCGGCAGGCTGTTTTAAAAGCGTAAAACCAGCAGGTAACTTTTTATGTCAGCAATGCCGGATATTCCGCGTACCGCTATCATTTTTCTGCTTACCGGGATTCAGAAACAGAGCTGAATGCTTACCCGGACAGTGAATATCACCCGCAGGTTATGAAAAAACCACTGTAATAGCATTTCTCATAAATCTGATAGAAATTAGTCTGTTACCGGCAGATAAGCAGCCATAAACTGATTTCCCCTTATCTGTTTATTATCTGCCGGAGAAACATTATGACTCAGACTTCTGCCTTTCACCTTGCCGCAGAAAGTACCCAGCCACAACTACATATGCTGACGTTACAGGCACTGAATATGATCCCGCCCGCCTCTTTCGCTGTACCAGCCACTTCACCGCAGGGAATTGCCACCACCATTCTCAGCATGGTGCTGAAACTGGTTTATAAAAAAATGACAGAGCCAAAGGAAGTGGATGTTATTGGTATTATTCAGGAAACACTGATGAAAAATACCTCTGAATGGCTGGAATCAGAATATCAGGCCGTCCGCAAAGATGCCGAAAGTCTGCAGGATGCTATCAGTTCCTGGCAGAATTCACCGACAGAAGAGGCGCGCCAGCTGATTGTGGTACGCAATAAGATTGCCATCGCAAGTATGAGCCGCTTATGCATTCTCAGCATCGATACCGCAAAAAGAATAGGTATTGTCCGGCTGTGCGGCGTGTGTGCCCTGTCCTGCCTGCTCTATTTCTTTACACTGCGCGATACCCTGGTATTCGGCAAGAACTGGGGCTATTCCTCTGATATGCTGGAAAAATACAGCAAAACCCTGACGGAACAGGCGGATATTATGTTTAAAGACGTGCTGACTGCAGAAATCAATAATTACACCGAAAACGATGATTTTTATGATCCGGAAAGCCAGGCCAAACGCTCCGTTATTTACTGGACATCCGGGTACACCAATATTCAGGATCATCTGGCTTACGGCGCGCAGCAAAAATCCACCAGGGTCTGTTCTGAACGCAGCGATATCGCTGCCAATCCGGTTAATGCTGAAAACCATATGGTTTATCTCGGCAATCTGTTCCTGACCGCCGGAAATTCTTCTGCTAACGGCAGCTACAATTATTTATCCGCCGCCGAACCCCGCAGTTATGACAGAGTCGGAGACCCGGTCACACTGCCGGTCAGAAGCGCCGGGCAGTACCATATCCGCCTGTACTATGCCTATATGACCAATTCCCTTAGTTTCGATTATGAAACTCAGTTGCGGATTGAACAGGCCGGAAAAATTGTTACCGATACCCATCTGACAGATTTAACCAAAACGGTGCTGACACCGTATAAATCCGGCTCAAATTACGGCCCGGTCATTTACCGGGAGACCCGGGTGAACCTTGAGGAAGGCGATATTGTGCTGACATTACATGAGGACCGTTCCCTTTCCGGCGGCGGGTTGCTGCAGCATATTGAATTTGTGAAAGTATAATAGGTGATATTACCGTCACCGGAAAACCGGTGACGGTATGTCCGGATCACTCCGGTTGCAGAATGTCCGTGATCTGCTGCGGCGTCAGCGTAATCCCATAAAACGTCTGATAAAACGCGGCTGTTTCATTTCTCATATCAATATCCGCAAAGGTATCCGGATACAGCACCGTGGCCAGCCAGAGGAACTGCAATGCCTCCTCTGACGTTTCGCGGCACCACCAGAACATACCGCGCGGATTGGTATATACCCGCCCGTTACGCACGGCATCAATTGACTGCCATTGCGGTGATTGCTGAATAAATTCCGCATCCCGCCGGTTCATCGCAATAATCACCTGCGGATCAGCCGCGATAATCTGCTCTGATGATACCTCTCCGTTAGCACTGCTGTGTGCCGGAAACCAGTTTTCTGCCACATTGACCGCGCCGGCCAGATCCATCCAGTCCTGATTGAGCGACGGCCGCCCGGAGGTATACAGCGGGTTTCCCATGCTGTGATACACCCGCAGACGGGCAGACGCCGGAACATTTTTCAGTCGTTCCTGCACCCGGAGGATATTGTCACGGAAATAGCGCTCATATTGCGCCGCCTTCTCTGCCGCATCCGAGCCAAGCGCCTCGCCGGTCAGTTTTACCCGCTCCCGCAGTGCATCCATACTGTTGGCTTTAAAGGCCAGCACACGGACACCGGCCTGTGCCAGCACCGCCTGCTGCGGAACGCGGATCCCGTCATGAATAAATAAAATATCTGTTCGCAGGCTCAGAATTTGTTCGATATTCAGCTCATTTCCGCCGGTGGTACCGATGACCGGTACATTGTCAATCTGCGGCAGCATCTGACGGAACAGCGGGATCTGTTTGGCAACCCGCGAGGTTCCGGTGATATTACCGCCGTAACCCAGCATCATAATAATCGCATTCTGCGCCGGCCACGGTGTTGCTATCCGCAGTGCCGGTTCCGGCGGCACTTCTGCCGGGGCACTGAAGACACAGGTACTGACAAATAACAGGCATAACGCTGATAAATAGTGCCGCATCACGCTGCCTCCGTGTTAAAAATCAAATGATACGGTGGCCCGGAATTCACGGCCTGCACCGGTAAAAGCATTGGCGCCGCCATTTTTGCCGTTACTGTTGCCCGGGAAGATAGAAGCCCAGTAATGCTCATTGGTAACGTTATCCGCAGAGATCCGCAGTGTGACCGGCACATTTTCTATCTGAGTGGTATAGCGGGCACCGAGATCCAGTGTGGTATAGCTGTCCGCCCAGCTGGTGTTGGTATCATTTGCCGCCCGTTTGCCGGTGTAATGAATGTTGGCACTGTATACCCACTGCGGAACAGATGGCAGACTGTATTCCATCAGCAGGTTTGCCTGTACTTTCGGTACCCCGACAACCCGTTTATCCTCAGTTTTGTTATTACCCGTATCCGTCAGCTCTGCTTTCAGGAACGTGACACCACTGTAGATATTCAGCCCCTGCCAGACATTGCCGGTGGCGGTCAGTTCCAGCCCGTCATTTACCTGTTCGCCCTGTTTTTTAAAGATCTGGTCGCTGTCGGTATAGGCAAACGGCCGTTTCAGACGGAAAACCGCGGCACTCAGGTTCATATTGCCGGTATTGGCTTTAATACCCCATTCATATTGTGTACTGCGGTACGGGCTGAGTGTTTCACCCCGGTTTTTGACTTTATCATCATCCGGCGCGGTATCCCCCGGCTGGAGAGAATCGGCATAACTGATATAAGTCATCACATCGGGGGTGATTTTGTACATCAGCGCCATATTCGGGCTGGTACCGGTCTGCTGATCGCGGTCAGTTTTGTGTCCCTGTTTATCGAAGTTACGGGTCGTGATCCAGCTCTGACTGACATACACCATGGCAGACCATTGCGGGTTAAAAGTGACAGTGTCACCAATAATAATGCTCTGCTGCTGGTTTTCACTGGCTTTGTAACGTTCCCCGCCGGTTCTGATGCGTCCATCGGAAGGTTCGGTCATGGAAGACGGGTCATACATATTGGTATTGCCGAGCTGAAAGGTTTTACCCCGCTCTTTGGCACTGTAAATTGACCAGGTATAACCGGTGGTGGCGAGAGCAACATCATGGTTTACCGAACCGGTATCAAACTGACCGTTCAGGGTAAGATTATTACTCAGCACGCGGAAACGACCGGCTGCCGGAGAATCCGTGATCGAGCGGCTGATAGTCCCTTTGCTGTCCAGAATTTGCGACGAAACAGAGCGCATTGCCCGATCTGCCTGCTGATAGCCGATACCGCCGCTCAGTGACCAGTTATCATTCATATAGTGGGTGAAACGGGTACTGACGGAATCTGTCGTCAGGTCATTACCGGCGGTATTCAGTGCAAGGTCAGGGTTGGAGCTGTCCGGCGCATTCGGTAAATCAATATCCGGGCCGTAACCAAAGCTGCCGGGAAATCCTTTGGTCACAAAATGATAGTGACTGGCATCCAGCTGTATCTGTGTTCCCGGCCGGATCTGCCAGTCCAGGGCAACTGCGGCCAGCTGACGGCGTATTTTACTGTTCCGGACATAGCCTTCACCCTCTTCATCCAGTAAATTCAGGCGGTAGCCGAAAGTCTTCTCTTCATCCGCCTGACCGCCAAGATCCAGATGCGCACTGTAAGCATTACGGTTCTGATACCCTACCGTCACCCGGTGCAGCGGATCCTGTGTCGGCCGTTTAGAGATAAAATTAAACTGACCGGAAGGGCTCGCCGGGCCGTAAATTGCGCCGGTCAGGCTGTTCACTGCATCCAGCCGCTCCAGCATTTCCACCGGAAACGCGGTGGTGGAGACAATATTCAGGCCGTTCAGCCTGCTGTTCTCCACCACGCTGCCCTGCATACCCCGGCTCTGCGGACGACCCACATCCATACCGCCGCGGGCCTGCATCTGAGAAGACGGCAGATATTTCAGCATTTCACTGACACTTTTACTTTGCTGATTGCGGATCATCGCTTCGCTGACCGTATTGCTGCTGTAGGGAATATCCAGCCACTGGCGGGTACCGAGCGGCCCCATATCAATATCGGTCGCCACAAAACCGGCACCGGCTTGTGTTTGCGGGGTGATATGAGAAGGCTTGTCCGTCACAATTATGGTATCTGCCAGTGCCTGCTGCGCCGGAAAAAGGGCAACAGAAATCAGCGCTGGCAGCAGTGCCCGCGAAATATATTTAGTCGTCATAGAACCATCCGTTATCGTTTTACTGTTATCGTTATATATTTGCATATATAGCGCAAATGATATTGATTTTCGCTTCGGGTAAACGTGATCGGTATCAATGAGTTCCGGAAGAGATAATTTCTTTCGTTATTATTACTTTTTGCTATATATCGGGCTGAGAATGCACCCCGTCAGTGCCGTGGCGCAAAACAATAACGCGGTAACTGCAGGTAATAATATCTGACTATCCTGATGTGCCGCTGCCACCGGTAATAAAATAAAGATGCTCAGATTATTCATGCTTTCTGACAATGCCAGAGCCTCTTCTTTGCGTGTTCCGGCATGCTCAGCAATGATGGCTGTACTGACGGGAGCGGCAATCCCCGGGGCGCATCCCTGCAATAACATCCACAACATCATCCCGGGAAGCCCGCCTAATTGTTCTGCAATCAGTGCAAAAACAGATGGGATCAGCGCAGCAGACGCCAGACCACCCAGAATACGCAAGCCCACAGCCACACTGAAACACGATGCCAGTGCCAGAGCGATACCATCTGCCACAAACAGCAATAATGCGGCACGCAACATCCGGTAACGGCCGATACGGTCTGATAATCATCCCAGCACCGGTGCAGCCACTGCATACGATAAGGTATACACCGCAATCAGCCATGAGGCTTGCGCGGGTGTGACATCAAATGCAGCCGCCAGCGGCGTGAGCATCGGTGAAACCATAATTCAGTAACGCCGGTAAAAAATACTGTGAATGCCAGTACCGGCAATGTATAAGGTGAAATCATAAAAATCCTGTATAACAAAATGAAAATAAACGGGTTACGGATTGAATTCATTCATCAGGGGAAGGTAAAACAGGCGAAATGACAGGCAGACTGAGGATGTACTGCAGATAAACAGCAGCATATTCAGAGGATAAATAAGAGGAATGTAAAACAGAGCGGAAAACACAGAAGGTAAAAAATACAAAACCGGCAGAGGATACCGGCGGGTATGGTATCAGGAATACCGGCTGCCGGAAACCCGGCAGCATCAGTGTCAACTATAATCAGTTCTGTTTTTGCTGCCAGAAATCATACAGTGACGTCTCACCTTCCGGTTTTTGCTGTGTAAAAGAGAAGCCCGGCTGTTCATGCGGATCTGCCCGTAATGCCAATGCGATGGATGCTGTTGATAAACCGTAAGGTTCCGCATCTGCATTGGAATAAGCATAGACAGCACGGGGCACACCCGCCATCCGCATTGCAGCCAGGCACATCGGGCATGGCTGTCCGCTGGCATACACCACACAATCTTCCAGCCGGGTCTGCCGGAGGTGGTTACCAGCATGACGCAGAGCCAGCAATTCCGCATGAGCGGTTGGGTCATGCAGCTCAGACATCTGATTAACCCCTTCACCGACAATTTTTCCGTCTCTGACCACAACGGCCCCAAACGGGCGTCCGCCTTTTTCGGCATTCCGGCGGGCCAGTGCTATCGCCTGAGCCAGAAATTCACTATCTGTCATCAGTTATTCCTTATGATTGATTAACGGGGGATTCCCATACCGCTTTTCCCTGCCATTGTGTTTCCAGTGTATTGAGAAATTCGCGGACTTTCGGCGCCAGAAATTGTTTTGACGGATATACCGCACATACAGGTTCGCCCGGCGGTGTAAATGCAGTCAGTACCGGCTGCAATACCCCTTTCGCTACCTGAGGCCCGGCCAGAAAAGCGCCCAACTGGCAAATTCCGCCATCAGCCAGTGCAGCATCAAGAACCGCGCCGGTATCTCCCAGACTGAACCGGCCACTGACCGGATACAACTGAACGTTTTTATCCCGCATAAACTGCCAGGGAACACTTCGTCCCCGGTGGCGGAAGATAAGACACTCATGTGCTGCTAACTGTTCCGGTGCTTCCGGTATACCGTGCCGTTCCAGATAACCCGGTGACGCACAGGTCACCAGGCGATGCGGCGCCAGAACTTTGCGCACCAGGCGGCTGTCATCATTACCGCCGATACGCACGGCCACATCAATACCTTCCTGAACCAGATCACAGTAATCATCCGAAAAACTGACATCAATATCAACATCGGGCCATTGTGCGGCATACTGTTGTATTACCGGCATCACATAATTGCGGCCAAAGACTACAGGGACAGCAACCCGCAATGTGCCGGAAGGTTTTTGTCTGCCTTCATATAACGCATTTTCCGCATCATCCACCTCGGATAATATCCGTTTGGCATGCAGATAAAAACGTTCACCCTCTTCCGTGAGACGCAACCGCCGTGTGGTCCGGTGAAGCAGACGGGTACTGACACGATTTTCCAGGCGCTGAAGGCACTTTCCGGCAGCGGAACGTGAAATCTGTAATTTTTCAGCTGCCGATGTGAAATTACCGGTTTCACTGACCCGTACAAAAACCAGCACATCGAATAAGTTATCCAGCAGTAAACCATTTTTATCTGCCACGATTTGTCCCCGGTATTTGGCCAAAGGTGATATTTATCTGTCATACTGGCGCAGATAGACTCTCTTCTCAAGTAAAGTTATTACCATGAGGAATGTATGTCAGACAGTCATTGTTTATCACCTTCATTGCCGCCAGCCCGCCGGGGATGGTTTTCTGTTGTTGCGCTGACTCTCGCAACGTTTGCTGTGGTGACTACGGAAATGCTGCCGGTCGGGTTACTGACACCGGTTGCGGCAGCGTTCCGGGTGCCGCAGGCGTATGTCAGCCTGATGCTAACCATACCGGCTCTGGTCGCTGCGCTTTGTTCCCCCCTGATTATTCTGTTCACCGGCCGCCTGAACCGTCGTTATCTGCTGATGATACTGATGCTGTTATTAATGGTGGCCAATATCTGTGCGGCAACAGCCACCCACTTCTCTGTTCTGATCGCGGCCAGGATTATTGTCGGGCTGAGCATCGGCGGGATCTGGGCAATCGCCGGCGGAATAGCTGTCAGGCTGGTCGATTCCCGGCATGTGGCACTTGCCACATCTCTGATATTTGCCGGTGTTGCTGCCGCATCCGTACTGGGAATCCCCGCCGGGGTGATCCTCGGTGAATGGGTCGGCTGGCGTGGCGTGTTTGGTATCATGAGCCTGTTTTCCCTGGCCGTGTTGCTGCTGATGCTGGATCTTCCCTCTCTGCCGCCGGTTCAGACACCGGCTGTCCGCGATTTTCTGACCCAACTCCGCCGCCCGGTTATCCGGACAGACTTGCTGATCACATTACTGCTGGTGACTGCCCACTTTATGGCATTTACCTTTGTCCGCCCGATTCTGCAACGGGATCCTCAGTTGCAGGCATATGAACTCAGCGGGTTACTGGCACTGTACGGTATTGCAGGTATTGCCGGTAATTTTGTTCTGGGGTTATTGTCCGGTCGTCATCTGTTCCGTGCCGTATTCTGCATTACCGGCGGTATTGCCCTGAGCCTGGCAGGGTTACTCCTGCTGCCTGCCGTCCCTGTATCACATACCATCATTCTCACGCTCTGGGGAATAGCATACGGCGGCGTATCTGTGACGCTGATGAACTGGATGATCCGCTACAGCGCACAAGCGATTGAAATAACCGGGTCACTTTATATCGCCTTTTTCAACACCGGTATTGCTGCCGGCTCTGCTGCCGGGGGCATGATGGTGTCTGCGTTCTCCTTACAGGGAAATGTCATTGCAGCACTCATCTGTGCTGCAATAGTGCTGATACTGATTTCCGGTTTTGTTATCCGCTTATACCGCCCGGGATGTGACCGGCAGGCCAATCTCGATCAGGTTTAAATCCGGGTCACGAAAATAGACCGATATTATCGGGCCGGTTGCCCCTGTGCGTTCCACCGGCCCTTCTTCCACAACAATTTTTTCTTTTGCCAGATGCGCCAGCGTCTGTTCAACCGGGGTTCCGGTGAGAAAACAGAGATCTGCTGAACCGGGTACCGGTTTATCCGCATTCGGCAGAAATTCATTTCCTGCCTGATGTAAATTAATTTTCTGACGGCCAAACACTAAAGCCTTGCGATCCCCGCGAAATGTAATGACCGAAAAACCCAGTACGCGGTGGTAAAAATCGCAGGTTTTTTCAACATCAGCCACCGTCAGAACCAGATGGTCAAGGTGTGAAATTGTAATCATCAGACAACTCCCTGTATCGCTGTTATTCGTACATTACGTGGTATCACATTGGCTAAAAATACACAATTCGGGGTATTTTCTTTTTTTAATACATCCGTAATGATGCACTACAGACAGGAAACTATTTCCGGCTGCCGGGCGCGTGTTATGCGGTAAATCAGATATGCGGCACACAGTGCCATCAGCACATTGAACCCGAGACTGACACTGTAAATTGCGGCAGGAGCAGATAACATTACAGTATCTCCGCTGTGCCGCAGTGAAAACTGTAAAATAACCGATACTGCGGTTGCACCGGTTGCTGCACCAATCTGTTGTAATGTGGCCGTCAGTCCGGATGCCATCCCGGCCTGTACCGGTGTAACCCGGGACATCACAATGTTCAGCATCGGGGTCATGATCATGCCCTGTGTGAACCCGACCAAAAACAGAAACAGACTGAGTATCGTATTTGTGGTGCTTTGCGGCAGGAAATTCAGCTCGGCGATTAATACCAGATAACTGGCGGCATACCCTAATGCACCATAATAAATCACCGGTTCGCCCAGTCTGATAGTCATTCGTGGAGTGATAAAGGAGGCAATAACAAAGCCGATACTGGACGGCACAAAAATCAGCCCGGCTTCCAGCGGTGTAGCCCCCATACCGTTTTGCAGTAACAGGGAAAGTATCAGCGGAAATGCGGATGAGGTGGCATAGACACACAGCACAACGCCGGTGCCGGTAACAAATGGCCGGTTGCTCAGTACGGCAATATCAAACAGCGGTGTCCGCCCGGTGCGTGATAAATGCTGCTGATAACGGACAAAACAGAACAACAGAACCATACCCGTAAGCAGCAATCCGGTACTGAAAAGTGTCAGGCCCCAAACCGGCAACATCAGAAGCGGTAACAGAAATGCGGTAATACCTGCGGCGGATAACAGTACGCCCGGCCAGTCAGTGGTGAGTCCGTCCGCAGCGCATCCCTCCTGTAAATGGCGGGATAATACCAGAGCCAGAATACCAACAGGGAGATTAACCAGAAAAATCAGCCGCCAGCTCATATCAAACAGATTCAGGGTAATAAGCCAGCCTCCCAGTGCCTGACCGGCAATTGCGGCCAGCCCCAGCGTCATACCCAGCCAGCCGAATGCTTTTCTTGCCTGTGTTTCATCAAAATTCAGGCGTATTCCGGCATACACCTGCGGGAACAATAATGCGGCAGCCAGTCCCTGGATAAAACGGGCAATCACCAGTAATAATGCTGTCGGTGCGGCAGCACACAACAGTGACGCCAGTGTGAAAAAGGCCATTCCGGCCTGATATAACCGGCGGCGTCCGTAAATATCTCCCAGCCGCCCGCCGGTAATCAGCAGAAGGCCGAAAGCCAGTTCATACCCGGCAATAATCAGTGTCAGTTCAGTGAAACTGGCCTGTAAACCACGTTCGATACTGACTATCGCCACATTGACGACAAACAGATCGAAAATAGTGACAAACCCGGCGAGGACTAATACAAACAGTGCAATACGTTGTTGCTGATTCATGTTTTTCTCATTTTGCCATTTTTAAAAGCAGGAATGAGACTATAATCAGGTCGTTATTCTGTTACAATTTAACCGTTTATACTATTACTAATAGTGACAGGAACTCAGGGCAACATTGTATAAGGCATCTGATAATGAGTGAAAACCCGCGCACACGGCCGGAACTGGCTGATTTTTTACGCACAAAACGTGAAAGCCTGACCCCGGAATGTGTGGGGCTGCCGCACACTTCACGCCGCCGTACTCCGGGTCTGCGCCGTGAAGAAGTCGCCGCACTTGCCGGAGTGGGTCTGACCTGGTACACCTGGCTGGAACAAGGGCGTGAAATCGGGGTATCCACCCGCTTTCTGGACAACCTGGCACGGACACTGCGTCTGAATGAGGCAGAACGCCAGCACCTGTATCTGCTGGCCCACCAGCGGGCTCCGGAAGCCTCCGGTGATACAGAGCATCATGTGCCACCGGTTATCACCCGGATGCTGGATGATTTTCCGGATAATTATCTCTGCTATGTGCTGAATCTGCACTGGGATGTGCTGGCGTACAATGAAAAAGCAGATCGTTACCTGCACTTCTCTGAAGCACAGCCCGGGATGTGTAACTTTCTCTATTTACTGTTTACCGATACCCGCTATCAGACCCGGTTTACAGACTGGGAAACCGATGCTCAGCGTCTGCTTGCCAGTTTCCGCCGGGATTATGCCAGAACAAAACATGACCCCAATATTCAGCGGATGATAACGACGTTATGTCAGAAATCTGCGGCTTTTGACACGTTGTGGAATAAACACGAAATATATCAGCCCTGTAACGGCATCCGTGAAATTGAATTTAACGGCAGACGGGAAACCTACGAGTATGCGTCCCTGACATTTGATATCGATAAATCCAACCGGTTACTGGTGTATACGCCGGTTACCGGTGAGGATTAAATCACCGATGCCACCGCCAGCAGTAATGCCATAAGGATCATCAGGATACCGCCGCACAGATTAAACCAGCGCAGACTGTTCCCCCGGAAAAATGATGCGGACTTAACAGCATGTGCGGCATAAACCCAGATAATATCGATAACAATGCCCGGGGCTATCGGGATCAGCGACATCAGCAGTAAGACGGTGGTTGCGGACATCTCCGGCGGAATTTCACCGGTAAATCCGGGGACAATCGTACCGAACATAATCACGGATTTCGGGTTCGCGGCACCGACAATAATACCGGCAAAAAATGACTGATGGCCTTTGTCAGCCGGAACATCCATCGCCATACTGATACGGGATGCCCGGACATACTGCCAGCCAATCAGCAACAGGACGAATGCCCCGATCAGACGGATTATCATCAGGATCTGCGGAGAAGACATCAGCACCGCGCCAATTCCGAAAGCAAGCAATACCGCAATGCTGTACATACCAATGATATTTCCGGCAACGCCTTTCAGGGCATTTTTCTTCCCGGCAGATAACGCCTGGCCGACCAGAAACAAAATACTCGGCCCCGGAATGGCAATCAGCACAGAGCTGGTGATCACCAGCCCCAAAATACCCTGTAAATTACTGGTCATGACCCCTGACCGGCAAAATAGTCTGTGGCCCGCAGCAACTGATCCCGGATCCCCGGTTCAGACATCGCGTGCCCTGCACCTTCAATCAGATGCAGCACAGACCCCGGCCAGGCTTTATGCAGATGCCACGCAAAGGTTGCCGGACACGGCATATCATAACGGCCGTGAACAATAATCCCCGGTATACCTTGCAGCCGGTGAATATCACGCAATAACTGCCCTTCCTCCAGCCAGCACCGGTGATAAAAATAGTGATTTTCCAGCCGGGCAAAAGCGATGGCGAAATGGTCACCGGTAAATTCATCCAGATGTTCTGCATCCGGTAACAGTGTGGTGGTTTTCCCTTCCCACAGAGTCCAGGCTTTGGCTGCCGCCAGCTGAACCTGAACATCATCACCGGTCAGCAGTTTATGATAAGCGGCAATCATATTGTGCCGTTCCTGCACCGGAACCGGTGCCAGGAAGGCTTCCCACTCTTCCGGGAATATCTGTGAAACGCCAAATTGGTAATACCAGTTCAGTTCTGCCTCTGTCACGGTATACACACCGCGCAAAATGATTTCACTGACCTGCTGCGGGTGCGTTTCACTGTATGCCAGTGCGAGGCTCGAGCCCCAGGAGCCGCCGAATACCAGCCATTTACTGACACCGATATGCTTTCTCAGCCGCTCAATGTCCTTCACCAGATCCCATGTGGTGTTATGGGCAATTTCCGCATGCGGTGTTGAACGCCCGCAACCGCGCTGGTCAAACAGCAGCACATCATAACGGGCAGGATCAAAATAGCGCCGGTATTCCGGGCTGATACCGCCGCCGGGCCCGCCGTGCAGGAAAACAGCCGGTTTCGCGCCGGGTGTACCGGTGCGTTCGTAATAGATCCGGTGACCATGACCAACATCGAGAAACCCGGCCTCATAAGGCTCAATAGCCGGATACAAAGTGCGGAATGTTGTGTCAGAAGAGGTTGTCATAGCAAAATTACCGGTTATCAGTAAACAGAATTCACCACTCTAATCAATAACCCGCATAAAAGACAAGCAGTCCGTGGATTTACATCACGGACTGCCATGCTGGTTTAATCTGTTAATTCATCTAGATAGTAGTGCATTGCTCTGCATCTGAAACAGACTTCTGCGATTTTGTCCGGCGTAAGGTTATCCGCAGCACCACTAATCCGGCAGCGGCTACTGCCGCACCTGCATAACTGACACCGGCATAATCACCACCGTTTGCCAGCACTGATGCCCCCAGTGCGGCACCGACTGCATTGCCGAGATTAAAGGCACCGATATTGACCGATGAGGCCAGCGCCTGCGCTTCTGAGGCTACCTGCATCACTTTTACCTGAAGCGGCGGAACGATACCAAAACTGGCCGCTCCCCAGATAACCAGCATGATCCCCGCAGTGACAGTGTCACGGGCCATAAGCGGAAACAGAACCATCGTCAGCGCCAGCAGTGCAAATAATCCGTACAATGTGCGGGAAACAGAACGGTTTGCCCATACTCCGCCCAGATAATTCCCCAGTGTGAAGCCCAGCCCGACCAGAACCAGCATAATGCTGATCTGCGTTTCCGGCACAGACGAGATAAAGGTCAGCGCGGGGGCAATATAGGTATAAAACGTAAACATGGCACTGGCACCCAGCACAGTACACAGCATTGCCAGTAATACCGCCGGACGGGTCAGCACCTGTAATTCGCGGCGCAGATTAAGTTCTTGTCCCTGCATATTACGCGGCAGTGATCGCAGCAATGCCGCCATTGTCAGCAGGCCGAGAAGACTGACTACAAAGAAGGATTCACGCCAGCCCAGCATCTGGGACAGTTTGGTGATCGCCGGAACGCCGCCGATATTGGCAATAGTCAGCCCCATAAACATGCCCGCAATCGCCCCGGCTTCTTTGCCTTTGGCCACCACCCGTGTCGCCACCATAGCGCCGATACCGAAAAATGCGCCGTGATTCAGACTGGTGATAAAGCGGGCGAACAGCAGTGTATTGTAATCCGGAGCCAGTGCCGACAGCACATTACCTGCCGTAAAGATGCTCATCAGGAAAATCAGTGCCGCTTTGGGCGAACGCCGGATCAGCAGTAATGTCATTACCGGTGCACCCAGCATAACGCCCAGCGCATACACCACAACCAGCATCCCGGCGGCAGGAATGGAAACCGCCAGTGACCCGGCGATTTCCGGCAGCATACCCATCGGGGAAAATTCCGTTGCCCCGATAGCAAATGCGCCGACAGACAGGGATAACAGAGCAGTATTTGTTCGCATAATGTCCTCAGAATAAAAAACAACATCACAGTGTTGTCAGGACGGCGATTCTGCCACATTGATTTTTGCGGAAACAGCCGCTAATCTGCAAAAAACAATTGAATAAAACGCAACAATGAAAATCACTCTGGAAGAAATGCGGGCATTTATTGCCGTCGTTGACAGCGGCTCCGTCACAGCGGCGGCCGCACAAAACGGGCTGACCGTTTCCGCCATCAGCCGTGCCCTGCTGCGTCTTGAAGAAAAGATGAACACTACTCTTCTGTACCGCACCACGCGACGGCTTAAATTGAGTGAAGAAGGTGCATTGTTTTTACAAAAAGCCCGTGATGTGGTGCAACTGGCACAGGAAGCGGAAGATGTGCTGATGAACCACAAAGAGATCCCTTCCGGCACACTGCGTATTGATGCCTCAACGCCTGTTCAGCTCCATGTGATAGCACCGCTGGTGACACAATTCCATGAACGTTATCCGCAAATCCGCCTTGAACTGACCAACTATGAAGGTATTACCAATTTACTGGAAAAACAGACTGATATTGCATTCCGCTTCGGTCCGCTGGCAGATTCTTCCCTGCATGCCACGCTGATGGGCTACACCCGGCAGCGGATTCTGGCCAGCCCGCGTTATCTTCAGCAGCATGGCGAGCCGAAAACACCGGAAGAGTTGGCGCAGCATACTCTGCTGGGATTTATCACGCCGGAAAGCCTGAATACCTGGCCGCTGTATAACGGCAACAAAAAGGGACTGAAAATTACCCCGTCACTGGCTGCGGGCAGCGGAGAAATTATCTGCAATCTGGCACGTTCCGGCGCGGGAATTGCCTGTATTTCCGATTTTGTGACACACGAAATGCGCGAAAACGGGGAATTTCGTCAGGTTCTGACGTCATACACTTATGAAAACAAACTGCCGATTAATGCGGTGTATTACCGCAGTCAGGCACTTTCTCCCCGGCTGCGCTGTTTTATCGATTTTGTCCTGCAACACAGCCAGTGTTTTAAACGCCCCGGTTAATCTGAACACTACCTTAAGCCGCTGACGGTGCATCTCTGTATCTTCTCGACAATATTTTTCAGCGCATTTAGTCTTAAAATAAACCTGCCTTGTAAAAATAAGAGAGAAATAACAATGCAAACGGCACTGAATGCGCTGACAGCGGGCTTTTCGCCGGATGAGCCCGGCGTTATCGTCATGGTACATACCGATAACGGCGCAACATGGTACAGCTGCCGGGGCATGGCGGATGTGGCAACCCGCACGCCGGTAACACCGGACACCATTTTCAACTTAGCCTCCGTTTCCAAACAATTCACTGCATTTTCGCTGCTGTTACTGGTGCAGGAAGGCAAAATTTCACTCAGTGATTCTGTTTTGTCCGTTTTACCGGAGCTGGGCGAATATGCCCGTCCGGTGACATTACGCCACCTGCTGCACCACACCGGCGGGCTGAAGGATTATATGGATCTGGCTTTTGCCCGTAAAACCGGCTTCTATGATCCGCTGACACCACAGGAAACCCTGGCGGACCTGGTCAGTCAGACAGAAGCGGATTTTCCGCCCGGTACCCGCCATGATTACAGTAATACCGGTTATTTTCTGCTGTCACAGGTTATTGAACGGGTCAGCGGACAGTCATTTGCTGATTTTGCCCGCGAACGGATTTTTACACCGCCGGAAATGAACCATACTTTTATTGTTGAGCAATATCCGGCACCGCAGACCATTGCCACCGGCTACGGCAAAGCTGCCGGTCAGTGGCGGATTTCCGAAAGCCCGTGGACACACACCGGCGACGGCGCGGTACATTCCAGTGCCGCTGACCTGATGAAATGGGGCGAAAACTACCGCACCGCCCGCATCGGTGGTACTGCGCTGATACAACAGATGGCAGAAATCCTCTCCCCGCTGACAGAAAACGGCACGCCTGTTACGGATTATGAGCCTTATGCTGCGGGGTTACATACCCTTCATCATTTCGGTGAGCTGAGTCTGGAACATGCCGGAGGCTGGATGGGAACCAGTACTTACTTTATCCGGCTGACAAAATCAGACACCACTATCGTCGCGTTATCCAACCGCGAAGAGTGCGATACCGAAACGCTGGCCCGTGTCGCCGCTGACGCCTTTCTCCGCCCTGGATTCCCTGCAATGATCACTGTTCGCGGGGACGAATAATAGCAACATGATAGCGCGTTATTTCCGCCGGACACTTACCGGGCTTGCTCTGCTGTTACTGATTGCCGGACTGGTGCTGTTTTTTACCAGCCATCTTGATGATTTTGATTTCGACAATGCAGTGGCGAAAGAACTGACCTTCACCTCACAGGGAAACAGGCTTTCCGGTACCTTTCTGCTGCCCGGCAACGGACACCCGGCAGCGGTTGCCGTGATTATCCATGGTGACGGCCCGCAGGACAGATATTCAGACAACGGATATAACCCACTGTTCAATACTCTGCTGGATGCCGGTATTGCAGTATTTTCCTGGGATAAAGCCGGCACCGGTAACAGTCAGGGAAACTGGCTGCATCAATCAATGGATGATCGCGCAGAGGAAGCCGTGGCCGCACTGACATTGCTGCAATCCCTTTATCAGAATACCCCGGTGCAGATTGGCTTTCTTGGTTTCTCCCAGGCGGGATGGGTGATCCCGGCAGCGGCGGCACAATCACAGCCTGATTTTTCCGTGATTATCGGCGGTGCGGTGAACTGGCGGGATCAGGGACAATTTTATCAGGGGCTGCGCTACGCACAGCAGGGAAAATCGCCGGAAGACATTAAACAATTGCTGGTAGCAGAACAGGCAGAGAATGACCGGATATTTGGCCGCAATGGCTCAAAAGACCCGGCACAACGTAGTGATATGACACCCGACCGCTTTGAATTTGTGGTCAAAAATTATCTCAGTGATGCCACCCCGGTAATCCCTCAGATGAACGGGCGTGTGCTGGCGGTATGGGGTGCGGAAGATCTGAATGTCGATGCCCGGCGGAATGCCTGCCGTTATCAGTCACTTTTGAAAGATAATCCAAAGACAAAAGTCATTGTCTTTCCGCAGGCCGGGCACGGTTTATTACAGGCACCCGCCTATAATTATCAGCTCAGCAGCGACTGGCCGGTACTGCGCCAGTGGCAGTTTCTGTATGCCGGACGGGAAGCCTATCATCCGGGAGCATTGTCTCTTATCACTGACTGGATAAAAAACAAAATCCCGGATTTGACAGCCTATTACCCGGTTTGTCAGTCCTGAATCATCTGCTGATAACGGGCATAGCCCCGTTTCGCCGCTTCGTGATATTGCCGGTTCAGCGGCGCGGTCATACTTTGTGATATGGCGGTCATTTCCGGCCCTGCAAGTTGCGGGGAACCGGTGCGGAACGGCGGGCGCGGGTCATATTCAATCGCCAGTTCAACCAGTGCGGCCAGTTCCTCACCCCGCAGGGCTTTCAGCACCAGTAATGAGGCATCAAACGAGCCGGTCGCCGGGCCGGAGGTGTAGATAGTATCGTCGATCACCACTTCACTGCCGCCGACGGCAACAGCACCGACGTCCGGCAGCATCGGCACCACATTACTGTTACTGGTTGCCCTTCTGCCTTTCAGTAATCCGGCTGTACCCAGCATCAGCGAACCGTAACAGGTGCCAATCACATATTTCGCTTTTTGCCCTGCCTGCGCGAAAAAGCGGATCACCTCCGGATCTTCAATCACCTCCGGCGGTACCATGCCGGTCACCAGCACATCCAGATCATCCGGACACTCATCAAAGGTCATTGTCGGCATTGTCGGCCAGCCGATATAGCCCTCCACCAGCTCCCGGCGTTTCCAGATAAAATAGATTTCCGCCCCGGCAATCGTAAAAACAGACTGTGCGCCATTGATATCCATCGGCATATAACCCGGACAGACAAAAATCCCGACTTTGAGCAATGCGGGCTGTGATGCGCGCCCCGCAGCAACCAGCGCCTGAATGGAAGGCGTGCTCAGCCCGTAAATAGTTTCAACTGCATAATCATGATCAGACATCAAAATACTCCGTGACAATATTTATTTACTAACCGGTAAAATAATGCATGAGGTACAATGATGTAAATTGTTTTTATACTGATCGGTAATCAAATGGCACAAAAAGGCAGACCCCGGAATTACGACAGTGCCGCCGCACTGGATAAAATCATGGCGCAGTTCTGGCGCAAAGGGTATACCGCAACGTCTCTCGATGAACTGGCCGCAGAAACAGATATGAGGAAACCCAGCCTGTACGCCGCTTTCGGTAATAAAGAACGGCTTTACCAACTGGCAATGGACAGGTTCGGTGAAATCGCTCAGGCGCATTATTCCGCCGCACTGGCACCGCAGACACCCGGTGAGCCGCTGGCCGCCCGCCTGATCCGCTGGTTACAGGCAACCGTCACCCTTTATACCGGAGAGCATGGCCCGGCCGGATGCATGGTGTTATCAACAGCCGCCGCCGAAGTGTACGACCCTGCCATCCGCAAACGTCTGCAGGAAGTCATTGCGGCACAGGAGATGATGGTGCTGGATTGTCTGAATGAAGAGAAAACTGCGCTGTGCGATCCGGATTCCGCGCCGCTGCTGGCGAAAACACTGACCGCGTTCCTGCACAGTATTTCCCTGCGCGCCCGGGCCGGTGAAAGTGCGGATCAACTGGCAGAGATGGTTCGTGCCGGTCAGCTGGTATTGCAGTCTGCACTGACATCACCGGAGGCATAATATCCGCCGGTGAGTATTTTTCAGCGCAGTGAAACCTGACCCCTGATACAGTCTGTCACCGCACCGCCGACCCGGATCCCGTCGGCATCCTGCCGGACACTCAGCCAGCCGTCACGTTTCACACTTTCACCCTGCCGCGCCAGATAGTGCGACGGCAATGTGCCGTTGCTGATAAGCCATTGTGCCAGCGCTGCATTCAGACTGCCGGTTACCGGGTCTTCCGCGCCTCTGCGGTTAATAAATGCCCTTACCGCAAGTGCGGCATCACTGCCCGCAGGATACCGGGCACACACGCCGATTTTATACAGCGCGTTATTCCCTGACTGGCTGAGTACCGCATAATCCGGGGTGATTGCCAGCAGGCGGGCAACAGAATCCACCTCAATCCCTGTCCAGGCCGGGCCGTTATCAATATACTTTGCCTGCAAAATGGCACTGCGGGGGATGCCGTATGCCGATGCAACTGTATTGCACTCGTCTTCTGTCAGATCCCGTTCGTCAATCATCGGTGGTGCGGCAAAGGCGGTTCCCTGTTCAGACTGACGCAGCGTAATAAGCCCGGCGGCACATTCCTGGATGATATCCCGCGTCTCACTGAAACCGGTATGCTGCTTCCAGACATGGCAACTGCCCAGTGTCGGATGTCCGGCAAACGGCAGTTCACCGTCAGGGGTGAAAATACGGACCCGGTAATCGGCCTGCGGATCCTGCGGTTTCAGCAAAAATGTGGTTTCGCTGAGGTTTGTCCAGCGGGCAAAACGATGCATCTCTTCATCGGTCAGATCATCCGCATCAACCACCACCGCCAGCGCATTGCCGAGCAGTGGTACATCAGAAAAAACATCGACCTGGTAAAACTGATAAGTGCGGGTATTCAACGTTATTATCCTTTTTATGTGGTAACAGAGCAGAGCTGATGATTTTTATCACAGAAAACGATTATGATGAAATCATTAACCATCACTGTGATAAATCGCTCATGCAGAAAACGGATTCTTTTTCCGGGATTACCGCCTTTGTCGCCGCCGCACAGCACGGCAGTTTCACTGCAGCAGCGGACAAACTGGGGATCACCAAATCAGCGGCCGGTAAACGGATAAGTCAGCTGGAGGCTGCACTGGGTGTCAGCTTGTTTCAGCGCGGCAACCGGCGTATTACCCTGACCCCTGCCGGGGAAAAATATCTCGCCCGCTGCCTCTCTGCCCTTGCCATTCTCGGTGAGGCGGAAGATGAAATCAGTGAGCAGCAAACCACCCTGAGCGGCCGGTTACGTATTGATTTACCTGCGGCATTCGGCCGCCGCCGGGTGATGCCGGTGCTGGAAAAGCTGATGGTTCAGCATCCGCAGCTGATGATGAGTATCTCTTTCCGCGAACGGTTTATTGACCTGGCTGAAGAAGGCGGGATCTGGCGATCCGCATCGGTGAACCACCTGACAGCAGTCACCTGGTCGCCCGGCAACTGACCACCCAGACGTCGGTGCTGTATTACTGGGTTCCGGCGCGATAAGCCGTTTTACTGGTCTTTATATTGTGACGGTCAGCTTTTACGTATTATCCCGCCGCCGTTTTATGAACTGGCGGATGGTGATGCCATGCTGGCGGCGGTGCTGGGCGGGCACGGCATTGCCCAGTTGCCGCTGTGGATGATCGGTGATTATCTGGCTGACGGCTCTCTGTGCCGGGTACTGCCTGTGACGGCACACAGACCCCGGTACATATTCTCCGGCCGCAGACGGCGCAGTTACCGGTCAGAACCCGTTGCGTGACAGACGCTCTGCTGGCCGCAGCACAACAGGGGGCGTTCGATTAACCGGCGCGGCAGACGGTGTGTACCGCCGCCTGTTGCTGAAGCACGATAAATGCTCCTGATATAAATAATGTGAATTGATAGTGCGGATATATCCGGTACTTATCCTGGCAAATCTGCGATCAGCACAGAAGATCAGTCACGGAAACTGTCAGTAGCAAAAAAGTTGACACTCTCCGGAAAGCACAGTGTCATAATGGCTGCAAAGCACACATTCACCAGAGTGATAAAGGAACAGCAATGACGGCAAAAATGATCGATAAACTGGCACTGATCACGCTGAAAGACGGCAAAGTGGCCATGGTCCGCTCCCATAACAAAACCCTGTTCTACGCCCCGGGCGGCAAACGTGAAGCCGGTGAAACTGACGAACAGGCACTGTGCCGCGAAATTGACGAAGAACTGACGGTAACACTGAAACCGGATACCATCACGTTTTACGGGGAATTCACCGGTCAGGCGGACGGTAAACAGGACGGCACACAGGTGCGTATCCGCTGTTATCAGGCGGAATTTACCGGCGTACTGCAACCGGCCGCGGAAATTGCTGAGCTGGACTGGCTGGACAGCCGTGATCTGCCCCGCTGTTCTCTGGTCGCGGCACTGATTGTGAAAGACCTGACAGCACGGAAACTGATCGGCTGATATCACGTGGCTGCGCAATTTTGTACAAGACAGAATGTAACGCAGCGCGATAATAACCGGTTACAGTAAAGACAGAGCAGGATACACCATGCAGAGTGACGGGCATTGCCGTGAACAGGCTGACTATTTTCATCTGGACGATTTTTATGGTCTGGGGATGATCTCTGCCCGTTACTATCAGCAAAAATTCAGCCGTCATACTCACGAAGGTTTTTGTATCGGCGTGATTGACGAAGGTGTTCAGCAGTTTTTCCGTACCGGCAGTAACCATTATGCCCCGACCGGCGATATCATTCTGGTGAATTCCGATGAAATCCACACCGGTTCCTCCGCACTGGAAACCGGCTGGGCCTACCGTGCGATTTATCCGACACCGGAAATGCTGGATGCGCTGATGCAGGATCTCAAATCGGCCGATCAGGGCTTTGTCCCCTGGTTTTCTCACGCGGTGGTGCATGATCCCGGCCTTGCCGCGCAGTTACGCCTGCTGTTCGATATGTTGCTGAAGCCCGATAACCGGCTGCTGAAAGGTTCCCTGTTGCTCTCAACCCTGGCCTGGCTTATCACCCGCCACAATAAAAAAGGCTTTCGCCCGGCGGAGATCACCCCGGCCGGTCAGCGCCTGCAGCATATTGCAGAAATGATGAACAGCCATCCTGAAACGGATTATTCCCTGGATGAGCTGGCCGCAATGGCGAATCTCAGCCCGTGGTATTTTCTGCGCCAGTTCCGTCTGCGTTACGGCATGCCGCCCCACGCGTGGCTGATTCAGGCACGCCTGCGCAAAGCGCGTCAGCTGTTACAAAACGGCGGCCGCCCGGCGGATGTCTCTTTACAGTGCGGATTTACCGACCAAAGCCACTTTACCCGCCATTTTAAACGGGCAATGGGTGTCTCACCGGGCAAATTTATGCAGCGCCGCTGATCCCGCTGAACAATTTTGTACAATCTTTCTGTTGCTGTGTCATGGCAGAGTATCCGGACTGTTTTACGCTGTACGGATGATAACAATGACAACAACCACAGATTTACCCGCCTCTCCGCTGAAAGATTTCCTCACCGGCGCACTGCATATGACCCCGCTCAACCTGGCTGTGGTGCCGTGGGCGATCCTCGCCGGATCGATGGCGGTGGACAGCGGCCTGACCTTTGCACAAAGTGTTGCGATGTCCGCGATGGTCTTTGCCGGTGCCGCCCAGCTGGTGACACTCGGCCTGCTTAACAGCGGTGCCGGGGTGATCACTATTATTGTGTCCGTCTTTTTTATCACCTCACAACACCTGCTGTACGGGCTGACGCTGCGCCCGCATGTGCGTCCTTTTTCCCCGCTGCAACGGGCCGGTATCGGCTTTCTGCTGACGGATGAACTGTTTGCGGTCAGTGTCGCCGGGCGGCAGCGCCTGAGTTTTGCTTATCTGTTCGGTGCCGGACTGAGTTTTTATCTGGTCTGGGTGCTGGTCAGTATTCTCGGCATTGTGCTGGCACACAGCATCAGCGACCTGAGCCAGCTCCGGCTCGATTTTTCAGTGGTGGCGACATTGCTGGCGATTGTGGTGCCGCTGATCAAATCAAAAAGTGCACTCGCCGGGGCCCTGTTTTCCTTTGTGGTCACGATTATTCTGACACGTGCCGGTATTCAGGGCAGCGCGGTAATTGCCGGCGTCAGCGCCATGCTGCTGGCCGTTCTGCTGGGGCGTAAATGGGGGGATGTAAAATGAGCTGGGGATTAATACTCGCACTGACACTGATGCTGTTTTCGCTGCGCTTTATTTTTCTGATCCCGGGATTACCGTTGCGGCTGCCGGTTTTTATTCAGCAGGCGCTGACCTATTCCGCGCCCTGTCTGCTGGTGGCTATTTGCGCGCCGATTGTATTACTGGAGGAACAGCAGTTCCGTGATATCAGTGATAATCCGTATTTATGGGGTACGCTGTTCTGTATTATCGCCGCACGGCTGATTAAAAATACCCTGCTGACCGTGGTCCTGACGCTGGTATTTTTCTACACTCTGATTTATCTGTTCTGATTATTTAACTGTCCGCACCGGAAAACCGGTGCGGAACTCAGAGAACATTACGGCTTTTCGTGAATTTCTTTTGCCAGCACCGGCAAAATATCAATCGAGCGCGGTCCCGGCACTAATTCAGACAAATTCACTTTAATATAATTTTTATTTTTCACGGCTTTTACACCCTGCATTTCCGGCATGGATTCAATAAATGCCACTTTCTGGTCATAATCATCATCATTACGGAAGCCTTTATAGACAGGAATAATGATCACTTCCGGATCAGACATAATCACATCTTCCCAGTTACCAACCGCCCAGGTTTTTCCGGTATTTTTGCCGGCAAAAATATTTTTAACAGAAATCAGTTTCAGCATCTCTGAGGTATAACCATCAAAGAAGGTATAGGGTTTACCGTCCTGAGAATCAAAAATAAAGGCAGTTTTTTCCGGATACGCCTGAATCTGGCTGATAACGGTATTCAGTTTTTCTTTTTCTGCCGCCACGTATTTTTCAGCTGTCTCTTGTACACCGAAGATCTCTCCAAATTTCAGCATGTCGTTAAAATAAGTATTCACATCTGCTTTCGGTGATGTCATGGATTCCGGCACATAAACGGCAACCCCTTCCGGCACAATTTTATTGGCTTCCAGTGCCAGTTTTGAGAATGAGTTTGCCCAGCCGGTGGCGAAGTCGGGTTTGACAGACATAAAGACTTCGTAAGACGGCCATTTTTCTGCCAGCACGGGGATTTTGTCATACGCCGCTTTAACCGGCGGATAAATCGGCTCTTCCAGAAAGGCGGTACCGACCATACGGTCCCCCAAATCCAGCGCCAGCAGCATTTCGGTGGTGATCTGACTGAGAGAGACAATACGCTGCGGGGATGTTTCCGGTTTAAAGTGATATTCGTTGCCATCCAGCTTTGCACTGAATTCAACCGGAACATAAGCCGGTGCTGTTTTATTTTCCGCAATGGCTGTCACGGAAAACAATGCGGAGATAACCAGAGTACTCAATAATAATTTTTTCATCATTCCCTCATCCGGATTATAAAAATATAGCAACACGGTCTTCGACCGGTAATACCGTAAATTCCACACCAAATACATCAAACAGGCACTTCCGGGTTAGTACTTCCGCCGGTGTGCCCTGCGCATAAATTTGTCCGTCATTCATCAGGATCAGATGCTGACAGTATTTTGCGGATAAATTAATATCGTGAATGGTCATAATCACAGTAGATTCTGATGCGGCCAGCGCTTTCATTACTTCCACTTTATAGCGGATATCCAGGTGGTTGGTCGGTTCATCCAGGATCATAATATCGGTTTCCTGGGAAAAACATTTCGCCAGCATCACCCGCTGTTTCTCACCACCGGACAGTGCGTGATACTCTTTATTTTTCATTTTTTGCAGACCAAACAATGTCATGTAATTATCTGCAATCACAAAATCCCGGTCGCTGTAATCCACGTAATGTTTTTTATACGGCATCCGCCCCATCACCACGATTTCCTCAATGGTCAGTTTGCCTTCCACCTGGTCATTAAACTGCGTCAGTACCGAGATATTGCGGGCGAGTGATTTGACGGAGAACTGAGCCACATCCGTATTATCAAAGAAAACGGTGCCCCGGGTTTTGATATCCCGGTAAATATGCCGTAATAAGGTTGTTTTGCCGGAGCCGTTAGGCCCGACAATACCGATCACTCTTTTGCCGGAAAATGACAGATTAATGTCTTTCAGTATCCCGTTATAATTCAGGTCATTAATATCAACGGTACTTATTGTTACCGGCTCCTGTTCGCTTTAATAATGATATAAACAAACAGCGGTGCGCCTATCAGTGAGGTAAGAATACCAACCGGAATCTCCTCCGGTTTAAACCAGCTGCGGGAAATCGTATCAATAATCATCAGAAATGCACCACCGACCAGGCAGGAATAGAGCGATAACTTAAAGTGTTTCACCGAAATCGTATTACGGACAATATGCGGAATAATAAGACCGATAAATGCAATCACACCAACATTAGCCACAATAATAGATACCACAAAGGATGATAAAATAATTACCGCCAGCTTGATAGCACCGACATTCACACCTAATTGTGCAGACGCATCCGCACCTAATAATAACGTATCAAGAACATTACTGAATAACAGACAAAAAATCAATACTGCAATTAATGCCACCAGCGGCAGCGGAATATAAGACCATTTAATGCCGGAGAAACTGCCCAGCATCCAGAACATAGCACTTTTAACCTGACTTTCATTCTTGGACAGATAAATAATAGCGGTGGTAATAGCAGAAAACAGACTGGAAATACCGATACCAATCAGCACAAGGTTGGTCATATTACTCTTTTTAAAATTAAACAGAACAATAATAGCCGTGGAAATCAGCCCGCCGGCAAATGCACCGATATAGACATTATACGGTGACATAAAAGCAAATAACCCGAGCACAATGGCGGATACAGCCCCCGCACTGGCCCCGGAGGAAACGCCGAGAATATACGGGTCGGCCAGTTCATTGCGGGTTATGGTCTGCATCAGGATCCCCACCAGTGACAGGGATGCGCCGGTAATTGCCACCAGGATAATCCGGGGCAGACGGATATTATAAATGATGGTTTCATACGGCAGGAGATCATCACCATTGATGCCCCCGGTAATAATTTTGATTACTGTATCCAGCTTCTGATGAAATTCCATATTGACGCTGCCGTAAAACAGTGAAAAAAACATGGCAGCAAGTAACACAGACAGGCAGATAAAAAATTGTGAAAAATTACGGCCATTCAGTTTCTTTTTACGTCGTACGGGTGTTTCTCTTACTGCTTCACTCATCACTATTAACCTGTATTTCATCAGATCAGAGGCTGTTAACAGATTTACGGAAATATCACATTATGATAACGAAATACCGCCATAATTTGCTTGTCAGTCTCTGTTTCCACTATTTTTCTGATTATAGCGAAAAATACATCACGGTTATGTACTCCCCCAGAGTATATTCCGGGAAATAATCTGTAAATATCCATATTTAATGATCTGTATCTGATTAGCACAGAATAAAACGCCGGAATATTTCCCGGCGTTTTATTTATCTGAACAGCACTATTTTATCGTATCAATATTATTCTGCCGGAAAATCGTGCAGCGAGTACCCGTCGCTGAAGTGGTTCTCTGAAATTTTAAAAAACCGGCTCTTTTCTCATCCCGTTCAGCATATTACAGTACAGGAAAGTAAAACAGCGCGGAGAGAGAATAAATGAGTCAGATAAATGCATTCGGACAAACTGTCGGTGATATCGTTCCGGACTGGACCGCCCGCCCTTACCCTGCCCGCATCAGTGCGGAAGGCCGTCACTGCCGGATAGATCCGCTGAGTCCGGCTCATGCGGATGACCTGTACCGGGCGTTTTCACTCGCCCCTGACGGGCGTTACTGGACCTGGCTGCCGGATGAACCACCGGCCGATCTGAATGAATACCGCGCCCGTACCGAAAAAAATGCGCAATCGTCGGACCCGCTGTTTTTCACGATTACGGATAAGCACACCGGCAAAGCCGTTGGTCTGTTTTCCCTGATGCGGACTGATGAGAAAAACGGTGTTACCGAAGTCGGACATGTGCATTTTTCCCCGCTGCTCAGCGGCACCGTAATGTCAACGGAAGCCCACTGGCTGCTGATGAAATATGTATTTGATACTCTCGGTTACCGCCGTTATGAATGGAAATGCGACAGCCTCAATGCACCGTCCCGCAATGCGGCACTGCGCCTGGGTTTTCAGTATGAAGGCTGCTTCCGTCAGGCGCGGGTTGTCAAAGGCCGTACCCGTGACACCGAATGGTTTTCCATTACTGACTGTGAATGGCCGCTGGTTAACCGCGCCCTGGAACAGTGGCTGTCAGCGGATAATTTCACCCCGGACGGCAAACAGATCCGCTCTCTGGCATCCCTGCGTGATGCAGTATGAAAATGATTGATATCGGCCGTGTCGCAGAGCTGACCGGCCTGACAACCGCCACCATCCGCTATTATGAAAGCAAAGGCCTGATCATGCCTGCCGGGCGCCGGGGCCTGACCCGCATTTATGATGAAGAGGTGCTGACACGGCTGTCCCTGATCATTCTCGCCAAACAGGGACATTTTTCACTGGATGAAATCGCGGTAATGCTCAGCGAACTGCCGTCAAAAGGGATTGAACGGACGGCAATTCAGGCAAAAATCACAGAAATTGACCAGAAAATCCGCGAGCTGCAAAATCTGAAACAGGGATTGCTGCATATTGAGCAGTGCCCGGCAGAAAACCATCTGGCGTGCCCGAAGTTCCGCAAAATCCTGAGTGTCAGTCTGAAAAAAAACAGAAGCAAAACGGTGAAAAATCCCGCTTGACTTAAAGTTAACTTGAAGTTGTATCATCCGGCATACTGATTTCCGTCTGATGTCATTATTCACTTTTTCTGTTGAATAATAAGGAATTATTATGCCGCGTTCTGTTTACTGGCTCTCAGCCGCCTTAGCCTTATTTACCACCGGGAATGCCCTGGTGCTCTCTGTTGCCGTTCTTATCGGCTCACAACTGGCGGACGATCCGGCACATGCCACGATCCCGCTGCTGGCACAATATATCGGCCTGATTTCCGCCTCGGTGCCGATGGCTCACTTTATGATGCGTTTCGGCCGCCGCGCCGGGTTTATTCTCGGTAATATCGGCGGGCTGGCCGGGGCATTACTGGCTATCGCCGGTATTTATACACACAATATGCTGCTGTTTTCCGCCGGAACGTTCTTTACCGGTATTGCCATCGGTACCGCCCAGCAATACCGCTTTGCCGCACTGGAGGAAGCCCCTGCCGCGCTGCGGGCAAAAGCTATCGGCGTGGTGATGAGCGGCGGGATTATCGCCGTGCTGATCGGGCCGTCTCTGGCGATGTCCACCCGGACACTGGTGGCGGCTTATCCGTTCCTCGGTACGTTCGGCGCGCTGACGGCTATCTATCTGATGGCTTTTGTTCTGCTGATATTTTTACCGCTGAAAGCTCAGCTTCCCGCTCAGATCAGCGATACCGTAAAAAACCGCCCATACCGGCAGTTATATTCCCAGCCGCTGCTGATTCTGATCGCCGTAGTCAGTGCTACCGGATATGCGCTGGTAGTCTATATGGTCGGCTCGTTCCCGCTGGCGATGAAAGCGCAGGGATTTGAATTCCCGGCAATTGCCTTTGTGTTTCAGTGTCATATTCTGGGAATGTTTGCGCCCTCTTTCTTTACCGGGCAGTTAATCAGCCGGGCCGGGGTAAAATGCTTTGTCTGGCTGGGGGTGATTTGCCTGTTAATCAGCAATGCGGTCAGTCTGACCGGCAGCAGTTACACGTACTTTCTCATTGCCATGACTTCGCTGGGACTGGCGTGGAACTTTATTCTGATCAGCACCACACATCTGTTGCCGCGCACTTATACCGGCAATGAACGGGCTAAAATCCAGGGTGCGACCGATTTTCTTATCTTCAGTTTCGGGGCACTCGGCAGTCTGCTGGCCGGATTCGCCTTCTATTATGCGGGCTGGTATTCCGTAAATGTCGCCGGGCTGGCAACCGGCATTGTGATTCTGATAGTGATGTTTTTACTGCGCCGCAGTATGGATGAATCCCCGGCAGAAAAGGCCGCCGCCTGAATACATTACCGCCGCTGCCTTAACGACAGCGGCGGATATCATTGCTGTACTGCCGAGGTTTTATACTCAATGCCGTCACGGTTTCCTGTCGGGTTATTACTGTAGTGACTCTCCTGAAAATAGAACAGACGATTGCGCCACTTATCAAATAAAACGGTTTCCCCGTACTCTTTCGCCAATGGTGCTGCAGTGTTCCAGTTCAGCCCGCCATCATCCGATATGCGGGTTTCTGAACCTGACCCCGCTATCAGTAAATCATCACTGCCGCCCTGCAGTCCGTTAATATAAGATCCGCCGGTTTCCAGCCGCTGTGAATAATCACCGTTACAGTTAAAGTGGTTAACCTCCGGCCGTTTACGGGTTTTTTCCGTCAGCGCAAAATAAATATCTCCGCCGGTGGTACTGTCGAGCGCGTCAATCTCCCCGGGGACAACCTGATCAGATTCCGTTTCTGAGGTTTGGGTATTAAAACAGGCCAGTATGGTGTTTTCCGGATCATTTTGCTCATCCTTCATCCATGCAATCACCCGCCCGTCTCCGTTATAGTGCCATTTAGTGGTGCTCAGGCTGGTATACCAGCGCCCGTCATCCTGATACCGTTTTTTCCGGTTATCCATACTGAATAAAGGCCGCCAGTGCTTTCCGGAATCACGGGTCTGATACAGTGTGTCCCTCTGCACCATCAGCACACTGCCGGGTTCTGTGATAGCGAGAAGCTGAGCCTCTCCGGCGGGTTCCGGCATTGTCCATTGTGATAACCATTGCCACTGCTGACCACCGTCCCGGGAGTAAAAGACATATTCTTTGCCGTAGGTGGCATAATCACTGAAAATAATCAGACAGCGTCCCTGCATATCACACAGCTGGCTTTGTACCCGCCCCATAAACATCGCGCTGACCCGTAAATCCCCTTTCTGCTCAGTCATAATATAGGTGACCGGCACCAGCGGCCTGTCACCGTAGACTTCACTGCGCCTCAGATTATAAGTTTGTTTGTGCAGGTAATCGCCGATGGCTTTTTTATCCGGGGATATTTTCAGGTTCAGCAGCGGAATATCAGATTCATCCGCCGGGTTAAAGCCAATATTTTTACTGTGGCTGCAACTGCGGGTTTTCTGATCACAGGTAACGAGATCAACCCGCATAGCGTCCCTGGCACCGGTTATCATCACACCATCGCGGAAACTGCTGATGGCCAGAGATGTTAATTTTATCGCTTCTTTTTCCGGCAGATAGCTGCGGGTCCGTATTCTCTCCGGCGCTGAAAAAAATGAATCAGAAAACGTCAGCATCATTGAGGTGATAAACACAACCGCCAGCAACGCGATCCGGGTACGTCCGTCGGCAAACATCAGTTAACTTCCTGTACAAACGGATCTTTTCCGTTCCGTTGTCTGGCCTGAACCAGCATCTGGCGGGTAAACACAAAACGAGCCGAAGCTGCTGAGTATTTTCGTGTCAGCAACGCAATCACTTCGGTTATCAGCATGATGCCGCTGAAAATCATGATAAACATCAGCATGATGCCGCCCTGCAATTTTGCCGCATGTAACCAGTCCCATTTATCCGGTGTGCCGCTGATACTCATCAGATCATTGATTGAAAAAGATAAAACAATCAGCATCATCAGCAGAAAAGTACCGGCAAACACTTTATAAATCATTTTCAGTTGCCGTGATGACACCACCATTCCTTCCGGTTTGAGGTAAGCACTGTGGTCGCGCTCATTGTACATCCCGGTAATCGTTCCTTTCTGCTGATTCACGGTCAGCGCCACCGGATCATTATCCGCAATAAAGAGCGGGTGTTGGCGGAAAAACAACGGGTTCATATCTTCAGTGAGGCTGTTGTAATAACTGCGCAGCACAAACGGAAGACCCCGGCATGAAAAATGATAATCAATATAATCCCGCCGGCTTTTACCGCTGCCGGTGAAACCGCGGACAGAACCAAGGTTTGCTATTTTTCCCTGAACACCGGTCAGCGTCAGTTCTTCCGCATAGCGGTAATCTTCCGGCTGCACAGAATCCAGCTCATTAAAACGATCATCTGCAGGCCAGCGCCGCTTATGTTTCATATTCACGGATGCGTCCGTCAGCAGATATTCCGCCTGACGGCAGACAGCCGTATTCCCGGCCTTCACCTGTGTCAGCCCTTTCAGAAGATGATTCATTGCGCGGCTGTTTGCGACCATCAACCCCTGAACCGCGATGGCCAGCATCCAGATCCCGCCGGTAAAGACAAAGATCATCAATACACCGATAAACGCATTGTTTAACGGCTGAAAAAACGTGCTGACAGAGAAAATCATCAGTACCAGTGCAATGACCAGATTTCTCAGCCCCCGCAGATTACCGGAGCTCTTCATTTCCGGCTCCAGATTGCCGTGTTCCGGTGATACCAGCCAGTGCAGCCAGTAACTGCCGCCGGCCAGCGGCCGGGCACCGATATATATCCTGTCACCTTCTTTCAGTTTTTTCAGCACTGCATCATCGCTGAACTGAGAGGTAAAGGTATAGAACACCTTATCACCCGCAATGATCCGGCGGTAGTTGTGCTCCGGCGGTGCATTGCTGTCCTGGCGGACAAAGGGTAAATCAAAAAAACAGACTTTTTTCATAACGGAATGAGTGCCCGGTAATCACTGGTAAATTAACCCGAGTTTATCGTTTCAGTGCGCTGCAGAAAACCGTACAGGCCGCAATTCACCGGGGAAAGCCTGTTTTTAAGGTATTTCTCAGTGTTTCAGGTTAGTGTCGGGAATCATCACACCCGGGCGGCCACTGCCGGGCGGATTTTGGATCTGGGCTGTGGTACCGGCACGCTGATAGCCGCTATTGTGGAAAAATACCCGGATAAAATTCTGACCGGAGCAGCGTATTGCTGCATTGCAGAATATGCAGCGTCATTTAAGCCCGGACGGCATTGTGCTGTTTGACAGCCGCAACCCGGCTGCTGAGGAGTGGCGGGAGTGGATCCCGGCACTGAGCCGGGAAGTACAGCGCAGTGATAAATTCGGCGATGTGATATCCCGGAATGATGTATCAGAGCATAACGGCATTGTCCGTTATCAGACCTTTTATCAGATCGGGGAAAACGGCCCGGTTTACCGTGCAGAATCGGATATTGCGTTCCCTTCCGCTTCGGAAATCACGGAAGCCGTGACATTCAGCGGGCTGATGGTTCGTCATATTTACGGCGACCATCAGTCCGGCTCGTTCAGGCCGGATTCACGGGAAATGGTATTTGGACTGAGTCACCCGCAGTGCAGTCAGGCGTGTGCAGCCTGATCCCGCTGACGGTACCAGGTGTTTTTCACCATATAATCAAAATACCGTTCTGTACTGATGTGAACAAACTGCAGCGGTGACGGCAGCGAGCCAAATAACGGCGTGCCGCCACCCAGCAACAGCGGTACCGTGGTGATCACCGTTTCGTCGATCAGATCGGCGGCCAGACACTGTTTTGCCGCCGTTCCGCCATCAATATACAGGTTGTGATATCCGGCACGGTGAATATCTGCCAGCACATCACCAATCTCTCCCTGAACAGGATATACCACCTTACCCGCCAGTTTTTCCGGTAATTCCGTCACTGTGCGGGACAGCACAAAAACCGGTTTGTCATATGGCCATTCCCCGTCAAACGCACAGACAGTATCAAAGGTTCTCCGCCCCATCACCACTGCATCAATCCGCTGCATAAAGGCAGAAAATCCCATATCGTCCTGCTCCGGGTTCGGTACGGCAAAGAGCCAGTCCAGTTTGTCCTGCGCATCGGCAATATAGCCGTCCAGGCTGGTGGCTATATAAATAATATGACGCATAGTGAATACCTTAATGACGGATTAACAGAACAGTGTATTATTGTGCTTCGCCCCAATTCTACACTGTAGAATATATTTACACAGCTTAGCGGGCTGATATGGTTAACGTCAACCGGCAAAGACAAAACATGATTAAAAAATCATTAAAAACAGGCGAAAAATATGAGCGGACAAACAAGCGCAGAAAAACAAACGGTACTAATCACCGGAGCAACCGGTCAGGTGGGAACACTATTGATACAGTGCCTGCGCGAACGCGGAAATGTGAATATTATTTTGGCTGCCCGTGACCCGCAAAAGCTTGCCGACAGTGGCCTGCCGGTGCGTTATTTCGATTATGATGACCGGCTACACCCTCGCCATGCCGGAACAGAGCAAAATCTTTATCGATGAGGCGCGTAAATCCGGTGTCCGCCATATTGTTCATCTCGGCGCCTGCGGCGACGATAATACCCGTGTCGCGCACTGGGCGTGACATATTTCCGCTGACAGAGGTAGTACATGACATCATCCCGAATACCGCCCTGCGGACGCCCTGCTCACCGGGGCAGTAAGCTGACCGCAGAAAATATTCTGTCCGAAGCCGGAAAACTGTTACATGAACAGGGAAAAGTCCCATCGATCCGCGCCCTTGCCGCACAGTTGCAGGTCGATCCGATGGCGATTTATTATTACTTCCGCAATAAACAGGCATTGCTGGAAGCCCTCGCCACCGCTCTGGTGGATGATATTTATCAGCCATCGGCACAGGCTCCGGTACAACAGGAGCTTCAGCGGCTGGCAGAAAGTTATCTGCATCTGCTCTATATTTACAGTGATCTGCTGGATATTCTGTTATCACTGAACAGTGACGGCCCGTCCGGCTGTTTCCGTCAGCGCTATCTGCGCATTATTGCGCCCTGCGGGCTGAATGAGTCACGGCAGACCGCTATTCTGCATCTGCTGGCAGATGCCCTGCACGGCCATACGGTGGCGATCCGCCGGACTGATTACACCTTTGAACAGAGCCGGGCGCTGTTTCAGCCGGTACTGGCATTAATTACCGAACTTATTGAACGCCCGAGAGCATCATTATCATGAATATCCGCCCTGTTACCGGTTTACCCGGCGATTTACCGCTGCCGGAAAGTATTGCTCAGGTTTTACATCAGGAATGGCAGGAACTGCCGCAGTGGCAGACACCGGAAATTATCCTGGCACGTCTGATAAAACGGATGAACGGTGATAACGGCGAAATGCTGTTTGTCGCCACGGATAAAAACGGCGCACTATCGGGGACGGCCAGCCTGATCTGGCGGGAGCTGAAAACCTGCCGTATGGCAAATGCGGACTGGTGGACCGGCGAGATTTACACCCTGCCCGCCGCCCGCGGACAAGGTCTCGGCAGCGCACTGACACGGGCGGTTTTTGCCGCCGCCGGAGAGCGCCGCCTGGCAGCACTGAATCTCTACACGCCGGATAAACAGGCCATGTATGCACGGATGGGCTGGCAGGCTATGTATGATGATGTGATCAATGACGAGCTGGTCACGGTGATGCAGCGGACTGTCAGCGAAGCGTAATTCAGGGCTTCAGCGCCTTTCTCAGCAACACACGTAACCCGCAGAGAAACGCCTCCCGGCTGAATTGCGGTTCCGTCAGTTCACGCCCCAGCGTGCCGTCCGTCATCACCAGCAGCCAGGACGCGGTCTGTGCCGGATCCAGCTGCGGGTCAATCTCTCCGGCGGCCATGCCGCGTCTGAGCACATCACAGAATTTTTTGTGCAGCCGCTGCTCATTAACAACAAAAGCTGCATTCAGCTCAGGGTTACGGCTTGCCTCGGTGATAATTTCCAGACTGAGGCGGGTATAACCCGGTTCGCTATACAACATAATCAACGCCGTTATCATTTTTTCAATAATATCTGCCGTATGTCCCGGCGCATCACCGATACTCAGAATCGCCTTGTGGTCATCCTCGTCCAGTTCCGCAATCGCTTCAATGATGGCGTATTTAGTCGGATAGTAATGAAACAGATTCCCGGGGCTCATCCCGGCGGCTTTACAAATCTCTGCCGTCGAGGTGGAGTGAAAACCTTTTTCGATAAAACAATGCATTGCAGCGTCAAGGATCTGACGACGTTTGCGCTGCTGCTTTTCCGTTAATTTTTCCATAAGGAAGTGTCTCCGAAAAACCGGATAATAGAAATTAGACTGATTACTCTATCTATTATAATACCACATTTTCTGTATTGAAGATTATGACAAACATAATAAAAAACAGTACCTCTGACGCTGATAACGGCAGATTAATCACCGAATGTCTGGATGAAACCGGGCTTGAGCCTGCCACCGCCCTGTTTTATCAGGCATTTTCATCCAAGTTCAAAACCGTGAGCACTATGCCGGATGCACAGCGTCAGGCCGTGCTGGCGATGTTCTGGCAGCGCGGACTCAGTGACCCGTATGACCGTCACTTTCAGGTAAAACGTAACGGTAAACTGGTCGCCGTATATGGCCTGACTTACGGGGTTAAACACCCGCCGCAGCACGCCCCGGCACCGGTTTCTTCTCTGGCTATCCTGCGCAGGGCCGGTTTTATTCCTTTTCTGAGAATCCGTCGGATTTTTCAGATGTTTGTCTATATTCCGGCAGCGGATACGGCTTATCTGTCCTACCTGTGTGTGGATGAATCACTGCGCGGTACCGGGATAGGCAATCAGATTCTTGATGAGATCACCGCACAATTACGGGCGGACCCGGCCATTAACAGGTTATCACTGTATGTCTCTGACTTAAATATAAAAGCCAGAGAACTGTATCTGCGCCGGGGTTTTCAGGATGTGAAATACGAAACCTCACGCACCACCGAACGCTATATGGATATTTACGGCTGGTATTACATGGCCTTACCCACACTATAATGAGCTGATTATGTTTATTCTGCCTTCCGGACATTTACCGCACACCGCCACCCGGATGGCGTTCGGCGCGGACCCGTGCATGGGCCGTCAGCGGACAGAGCAATTATTGTCGTACTATTTCGGGCTGAAAACCATTATCCGGCTGAATGGGATCCGTAATCATGATATTACTGATGCACATATTGATTTTTATGCCCGGTGCATAATTCTCTTACTACCGACGGACAGACACATGACACCGATTAACTGGCAGACTGCCGCCCTGCACGACCTCCCACCCCAGACACTCTATCGCCTGCTGGCGCTGCGCAGCGCGGTATTTGTGGTTGAACAGACCTGCTGTTATCTCGATCCGGACGGTGCCGACCTCACGGCACTGCACGTTTGGGCGGAACAGGACGGTGAAATTATGGCCTGCTGCCGTATCCTGCCGCCGGAAAACGGTACGGCACCGGCAGCCATCGGCCGGGTGGTGATCAATCCGCAATTCCGCGGGCAAAAACTGGGCTATCCGCTGATGGCGGCCGCTGTACAGGCGGTATACCGGCATTTCGGGACACGGCGCATTGTTATCAGTGCACAGGCGCATCTGACGGCTTTCTATGAAAAATGTGGCTTTACTGTCTGTTCTGACGTTTATGATGAGGACGGTATTCCGCATTGTGATATGTTCCGCCCCGCTGCCGATTAATCCCGATCTGTCATCAGCCGGTAAAATGCGGATTCCGCTAACCGCTGATGGTCCGCCTCACAGCCCTCCCGCCCGCTGATAATTTCATTACGGTAGCTGGTAAATTGCCAGTGTGGCGGACGGATATCTGATAAAGGGTATTCTCCCGGTACAATCCCCCCTTCTGTCAGGCGGTATTCAAGCCCGGTGATAAATCTGCGGATTTCACTGAGCAGCTCTGCGCTATAAGGATGTTCACCCGGAACAGGACGAACATATAAAGTTATCTGGGCTCCGCGTTTAACTCTGCTGTCAGGCTCTGCCTGTGAAATATCCGTTATTTTCCATCTGTCACAGGGATTGTTATCTGAAAACAGCGCTCCTGACAGCATAGTGACCGCTTGTGCAATCTGTGATTCATGCACACTCAAATGAAATTTATCACCTTCAAACCCACCAGCGCAGTGAGGTTTCTCTCTGCGGGCGCGGATAAATACATCACCGCAATCATTAGATAAATGAAATCCGTTATATCGTGAGGAATAACCACATTGTTGCAGCATCGGATAATCCGGCGCATTCTCTGCCTCTTTTATGAATGAAACCGGCATTTGTTTCATCTGTATCAATAAGGCATCAATATGCTGTTTCAAATAATCATCTGTCGGCAAGTGTGTTTTTTTATCATCTTTCTCCGGCAGGTTAAGAAGTGAAAAATCCAGTTTTAATCCGGTTCGCTTTAATGGCATGGTGCCGTCCCTGTTATACAAAAGACGTTTTTATCATGACACCACAGAGAAAAACGCCAGAAAATAACCTTCTGTTCCGGAAGTTTAAGGCAAATGAAGCTCCGCCATTGTCTGTTATTCACAGGCAATGGTATGATGCTCGCATCCATCAACTCAGAGAATAAATAAGGAGGCTAATTATGGTGTTAAGTTATGTGATTGAATTCTCACATTTCTTTGGTAATCGTCAGAACTCAGGCTTTTCTGTTAACGCTGTGCGTTAATCCTGCCTGAGTGAAGCTTTACTGAATTTAACATCCTTCCTCAGCTTACAGGGTTATCGCGTTTCATGACCCATGGCATTGTTATGCCTGAAATTTGAGTAAGCTATGAGCACATTATTATCAACCCGTAATCTGTCATTCCATCCCGGTCACACACCACTGTTAACCGATATTTCTGTCGCCCTGAATCAGGGGGAAAAAATCGGCCTGATCGGGCATAACGGCTGCGGGAAAAGTACCCTGATGAAGCTGTTGTCCGGCCAGCTGACACCGGATGAGGGCACGATTACCCCGGCGAACCGCGTCATTATGGCGTATATCGAACAGCACCTGCCGGAATCTCTGAATACCCTGTCACTGGCGGATGCCGTACTGGATAAATTACCGGCGGAACAGCATCTGTCCGAAATGTGGCGGGCAGAAATGCTGCTGACAGAGATGGGGTTTGACCCGCTACAGTGGCAGTTACCGGTCACCGCGCTGAGCGGCGGCCAGCATACCCGGCTGTTACTGGCGCGGGCGCTGATCAGCCGGCCGGATTTATTATTACTGGATGAACCGAGCAACCATCTGGATCTGCCGACTATTTTGTGGCTCGAACAGTTCCTGAAAAACTGGCGCGGCAGCTTTATCCTGGTTTCTCACGATAACGCCCTGCTGGATCACGTCACCAACTGTACCTGGGTGCTGCGGGACGGTAACGTTTCAGCGTTCCGTCTGCCCTGCACACAGGCGCGGGAAGCGCTGGCGCAACAGGATGAGAGCGATGAGCACCGCCACAATGCACAGCAGAAAGAGATCGACCGCATTGCGGTAAGTGCCAAACGGCTGGCGATATGGGGAAAAGTGTATGATAACGAAGCCCTTTCCCGCAAAGCCAAACAGATGGAAAAACAGATAGACCGGTTGCAGGATGACCAGGTTGAGCTGGCGATCGGCAGTCAGTGGCAGCTTAAGCTGACCGGGGATGCTCTGCGGGCAGACCGGCTGTGTGCCTTTAATCAGCTGTCCGTGATCCCGGCAGACAATTGTCCGCCGCTGTATGTGACAGACAATGTGTCTGTGAAATCCGGCGACCGCATTGCGGTGATGGGCGCAAACGGCACCGGAAAATCCTCACTGCTGCGGATGATCTGGTCACAGTCGCAGAAACCGGAGGTAACACTGCCGGACAGCCCGCTGGTGCTGCATCCACGTGTACATTTGGGGTATTACGACCAGAAACTGGCGCAACTGAATGACAGTGATTCACTGATGGATGCGCTGAAACCATTTGCGCCACTGATTGATGAGCAGCGGAAAATGGCACTGATCAGCGCCGGTTTCCCGTATCTGCGTCATCAGCAGACAGTATCTGCCCTGAGCGGCGGCGAGCGGGCGCGGTTGTTGTTTGTCGGGCTGAGCCTGGCCAATTATTCCCTGCTGATGCTGGATGAGCCGACCAACCACCTGGATATGGACGGAAAACTGGCGCTGGCGGAGGAGATCAGCCGGTTTGAGGGCGGGCTGATTCTGGTCAGTCACGACCGGGAACTGATCGAAAAAAGCTGTAACCGCTTCTGGTATATCGACGGTAACCGACTGACGGAATATCACGATCTGGATCAGGTCTATGATGCTATCCGTGCCCTGAATGCAGATTCCGGCACCGGCAACAGCATGTTACCGGCGGTCCCGGAGCCATCCGTTCCGGTCAGTGACGAAGAGGATTCGCTGGCGGCACTGATTACGCTGGAGGAAAAACTGGCGGCGGATTTGCAGCGCAAACCCGCTCATCAGAAACCGGTACTTCAACAGCAGTGGCGCGAACAGATTGCGCAACTGCGCAATGAACTGGGGCTGTAATACGCCATTATAAATGCAGGCCGTTACGTTTTTTGTAGCGGCCTTTTTAATTCATCTTTTAAGTCCGTCTGCTTCCAGCCATCCTTCTGTGACTTTACCGGTAGCCGGATGTATATAACGGCCATGAACAAATCCCTGATACGGCTGAGGACGATCCACCCAGATCGCATCATCTTTCACCACAAAATCCGCAGCATCAGTAATACAACCCTTATCCGGAGCATCATAAAAACGCAGGCGATTTTGTGTCACACTGTATTTGTATGAGGAAGGCTTACTGTTTTTCAGGCCCGCCTGATACTGTTTGTCCGCGTTCCCGGTTGCCGCATCGCACAGCGCGTCCTGTGACGCCAGCCGGTTAACATTAATCCAGCCCTGCACATTGCCGTAAGCCACCAGCAGCCAGCCCTCTTTTTCCCCTTTCACCGGTTCCGTAGTCCGCAATCCGACCACCTGAAGGACATCCCCCGGAACTACAAAGACATTATCATTACGGCACTGTTCCGCCGGTGCCGCATAAAAATAAGCCCGGCCTTTGCCGGTGACGCGCCACTCCGGCGACATTGCAATAAAGGGTTCGTAGCGGAGCGTACTGAGGATCTGCTGACACGTTTTCTCTTTTTTCAGACAGGATTGCAGCCGTTCACCCTGCGCTGCGCTGAAGGTCAGCGGGACGGGATGCTCCGCATCCGCCCCTGTCGCTGCCAGGGTATTTTCTTTGATATTGTAAGTCACCCAGCCCAGTTGCCCTGCTCCCGGCGATTCCGGCGAGGGCTTTTGCCGTGTATCAGAAAGCTGAATAGCCAGCTCATTAATATCCCGGTTTTCAATATAAATCCCCAGCCTGTCCGCAGTGACTTTTTCTGTGCGGACGAGCCCATGATTACTGCCTGCAATCAGTTTTATCAGCTCACTGTCACAGTCAAACAACGGGCCGGCCGCTGTCGCAGGAATTGTTGCGTCATTATCCATAATGACCTCAGCCGTTGCAGGCGCGGCGACTGCCATCACCGGCAGAATGACAAAAAATAAACTGCTCAGTAACATTGTTGTGCGAAAACGCATCCGTATTCCTTTTTTTAACCGATTTCCTGCTGCAATGCCTCGCGCTGCAACAGACGTTTTTTCCGTTCGATCCCCCAGCGGTAACCCGCGAGTTCCCCGCCGGTTCTCACCACCCGGTGACACGGGATAGCCACAGCCAGGCAGTTTGCCGCACAGGCACCGGCCACCGCTCTGACCGCTTTCGGGGAGCCGATCCGTTCCGCAATCTCCCGGTAACTGACAGTCGTCCCCGCCGGGATGGACTGCAATGCCTGCCAGACCCGGCGCTGGAATGC
Organism: Morganella sp. B601; assembly: GCF_051172335.1. Lineage (NCBI taxonomy): Bacteria > Pseudomonadati > Pseudomonadota > Gammaproteobacteria > Enterobacterales > Morganellaceae > Morganella > Morganella sp. B601. The sequence goes on from NZ_JBPIZE010000002.1 coordinate 348,208, forward strand.
AGTGCCCCGGATATCCAGCGGCAGATCAAGCCCGGAAGATGGTACTTCCACAAACCCGATCACCCGGGAAACGACCTGTTCAAACTGTGCGTCACCGCCGACCAGTTCCGCATTGGGAAACTGATCCTGCAAATCCCGTAACAGCGCTTCCGCATCATCCCCCAGCAGGATGGCACAAATACCTTTTTCACTCTGCGCCACCAGAATGTCTCCCAGCGCACATATCGCCAGAGCAAAGAAAATCCGCGCCCCTTTGCCGCCTGCCCGCCAGCTTTTTGGCGTCATACCAAGCAGTGTATCCGACGATTCATAAAACCGGCTGCCGGAACTGAAGCCGGATTCAGCGATTGCGCCGGTGATTGTCGTCTGTTTTGTCAGTTGTTCCCGCAGTTTATCCCCGCGATAGGCTTTTGCCCATGCCGCCGGTGTCAGTCCGGTATGTGAGCGGAAAATACGGTGAAAATGAAACTGACTCACGCCGCACAATGTGGCCAGCTCTGCCAGTGACGGCAACGGCTCACCGTTATCGATCCGCGTTTCCAGCTCCCGGCAGGCCAGCACCACCTGTTCCGCATGGCGCTGCGTCATAGCCTCACCGCTGCGCTGACGGCGTTTTCCGGCGCGGTAGCCGTGAGCCTCCGCCTCTTCCGGCGTGGCAAAAAATTCAGTATTTTCCCGTTTCGGCAGCCGCACAACAGTAGACGGAAATCCCCATGTCTGTGTGGTTTTCACCGCATACACAAACAGCGTATCGGCTGTTTTATCTCTGGCGGCCAGCGCTGCCCAGCACGCATCGTCTGAGAGTATTGTCTGTTTTGTCATCCTGTTTCTCCGTTACCGCGCGCAGCGGAAGGTCAGATTAAACCGCCGGGCACCCGCAAGCGGATGCACTCCGGCCCTTACCGGACGGACAGCATGGTAATTCAGACGGGAACGGCCGCCCCACACCAGTACATCACCGTGCTCAAGCGCAAAGGTTTTCAGGGGATGATGCCGCTCACTGCCGCCGAACTGAAACTGCACCGGCAGACCGAGTGAAAATGACACAATCGGCTGGCGGCGATCCGGCTCATCCCTGTCCTGATGCAGAGACATACCGGCGCCCGGCGCGTAACAGTTAATCAGACAGCTGTCCGGCGAAAATCCGTGAAAGCCCGCCCGCTCCGCCGCCTGCTGCGACAGTGACAAAAACGCATCCGGCAGCGGCGGCCACGGATTGCCGGTCAGCGGATCTGTTTGTGAGTAGCGGTAACCTTTGGCATCGGAGACCCAGCCGTATATGCCGCAGCTGCTCATGGCCGCGGACATCCGGTATCCGCCGGGCGTCTGCATATGGCGGAACGGCGAAATGGCGGTCAGGCGGCGGATTTCCGCCAGCAGCATCTCATCCTCATCACTGAGAAAACCTTTAAGCAGATACGCATCGGGTGCCACTGCAAGCGGTTCATCGTGAGCAAAGAGATCTGACATAACGCCTCCGTTCTGTTTCCTGTGTCTTTCCGGTGATGACAGTATTGCAGGCCGGATACAGACAAACACTCCGGCTCTTGCTTTTCAATTCTGAGGCACAGTATAAAGCGGCGGGCAGTCAGGATGAAGTGTTCTGTTCCTGTTTCAGACGGCGCCATAAGGTGGTGCGGCTGATCCCCAGCCAGTCGGCGGCAGCGCGGCGATCCCCCCGGAAACGGGCTACCGCTTCTGTTGCCGTGGCGGTATTCACCGGCTCCGGCGGGAGATCGGTCACAGGGGCGGGAGCAATCACCATGCGCCGTTCAGGAGAGAGTTTCAGTAATAATGATTCTGTAATAATTTTATCCGGATAAGCACTGCAATACAGCGCCACCCGTTCCATCAGATTACGCAGCTCGCGGGCATTTCCCGGCCAGCGGTAGTGATAGAAAAAGTCACTGCATGCCAGAATCTGCTGCAGATGGCCACGATGCAGCGGCAGATCCAGCTCAGCAAACGCCAGTTTGAGCAGTTTTTCTGTCAGTAACAGGATATCCGCCCCCCGGTCGCGCAGTGCCGGAAGCTGTAAACGCAATACCCCCAGCCGGTAAAACAGATCCGCGCGGAATGTACCCGCCACCACCCGGTTATCCAGATCATTGTGAGTTGCACAAATCACCCGCACATCCACAGTAATCGGTTTATAGCCGCCGATACGCACAATGGCGCGGTCTTCCAGCACCCGCAGCAGGCGGGTTTGCAGCGATACCGGCATTTCACCGATTTCATCCAGAAACAGTGTGCCGCCGTCCGCTGCCTCAAATAACCCGGCACGGCCGCCGCGCCGCGAACCGGTAAATGCGCCTTCCTCATAACCAAAGAGTTCCGCTTCCAGCAGGCTCTCCGGGATAGCCCCGCAGTTCACCGCCACAAAGGGTGCAGCGCGTTTCGTCCGCTTATGTTTATGAAACAACGTATATTCATGATGAATAGCTTGTGCCGCCATCTCTTTACCGGTACCGCTTTCCCCCTGGATCATCACTGTCGCTTTCGAGCGCCCGAACAGCGTGATGGTTTCACGCACCTGTTCCATCACCGGCGAGGTGCCGAGAATATCATTCAGTGTATGGCGGACATTCAGAGAGCCCGCCACCGGCAAAGGCATGTTCTGCGGCTGGTCGCGGATGCGCGTCAGTTCTATTGCATCGGTGAATGCCCGGCGGACGGCATCATTGGAATAAATGAAAATGCAGGTCATGCCGCACTCTGCGGCGATATCGGTGATTAATCCGGCGCCCACCACCACAGAAATACCGTCCGCTTTCAGGGCAAGACAGGCAGCCCGTGCATCCTCGGCGGTCACATAACTGCGTTGTTCAATCTGCATACCGAAACTCTGTGCCAGCGAGTCCAGTGCCGGAAAAGTATTACGGTAATAAATGAGGCCGATGCGCTGACTGAGCTGCCGTGCCCGTGCCAAAGCCTGCATGATATCGAACCCGCCCGGCGCGGCGACAATCACCGGCACCGGCAGATGCTGTTTCAGATACGCACCGTTAGAGCCTGCACTGACAATCGCATCACAGCGTTCTGTTTTCAGCCGTTCACGAATCGCCTCCACTGCTGCATCGAACCCCAGATTAATCGCACTGATACTGGCACGGGCACTGAATTCCGGGCTGATATCACGGAACAGGGTAAAAAGGCGTGAAATGGAGACCGTCCAGATCACCGGTTTGTCACTCTGAGCCATGCGTTTCTCCCCTGTTTCATGCGTTTCAAATGTTTCAAATGTTTCATATTTATTTTATGAAACACATTAACAGCTATTTTGAAACATAAATAGCATCACCATCACAGAAAACTAACATCCTGCTTGTCAGACGGAATCGGCAAATTCTATAGTGGGTAACGTAATGACAGGATAAATGCGCCAAATGTGTGATGTATCTCGCGTTTTAGTTACCTTACCCGGCTGATTGGCATAGCGATTGCTTTATAACATCTGAGTATCAAACTAATAACAAGGTGAATATATGGCACTTTATTCCGCAGGACGCGCATTCCGCGACGCTGTACAGTCTGAATCCCCGCTGCAGCTGGTCGGTGCTATTAATGCCAACCATGCACTGCTGGCAAAGCGTGCGGGTTACAAAGCGATTTATCTCTCCGGCGGCGGTGTTGCCGCAGGCTCTCTGGGGATCCCTGACCTGGGGATTTCCACGCTGGATGATGTACTGACGGATGTCCGCCGTATTACAGATGTGTGTGATCTGCCGCTGCTGGTGGATGCGGATATTGGTTTCGGCCCGTCGGCCTTTAACGTGGTGCGTACCGTGAAGTCCCTGATCAAAGCCGGGGCTGCCGGGATGCACATTGAAGACCAGGTCGGCGCAAAGCGCTGTGGTCACCGCCCGAACAAAGAAATCGTCTCAAAACAGGAAATGGTTGATCGCATTAAAGCTGCGGTTGATGCACGGACTGATGAGAATTTCGTGGTGATGGCGCGTACTGATGCGCTGGCAGTGGAAGGTCTGGAATCCGCGCTCGACCGCGCACAGGCTTATATCGATGCCGGTGCGGATATGCTGTTCCCGGAAGCGATTACAGAGCTGGCGATGTATCGTCTGTTCACCGACAAAATCAGCGTTCCGGTACTGGCAAACATTACCGAGTTCGGTAAAACGCCGCTGTTTACCCTGGATGAGCTGCGCAGTGTGAATATCGCTATCGCCCTGTATCCGCTCACCGCCTTCCGCGCCATGAACAAGGCCGCTGAAAATGTCTATAACACCCTGCGCCGTGAAGGCACGCAACAGAGCCTGATTTCACAGATGCAGACCCGTGATGAATTATACCAAAGCATTAACTACTACGATTATGAAGATAAGCTCGACGCACTGTTTTCGCAGAAAAAATAACCTCTGAAAGATAACGCGAAGCAGGTTGTACACTCACTATAATAATAAGGATCACCCGTCATGAATGAACAACTTAGCAAACCTGAACCTGCACTGAAGAAAGGCAAAAAATCCGTCGCACTGTCCGGCGTTGCTGCCGGCAATACTGCACTCTGTACTGTGGGAATTAACGGGAACGACCTGCATTACCGCGGTTATGACATTCTGGATTTAGCCACACAATGTGATTTTGAAGAAGTCGCTCATCTTCTGATCCATGAAAAACTGCCGAACGCCGCAGAACTGGCCGCTTACAAGGCAAAACTGAAATCACTGCGCGGCCTGCCGCACAGTGTGAAGAAAGCTCTGGAAGCGCTGCCGGCTTCTGCCCACCCGATGGATGTGCTGCGTACCGGCGTGTCCATTATGGGCTGCGTCCTGCCCGAAAAAGAGGGTCATCCGTTATCCGGTGCCCGTGATATCGCCGATCGCCTGCTCTCTTCCCTGACCTCCATGCTGCTTTACTGGTATCACTATGCGTTTAATGATCGCCGCATTGATACCGAAACTGATGACGATACCTGCGGCGGCCATTTCCTGCATCTGCTGCACGGCAAAAAACCGTCTGAAAACTGGGTGCGTTTTATGAACTCCTCGTTCATTCTCTATGCAGAACATGAGTTTAACGCCTCCACCTTTGCTGCCCGTGTTATCGCCGGAACCGGAACGGATTTCTACTCCTCCGTCACCGGGGCGATTGCCGCACTGCGCGGACCAAAACACGGCGGCGCCAATGAAGTGTCTTTGGAGATCCAGAAACGTTACAGCTCACCGGATGAAGCTCAGGCGGATATTCTCGCCCGCCTCACCCGCAGTGAAGTCGTGATGGGTTTCGGTCACCCTGTGTATACCATTGCTGACCCGCGTCACCAGGTTATCAAAGCGATTTCCCGTGAGTTATCCGAAGAAGCGAAAGATTTCCGCCTGTTTGATATTGCGGATCGCATTGAATCCGTGATGTCTCAGCACAAGAAGATGTTCCCGAACCTCGACTGGTTCTCAGCGGTGGCGTATCACCTGATGGGTGTGCCGACCGCCATGTTTACCCCGATTTTTGTTATTGCCCGTTCCGCAGGCTGGGCTGCACACATCATTGAACAGCGTCTGGATAATAAAATTATTCGTCCGTCCGCCAATTACACCGGACCGGAAAACCAGACCTTCGTACCCCTTAAAGCGCGCTAATTATTGATTAAAAAGGAAGATAAAGTATGTCAGCATCTTTTACCCCGCAGCATCAAGAGTACGACAAGGTCATTCAGGACATCACTGATTATGTTCTGAATATGGACATCAGCAGTGATCGCGCTTATGACACCGCATATTACTGCTTCCTGGATACCCTGGGTTGCGGTCTGGAAGCCCTGGAATATCCGGCGTGCAAAAAAATGCTCGGCCCTGTCGTGCCGGGAACCATTGTCCCGAACGGCGCCAAAGTACCGGGCACCCAATTTCAGCTGGATCCGGTTCAGGCGGCCTTCAATATCGGTGCCATGATCCGCTGGCTCGATTTTAACGATACCTGGCTGGCGGCGGAATGGGGTCATCCGTCCGATAACCTCGGCGGTATTCTGGCCGTTGCAGACTGGTTATCCCGTGAAGCGATTGCCAAAGGCAAGGCACCACTGCCGCTGAAACGTGTACTGACCGCTATGATCAAAGCCCATGAAATTCAGGGCTGCCTGGCACTGGAAAACTCATTTAACAAAGTCGGCCTTGACCATGTTGTACTGGTGAAAGTTGCGTCTACGGCAGTTGTCGGCGAAATGCTGGGGCTGGATCGTGAGCAGTTATTAAGCGCGGTTTCTCATGCGTGGGTAGACGGACAGTCTCTGCGGACCTACCGCCATGCGCCGAATACCGGTTCACGTAAATCCTGGGCTGCCGGTGATGCCACTTCCCGTGCGGTACGTCTGGCACTGTTCGCGCAGAAAGGTGAAATGGGCTATCCGACCGTTCTGACCGCCAAAACCTGGGGCTTCTATGACGTGCTGTTTGACGGCAAACCGTTTAAATTCCAGCGCGATTACGGCTCTTATGTGATGGAAAACGTGCTGTTCAAAATTTCATTCCCGGCAGAGTTCCACTCTCAGACCGCCGTTGAGGCAGCAATGACACTGCATCACAAACTGGCGGCACTGGGTAAAACTGCAGATGATATTGAGAAAGTCACTATCCGCACCCATGAGGCCTGTATCCGTATTATCGATAAACACGGCCCGTTGAATAACCCGGCTGACCGTGACCACTGTATCCAGTATATGGTGGCGGTTCCGCTGATCTTCGGTCGCCTGACCGCGGCAGATTATGAAGACGGGATCGCGTCAGACAGCCGCATCGATGCCCTGCGTGCCCGCATTCACTGTGAGGAAGATACCGCGTTCACCTGTGATTATCATGATCCGGAAAAACGCTCTATCGCCAACGCCCTGACCGTGACCCTGAAAGACGGTACTGTTCTGGATGAAGTTGTGGTCGAATATCCGGTCGGGCATGCCCGTCGCCGTGAGGAAGGTATTCCGCTGCTGCTGGCGAAATTCCGCACCAACCTGGCGCGTATGTTCCCGGAAACACAGCAGCAGCGCATTCTGAATGCTGCCCGTGACCGTAAAACACTCGAATCCATGTCAGTCAGCGAGTTTATGGATCTGTTTGTTATTTAATTTCTCTGCCCGGCAACGCAGAAAAACGAAGCGGATACTCCGGTATCCGCTTTCTGCTTTATCTGGTTTCAGCCATTATTCAGCCTGAAACATCGCCAGAATATCCTGCTCAGTCAGCATCGGCGTTTTTTCCGCAAAATTGTAATATGCCGGTTTACTGTCAGTGTAAATCTGCATTGAGAGCCGGGATTCTGTTGTTTCTCCCAGCAGTGCCGCAGAGACATAATACTGATTTGCCGGTTTCAGATAATAAAACAGGTGTGTCCCGCACTCTCGGCAGAAACAGCGGTCGCCCCACTCTGAGGAGTGATAACGGGTGATATATTCCTCACCACTGAGCGTAACATCACTGCCGCAATCCACAGACATAAACGGTGCACCATTCCATTTTCTGCACATGCCGCAATGGCAGACAGAGACATCGTGCACCGGTTTTGGCACAGATACTGTTACTTTACCGCACAAACATTGACCCTGAACCATTTCCTGTCTCCTGTATATAATCAGGTTGTTATTGATTAACTTCAGTGTTTTTCCGTGATGAAAACTGAAAAACGGAATCTGTAACCCGCTTTCTGTCATGCAGACACGATACACTAGCAGGATATTACCACCGGTATTATATCGCCATGGTTATTGTTATTTTTTCCGGGGATCCCCGCTGACAGAATCGGAGTATGTGATGATTGTTTTAATTACAGGTGCAACAGCAGGTTTTGGTGAGGCATTTGCCCGCAAATTTATTGAGAACGGCCATACCGTTATCGGCACCGGCCGCCGTATTGAACGCCTGGCGAAACTGCAAAAAGAGTTCGGAAGCAAATTTTTCCCGCTGGCTCTGGATATGACAGACAGCCCGGCAGTCGATAATGTGATTAATTCACTGCCTGAATCCCTGCGTGAAATTGATGTTCTGGTCAATAACGCCGGACTAGCGCTGGGTATGGAAACCGTTGATAAAGGCAATCCGGCAGAATGGGATGTGGTGGTGGACACCAACATCAAAGGGCTGCTGCATATGACCCGCGCTATCCTGCCGGGGATGGTGGAAAGAAACCGTGGCCATATCATTAACCTGGGCTCAACCGCCGGGTCATGGCCGTATGCCGGTGGTAACGTTTACTGCGGAACCAAGGCGTTTGTCCGTCAGTTCAGCCTGGCTTTGCGCGCAGATCTGGCCGGTAAAAAAATCCGTGTGACTGACATTGAACCGGGCATGGTCGGTGGCACCGAGTTCTCCGGTATCCGCTATCGCGGAGATGAGGAAAAAGCCGCAAATACCTATAAAAATACTGATCCGCTGATGCCGGATGATATCGCGGAAGCGGTTTTCTGGGTTGCAACATTGCCGTCGCACGTAAATATTAATACTATGGAAATGATGCCGGTCTGTCAGTCATTCGCCGGGCTGAGTGTGCACCGCGAAGGCTGAAACCACCACAAAAGATAAGCCGGTATCCGTATAATCAGGTAATTTTCTTAAATTACCTGAAATTATCGCTGAAAAACGTTGTCTTTTATTGGTGCATTAATACACTTTGCTATAATACTCACGATCAGAATGACGTTTGCAGGTTTGAACTTTGAGGAAAACACGACAATGACTAACTCCATGCTCAAAAAGTGGTTTATCGCGACCGCCTTTGCTGCACCCTTCATGTTTGCAGCTCATGCAGGCGCAGCCACCACCAATTGCAGCCCCGGCAGCACTTGTGTGATCAGCGGCGGCGATACTGCGCTTGAAAAAGAGAGAGCACGCCAGGAAAAAGAGCAATGGGATGATACCCGTTCCCTGCGTCAGAAGATCAACCGCCGTGCTGAAAAAGAGTTCGATAAAGTTGACCGTGCTATTGATGCTGAAGATGCATGTTTAAAAAGTTCGGTTGTTACCGCGTATTGGGAACCTAATACGCTGCGCTGCCTTGATGCAAATACAGGGCGTGAAGTTTCCACTGGCTGGAAATAAAGATATTTAAGGATAAATGATGAAAAAACTGATTGCGCTCAGTGCTGTTCTCTTTGCCGTTTCGCCTGTTATGGCGCAGGCATCCTGTGAAAGTGTGACTGAGGAAATTTCGCAGAAAATCATCAGCAATGGTGTTCCTGCTGACGGCTTTACACTGACTGTGGTTCCGGCTGAAGAAGCAGCACAGGCAGAAGGTCAGGTTGTGGGTAACTGCAACAACGAAACTCAGAATATTATTTATCTGCGTAAATAATATCCCGCTGTCAGGTTTTGACCATGAAAAAGGGCTGATTTATCAGCCCTTTTGTATTTCTACCGGAGACTCAGGACGCTGCTAACGCCTCCCCCCAGAGTATCTCAATCTGCTCTTCATTGAGATAGTGCGACAACTCCCGCTCTTCCGGGCGCAGCAGATACGGGATCTCGCCCAGCAGTGGTGCCGGTAAATGCGTCAGTAAGCGATCCATAACCTGTGCGTAGTGTGATAACCCCGGGTTTATCCGGTTTGCAATCCAGCCGATAATTTCCAGTCCATCATTTTTAATGGCTTCGGCGGTTAATAATGCATGGTTCACACAACCGGACTGGATCCCGACCACCAGGATCACCGGCAGTTTTTCCTTTTTCACCCAGTCGGATAAAAAAGTCTCGTTATTCAGTAAATAACGCCATCCGCCGTTCCCTTCCACCACGACCTGATCCGCCAGATGACTTAATTTTTCCAGACCCTGCGATAATGCAGGAAACTGAACGTCGGTGGTCGTCTGACCGTAATTACTTTCCAGCATGACCGGGTTGATATCCTGATAAGAAACATCAACTGATGATGAATCATGCAGGATCATCGCGTCACGGTTACGTTTACCGTTAAGTGTGTCGTGGTATTCTGTCGCGATTGGTTTATAGCCAACGACAGATTTACCCAGGCGGTTGATGGCTTGCATTAAAGCCCGCGTCGCAACAGTTTTGCCGATATTCGTATCTGTGCCGGTTATAAACAAGCGCCTTAACATAGATGTTTTTCCGTTATATCAAGAGGTGCGTATCAAAATTGATAACGGAAGCAGTGTAAGACATCCGGTTTATATCAGGCTTGCGCCAGCGCAATTTTTTGCGAAAATCCTGTTTTCATGAACAAATCCCTGTCGTTTATTTGTTTTATGTCAAAGATAGACACTACAGAATTATTTAACCATCCATCAGTCTGATAAGAAGTGAGCCGTTATACAGAGCCTCTTTAATTAACGCCGCGCCGGGTAATGTACCGCAATTAGTAAATTCGCATGAAGTCATTGTCAGCTCCCGGGTGAATGCCGACAAGGCACGCTGCGTAATCCGGGCGCGGATGGCGGGAAACAGAACAGAGGATGCAGGGTTTAATGGTGAGCCAATCAGGATAATCTCCGGATTAAAGATATTGACCATCACGGCGGCAATATCCCCGATATGCTGCCCCACCTGCTCTATCAGCTCACGGGCAGCAGGATTACCGTCCAGTGCCGCGCGGCACAGCATTTCAGCGGTCAGCGGTTGCCCCTCCGGAACGACCAGGAACTGAGCTGCCATTTCCAGTACATGATGCAGACCTATTTCAGTTTCCAGACAGCCGTGATTACCGCAGTAGCAGGGTTTGCCCTGCGGGTTTATCTGTGTGTGACCGATTTCCGCCGTACTGTGACTGCCGGCATGCAGCAGTGCGCCGTCGGTAATAATGGCAGCACCGACATTTTCATCAATCACCAGTTGGATAATATTCTTACACTCTTTCGCCGCACCAAAAAAATATTCCGCCAGAGACCAGGCTGAAATACCATGCTGGAGAAATACCGGCATCCCGGTGTGCTGATAAAGAATCTCTGCTACCGGTAAATCGGTCAGCTGATAGTACGGGGAATGGCGGATAATACCGTTTGCAGGGTCAACAATGGCATCAGTGGTGATGGCAATAGCCGTCAGGCGCTCGGTTATCCGGTGATTGCGGGAAAAGAAAGCATCAACCTGTGCCAGAAACAGGGTGACAAAATCCCGGCTATCCGCCGGAAATGCAATAATATCTTCGGCCAGTAACTTTCCGCTCAGTTCCCGCAGCGCAAAAACCAGTTCCCCCCGGTTAATGCGGATACATAAAAAATGCCAGCCGTCACAATCTGTTTTCAGGCCCACTGCCGGGCGGCCGCGAAAGCCTAATCCCGGAAACTCAGTTTCCCGGACCAGATGCGCATCCATCAGCTCACGGGTGATTTTGGTGATACTCGCCGGTGCCAGCTGCGCTTTTTTCGAGAGTGAAATGCGGGAAATAGGACCTTCACGATCAATATAACGGTACACAACCCCCATATTGGTTTGCTTTATATGGTCAATATGTCCGGGCTGTGCTGAAGGTTTCACCAATAATAATCCTGTGCAGATGATGCTAAGATGTTAATTATCCGAATAAATACGCGCTTAGTAAGTGGCTTCAAACAAAACTGTGAAATGATTCACAGTCAGGGGGCAAAAGCTGAACGATAAACCACAATTCCTGTTTTATTTTGCAGATATGTCCGTAATGGTGAATCAATGACCCGTTGTTCATTCCGTTTTGATGAGGCATTACGTAAAAACAGCCCGTCCGGGGTACGGATAATAACCCCGGCATGCGAGACATCCAGGCCGGGACGGTCAGAATAGATACCGATATAATCACCGGTCTGCAATTGTGAAAGCACAGCGGGTGTCAGTACGGAAACCGGCAGCCAGGCAATATCCCGCGCCGTAACCGGAATATCAGGGATATAACGGGAGCCGTTTTTTTTCTGATTCAGCATCTTGTGTGTCACCCGGTAATCCGGCGACAGTTGCCGGGTGATATCCTGTGCCACAGGCTGCGGGCCGCTGACCCAATCCGACAAAAAATGACGGCGCTGATAGTAATTCACCTCACCGTTTTTATAACGGATGTGCATCAGCCTGTCGCGGAAATCCTGCTGCTGCGGGCTGCGTTTCAGTGCTTCGGTGTAATCCAGAAAAGTGAAGCAGTCGAGCGCGTTCAGGTCAGCCACCAGAATTTCCGGTGATCCGGGAGAGCCTATCAGCTGACCGGCGCGGTAAGGTACGCCGAGAAACTGCCCGGTCAGTGCAGTAATATTGTCAGGCGCAATTTTGCGTGAGCCATCCGGCTGATAGAAATGGCTGAGCGATACCCCTGCTCCCGCAGCGCTTGTATATAAAAGAAAAAGAAATGCGGTAATAACAGAAAACCGGTATCGCCGGAACATCCGAACTCCTGACAGTCAGATCCCGCTCAGCGGAACACGTTATTTTTCAGCATCTCAATCAGCCGCTGACCGGCCGGAGAGAGCGTATTGTGTTTATGATACACCAGCCAGACCTCAGAAAATGCCTGATTTTCAGCCAAATGAATGTAACGGACACCATCCACTTTCATGCGGGTAAAAGATTCTGTTACCAGTGAAACACCTAACCCGGCAGAGACCAGCCCCAGAATAGTCATAGCTTCCCCTGCTTCCTGGGCGATAACCGGCGTAACACCCGCTTTTTTCAGCAGATTGATAATTTCATCATACAGCGCCGTTCCCACATCCCGCTCAAAGAAAACCAATGGTACGCCAGTGAGCATCTCCAGGGGAATACCCGTTTTGAGGTATTTCATCAGCGGATGATCATCATAGACTGCCAGCATAAATCGTTCTTTAAACAGCAATTCGTGAACCAGATTATCCGGCAGTTGCGTGTTGCGCATGACACCGAAGTCAATCCGGCCGCTCAGCAGCGGGTTAATCTGCTGTTTGGTATTCATCTGATGCATGTGAATAGCCACATCCGGGTATATTTCACGGTACTGGCGGAATGTCGCTGTAATATGACGCATAAATGGCGTTGTGGAGGTGAACCCGACAGAAACTTCCCCCAGTTCCCCGCGATCCATTCTGGCTGCTTTTTCAACCGCAGCCTCGACCTGAGTACGGATTTGGTAAGCTTCCCGCAGAAACATTTCGCCCGCTGGTGTCAGGCTGACATTCCGGTTGTTCCGTGCCAGTAATTTAGCCGGAATCGCATTCTCAAGTGCCTGAATCTGCTGACTGAGCGGAGGTTGGGAGATATTGAGACGCTCCGCTGCCCGTCCGAAATGCAGCTCTTCAGCGACCGCGATAAAATAACGCAGATGGCGGAATTCGATCATTATCCCCTCATTAGGTCGTAAAACATATCAAACAAGAGTATTAATATATTAGACAAAATACCAGCATCTTTTTATGCTCGGTATTATTACCAAATGCTGAGATAAGTGTATGACAGACGAGAATAAACTGATAACTGACAACCGTGTGGCCTCACCGGTGCAGAATGATCAGGCAAAGCAGCACTATATCCAGCGCGACGACAAACTGTATCTGCGTGTCACCCTCTCTTTCTTTATGGTTGGTCTGGCGACATTTGCTCTGCTCTATTTTGTACAGCCTATCCTGCCGTTGTTATCAGACGATTTTTCGGTATCACCGGCGCAGGCCAGTTTGTCCCTTTCTCTGGCGACCGGATTCATGGCCGTCGGGCTGCTGATCACCGGCCCGCTGTCAGATGCGGTCGGACGTAAAAATGTGATGGTGATATCCCTGACCTGCGCGGCAATCTTTACCCTGCTCAGTGCTTTCACCACCAGCTGGGCGGGGATCCTGGTTGTCCGTTCCCTGGTCGGATTATCTCTCAGTGGTGTCGCCGCCGTGGCCATGACCTATCTGAGTGAGGAAATTCATCCCAGTTATGTTGCTCTGTCTATGGGGCTGTATATCAGCGGTAATTCTATCGGCGGGATGAGCGGACGCCTGATCACCGGCGTTATTGCGGATTATGCCAGCTGGCGGATTGCCGTTCTGGTGCTGGGAACATTTTCTCTGTTCGGTGCTTTCCTGTTCTGGCGGTTACTGCCGCCGTCACGCCATTTCAGAGCCAGTTCACTGAAACCGAAAAGTTTGTGGAAATACCTGATCCTGCACTGCCGTGATGATGGTCTGCCGTGGCTGTTTGCCATCGGTTTTATCATTATGGGCAGCTTTGTCACTCTGTTTAACTATATCGGCTACCGGCTGATGGAACCGCCGTATCACTTCAGCCAGGCAGTTGTCGGTATGTTATCGATAGTTTATCTGTCAGGAACTTACAGTGCCTCTAAAGCAGGTGCACTGACACGGAAATACGGCTACGGCAGAGTACTGATTGGTGCAGTCACATTAATGCTGACCGGGATTCTCATTACTCTCGGCAGTTCACTGGCAGCAGTTCTGATCGGTATGCTGATACTGACGACAGGATTCTTTGCCGCCCATTCCGTCACCAGCAGCTGGGTCGGGCGCCGCGCCAGGCGTGCCAGGGCACAGGCATCCTCACTGTATCTGTTTTGCTATTACTGCGGTTCCAGCATTGCCGGTACATTGGGTGGTGTTTTCTGGTCTTACTGGCACTGGAACGGAATCGGCTGGTTTATTGCCGCTATGCTGGCAACCGGTGTGCTGATTGCTCTGTATCTGAATAAACAAACCCGGTAATCCGAATTTTATAAAACACCAGAAATTATTTTCCGGTGTTTTATATTTACGCTAGCAAAATTACTCCTTTAGGTTAATTAACAACCTGAAAAAGAGCCGCTAATATTCAAATGTACCATTGGTCTAATCCAACATTAACTGATATATTAAATTGGAGTAATCATTATGCTATCGATTATATTTGGTACCACACTTTTATTTAATTCATCAAACAGTTGTGAACCCAGCTTACCGGAAAAATGTGATGTATGGTCGCAGGTCAGTCAGTATTATACAGACGGACACTGCCCTAACACCAGACCTTACTGTGATACGCGTGAACCAGAGCAGTCACATTAATCTTCAACTATAAAAAGGAAATAATATGATTGCATTAATTTTAAGCGGCTCACTGGCGATTGGTAATTTTTATCATACTGATATATCACCTGTCATATTTCCAGACATTAAACCTGTTATAATGGATCATAATGTAATTCCATGGTGTGTGTTCGACCGTAAATATTGCTTACAATAATTTCATTACTTCAACACAATATTAAATTAATTTAAACGGAGAATACTCAGGTAATACAATTATTATTGCAATATATTTTATATTAAGGATAAGTATATGTTAACACTATTACTTAGCAGCCAGATTTTCATAAATACACATTTCTCGCAGAGTGAAATTGACAAAGAACCATTTGTTATACCACCACATATTGTTGTTCTGCACAATAATGATTTATGCCGTAAAGATTCCCCGCCTTGCTGGTAATTACTGACGGTCTTAGCCATATATATTCATTATTAAACGGAGTTTTTATGTTAGTAACATTGTTGAGTAGTGCGCTGTTCTTCTCGTTCGCTGATGCTTATGAATCATGCGATATTATTGTACCTGAATATTGCCCGACCAGTTGGAGTCCGTACTGACGCGAAAAACAATGACACAGAAAACGCAATAGCCCAAAACCGGTTGCGGTGCTACGCCGCACCCGGTTTATCTTATAAGAATTACCGGATATTACCGTTGGTTGAACCCTTTCTTTATACTGTCCTGTCCACTTCACTATATCTTACTTATCCCGACCATTGATACCTTGCATTATTTTATGTCTTATTTGCATGACTCTCCTCCCCTGACAGAAAAAGAGTGTTGTAAAGAGCACGATGCTGATGTAGTTTGTATTATAACATGTGTATGTTGTAACTAAAAAAGTGAGATGCAACTGATGCGTTATGATGCAGGCTTGTCATTTAATGAATGTTTTAACCGGCTGGAATCTTTGCTTATTTCTTTCTGCCAAAATATCCGGCAACTATCCGGAGTACAGACGCATGTATTTCAATTACCTGACCGATTAAAGGGCGAAGAAAATGAGGAAATCAAAACTATCCGTGTTATTCCTGTTTCCGGTGAATCCGCGACAAATATAGCACTGGTACATTATCAGCGCCTGTTTATTTACGATAATGACCCTGATATCAGCAGCAAATCAGCCATTCGCCTGCCCGGCGTGATGTTTCTGCCCCTTTCCCGGTCCGGACAGAGGGAAATGCAGCAACAACTGGATGATATCAATATGATGAAAGAACAGTTGATGAAGATCGTCACAGAAACCTCCGGTGTGGACAAAACACAGCGTTTTGAATTTGTACACAATCAGATAAAAGGATTGATTACACTCAATGCTTACCGGCAGATCCAGTCAGTCACCTCCCCTTCCTCAGTCCGGTTTGGCTGGGCCAATAAACATATTATTCAGAAGGTGGATCGCGATACATTGTTATCTCAGTTGGATGAACAATATCAGAATCCGCGAGCCATTCAGTCTCTGACACGGGAAGAGCGGCAGGCTTATCTGGCGAAAGAGATTTCCGCCTTAAAACAAGTGCCGGAAGACGCCATACTGAAAATCAAACGCCCGGTAAAAGTACAGCCAATCGCCAGAGTCTGGTACAGCGAAGCGCAAAAGCAGGTGCAGTATGCCTGTGCATCACCGCTGATTGTATTTTGTGATGAGAATGAGGAAAAACCGGTAACGGGCGTACTACCGGATTATGATGCGGAAAACATCAAAATCCGTCACAGACCGAAAGCAAAGAAATTAATTCCGGTGATATCACGACTGCATTTATATATGGAAGTGATGTAAAAACGGAGCCATCAGCGGCTCCGTTATGACTATTCCTGACTGCGGATTACTTCATGCTGCCGACCATATCTTCCGGACGCACCCATGCATCAAACTCAGCTTCTGTCAGATAACCTAACTTCATGGCAGAGGCTTTCAGGGTCAGACCTTCTTTATGGGCTTTTTTCGCAATTTCAGCGGCTTTGTCGTAACCGATATGCGTATTCAGCGCCGTTACCAGCATCAATGATTCGTTCAGCAGTTGGCTGATCCGCTCGCGGTTTGGCTCAATCCCGACCGCACAGTGCTCATTAAAGCTGCGCATACCATCGGCCAGCAGGCGGACAGATTGCAGGAAGTTGTGGATCACCATCGGACGGAACACGTTCAGTTCAAAATTACCCGATGCCCCGCCGATATTAACCGCCACATCATTACCCATCACCTGAGCACACAGCATCGTCATGGCTTCACATTGTGTCGGGTTCACTTTACCCGGCATGATAGAACTGCCCGGCTCGTTTTCCGGAATGGCAATTTCACCGATGCCGCAACGCGGACCGGATGCCAGCCAGCGGACATCATTGGCGATTTTCATCAGTGAGGCTGCCAGCCCTTTCAGTGCGCCGTGGGCATGAACCAGTGCATCACAGGTGGCCAGCGCCTCAAACTTATTCGGTGCCGTCACAAACGGCTGACCGGATAATTCAGCAATTTTCTTCGCCACGCGAACAGCATATTCCGGATGAGTATTGAGGCCGGTACCGACTGCGGTGCCGCCCAGTGCCAGCTCACTCAGATGCGGCAGGCTGTTTTCCAGATGTTTCAGGTTATATTGCAGCATTGCCGCCCAGCCGGAAATCTCCTGGCCCAGTGTCAACGGTGTCGCATCCTGTAAGTGGGTACGGCCGATTTTCACGATATCACGGTACGCTTCCGCTTTCGCGGCCAGAACACTGTGCAGAGATTTCAGTTCCGGGATCAGTTGTGTGCTGACCGCAATCACTGCAGCGACATGCATCGCTGTCGGGAACACGTCGTTAGAGCTCTGGCTTTTGTTCACATCATCATTCGGATGAACAATACGTTCGCCGCCACGCTGCCCGCCGAGGATTTCACTGGCACGGTTTGCCAGCACCTCATTCATATTCATATTACTTTGTGTACCGGAGCCGGTCTGCCAGATTGCCAGCGGAAACTCTTCCGTATGTTTACCGGCAAGCACTTCATCCGCTGCAGCGATCACCGCATCCGCCCGCTCTTTCGCCAGCAATCCCAGATCACAATTGACAGCTGCCGCCGCTTTTTTTGTAATGGCCAGCGCAGCAATCAGATCCGCAGGCATTTTTTCAACTGAAATACGGAAATGCTCCAGAGAGCGCTGGGTCTGAGCGCCCCATAATTTGTCCGCAGGAACATCGATAGGGCCCATTGAGTCTTTTTCAATACGCGTGGCTGCCATTAGTCTCTCCTTAGCACATAAAATAAAATGGATTTAAAATCCCGAAAGTTACAGATAGACTCTGAAAACGGGCCTATCTTGCCATACTTTCATTTCCGATTATGCGATCCGGGCAGAGTTATTGCTTTATTGTTACTATCTTATTGTTAACTGTTTAAAAAGAGAGCGTTGCTATGTTAAAAATGCAGAATCAGGTGCAATTCTATGATTGGGGAAGCCATACCGCGATGACAGAAATGTACGGTTACCCGAACCCTGACAAGCAGCCGATGGCCGAATTATGGATGGGGGCCCATCCAAAAGCCAGTTCGGTGGTGACTGACACCCGCGGCAACACCTGCTCTTTGTATGATTTTATCGCCGGTGACCCGCAGTCCGCACTCGGGGATGAAATTAACCGCCGTTTTCACCGGCTGCCGTTTCTGTTTAAAGTGCTGAGTGCTGCTCAGCCGCTGTCGGTACAGGTTCATCCGGATAAAGCCGCAGCAGAGGAAGGATTTGCCCGCGAAAACAACGCCGGGATCCCGCTGGATTCACCGGTTCGTAATTATAAGGATGATAACCATAAGCCAGAGCTGGTTTATGCCCTCACCCCGTTCCGCGCAATGAATGCGTTCCGTCCGCTGGCCGATATTGCCGGACTGCTCAGTGAGGTCGCTCCGGCACATCCTGCCATTGAACGTTTTATTGCCTCGCCGTCAGAGGAGCATCTGTCTGTTCTGTTTACCCGTCTGCTCTCCATGAGCGGGGATACCAAAGAGCGGGCAGTCGCTGTGCTGAAATCCGCACTGAACAGCCGTCAGGGTGAACCGTGGGATACCATCCGTAAGATGACAGAATTTTATCCTGACGATAATGGCCTTTTCACCCCGCTTCTGCTCAATGTTGTTGAATTGAAACCCGGAGAGGCAATGTTCCTGTATGCCCGCACACCTCATGCGTATCTTGAAGGAACTGCACTGGAAGTGATGGCTAACTCGGATAATGTGTTACGCGCCGGTTTGACACAAAAACATATTGATGTCGGTGAATTGCTGAATAACCTTGATTTTGTACCGAAACACGCAAAAAGTTTATTTATGCAACCGGAACATATTAACAACACTGAAATTTTCCCGATTCCGGTTGATGATTTTTCTTTTTCGGTGATGAAATTGCATAATCAGGAAATGATTCTTGATAATAACAGTGCTAATATTCTTTTTTGTGTGGAAGGTCATGCAGTTATCACTACAGAAACAGAACAATTAAGAGTTATCTCAGGTGAATCTGTTTTTCTTTCTGCTATAGAAAGAAAGTTTAAAATAGATGGTGAAGGAATCATTGCCCGCGTTTATAATGCTGTGTAAGTAACTTCTCTAATTTTCTCCGGGCAGTCCGCCATTGAACTGCCCGTTAATTTTGATACCGTGCGAAAACCTGCAAAATAAATCGCATATAAAGGATGGATTTATCTATGAAAAAGTCGTTAGTTGCTGTTGGCGTTATTGTCGCATTAGGCGCCGCATGGGGTGTGGCTTCATGGCAGACAGGTAAGAAAATTGAAGCAAACCTTGATGAGTATATCGCCAAAGCGAATAAAGCAATCAAGGATAACTACCCCGATGCACCTGTCACGCTGACCGCCAAAGATTTTTCACGCGGTATTTTCAGCTCTGATGTCAAACTGATCATCAAAGAAACGAAAAAAAGCGGTGATACCTCCGGCGAAGAACTCGTGATCCTCAATACTATCGATCACGGCCCGTTCCCGTTATCTCAGCTTAAGAGCATGGTGTTTTCGCCAAATATGGCTGCTGTCCACTCTGAGCTGGAAAACAATGACATCACCAAACAAGCCTTCGAAATCACCGGCGGTAAATCCCCTGTTGCAACGGATACCCGTATCAGTTACGACCAGAGTTTCGATATTGATCTTGCTGTCAGCAAAATCAACTATAAGAAAGACGGTGAAGAGCTGGCATTCTCCGGCGCTGATCTGAACGTTAAATTCGACAAAGAATTCAAAAACGTCAAAGGTAAAGGCAGCAGCAATGAACTGACTTACCGTAAAGGCGATCGCGAAAGTATCGTGATGAAAGGTCTGTCATTTGACAGCGATGTTGCCAAATCAGGTGACAGCTACTTCTACCTGGGTGACCAGAATCTGAGCCTGAAAGAGTTAGCGGTTGTTAATTACAGCGATACCGTTTCTCTGAAAGATCTGAAACTGAACGGCACCTCCGGCAGTAAAGATAACAAACTGACTGCAGATGTTGATTACAGCCTGGGTTCACTGAGCTACCGTGATATCGATCTCGGCGCTATCAGCCTGAAAGGTTCTCTGAAAGATCTGGATGCCACTTCCGCTAATACGCTGATGGCGTCTGTTGAAGAGTACACCAAACTGTCTGAATCTATGTACACCGAAGATTTCGACGATGCGAAAATGGAAGCACTGGATGAGAAAATGAAATCCAATGCACTGGGTCTGTTCAAATACAGCCCGTCCTTCGCTATCGCACCTCTGAGCTGGAAAAACAGCGGCGGTGAGTCAAAAGTTAACCTGAACGTAACGTTCAACGCACTGAACGAAGAGAGCTTTAAAGCGCTGGAACACGCAGGCAGCTTTGAGAAAGCTCTGCCGGTTCTGGTGAAAGAGTTCGGGTTCAATATGGATCTGTCCAAGCCGATGCTGACTGATTTCGTTGCAGTTGCCATGCAGTCACAGGGTATGGGCGCGAAAGAAGCCAAAGAACAGGGTGAACAGGGTGTTGCTCAGATGGCCAGCATGGGTGCCATGATGGAAATCGTGAAAGTGACCGATAAAGCGATCACCATGGATCTGAAATACAGCAACAACAACATCGATTTCAACGGTAAGAAATTCACCGTTGCTGAATTCCTGGAAAAATATGACCAGTACGGCGCACTGAGCGATAACAGCGGTGACGACGAAGGTTACGAGGAAGAAGCAATCGAAATGGATCCTAACGGTGATGTTACTGAAGAAGTCACTATCGGTGAAGAACCGGCTGCTGACGTTGCAGCTCCTGCTGCTCAGTAATTTCACACTGTTATTATCTGTTGATCAGACAAAAGCCAGTCGTCAGACTGGCTTTTTAACATCTGAGGAATACCACAATGATTAATCGCTCACTTCCCCTGACCGACCTGCACCGCCATCTCGATGGTAATATCCGCCTGTCCACCATTCTGGATCTGGCCCGTCAGCACAATTTGCCGCTGCCCGCTTATGAGACTGAAACCCTGCGCCCGCATGTGCAGGTGATGAGCAATGAACCGGATCTGGTGCAGTTTCTGAGCAAACTGGACTGGGGCGTTTCCGTGCTGGCAGACCTTGATGCCTGCCGCCGTGTGGCCGCTGAAAACGTGCAGGATGCCGTTATTGCCGGACTGGATTACGCCGAACTGCGCTTTTCCCCTTATTATATGGCGATGAAACACCATCTGCCCGTTGAAGGCGTGGTGGAAGCGGTACTGGATGGTGTGGCATCTGAAGTCCGCAACAGCCCGGTACGGATTAATATGATTGGTATTCTGAGCCGGACATTCGGCACAGATGCCTGTCATGAAGAGCTGAATGCCCTGCTCGCTCATCATGAGCGGATTGTGGCGCTGGATATTGCCGGTGACGAATCCGGTTATCCGGGCGACTTATTCACCGATCACTTCCGCAAAGCCCGTGATGTGAACTGGGCTATTACCGCCCATGCAGGGGAAGCTGCCGGTGCTGCCAGCATCTGGCAGGCGATCCGCGACCTGGGTGCACAGCGTATCGGTCACGGCGTGATGGCGATTGAAGACCCGGCGCTGATGGATTACCTGGCAGAGTACCGCATCGGTATGGAATCCTGCCTGACCTCGAATATTCAGACCAGCACCGTGCCGTCACTGGCTGCGCATCCGCTGAAACAGTTCCTGGCACACGGTATTGCCGCTACTATCAACACCGATGACCCTGCGGTTGAAGGTATTGAGATTGCCCATGAATACAATGTTGCTGCACCGGCAGCCGGTCTGACACAGGCAGAAATTGAACAGGCGCAGATTAATGGACTGGAAATTGCCTTTTTATCCGCAGAGGAAAAAGCGGCACTGAGAGATATGGCAGCAAAACGCGGCCAGTAAGCCCGGAAACATCATATACATTCCCCCGGCTGCGGATAGTTGCCGGGGGCAAATGAATGGCACATCCGGCGAAACAATTTCCGGCACCCGGTATTTACCGCCACCACCAACACAGATAATCCGCGATCAGCTCCATTTCTGACCCATACCAGATGATAACACCGGTTTTTATCCCGCCACGAAAGCAATTAATGAAAACAAAATCCACAAATTAGTTATTTTTCACAATTTTATTCCCGGAGGGAGGTATACTTTTCTTTGCAGCCTGAACGGCTGTCTAACCTAAACGGGAGAATATAATGAGCACATCACTATTCAGTAAGACCCCGACGGTCACGGTTTTCGACAACTACGGCCTGACCATTCTCGACGTTTCATACCACCGCCACCCTGAGTCACCGGACATCACCACTGAGCGTATCACACGCCACCAGTACGATACGCGGGGCTTTCTGACTAAGAGCGCCGACCCGCGCCTGGCTGAAGCCGAGCTGGCGAACTTCACGTACCGGACGGATCTGCGCGGAGGTGTCCTGCGTACACAGGGGGCAGATAACGGTATCACCGTCAGCCTTAACGACGTTGCCGGACGCCCCTTTATTACAGTCAGCAACATCGGTACCACAGACAACGGTACGGATGACAGGAGTCAGGCAGTAACCCGCACCTGGCAGTATGAGGATGCATCCCGGGCCGGACGTCCGTTAAGTATTACGGAGCAGGTAAACGGCGGAGCCGCCCGTATCACGGAGCGTTTCGTCTATGCCGGTAATACAGATGCAGAGAAGGCCCGGAACCTCGCCGGTCAGCTTGTCAGTCACTACGATACCGCCGGACTGGTGCAGACGGACAGCATTGCCCTGACCGGCGTGCCGCTCTCCGTCACCCGGCGGCTGCTGAAGAATGCGGACAATGCTGACACGGTGGCTGACTGGCGGGGAGAAAATACACCGTTCTGGAACAAACTGCTGGATAATGACGCCCGGACCACTCTGACCACTGCGGACGCCACCGGCTCCGTGCTGACCACCACCGATGCACAGGGTAATACGCAGCGGATGGCGTACGATGTGGCAGGCCGGCTGTCGGGCAGTTGGCTGACGCTGAAGGGAGGTACTGAGAAGATTATCGTGGCTTCCCTGACGTACTCGGCCGCCGGACAAAAACTGCGTGAAGAACACGGCAACGGCGTGGTAACCACATACTCGTACGAACCGGAAACGCAGCGCCTGAACGGCATCAAAACGGAACGCCCGTCCGGACATGCCGCCGGACTGAAGATACTGCAGGATCTGCGCTATGAATATGACCCTGTGGGTAACGTTCTCAAAGTAACCAATGACGCCGAAGAGACCCGTTTCTGGCGAAATCAGAAAGTGGTGCCAGAGAACACATACGCCTACGACAGTCTGCACCAGCTGGTCAGCGCCACCGGACGTGAAATGGCAAATGCCGGTCAGCAGGGCTGCGGATTACCACCGCTGACCGCTCCCTTCCCCGCAGACAGCAGTGCTTATACGAACTATACCCGCACATATACCTATGACACCTCCGGTAATCTGACGCAGATAAGCCACCACGCACCGGCGACAAACAACAATTACACAACAAAAATCACCATAAGCAACCGAAGCAACCGGGGCGTACTGAGCACTCTGACGGAAAATCCGGCAGCCGTGGATGCACTGTTCACCACAGGCGGCCAGCAGAAACAACTGCAACCGGGACAGAGCCTGACCTGGACACCGCGCAACAAGCTGCTGAAGGTGACACCGATCGTGCGGAGCGGAGACGCAGATGACAGCGAAATCTACCGCTATGATGCGGGCAGCCTGCGCATCCTGAAAGTCAGCAGTCAGAAAACCGGCGGCAGTATGCAGATGCAACGGGTACAATATCTGCCGGGTCTGGAGCTGCGCACGACAAAAACCGGCAATACGCAAACGGAGAGTCTGCAGGTGATTATCGCAGGGGATGCGGGGCAGGTACGCCTTCTGCACCGGGAGAATGGCGATGACCAGATGCGCTGGAGCTACGACAACCTGATCGGCAGCAGCGGTCTGGAGCTGGATGATGAGGGAAATATTATCAGCATGGAGGAGTACTATCCGTATGGCGGCACCGCCGTGTGGACTGCCCGCAGCGTCGCGGAGGCGGAGTACAAAACTGTGCGCTACTCAGGCAGGGAGCGGGATGCCACCGGACTGTACTACTATGGTTACCGGTACTACCAGCCGTGGGCGGGAAGATGGCTGAGCGCGGATCCTGCAGGAATAATGGATGGGCTGAATCTGTTCAGAATGGTACGGAATAATCCTGTTCGATTTTTTGATACGAACGGACTTGCGCCAAGTGATGACAAATCTCAGCAGGCGCCCGGCAGAACCTATATTAAAGAAGCTAAATACTTAGCGGCGGAACAATTATCAGCTGCTGAGAAATTTTTGAATAACACATCTAATAGTGACGTTGCATTAGATATCTATAAGACATTTTTCGGGCAGCATATGGGAGAAGAAAAACTGGGTATATGGAAGACACAAATAAAAAATGTGTCAGAGGGAATAAACAAACTGGATACGAAAAGAAATGTCCGGTATTCACCACTGAAGATAACCGCATCCGGAGAGAAATCAGAGACGGTGGCAGCCGAAGCCGATATGCAGGCATTTCAGCGCGGGGAAAAAATTTATATAAATGCTTATACTGATGTACTGGAAAACATCAAAAAAAATAAAACACTCGGTGTTGATCATTTAGCGCATATTTTAATTCATGAAATGTCTCACCTCCGCCTGGATACGGAAGATATCGCGTATATCGGGGTGATGGAATATCAGGGATCTCATGATTTAAATGCGATGCTCGCCCTTCTTGAACCAAAAAAACTACAGACCGGCAGAGGAGAGCCTGAAGAAACGCTCAAACAACGACGTGCGCGGGGAAGTCTGGACGCTGTGAGAAATGCAGACTCTTTTACAACAGCAACCCGTTATCTTGCTTATACTGCAAAAAATGCTGGTTTCTATCATGACTTTGCCGGGCAGAAAAAAATGTTCAAACCCGGTTCGCCGTCTCTTATCGCGAGTCCGCGCTGGAGGTGAGTGTCATTGATTAACACTATGCAGGCTATCATATTGTTTATACAGACTGTATTGTCGTTAAAATCCGCCAGGATGACAGCGTGATAAACAAGGCTGTTTTCCTTATACCGGGCGGTCAGACAGCGCCGCCCGGTATCTCCCATCACCAGCTCCCGGAAGCACCGCCACCACCACTGCTGCCGCCTCCGCCGCCGGACGATCCGCTGCTCCCGGAGCTACCGCCGGAACTGCTGCTGTAACTGCCGCCGTCAGAACCGGATGAATACCCGCCTCCTGTACCTGCTATGACACCGGTTAATTTCCGTATTTCCGCTTCCTGAGTAAGATATTCCGGAATTAATGTATATAACAAATAACAAATAAATAGTGAGCCAAATACATTAAGAAAAATGAGCATCATTATACTGATGAACAACGCATCAGGATCAGGATCTCCGTCTATCAGAACCCGTGTCATTATAAAAATCAGAACTGAATAAAATAATACGTTCACAGTATGGCCGAGCGGCGTCGGATAAATATACTTATACTGCAAAAATGCTGTCAGGCGTTTCTGCGCAAGGCGGATTATCCGTTCAGGTTGACGTTTTTTCTTATTTTTGGATTTCGCGTATTCTTCTCTCAGATATTCAATATCGTTAAAAACCTGCTTTTCTATCCTTTTCTTACGGCGGGGAGAACCAATAAATAATGACCAGAGATACACCGCAATAAAGGTCAGAAGATAAATAACCGTCAGTCGTTTGAGTTTTAATGCTTCTGTTCCGGATGTCTCTGATTTGATATATTCCGGCTCATTTCCGCTGATAATATCAATGGCATCGGTCACACCCGTTTCAATTCCGGTAAAATAATTGCCTTTTTTAAATTCAGGGGTGATGCGCTGACGGATAATACGGCCTGCGGAGACATCCGGCAGAATACCTTCCAGTCCATAGCCGACCTCAAAACGCAGATTACGGTCATTCACCGCCACGACCAGCAACAGTCCGTTATTCTGACCTTTGCGGCCGATCTTCCATGTATTAAACGCACGGTGCGCAAATGTCTCAATACTTTCCCCGCCGGTTGACGACACAATAAACACCACGAACTGACTGCCGTCATTGCGGCTCAGTTCATACTCAATGAGTTGCCGGTTAAGCTGTGTAAATTGCGGGCCGGTCAGAAGACCGGCGCTGTCAATAACCCGGTCCCGTTTCAGTTCCGGCAGAGCCTGCACATCCGCACGGGCAAAGAAACTGACAAAAAGAAGCACAAGGCATCCTGCCATAACTTTGCTCATCATTACTCCTGTGAATGTTCTTTTCCCTGCCGCGCATAGCGCGCCGCCATCACCGCACACACCATCAGCTGGATCTGATGAAACAGCATCAGCGGCAGCACCAGAATCCCCACCACGGCCGGCGGAAACATTACGTTTGCCATCGGCACGCCGTTTGCCAGGCTTTTCTTCGAACCACAGAACACAATGGTAATTTCATCGGCCTTATTAAAGCCGAGTGCCCGTGAGCCGTACACGTTGATCACCAGCACAATCGCCAGCAACCCGCACGACACCACGGCAATCTGCAGAATAGACATTGCATCAATCTTCTGCCAGATCCCCTCGGCAACCGCTTCGCTGAAAGCGACATACACCACCAGCAGAATAGAAGTGCGGTCCGTTTTATTAATGATTTTTTTATTGCGGTCCACCCACCTGCCAATCAGCGGACGGGAAAGGTGCCCGACCACAAACGGCAGCATCAGCTGCAGTAAAATAGACCGGATCGCACCCAGGGTATCCAGTTCATGCGCGCCCTGCGTTTCCATCATAAAACCGATAATGACCGGTGATAAGAACACACCAAGGATACTGGAGGCGGATGCACTGCAAATTGCCGCCGCTACATTTCCGCCCGCGACAGAGGTAAAGGCGATAGCCGATTGTACTGTCGCCGGTAAGGCGCATAAGTATAAGAAACCCATGTAAATGGCCGGAGACATCCATTCCGGTACCAGAAACTGCAAACCCAGCCCCAGCAGCGGGAAGAGGATAAAAGTACTGGAGAACACCATCAGATGCAGACGCCAGTGTCCCATTCCCGTAACAATCGCTTCCCGAGAGAGTTTTGCGCCGTGGAAGAAGAATAATAACGCAATCGCGGCGGTGGTCAGATAGCGGAATCCGGTCGCTACACTGCCGGTTGCCGGAAAGAGTGACGCCAAAATAACAACCGTGATCATTATGACCAGGAACGGATCTAACCGCAGTTTCTGCCACCAGTTTGTCATGCGTTATTCACTTTTGTCTGCAATAAGAAGTAATAATTATTTGTTACAGCGTCACAGTTCGTCCGGTTTTATGAGATTCCATGCCGGCCTCAATAATACGGATAACTTCCGCTCCTTCCTGCGCCGTCACCGGGTTCGGACCGTTATTGATAATCGCCTCTGCCACTTCCGCGTAATAGCGGCCATAGTGCCCGGCTTTGTTCGGATACGTTTCTGTAATCACTTCGATACCGTCCGGTGACAGGCTCAGTTCCCCGTCACGGCTGTCATGACCCCAGTTGACACCGACCGGCATCTGCCCTGCTTTCAGTGCATTTTCCTGCGGATCCAGCCCGTACTTCACATAGCTGCCTTTCATGCCGTGAACGATATACACCGGGGATTCCGCTGCCGCGACCGTGGTGGCATGCAGCACGACTTTGACATCCGGATAGTGCAGTTGCGCATGGAAATAATCCACCGCCTCAGAACCCGGACGGATCATACCCAGATCGGCAGTGATCGCCGTTGGTTTGCCGAAAAACTGCAATGCCTGGTCAATCAGATGAGAACCCAGGTCATACCAGATACCGCTGCCTAATGCAGCAGCTTCGCGCCAGCGCTTTTGCGGCTGCGGGCGGTAACGGTCAAAGTGGACTTCAAAATATTTGATATCCCCGAGTTTTTTACTGTCAAACAGGGATTTGAGCGTCAGATACCCGGAGTCAAAACGGCGGTTATGATAAACAGACAGCACCAGCCCGGCGTCATCCGCCTGTTTTGCCAGGGTAAATGCCTCTTCAGATGTCAGGGTAAAGGGTTTATCCACCACCACATGTTTACCCGCAGCCAGCGCCATCCGCGCCAGCGGGAAATGGGTGTCATTCGGGGTCGGGATCACGACGAGGTCAATGGCCGGATCAGCAAAAATATCTTCCGGCGTGGCGACAACCTGCACATCCGGATAGTCCGCATGCACTTTGGCGGCATCACTGCTCGCAACTTTGGCCAGTTCCATATTGGCATTATTGACAATAAACGGCGCATGGAATGTTTTTCCGGCAAAACCGTACCCGATCAGGCCCACTTTCAGTATTTTCGTCATCACTCCCTCCGGGGGATTGTCATGTTAACGGATAAAAACATGCTTTCAGAATCTGTCATCCTCCTGAAAAGTACCACTAACTGATTCCGTGACGCAAATGCTGTGCCCGGTTTTCGTCAGTTTTGCCGCTTTTTCATTCTGATACACGCAGTTATCTGTCCTTTCACACAATCCCGATAACCCCGGATGCCCGGGGATTGCTATTATTCACCCCGCTTACCGGGGATCCCGGTTTTTTATGTGCTTTATTTGTATGTTTTTAAAGACTCGCTTTGGGCATTGTAATGGCTGACTACTTATTACTTTTTGTCGGGACGGTGCTGGTTAACAACTTCGTACTCGTCAAATTCTTAGGATTATGCCCCTTTATGGGGGTCTCCAAAAAGCTGGAAACTGCTATAGGCATGGGGTTTGCCACCACATTTGTGATGACACTCGCCTCCGTCTGCTCGTGGCTGATGGATACCTTTATCCTGATCCCGCTGGATATTCTCTATCTGCGCACACTGAGCTTTATCCTGGTGATCGCCGTGGTGGTGCAGTTCACCGAAATGGTGGTGCGGAAAACCAGCCCGGCGCTCTACCGGCTGCTCGGGATCTTCCTGCCGCTGATCACCACCAACTGTGCGGTACTCGGCGTCGCGCTGCTGAACATCAACCTGTCGCATAATTTCCTCCAATCCGCCGTTTACGGCTTTGGTGCGGCAGCCGGTTTCTCCCTGGTGATGGTGCTGTTTGCCGCTATCCGTGAGCGGCTGGCAACGGCAGATGTGCCGGCGCCTTTCCGCGGGGCGTCTGTCGGGCTGGTCACTGCCGGTCTGATGTCTCTGGCCTTTATGGGCTTCAGTGGTCTGGTGAAATTCTGATGACAATGATTTGGATTGCCGTTGCCGTACTCAGCCTGCTGGGTCTGGCATTCGGTCTGATACTTGGTTACGCCTCCCGCCGCTTCAAAGTGGAGGAAGATCCCATTGTGGATAAGATTGATGACATTCTGCCGCAGAGTCAGTGCGGTCAGTGTGGTTTTCCGGGCTGCCGCCCGTATGCGGAATCTGTTGCCAACGGCGGTGCAATAAACCGCTGTGCCCCCGGCGGCGAGCAGGTGATGCTGAAACTGGCTGATATGCTGGGTGTGGATCCGCAGCCGCTCGACGGTGACGAATCCGTGCTCAATCCGGTGCGCAAAGTGGCCTTTATTCATGAAGATCAGTGCATCGGCTGCACCAAATGTATTCAGGCGTGTCCGGTGGATGCGATTATCGGTGCCACCCGCGCCATGCATACCGTGGTTGAAGATCTCTGCACCGGGTGTGATTTGTGTGTCGCGCCCTGCCCGACAGATTGCATTGAGATGATCCCGGTCGCCGTCACCCCGCGTAACTGGAAGTGGGATTTAAACACCATTCCGGTCAGAAATATTCCGGCGGATACCGGCGGTACTCCTGTCAAACCTGTTCAGATTGAGGCGTCGTAAGTTTTATGTTCAATTTGCTCAACTTTCTGAAAAAAGACCGGGTATGGGATTTTGACGGCGGCATTCATCCGCCGGAAATGAAATTACAGTCCAGCCGGACACCGATGCGGGTGTGCCCGGTACCGGAAGAACTGATTATTCCGCTCCAGCAGCATATCGGGAACGAAGGCGATGTGCTGGTCAGCCCCGGCGACCATGTCCTGAAAGGTCAGCCGCTGACACGCGGAACCGGCCGCAGCCTGCCGGTGCACGCCTCATCATCCGGCACGGTGACTGCCGTGGAGCCTTGTGTGACCGCGCATCCGTCCGGGCTGACCGCACCGTGCATCCGTATCCGGACTGACGGGCTGGATACCCCGTATCCGGCGGAAAAAACAGCGGATTTCACCTCTCTCTCCAAAACAGAACTGACTGACCGCATTCATCAGGCCGGGATTGCCGGTCTCGGCGGTGCAGGCTTCCCGACCGCCAGCAAGCTGAAAGGCGGCGGTGATCTTATCCGCACCCTGATTATCAATGCGGCGGAATGTGAGCCCTATATCACGGCAGATGACCGTCTGATGCAGGAGCATGCCGGGGAAATTCTCACCGGCATCCGTATTCTGATGCACCTTCTTGAGCCGGAACAGGTGCTTATCGGCATTGAAGATAATAAACCGGAGGCGATTGCCGCACTGCGTAACGTTACTGCCGGTGAAAAACAGATTTTCGTGCGGGTGATCCCGACCAAATACCCGTCCGGCGGCGCAAAACAGCTGACCAAAATTCTCACCGGCCGCGAAGTACCGTCCGGCGGACGCTCTTCTGATATCGGCGTGCTGATGCAGAACGTCGGAACCGTGGTTGCCATCAAGCGCGCCATTACCGACGGCGAACCGCTGATCCAGCGCGTGGTAACAGTAACCGGCGAAGCGGTTGAATCACCGGGTAACTTCTGGACACGACTCGGTACGCCGGTCCGTTTCCTGCTGCAACAGGCCGGTTTCCGTCCGCAGCATGAACAGATGGTTGTGATGGGCGGCCCGCTGATGGGCTTTACACTGCCTGATCTCGATGTGCCGGTAGTGAAAATCTGTAACTGTATTCTTGCACCAACCACAAACGAGATGGAACCTGCTGCACCGGAAGAAGCCTGTATCCGCTGCAGTCACTGTGCGGATGCCTGCCCGGCCGGGTTACTGCCGCAGCAGCTCTACTGGTTCAGTAAAGGTAATGAACACGAAAAAGCAGAGCAACACCATCTGTTTGACTGCATCGAATGCGGTGCCTGTGCCTGGGTCTGCCCGAGCAACATTCCGCTGGTACAGTATTACCGTCAGGAAAAAGCACAGGTCATTGAGATCCGCGAAGAGGCCCAACGCGCCGCAGATGCCAAAATCCGCTTTGAAGCCAAACAGGCACGAATGGCACGGGAAAAAGAAGCCCGTGAAGCCCGCCATAAAAGTGCAGCTGTCCAGGTGGATGAGAAAGACAGTGCAGCTATCAGCGCCGCCCTTGCCCGCGTGAAAGCCAAAGACAGCAGCGCGGGAATGACGATTTCTGTTAATCCGTCCGTCTTACCGGATAACAGCGCCGTGATTGCTGCCCGTGAAGCCCGTAAAGCACAGGCACGCGCACGGCAGGCAGAGAAAGCGGCTCTCGCGGCTGAAACAACACAACCGGCAACAGAGGCAGATGCCGAGCCGCGTAAAGCCGCAGTGGCTGCCGCCCTTGCCCGCGCCAAAGCGAAGAAAGCCGCTCAGGCTGCGGAAGCTCCGGCGGAAGCGGCACAACCGGCCGCAGAGACAGAAGCCGATCCGCGCAAAGCTGCTGTCGCTGCCGCCCTTGCCCGCGCCAAAGCGAAAAAAGCCGCTCAGGCTGCGGAAGCGCCGGCGGAAGCGGCACAACCGGCCGCAGAGACAGACATCGATCCGCGCAAAGCCGCTGTCGCTGCCGCCATTGCCCGCGCCAAAGCGAAGAAAGCCGCTCAGATTGCCGAAGCTCCGGCAGAAGCTGAACAACCGGCAACGGAAACAGAGACAGATCCGCGCAAAGCTGCTGTTGCTGCCGCGATTGCCCGCGCCAAAGCGAAAAAAGCCGCTCAGGCCGCAGAAGCGCCGGCGGAAGCGGCACAACCGGCCGCAGAGACAGACATCGATCCGCGCAAAGCCGCTGTCGCTGCCGCGATTGCCCGCGCCAAAGCGAAGAAAGCCGCTCAGGCCGCTGCACAACATTCTGAAGAAACCACTGATTAATGAAGCGAAATAAGCATGAAATTTAGGCCCGTTTCCTCAAACGCCCCGCACCGGCTGAAAATTGCGGGATCACCGTTTACGCATAACCGTGACAACACCTCCGCCATCATGCTGTGGGTGGTGATTGCCATGATCCCGGGAATTGCCGCGCAGCTCTGGTTTTTCGGCGCCGGTACCCTGTTTCAGATTCTGATTGCAGTTGTAACTGCGCTGGTCACCGAAAGTATTGCTGTCCGGCTGCGCAATCAGCCTGTGATGCCGTATCTGAAAGATAACTCCGCGCTGGTCACTGCAGTGCTGCTGGCTGTCAGTATTCCGCCGCTGGCGCCGTGGTGGATGATTGTTATCGGTACATTCTTTGCCGTGATTATTGCCAAGCACATATATGGCGGTCTCGGACAAAACCCGTTTAACCCGGCAATGGTCGGTTATGTGGTGCTGCTGATCTCCTTCCCGGTACAGATGACCAGTTGGCTGCCGCCGGAGAGTCTGCAAATCACCCCGGTTTCGCTCAGTGACAGTCTGCATGTGATTTTCACCGGGTTATCAGACGGTGGCCAGACACTGGAGCAGTTACGCGCCGGAGCGGATGGTATGAGCCAGGCGACTCCGCTCGACAGTTTCAAAACCGGTCTGCTGACCCGCGATATGTCCGAAATCCTGACACAACCCGTTTTACAGGGCTCTGTCGCCGGTATCGGCTGGCAGTGGGTGAATATCGGTTACCTGATCGGCGGTTGTATTCTGCTTAACCGTAAAGTGATTTCATGGCAGATCCCGGCCGCCATGCTGGGAACACTCGCGGTATTGTCAGTGATCGGATACCTGATTGATTCATCACACTTTACATCCCCGGTTATACAGCTGTTTTCCGGTGCCACCATGCTCGGGGCATTCTTTATCGCTACCGACCCGGTCACCGCTTCCACCACACCACGCGGCCGCCTGATATACGGGATACTGATCGGCCTTCTGCTGTGGATTATCCGTGTTTACGGCGGTTATCCGGATGCGGTGGCATTTGCCGTCCTGCTGGCCAATATCACCGTGCCGCTGATCGATACCTACACACAACCGCGTGTTTACGGGCACAAACGGGGGAATAAATGATTGCCACATTACGCCGTTACGGCCTGATCCTCGCCCTGTTTGCCGCCGGTACCACCGGGCTGAGCGGGTTTGTCTACACCCTGACAAAACCGGAAATTGATAAGCAGGCCGCCGCACAGCAAAAGGCACTGTTTGCCGAAATCCTGCCGGAATCGGTTTATAATAATGATGTGATTGCAGAGTGTTATCTGGTCACCGATCCTGCCCTGGGTAATGAACTGCCGCACCGGCTGTATGTTGCCCGCAAAGACGGCACACCTGTCGCCGCAGTGCTGGAGTCCACCGCACCGGACGGCTATTCCGGTAATATTCAGCTGCTGGTTGCGGCTGATTTTAACCGTACCGTGCTCGGCTCCCGCGTGACCGAACACAAAGAGACACCGGGGCTGGGTGATAAAATTGATACCCGGATTTCAGACTGGATCACATCTCTGAGCGGCAAACATATTGAATCCGCTGATGACCCGCACTGGGCGGTGAAAAAAGACGGCGGGGATTTTGATCAGTTCACCGGTGCCACCATCACGCCGCGCGCAGTTGTCAATGCTGTCCGTGCAACAGCGGATTATATGCAGACACTGCCGCCGCTGCTGAACACCTTACCTCAATGCGGAGCAGAATAATGAGTCAGATTAAAGAGTTATTCGCCGACGGATTATGGAAAAACAACTCCGCCCTGGTTCAGGTTCTGGGGCTGTGTCCGCTGCTGGCGGTCTCCTCCACGGTCACCAATGCGCTGGGTCTGGGACTGGCCACCACGCTGGTGCTGATTTGTACTAACGTGGCAGTTTCCGCGCTGCGCCGCTGGATCCCGTCAGAAATCCGCATTCCTATCTATGTGATGCTGATTGCTTCTGTGGTGACCGCAGTGCAGTTGCTGATCAATGCCTATGCTTTCGGCTTATATCAGTCACTCGGTATATTCATCCCACTGATTGTGACCAACTGTATTGTTATTGGCCGTGCTGAGGCATTCGCCGCCAAAAATGCGGTTTATCCTTCTGCGATTGACGGCCTGGCTATGGGGCTTGGTGCCACCGCCGCGCTGTTTGTGCTCGGTGCCATGCGTGAAATTCTCGGCAACGGTACTCTGTTTGACGGTGCGGATCTGCTGCTCGGTGACTGGGCCAAAGTGCTGCGCGTCGATGTGCTGCATCTTGACACCCCGTTCCTGCTGGCTATGCTGCCACCGGGTGCCTTTATCGGGCTTGGCTTAATGCTGGCAGGCAAGTATCTTATTGATGAGAAAATGAAAAAACGCAAAAATGCACCTGCTGCTCCGCAATATGAAACAGAAAAAGGATGCGGAAGCCATCTGGTCAAATAACTGTATAATTAAGCAGGCTCCTCTCCGGGAGTCTGCTTTTATCATGAATGAGCCAATGTCGTTATGAATAAAGAAAAACGTATTGAAATCCTGACCCGCCTGCGGGACAACAACCCGCAACCCACCACCGAACTGCTGTTTGATTCTCCGTTTGAATTACTGATCTCCGTCTTATTATCCGCCCAGGCGACAGATGTCAGTGTCAATAAAGCCACCCGTCCGCTGTATGCCGTTGCCAATACGCCGCAGGCCATTCTGGATCTGGGTGTGGACGGTGTGAAATCCTATATTAAAACCATCGGGTTATTTAATACCAAAGCAGAGAATGTGATTAAAACCTGCCGGATGCTGGTTGAGCTGCATAACGGCGAAGTGCCGGAAGACAGAGCTGCTCTTGAGGCGCTGCCGGGTGTGGGGCGCAAAACTGCTAATGTGGTACTCAATACCGCGTTCGGCTGGCCGACCATTGCTGTTGATACCCATATTTTCCGTGTCTGTAACCGCACAAAATTTGCCCCCGGTAAAAATGTGGATGAGGTGGAACAAAAATTATTGCGGGTTGTTCCGGCAGAATTTAAAGTCGATTGCCACCATTGGTTTATACTGCACGGGCGTTATACCTGTGTTGCCCGCAAACCCCGCTGCGGTTCATGCATCATTGAGGATTTGTGTGAATTCAGCGAAAAAGTTTATCCGGAAGATTAATCTGCTGCGCTTTAAACAGAAATTGCCCTCTGTGCTTGCGGGCAGCGTAAATTCGCGTAAAAATAACCATAAATTTGCTCACCCAACCAGTACGGGAACCTATGTTTCAAGATAACCCGCTGTTAGCTCAGCTAAAACAACAGCTCCACGATAAAACATTGCGTGTCGAAGGGATCGTAAAAAGTACCGATAAAGGCTACGGTTTCCTGGAAGTTGACGGACAAAAATCCTATTTTATTCCGCCGCCGCAGATGAAAAAAGTCATGCACGGCGACCGCGTCACCGCAGCTATTCACACGGTGAATAATAAAGATGTGGCTGAGCCTGAAGCGCTGATCACCCCGTTTCTGGACCGGTTTGTCGGCCGTGTGCAGCGCAAGGAAAATGATGACCGTCTCTGGATCATTCCTGATCACCCGCTGTTAAAAGATTCCATTCCCTGTCGTCCGGCAAAAGGCGTTGATCACGAGTTTCGTCAGGGTGACTGGGCAGTTGCGGAAATGCGCCGCCACCCGCTGAAGGGTGATCGCAGTTTCCACGCGGAAATCACCGGCTTTATCACCGATGCGGACGACCATTACGCGCCGTGGTGGGTGACACTGACCCGCCACCAGCACGCACTGAAAGAGCCGGAACCGGTTGAGGTGACCATGGCGGATGATAATCTGCCGCGCACTGATCTGACCCATCTGGATTTCGTCACTATCGACAGTGCATCCACCGAAGATATGGATGATGCACTTTACATCACCACCGGTGATAACAATCAGCTTCAGCTGACTATCGCGATTGCTGACCCGACCAGCTACATCCCGGCCGGCAGCGAGCTGGACGCCATTGCTCATAAACGCGCATTTACCAACTATCTCCCGGGCTTTAATATCCCGATGCTGCCGCGTAACCTGTCTGATGACCTGTGCTCGCTGCATCCGCATGTGCGCCGCCCGGCACTGGTGTGTCGGGTCTCCGTTAATGAGGATGGCTCTCTGGCTGATGATGCCGTATTCTTCGCCGCCTGGGTTGAATCCAAAGCCAAGCTGGCTTACGACGATGTTTCCGACCTGCTGGAAGGTGTGGCTGACCGCGTGACGACGGATGAAACAATCCGCCGTCAGATTTCCCTGTTGCAGGATATGTATCAGCGCCGCCATCACTGGCGTGAAACTCACGCGCTGGTCTTTAAAGATCGTCCTGATTACCGCTTTATCCTTGATGAAAACGGCGTGGTGACAGATATCGTGGCCGAACAGCGCCGCAGTGCCAACCGCATTGTGGAAGAAGCGATGATCACCGCCAATATCTGTGCTGCTCAGGTGCTGGATAAAAAACTCGGCTTTGGTGTCTATAACGTACACACCGGACTGGATCCGCTGACTATCGGCCAGGCTGTTGCCCTGCTCGCCGAAAACGGTATTAATTTCAGTGCGGAAGAGTTGCTGACCCTCGACGGTTTCTGTCGTCTGCGCCGTGAACTGGATAACCAGCCGACGCAGTTCCTCGACAGCCGTATCCGCCGCTTCCAGACCTTTGCCGAAGTCCGCATGGAAAAAGGCCCGCACTTTGGTCTGGGACTGGACGGGTATGCGACCTGGACATCCCCTATCCGTAAATACAGCGATATTGTGAACCACCGTCTGCTGAAAGCGATTATCGCCGGTCAGTCTGCGGAAAAACCGGCTGAAGCCCTGGCCGAGCACCTGGCAGAGCGCCGCCGTGCCAACCGCATGGCAGAGCGCGATGTCGGTGACTGGTTATATGCCCGTTACCTGCAGCCGTATGCCGGTACCGATACCCCGTTCCCGGCGGAGATCATTGATATCACCCGCGGCGGTGTGCGTGTCCGTCTGACAGACAACGGCGCTGTCGCCTTCATCCCGGGCGCCTTTATCCACCCGGTTAAAGATGAACTCCAGTGCAGCCAGGAAACCGGCTCAGTGCTGATTAAAGGTGAAGTCCGTTACCGCCTCAATGACATCATTCCGGTGAAAATTGAGGAAGTTAAGATGGAAACCCGCAGTATTCTGGCCCGTCCGCTCTGATCCGGAATCACTGACTGATAAGAACCGCCGTTTTGTATTAACGGCGGTTTTTTTATTCCTGCCACTCAGAACCCGCCTCTGTTCCTGTCATTAAATTCCGGACAGCAATACCTTTAACAGCATTTAAATTTTATTTAAATCATGCGGATAGTAATTAATAACGTGATTGCTATAGTGATGCTATTCAGACATGCAGCGGGGAAATAAGATGAAGAAAATAGTAACGGCATTGCTTGTCGCCGGTGGCCTGCTGGCACTCAGCGGCTGTAAAAATCTGTCAGAGCAGGAGAAAGATACCGCGATTGGTGCTGAATTAGGGGCTATCAGCGGCGCGATCCTGACGGACGGCTCCGGCCTGGCTACAGTCGGTGGTGCTGCCGTCGGCGGGATTATCGGCCACGAAGCCGGTCAGTGACAAAGGCGTCCGTAACGGACGCCTTATCTCTCTGTCAGCCACCCGCCAGTTTGACTTTAAAGCCTTTATCTTCCAGCAGTTGCTTCAGTAAATCGCGTTTATCACCCTGAATTTCAATTACACCGTCTTTCAGCGCCCCGCCGCAGCCACAGCGTTTTTTCAGATCTGCCGCCAGCTTGCTCAGTGCAGCATCATCCAAATCAATACCGGTGATCAGACACACGCCCTTACCTTTGCGGCCGCTGGTCTGACGCTGAATACGGACAATACCGTCACCTTTCGGGCGTTCCGCTTTGACTTCCGGCTCATCAATACGGCCGGCATCGGTGGAATAAACCAGCCGTGAATTATTGTCCATCTTATAATACTCCCACTGAAGCATTAATCGCCTGTAATGCCGCCTGCGGGTTATCACTGCGGGTGATTGGCCGCCCGATAACCATGTAATCCACCCCGGCACTGACTGCCTGCGGTGGTGTCATGATACGGCGCTGGTCACCGGCATCACTGCCTTCAGGGCGGATCCCCGGCGTGACCAGTTTAAATTCCCGGCCCAGGGTCTCTTTCATCAGTTTCGCTTCATGAGCGGAACAGACCACACCATCCAGCCCGCAGTTCTGTGTTAATTTTGCCAGACGCAGCGCGTGCTCTGCCGGTGTGGCATCAATACCGGTTCCGGCCAGGTCGGACTGCTCCATGCTGGTCAGCACGGTCACAGCAATCAGCAGCGGTGCATCGTTGCCGTATGGTAACAGGATCTCTTTTGCCGCTGTCATCATACGCTCACCGCCTGCCGCATGGACGTTAACCATCCACACACCCAGCTCAGCCGCTGCCCGCACCGCATGCGCTGCGGTATTCGGAATATCATGGAATTTCAGGTCAAGAAAAACCTCAAACCCGCGCTGCTGCAATGCACGGACACATTCCGGCCCGCAGAAGGTGAACAGCTCTTTACCGACTTTCAGACGGCACTGTGCCGGATCGATACGATCGGCAAAAGCCAGCGCGTCATCCGGGTTGTCGTAATCGAGCGCAACAATAACAGGCGATGCGATATCTGCACGGCCTGTATGCGAAGAAAGAGATGTCATGAATGTATTACCTGTGGTTGGTGAATTAATACGGGTAAATAATTACGGGTAAATGTGACGTTGTCACTGTCCGTCCAGCCCTCTGATAGGCTTGATAGTATCCCATGACCGGCAGGACGGGCAGTGCCAGTACAGGGCGTGTGATGTAAATCCGCATTTGCCGCAGCGGTAATCCGGTTTTGTCCGGATTTGCTCGCCGACCATGTTACGCAGCAGGCCGAGACTCTCCTTGGCACGGCCTTCCTCTGCCTCTGACAGATAATATTCCATCAGACGGCAAAACAGACGCATGGTCGGATGGCGCTGCAACTGGCGGTTAACATAGGTGATCGCCATTTCCGGCCCTTCCTGCTGTTCAATAATATCCGCAAGATAGAGTTCGGCAATAGCACCAATATTTTCATCCGAGCAATGCAGCAGGTACTCTGCCCATTCTGCCGGCTGATCAAGGTGTGTGTAGCAGGTTTCCAGCATCGGCAGCGTTTCACTGACCATCTCTTTATCCTGCTCAAACACCCGCTTGAGCACGGTGACGGCTTTGCTGTATTCCGCCCGTTCAATATGAATACGCCCCTGCATAATCGACACCCGGGCACAGTTTTTATCCGCCCCCGCAGCTTTGGCGAGATACGCAAATGCACCGTCAGTGTTATCGCTGCCCAGCGCCTGCAATGCCAGTTCACAATAGAAGTTAGCGATATTCTCACGCTGTCCGGAGTCACCCTGTTTCAGCAGTTTTTCACCGATATCGATGGCTTTGCTCCAGTCACTGGTGGACTGATAAATCGATAACAACGACTGAAGCGCGCTTTGTCTGAAATCCGCCTCATCAATCAGCTGTAAAAACAGGGCTTCCGCCCGGTCATAAACCCCGGCGGCCACATAATCGCGACCCAGCTGTTGTGTGGCGAGGAGACGCTGATCATAGGAGAGAGAGGCGCTTTCCATCAGTGACTGATGGATGCGGATGGCGCGTTCCACTTCGCCGCGCGAACGGAACAGGTTACCGAGTGTCAGGTGAGCTTCAAATGCAGAACTGTCTTCTTTCAGCATGTCGAGGAACAAATCAACCGCTTTATCCTGCTGATCGGACAGCAAAAAGTTTACGCCTGCCACATAGTCACGTGACAGGCGATCCGCATGTTGTTGTTGATTCTGCTGCGCGCTGCGCCGCCCCATATACCAGCCGTATGCGGCAGCAATGGGCAACAGAAGAAACAACAGCTCAAGCATAATGCTTATTCCTTAGTGGTGTCCCGCAGTGCAACCGAACCGGAAGACTGCACCGTCTGATCAGCTTCCAGACGTTTGATCCGGTGCCGGGCACGTGCCAGCGACAACCGCAGACGTAAATAAAACAGACCGCAGACAATCCAGCCCAGCACAAAACCGATACCGAACAGTACGGCCAGCAAGGTGGATACAGAATACTGTCCCTGCGCAATCAGATAATTAAATGTGACTACCTGATCGTTATTTGCGCCCAGTGTCACCGAAATGATGAAAACCACCAGTACAAGGATAAAAATCAGAAAATATTTCACCGGCGTTCCTATTATCAGGCTTGCATTCCGCGCCTGCTTCTTGCAGACGCACTAACCCCTTAAGTTACCATTTACCCCGGGGAGAATGAAAGTAATTTGTTGTGTTCCCGAGTTTTTTCCGCTTTTTTGCCGGTATCCGCACAGAATACCGGCAACGGGTTTCACGCGCCTTATAATAACATGATTTCAGGCCAGCGGCGGCAGTTGCACACCATTTTCCTTCTGCCTGTTAAGCCAGATAAAGAATATTCCGGCCAGGATTGCGTTAATAATCACAGACATAATGATATCTGACGGCCAGTGCATTCCCAGCGCCAGGCGGCTGTATTCCGCCAGAATGCCCCACAGCAGAATCACGCCCGCCAGCCCGCGGCGGCCCTGTGCGGTGAAAAACACAAAGAGAATCAGCGCCCATGCACTTGCAAACAGTGCATGGCCGGACGGAAATGCATAACCGGTTTCACTTTTCCAGTGCTTCAGCAGCCAGCCGGGCACCTGATAATGATTTGTCACGGTATTTTCCAGCAGTTGTACCCGCGCTTTCCGGGAAAGGTCATAGAACCCTTCTTCTGACACAATATTTTGCTGTGCCAGCCAGACCACATACGGGCGCGGTTCTTTAATGGTGTTTTTCATCGCCACTTTGATGCCCTGTCCCGCAGCCACCACCACAAGAATCAGCGCCGCCGCGCGCAGTGCCTGCTTTCTGCTGCCGCGAAACAAACGGACAAACAGAATACAAAAAATGAGTGATACGATAATCGCCAGCGGATACGCAGCAGTATCCGTCAGGTGCCACAGGCCGCGCAGCAGATCATCATCACCTGATGGCTGCCAGCGCCAGCCGGTCAGTAATGTCACCAGCGGTACCAGCATCAGCAGGATGACACCGGCGATAAAGGGTTTTGTCAGGTTTTTCATCCGGGTTGAATTATTCCGTTAAAAAATAAATATTATTTTGTCAAACTGATGTACTACTATGGTCATGTTCAGTTATTTGACCCGCAAATGGAATGTCAGTTTCATTTCCCGGGCAACGCAGATAATAACATCGCCAATACGATTATGTGCGTTTAAATAAAGATATTTATATCAATGAGTTAATAAATCATGAATAAAGAGTTGCAGTTAAAACGTGTCGCACAGGCAAAATTACCTACCCCGTTCGGGGAATTTTTGATGGTCGGATTTGAAGAAATTGCCACCGGTCACGATCACGTGGCTCTGGTGTTCGGGGACATCAGCGGTGATGAGCCGGTGTTATCCCGCGTCCATTCAGAATGTCTGACCGGTGACGCGCTGTTCAGCCTGCGCTGTGACTGTGGTTTTCAGCTGGAAGCTGCCTTAAAACAGATTTCGGAAGAAGGCCGTGGTGTATTACTGTATCACCGTCAGGAAGGCCGTAATATTGGCCTGCTGAATAAAATCCGTGCCTATGCATTACAGGATACCGGACTGGATACCGTTGAAGCCAACCAGAAGCTGGGTTTCGCCCCGGATGAGCGCGATTTCACGTTGTGCGCCGATATGTACAAACTGCTGGATGTGCACGCCATCCGCCTGCTGACCAATAACCCGGAAAAAGTCGAGATTCTGACCCAGGCCGGGATTAACATTACTGAACGCGTGCCGCTGATTGTCGGCCGTAATCCGGCTAATGCCCATTATCTGGATACCAAAGCGGAGAAAATGGGACACATGCTGTGCCAGTCTCCGGGCTGTAATCACTGATCCACCTGCAAAAACAGAAAAGCGCGGCAAAAAATGCCGCGCTTTGTTTTTACCCGTCTGAATACGTTACGCCAGCATCTGCCGGATCACATAGCAGAGGATGCCACCGTGACGGTAATATTCCAGCTCCGTCTGTGTATCGATACGGCACAGGGCATTCAGTTCAGTCACCCGTCCGTCCGCATGTGTGATTTTCACCGGTACAATCTGTTTTGGTATGATACTGTTCAGGCCGCCGACATCAATCAGTTCATCCCCGGTCAG
Source organism: Morganella sp. B601 (assembly GCF_051172335.1). Lineage (NCBI taxonomy): Bacteria > Pseudomonadati > Pseudomonadota > Gammaproteobacteria > Enterobacterales > Morganellaceae > Morganella > Morganella sp. B601. Next base: position 390,907 of record NZ_JBPIZE010000002.1, read on the forward strand.
CCCCAGCGTACGGCGATCAGTTCCCGCCGGAAACTCCAGCGGCAGGATACCCATACCAATCAGGTTAGAACGGTGGATCCGCTCATAGGATTCCGTCAGCACCACTCTCACACCCAGCAGATTAGTGCCTTTCGCTGCCCAGTCACGACTGGAGCCGGAGCCGTACTCTTTCCCGGCTATCACCACCAGCGGTGTCCCGGACTCCTGATAACGCATCGCGGCATCAAAGATAGCCAGTGTTTCCCCGGACGGAATATGGCGGGTAAATCCGCCTTCCGTGCCCGGCACCATTTCATTGCGGATACGGATATTAGCAAACGTGCCGCGTACCATCACTTCATGGTTACCGCGCCGTGAGCCGTAGGAGTTAAAATCCGCCGGTTTCACGCCGTGCGCCTGTAAATAGCGCCCCGCCGGGCTGTCTGCTTTAATGTTCCCCGCCGGAGAGATATGGTCAGTGGTGACAGAGTCACCGAGGATCGCCAAAATCCGTGCCTGTTTTACATCTTTTACCGGTGCCGGGGAAACCGGCATTCCCTCAAAATACGGCGGATGGCGGATATAGGTGGAATCCGGCTGCCACTGGTAGGTCGGCGTATTTTCCACCGGCAGTGACTGCCATTGTTCATCCCCGTCAAAGACTGCTGAGTATTCTTTGCGGAACATCTCTGTTTTCACTTTTTCCACCGCAGCAGCAATCGCGGCATTATCCGGCCAGATATCTTTTAACAGCACCGGTTTGCCCTGTTTATCATAGCCCAGCGGATCGGTTTCCAGATTACAGTGCAGATTGCCGGCCAGTGCATAAGCCACCACCAGCGGCGGAGAAGCCAGCCAGTTGGTTTTCACCAGCGGATGGATGCGCCCTTCAAAGTTACGGTTACCGGACAGCACGGCACCGACTGTCAGGTCATTCCCTTTGATGGCTGTTTCGATTTCCGCATCCAGCGGCCCGGAGTTGCCGATACAGGTAGTACAACCATAACCGACAAGATTAAATCCCAGCTGATCCAGATACGGCGTGAATCCGGCGGCATTCAGATAATCTGTCACCACTTTCGAACCGGGGGCCAGGGAGGTTTTCACCCACGGTTTGCGGGTCAGCCCTTTTTCAGCAGCATTTTTTGCCAGCAGACCGGCAGTCATCAGCACACCGGGGTTGGAGGTGTTGGTACAGGATGTGATGGCGGCAATCACCACGGCACCATCCTCAAGGGTAAAATCGTCGCCATGCAGAGAAACAGGGACTTTCGCCGCCGGAGACTTTTTGTTCAGTTCCAGATCAACCGCCGCCTGAAACGCGCCCGGTACCTGCGCCAGCACCACTCTGTCCTGCGGACGTTTCGGCCCGGCCAGGCTGGTCTGCACATCCGCCAGATCCAGCGCCAGCCCGGAGGTAAAGCGCGGCTCGTCCCCCTCGTGTCGCCACAATCCCTGCTCTTTGCAGTACGTTTCCACCAGCGCGATTTCATCATCACTACGCCCGGTCAGACGCATATAACTGAGTGTGACCTCATCCGCCGGGAAGAAACCACAGGTTGCTCCGTACTCCGGCGCCATATTGGCAATTGTAGCGCGGTCAGCCAGCGGCAGCTGCGCCAGGCCGTCACCCCAGAATTCAACAAATTTGCCCACCACGCCGTGTTTGCGCAGCATTTGTGTCACAGTCAGCACCAGGTCAGTGGCGGTGATCCCTTCGCGCAGACGACCGGTCAGCTTAAACCCGACCACATCCGGGATCAGCATTGACACCGGCTGTCCGAGCATCGCGGCTTCCGCTTCAATACCGCCCACGCCCCAGCCCAGCACGCCGAGGCCGTTAATCATGGTGGTGTGGGAGTCTGTCCCGACCAGGGTATCCGGATACGCATAGATTTTGCCGTCACGGGTTTCATACCAGACGGATTTACCGAGGTACTCGAGGTTAACCTGGTGGCAAATCCCCGTTCCCGGCGGCACCACACGGAAGCGGTCAAAGGCCTGTTGTCCCCAGCGCAGAAAGCGGTAACGTTCGTTATTACGTGACATTTCAATGGCCACGTTATCAGCAAAAGCCTGCTCACTGGCATATTCATCCACCATCACCGAGTGGTCGATAACCAGATCGACCGGCGACAACGGATTGACCTTACTCTCTTCTCCGCCCAGCACGCGGATAGCCTGGCGCATCGCCGCCAGATCCACCACCGCCGGCACACCGGTAAAATCCTGCATCAGCACACGGGCGGGCCGGAAGGCAATTTCATGGTCAGCCGTGCCGGTTTTCTGCCAGTCGATCAGCGCCTGTAAATCGCGTACCTGAACGCTGTCGCCGTCGAGATTACGCAACAGGTTTTCGGCCAGCACTTTCAGGGATTTGGGTAATTTATCAAGATTGCCGAGCTGTTCCGCCAGGCGGGAGAGATGATAGATATGGTAGTGTTTTCCGCCCGCTGTCAGCAGGGTTTCACACTGTTGCTTTAAGGTTAACGACATAACGCCTCCACACAGAGTGTACGGGTTAAACAGGTATCTTCCTTATTATTTTCATTATAAAGATACCATATTCCCGTAATCTTTGCGGGGGCAGCCACACAATTTGTTAATTCAATGTAACTAAAACTAACAATTTTGCAGGATAATTAATCCGGACTGTATTCTGTAATAACCCGGGTTCCCTGCCCGTCAGTCTCAAATGAGATGGTATCCTGACCACCATTAAACAACTGTGTTACCGTCAGGTGATTATTACCCTGCCATTTGTATTCCAGGCTGACCGTATCACCATAACCGGTGAAAGACTGATCCGTGCCGGGTGTCAATTTTTCCGTCAGATTTTTCGGCTCCCCGGTTGTACTGCGGTAGAGCCCGTAAGTTTGTACCAGATTGCTGCCTTTGTAGTAGCATTCATCCGTTGAATCATAGCTTTCCGGGTCACGCACGGTCTCTTTACAGACCGGTGCCGCCGGTACGGATGCAGATACAACCGCCGGAAACAGCCCGGCGGCAAGCAGGACAGCGCCTGTCAGTGCGGATAATTTACTCATCAGTTCCCCTGATAATAAGTATTCAGACAATCGGCAGCGGAATGTCTTTAAACATGGCTTCGATGTCTTCATTATTGCGCAGCGCAATCGCTTTATCCACCACATCGCGAGTCAGATGCGGTGCGAAACGCCACATAAAATCATACATATAGGTTCTCAGGAAACTGCCGCGCCGGAAACCGATTTTTGTGGTGCTGTAGCTGAATTTATCCCGCATATCGATACTGACGAGGTCTTTATCCGTTTCCGGATCAACGGCCATGCTGGCAATAATCCCAATCCCGAGCCCGAGGCGGACATAGGTTTTAATCACATCCGCATCCGTCGCGGTAAAGACCACTTTCGGTTTCAGCCCCTGTTTTTCAAAGGTGCTATCCAGCTCGGAACGGCCGGTGAAACCGTGGGTATAGGTGACAATCTCATACTCCGCGATATCCGCGATAGTCAGGTCGCGCCGCTGCGCCAGCGGGTGATCACGGCGGACCACCACGGCCCGGTTCCACTGATAGCACGGCAGCATAATCAAATCGTTATACAAATGCAGGGCTTCTGTCGCGATAGCGAAATCGCTGTTGCCTTTGCAGACATCTTCGGCTATCTGTGTCGGTGTGCCCTGGTGCATATGCAGGGAAACGTGCGGATAACGCTCAATAAAGCCTTTAATCACCGGCGGCAGTGCATAACGTGCCTGGGTATGGGTTGTGGCGATGCTCAGGGTTCCCTGCTCCGGATAAGTATGCTCACTGGCGACAGCCTTGATGGCATCAATTTTCGCCAGCACTTCACGTGAGATCCGGATAACGGATTCCCCGGCCGGTGTCACATGGGTCAGATGTTTACCGCTGCGGGCAAAAATCTGCATTCCCAGCTCATCTTCCAGCATCCGGATCTGCTTACTGATACCGGGTTGTGATGTGTACAGCCCCTCGGCAGTCGAGGAGACATTCAGATTGTGATTAACCACTTCCACAATATAGCGCAGCTGCTGTAATTTCATCCGCTTATTCCTTTCCGTGCAGGTTCGGCATTGCTTACTCCTTTTTCATCTTTATTATTCCGAAAAAGAATAAGTGAGCAAATTGTTATAACGTTATTCTATTCAGTGACGATATAACAAAAAATGCACGGGCACCAGCCAAAAAATAACAGCTCAATGCCCTGATACTGTGCATTTCTCAGCAAAGCGCGGGAAATCACGGCTATTCCTTTCTTAGGCTATTTTATTTAATGCTTATAACAAAAAGCTATTAATCACTGTCTGCCGTACAATACACCGCCAGAACACTGTTTCCGGCATAAAAAAACCGGTCAGGGAAATCCTGACCGGTTTTTATTATTGTGACAACAGAACCCTATAACGACAGATTATTTGGCTTTCTCAACCCATTTGCCGTCGATATAGAATGCAGACCAGCCGGTGGCTTTGCCGTCTTTATCGGATGCCACATACTGCTGTTTGGTTTTGCGGCTCCAGCGGACAGTCGTCGGATTACCGTCCGGATCCGCCACCGGCGCCTCCGCCAGATAACGCATTTTCTCAGACAGACGATCTTTAAAGCGAACCAGTTCTGCAACCTGCGGTGCACGGGTTTCCCGTGATTTAGGGAAATTGTGCGCCGCCAGGAAAATACCGGCAGCACCATCACGCAGTACAAAGTACGCATCTGATTTTTCGCACGGCAGTTCCGGTAACGGAACCGGATCTTCTTTCGGCGGAGCGACTTCACCGTTACGCAGAATTTTACGGGTGTTTTTACACTCGTCGTTGGTACAGCCCATGTACTTACCGAAACGCCCCATTTTCAGGTGCATCTCAGAGCCGCATTTCTCACATTCAACGACCGGGCCATCATACCCTTTAATGCGGAACTCACCTTCTTCGACTTCGTACCCTTCACATTCCGGGTTGTTACCGCAGACATGCAGTTTACGGCCGGTGTCGATCAGGTAGCTGTCCATCGCGGTGCCGCATTTCGGGCAGCGGCGGCGGGCACGCAGTGCATTGGTTTCCGCATCATCCCCTTCAAGGATATTGAGGATTTCATGTTCCGGGATCAGGTTGATGGTCTGCTTGCAGCGCTCTTTCGGCGGCAGAGCATAACCGGAACAGCCCAGGAATACCCCGGTGGATGCGGTGCGGATCCCCATCGGGCGGGAACAGGTCGGACAGATGATCGAGGTAATGACCATCGGGTTCGTTCGCATACCGCCTTCTTCCGGCTCTTTGCCCGCGTTATCCAGCTGTTTGCTGAAATCCGCAAAGAATTCATCCAGCACCGATTTCCACTTCGCTTCATTGTTGGCGATATGGTCGAGCTGATTTTCCATCCGTGCGGTAAAATCGTAGTTCATCAGTTCCGCAAAGGTTTCTTCGAGACGATCGGTGACAATTTCACCCATTTTCTCGGCATAGAAACGGCGGTTTTCCACTTTCACATAACCGCGATCCTGAATGGTGGAAATAATTGACGCATAGGTGGACGGACGACCGATACCGCGTTTTTCCAGCTCTTTAACCAGCGACGCCTCACTGAAACGTGCAGGCGGTTTGGTGAAGTGCTGTACCGGATCAATCGCTTCGCGCGTCATAACTGTGCCCGGCGCAATCGCAGGCAGCGTATTATCTTCATCATTCTTACGCAGTGCAGGCATCACTTTGGTCCAGCCGTCGAAACGCAGTGTGCGCCCTTTGGCTTTCAGTGTGAAATCACCCGCTTCTGCGGTCAGTGTGGTGGAATCGTATTTTGCCGGTGTCATCTGACACGCGACAAACTGACGCCAGATTAACTGATACAGGCGGCGCGCATCCGGCTCCATATCCTTGAGCATCTCTTCCGTGACGGTGATGTCAGACGGACGGATAGCTTCGTGCGCTTCCTGGGAATTCTCTTTGTTGCTGTACAGATTCGGCGAGGCAGGCAGATACTTATCACCGAAATTCTCGGTGATATAGTCACGCGCCATTGTAATGGCATCCTGGCTCAGGTTGGTGGAATCGGTACGCATATAGGTGATGTGACCGGCTTCATAAAGACGCTGTGCCATCATCATGGTTTTCTTCACACCAAAGCTCAGGCGCGTGCTCGCGGCCTGCTGGAGTGTGGAGGTAATAAACGGCGCGCCCGGCTTGCTGGAGGTCGGACGGTCTTCGCGGTCAGTAATTTTAAAGGTGGCAGCCTGTAACTTGCTGACAGCAGCATGTGCCTGTTTCTCATTGACCGCTTTAAAGGTTTTGCCGTTTTCCAGCACCACTTCCATGCGCAGCTGATCTTTTTTATCAGACAGCAGTGCGTGGATCTGCCAGTACTCTTCCGGCACAAACGCTTTGATTTCGCGCTCGCGCTCAACAATCAGACGCACCGCGACAGACTGTACACGACCGGCGGATAAACCACGGGCAATTTTCTTCCACAGCAGCGGAGACACCATGTAACCCACCACGCGATCCATAAAGCGGCGCGCCTGCTGGGCATTCACACGGTCAATATTCAGTTCGCCCGGCTGTTCAAACGCCTGGCTTATCGCATTTTTGGTGATTTCATTAAACACAACCCGGCTGAAGCGGCTGTCATCACCGCCGATCACTTCCCGCAGGTGCCATGCAATGGCTTCCCCTTCGCGGTCAAGGTCCGTTGCGAGGTAAATGTGTGACGCATCGGCAGCCAGGTGCTGTAATTCAGAAACAACCTTTTCTTTGCCCGGCAGAATCTGATAATCCGCTTCCCAGCCGTGGTACGGGTCAACACCCATCCGGCTGACCAGCGCTGTGCGTTCGTCTTTTTTAACTTTTTTCGTTTTATCGCCTGCAGCAGCGGGTTTACGGCTCGCTGAACCACTCGTCGGCAGATCCCGGATGTGACCGACGCTGGATTTCACCACGTAGTCTTTGCCGAGATACTTGTTAATCGTTTTGGCTTTTGCCGGGGACTCCACGATGACAAGAGCTTTACCCATAATTATCATTACCTAAATTTTCGGGGCGATTATAAAAACGCCAATTTTTGCGTTAAATACACTGCCTTTTATATTGAGGCACTTTCGTAATAGATCAACTCTTTTTATACTAATGCTTTGTTTCAACTCAAAACATCTGTCAGGAAATGATGTATTTTTAATATCGCCGTCACCGGAGTGTATTACGCAAATAGTCTTCCCGCCACGTTGCGGGGCTCTTGAAAAGTTCACACTCTACCTGATAAATAGTGATGCGCAACAAATTATTTTTCAAAGGAGTTCACAGAATGCAAAAAGAAACCATCGCCATCAGCAAACAAGAGCTGTTAGAAAAAGCCAATAAAATCATACAGGAACATGACGATTTTCTGGAGGGTATGCAGGCTGATGATGTTGAACAGAAATCCGGCGTATTGGTTTTTAAAGGTGAATACTTTTTAGACGACCAGGGCCTGCCGACACTCAAAAGTGCGGCCGTCTTTAATATGTTTAAACATCTCGCTCACGTTCTGTCAGAACAATATCATCTGGCGGATTAACAGACGGATACCTGAATAGTCACCGGCCGGATAATAATAATCCGCAAAGAATAACGGCAGCCTGCGCTGCCGTTATTTATATTGAGACGGTTATTTCCCGACCGGGCCATTCCCGCGCTGCCACCAGCGGAGAATAAGGCGGTCAGCACTCATCATCACACTCTGGGTGATTTTATCGATAAGACGCTTACGGCGGAAATAACGCACCTGAATCACTTCGTGGTCAGGAATTGCCGCGACAATTAAATCATCACTCACTGCCAGCTCATCAACCAGTCCCAGCTCTTTTGCCTGGGTGCCGTACCAGTGTTCACCTGTCGCCACTTTATCAATGTCCAGAGACGGACGGTTCTGAGAAACAAAGCTTTTGAACAGAACGTGAGTTTCATCCAGCTCCTGCTGGAATTTCTCACGGCCTTCATCGGTATTCTGCCCGATGAATGTCAGCGTGCGTTTATATTGACCGGCAGTATGCATTTCCACATCAATATCATTTTTCTTCAGCAGACGATGGATGTTAGGCACCTGTGCCACCACGCCAATCGAACCGACAATCGCAAACGGCGCGGCCACAATTTTATCCGCCACACACGCCATCATATAACCACCGCTCGCCGCGACTTTATCAACCGCAATGGTAATACGGATATTTTTCTCACGCAGACGGGTCAGTTGAGCGGCTGCCAGACCATAGGCATGAACCAGCCCGCCCGGGCTTTCCAGACGCACCAGCACTTCATCCAGACCCGGCTCGGCCACGGACAGAATTATGGTGATTTCTTCACGCAGTGATTCCACCTCGTGCGCATCCAGGCTGCCTTTAAAGTCGATCACATAAATACAGGATTTGCGCAGACGGGTCTGCCCGTTTTTGGCGTTATTTTTGTCTTTTTTATCTTCGTTTTTTTGTTGTTTTTTAAACGCTTTATTCCAGACTTTCTGCTCTGCTTCGCTCATGCGGGCATGTTGCATTTCACGCTGTCTGTCGCGGTAGTTTTCACCCAGATCCGTCAGACGTAATTTACCCAGAGACTGCCCTTTACGGATGCTGAGCATGACAAAGAACACGACAATGGCAATGATTGCCAGAACAATAGTTACGGTTTCAGCAAGAAACAAACCGTATTGTGAGAGAAACTCCACCGGCACACCTTAATACTGTTAAATTGAATGGCGCTATTTTAACTAAAAAATCTGATAAATGCTCAACTAGTTTTATAACCCTTGATGGCAATCACGCCCTGAGGACGGTATGATAAAAACGGGTTCACACCCTGTCCGGGATGTGATACCCGTCCATTTGCTTTTCCGGAGTTATCACCATGCATAATAATGATGTATCCCGCTTTTCCCCGTCCTCCCCTGATGCACTGAAGAATAAAATCATCCTGATAACCGGTGCCGGTGACGGGATCGGCCGCGAAGCCGCCCTGACCTATGCCCGCTACGGTGCGGAACTGATCCTGACCGGCCGGACAGAATCCAAATTACAGGCCGTCCGTGATGAAATCACGCAGCGTTACGGGTCAGTGCCGCGTATTTATCATCAGGACTTACTGACACTGACAGAAGCGCAAAGCCGTCAGTTCGCTGCCGCGCTGGAACAGGAAATTCCGCGTCTGGACGGCGTGCTGCACAACGCCGGTATTCTCGGCGTGGTCGCACCGGTCACTGAGCAGCCGGTGCAGTTATGGCAGGATGTGATGCAGGTGAATGTTAACGGCACCTTTATACTGACACAGGCACTGTTACCCCTGCTGCTGAAATCCCCGCAGAGCTCGCTGGTATTCACATCATCAAGTGTCGGCCGCGAAGGTCGTGCCGGATGGGGTGCCTATGCCGTCTCAAAATTTGCCACTGAAGGTATGATGCAGGTTCTGGCTGAGGAATATAAAGGTACGGGTCTGCGCGTCAGCTGCATTAATCCGGGTGGTACCCGCACGGCCATGCGCGCCGGCGCATTTCCGGATGAGGCATCAGAAAAACTGAAAACCCCGGCGGATATTATGCCGACCTATTTATATGTGATGTGTGATGACAGTGCCGGTAAAAACGGGATAAGCTATGATGCACAGCCCGGACGCAAAGCCGGACCGGCGGAATAATTAAAGGCAGTAACGTCAGTGTGCCGGGGGCGTTTCATCCGTTTGCAGCGGTAAAACCCCGGCACCGAAAATTTCGCCGGTTTCCTGCACAAATTCACTGAATTTCAGGCTCTCTTCTTTATCTGTCTTATTCTCTTTATCGCTTTGCAGCATTATCTGACGGTAACGATTAGCCATCCGCATCAGTACCGTGTGATAACGGCTGTATATTTCATATTTTTTTGTCACATCCGTCTGATGCCGGAACTCCGTCACAATATCAGTGATTTTCTCAGCATCCTCACGTAATTCCGCATCCTGAAACTGAATATCATGCGGACGGAGAGTATTGCCGGTATCCGCATCCTGTTCCGGTGTGATCACTGTATTATCCGGTAATAAACTGACACCGCGCGGGTTGTATTCCAGGAACCGGCGGAATTCATTTTCATTCATACAGATTGTCATCATTCCTTTTTCCCCGGCAACAAATCTGTCCAGCACGGCTTTTATATCCGGCACATCGGAAGGATACCGGCATTTAAACAGGTTATTATCGATAACGTCGGCATTACTGGTCCGCAACGGTCCCTGATAATAATGGCCGTCAAATTTAAATATCTTCACCATGGCATTAAATTGCGGTGAATACAGTGTATCGCCGTCATGAATGGTATAGGAATAATAACGGGCACGGGACGGATTGAGGATCCCGCCGTTGTTCCCGGGATAGGCCATAAAGGAAACCTGTTGTCCCTGCGGGGTTTCCAGCTTATTCAGGCCGGACGGCAGATAAACGATGCCCTCCGCATCATGTGCAAGGTGATAACTTTTTCCGTTTACCGTAAAAAACAGATCATCCCCGGTAATATTACTGTAGTAATACCGGCTCAGTTCAGGTGCATCGGGCTGTGTTTCGTCACCACATCCGGGGAGCAGAAAGATGAGCGTTAACAGACCGCATCTGGTTATCGCAATAATCATCTCCTCGCAGATATATCTCTGTTTCCCGGTCATTCACCGGCGGGAAATACTTTTCTGATTATTTTAACCTACACTGCGGGTATTTGCATGACCCCTGTACAAAAAAACGTCCCGTGCACCGGCACAGGACGTTTATAAGAACAAATACAGGCTGAAATAACAGAAAATACCGGTTTTACGTAACCGGATTATTATTTACCGGTACGGCGTTTCTGTGTATTTCCGGTACCCTGACGGGTTGATGACGGACGCCCGGAATTACGTTTTGATGCGGTGGTGCCGACTTGTGAGTGACGTTTTACCGCACGGCGGATCTGATTGGCTTTGATCCGGCGTTTATCACTTTCCACAGAAACCTTGGTGGTGGTTTCCGCAGGCAGTCCCACCAGTGCACGCAGATAGTTGGTTTTTTCCAGGTTCAGTTCCACCCATCCGCCGCGCGGCAGCGCTTTCGGCAGATCGATATCGCCGTAACGGACACGGATCAGGCGGCTGACCTGCACACCGACCGCTTCCCACATCCGGCGGACTTCACGGTTACGGCCTTCGGTCAGGGAGACATTAAACCACTGGTTGATACCTTCCCCGCCTTTGAATTTCAGCGAACGGAATGAGGCCGGACCATCTTCCAGCTGAACACCTTTGAGCAGCTGATTGCGTTTGGCATCATCCACTTCACCGAAGACACGGACCGCATATTCACGTTCCACTTCACGGCTCGGGTGCATCAGGCGGTTTGCCAGTTCCCCGTCGGTGGTGAACAGCAGTAATCCGCTGGTATTCACATCCAGGCGGCCGACAGCAATCCAGCGGGCTCCCTGAATACGCGGCAGACGATCAAAGACTGTCGGACGGCCGTCCGGGTCATGGCGGGTACATAATTCCCCTTCCGGCTTGTAATAAGCCAGTACACGACACGGGTTTTTCTGTGCATCTTTGATACCTAAAATCCGGCCGTCGAGGCGGATTTTAGCATTCGTATTAACATCGATACGGTCACCCAGTGTGGCAGTTTTGCCGTCAACGGAGATACGACCCGCTTCGATGTAACTTTCAATTTCGCGGCGTGAGCCATGCCCTGCATGCGCCAACACCTTTTGTAACTTTTCTGTCTTCTGGCTCATTGAGCACCCTCTGCTGTCGCCTTCACAGGCGTCATAAAAATCAACCGCAGCATTATACACAGGTTAATGCACGGCGCTAACGCATTTTACACATGTGACGCACATGGCGGTCACAGGAACGGCGTTACATCTCCGGTTCCTTCACGCACCACAACCGGCACGTCGTCAGTCAGATCGATAACCGTGGTCGGCTGCTGGCCGATATAACCGCCGTGGATCACCAGATCCACCTGCTTGCCCAGGGTATCGTTAATTTCTTCCGGATCAGATTCCGCAAAATCATTGCCCGGCAGGATCAGACTGGCTGACATCAGCGGTTCGCCCATAGCAGCGAGCAAATCCATGGCAATCGGGTTTGCCGGAATACGCAGACCAATGGTTTTACGTTTTTCACTCATCAGACGGCGCGGTACTTCTTTGGTTGCCCGCAGAATAAAGGTGTAATTACCCGGTGTATTATTTTTGATTAAACGGAATACCGTGTTATCCACATGTGCATAGGTGGAGATATCCGATAAATCGCGGCACATCAGGGTAAAGTTATGATTACTGTCTATCTGACGCAGACGACAGATCCGCTGTAACGCATCTTTATCTTCCAGGCGGCAGCCGATGGCATAGCCGGAATCAGTCGGGTAAACCACCACACCGCCTTTGTTAAAAATCTCCACGCTCTGATTGATCAGGCGTGCCTGCGGGTTATCCGGATGGATATAAAACATCTGGCCCATGTTGTTTCCTCTGTTAATCCTTCAGTGACCAATCCTGCCAGATTGGTATTACATCACCCGGTAACCACAATTTACGGCCCAGTTCTATCCACGAACACGGCTGATGAAAATCGGATCCCTGGGAGGCTTTTAATCCGTATGTTATTGCGTACTGTGCCAGAGTCCGGCGCTCATCCGGAGCCTGCTGACACTGTGCCACTTCCATGCCATCCCCGCCGGCCTGTTTAAAGAAATCACACAGGCGTTTAAGCCACTTGGCGGATAAGCCATAGCGGCCGGGATGTGCCAGTACGGCCTGTCCGCCGGCGGCATGAATGGCTTGCACCGCGTCAGGGATATCACACCACTGCGGCGGCACATAGCCGGTTTTGTTACGGGCGAGATAGCGTTTGAACACTTTCGGAATCGTCGGTTCCACACCACGGGCGATCAACACCCGGGCGAAGTGTCCGCGCGTGACTTCACCGCCCTGCGCCAGCGCATTCGCCTCTTCCCAGGTGCCTTCAATTCCGGCCTTTGCCAGCCGTTCACTGATAAGCATCCCGCGTGCCCGGCGCCGTTCTGACTGCTGCGCCAGTAATTCTGTCATTGCCGGATGGGTAATATCAATATTCAGCCCGACAATATGAATCTCATGATGTTCCCAAAGCGTTGATATTTCAACACCATTAATCACCGTCAGCGGTAAATTATTTGCCTGCTGATAATGATGTGCCGCCGGAAGTGCATCCGTGGTGTCGTGATCGGTAATTGCCAGCACAGTCACCTTCATCTCAACGGCTCTGTCCAGTAACTGCTCCGGTGTCAGCATGCCGTCTGACGCAGTGGTATGGCTGTGTAAATCATAGCACGACAGGTCAATACCTGTATTTTCCGGCTCCATCGCGTCTCCCTTCTGTTCTGACAATGCATTGCCAGAAGTGACTTCATAAAATTTCATCCGCATTTACGGGACGCACAGTATTCCACAAAAAGCCTTGACACACCAATCACGATCTAGTTAACTAGTACGCAGAACGAGTTATCTGTAATCACTGTTTATACTGAGGACATCCCATGAACATGCACAAACTGAACAATCGTTGGTGGCGCAATCCTTCCCGTCGGGCGGAATGGTTGTGCGTGCATGTCAGTTAACCGGCTGTACCAGAGCACAGAACCCGCCCCCGTGGCGGGTTTTTTTATGGCAAAAAATTCACATAGCAAGGTAATTATCATGGACAGCACGATTTTCACACAACACATCCGGACAGATTATCCGGCTTATCAGCCCGACCCGGCGGCGGTATTCACCGCGCTTTGCGCACAGCGTCCTGCAACGCTGTTATTAGAATCCGCCGAAATCGCGTCCAGAGCAAATTTAAAAAGCATGCTGGTACTGCACAGCGCACTGCGCATCCGCTGCACCGGACACACCGTCACCGCAGAAGCACTGACCGCCAACGGTGCGGCATTACTGCCGGTATTACAGGATCGTCTGTCCGCCGGGACTATCAGCGGTAACACACTGACACTGCAATTCACTGCACCGGCCGCCCATGCGGATGAAGATACCCGCCTGCGCGCCGCATCGGTCTTTGATGTGCTCCGCACTCTGATGAACCTGCCGTCACAGGCAGATGACCGTCACGCGCTGTTCTGCGGCGGGCTGTTCAGCTACGACCTGGTCGCAGCCTTTGAGGCACTGCCGCCGGTTGAGCGCACTAACAGCTGCCCGGATTACTGTTTTTATCTGGCGGAAACCCTGCTCACCATCGACCACCAGCAGCAGACCAGTGAACTGGTTACCCTGACATTTACAGCGGATGCCGCAGAACAAACCCGCCTGACAGCACAGCATCAGCAGGTATTAACGGCGCTGGCACAGCCGGTAACCGGTTCTGCGGATGTTACGCCCGCAGATATCAGCGTGACAACGTCACATTCAGATACTGATTTCTGCACTATTGTTAATCAGTTAAAACAATCCATTGTTCAGGGTGATATTTTCCAGGTCGTGCCGTCACGCCGTTTTCAGTTACCGTGCCCGTCCCCGATGGCCGCTTACCGCGAACTGAAAACCCGTAACCCAAGCCCTTACCTGTTCTTTATGCAGGATGCGGATTTCACTCTGTTCGGCGCATCACCGGAAAGTGCCCTGAAATATGACCCGGCAACCCGTCAGATTGAAATCTACCCGATTGCGGGCACCCGTCCGCGCGGCCTGTCAGCAGACGGTTCGGTGGATGCGGATAAAGACAGCCGTCTGGAGCTTGACCTGCGTACGGATCAGAAAGAGCTGGCCGAACACTTCATGCTGGTCGATCTGGCCCGTAATGACCTCGCCCGTATCTGCCGTCCCGGCAGCCGCAGTGTGGCGGAACTGACCAAAGTGGATCGTTATGCGTTTGTGATGCACCTGGTGTCCCGCGTCACCGGTGAATTACGCGGTGACCTCGATATTTTCCATGCTTATCAGGCTTGTATGAATATGGGCACCCTGACCGGCGCACCGAAAGTCCGTGCAATGGAACTGATTGCACAGGCCGAAAAAGTCCGTCGCGGCAGCTACGGCGGTGCGGTCGGCTATTTCCGCGGTGATACCACCTTCGATACCTGCATTGTGATCCGCTCTGCCTATGTCGAAAACGGCATAGCCACTGTGCAGGCCGGCGGCGGCGTGGTACTGGATTCCGACCCGCAGGCGGAAGCCGACGAAAACCGCAACAAAGCCCGCGCGGTGATCCGCGCTATCACCCGCGCCCATCATGCAGAGGAGACATTCTGATGGCTGATATTTTACTGCTCGATAATGTCGATTCCTTTACTTATAACCTGGCCGACCAGTTCCGTGCTCAGGGCCATCAGGTGGTGATTTACCGCAACCGGGTTCCGGCGGAGGTCATTCTGTCCGCGCTGGAAACCATGAAAAACCCGGTGCTGGTGCTATCTCCGGGTCCCGGGAAACCAGCGGATGCCGGATGCCAGCCGGAAGTCCTGAGCCGTGT
Organism: Morganella sp. B601; assembly: GCF_051172335.1. Lineage (NCBI taxonomy): Bacteria > Pseudomonadati > Pseudomonadota > Gammaproteobacteria > Enterobacterales > Morganellaceae > Morganella > Morganella sp. B601. The sequence goes on from NZ_JBPIZE010000002.1 coordinate 406,336, forward strand.
CAGAGGACGTTACCCGGTGATTGGTATTTGCCTCGGCCATCAGGCGATTGTCGAAGCCTACGGCGGCAAAGTCAGCCACGCCGGTGCTGTGCTCCACGGTAAAGCCAGCCAGCTGCACCACGATGAGCAATCTATGTTTTCCGGTCTGCCTAACCCGATGAAAGTGGCACGCTATCACTCACTGGCAGCGGAAATCATCCCGGAAGCGCTGACCGTGTGTGCCACCAGCGACAACATTGTGATGGCCGTCCGCCATGAACAGGACAAAGTCTGCGGCTTACAGTTTCACCCCGAATCCGTTCTGACACCGGACGGTGCAGCCCTGCTGGCGAAGACCCTTGCGTGGGCACAGGCATAACTCAACCTGAATAACAGATAAAAAAAACAGATTAAGGAACAGAGAGATGCAAACATTATTTGAAAAACTTTACCGGGGTGAAACACTGACCCTGGCGGAAAGCCGGGAGTTATTTTCCGCGATTATCCGGGGAGAACTGAGTGAAACCCAGCTGGCGGCAGCGCTGATCAGCATGAAAATGCGCGGTGAACAGCCGGATGAAATTGCCGGTGCCGCCCAGGCCTGTCTGAATAACGCGCGCGCCTTCCCGCGTCCGGACTATCGTTTCAGTGATATTGTCGGTACCGGCGGCGATGCTTCCGACAGCATCAATATCTCCACGGCCAGCGCCTTTGTGGCAGCGGCCTGCGGGATAAAAGTCGCCAAACACGGCAGCCGCAGTGTTTCGAGCAAAACCGGCTCTTCTGATTTACTGAACGCCTTCGGGATTGCGCTGGACACCCCGGCAGATGTATCCCGCAGCGCACTGGATGATGTCGGCGTCTGTTTCCTGTTCGCCCCGCACTATCACGACGGCTTCCGTTTTGCCGCACCGGTGCGTCAGCAACTGAAAACCCGTACCTTATTTAATGTCCTCGGGCCGCTGATCAACCCGGCCCGTCCGCCGGTTGCCCTGATCGGCGTATACAGCCCGGCGCTGATCCGCCCTGTTGCTGAGACGCTGAAAGTGCTCGGCTATCAGCGTGCCGCTGTGGTGCACAGCGGCGGAATGGATGAGGTTTCCCTCCATGCGCCGACACAGGTTGCCGAACTGCATAACGGGGAGATCCGCGAATACCGCCTGACCACAGACGATTTCGGCCTGCCCGGTTATGACATGCAGGAACTGCGCGGCGGTACCCCGGAAGAAAACCGTCAGTTGCTGACCCGGTTATTACAGGGAGAAGGCACCGCAGCACAAAGCCACGCCGTGGCAGCCAATGTAGCCCTGCTGATGAAACTCAATGATAACGAAGACTTACAGGATAATGCGCAGCACGCGCTGGCAATGATCCGCAGTGGTAACGCCTTTGAGCGCGTCACCGCCCTGGCCGCAAGAGGATAAACCATGAAAGGCACCGTATTAGAACAGATTGTGAATGATAAACGTATCTCCCTGGTTGCGCGGAAGAAGCAGGAGCCGCTGCTGAGTTTTGCGGATAATCTGCCGCTGAGTGACCGCGATTTTTATCAGGCACTGCGCAGCGCGGAAACCGCATTTATTCTGGAGTGCAAAAAAGCCTCTCCGTCGAAAGGGCTTATCCGTCAGGATTTTAATCTCAGTGAAATCGCCGCAGCCTATGCGCCGTATGCCACAGCAGTTTCCGTACTGACCGACGAGAAATATTTTCAGGGACAACATGACTATCTGCGTCAGGTGCGCGCGCTGATCACGCAGCCGGTGTTGTGCAAAGATTTCATTATTGATGCCTATCAGGTGTATCTCGCCCGCCACTATGGCGCGGATGCGATTCTGCTGATGCTCTCCGTCCTGAATGATGCGGATTATCACTCACTGGCGACCCTGGCTCATTCCCTCAATATGGGTGTACTGACGGAAGTCAGTACGGAAGAGGAACTGAGCCGCGCTATTGCCCTTGATGCACAGGTTATCGGCATCAATAACCGCGACCTGCGCGACCTCTCTATTGACCGCCGCCGGACAGCGGATTTTGCACCGCATATTCCGGCTGACCGCATTATTATCAGTGAATCCGGCATTACCACCCATCAGCACATCCGCGAATTGCGTCCCCATGCTGACGGATTCCTGATCGGCAGTGCCATTATGGCGCAGCCTGATCTGGACACAGCTATCCGCCGCCTGATTTACGGCGAACACAAAGTCTGCGGACTGACCCGTGCGGACGATGCCCGCGCCGCTTATGACGCCGGTGCCACCTTCGGCGGCCTGATTTTTGTCAGCAAATCGCCGCGTTATGTGGATGAAGTACAGGCAGCTGAGGTGATGCGCGGTGCACCGCTGGCGTACGTCGGTGTGTTCCGTAACCACGATCCCGCAGATATCGCTGCCATTGCCCGCCGCCTGAAACTGCATGCGATTCAGTTACATGGTGATGAAAACGAGCACGATATCGCGCTGCTGCGTCTGCACCTTCCGGCAAAATGTGAGATCTGGAAAGCGCTGGATATGTCGCACGGTGCGGATATCACCGTGCCTGACGGCGTGGTGCGGCTGGTCCTGGATAACGGCAAAGGCGGCACCGGCCAGACTTTCGACTGGCAGACACTGCCCCCTTCATTGCCGGTGCCCTTTACCCTCGCGGGCGGGCTGAATGCGGAAAACTGTGTCTCCGCCGCCGCTTCCGGTGCTGCCGGGCTGGATTTTAACTCCGGCGCCGAGTCCGCCCCCGGTATTAAAGATGCAGAAAAGCTTCGTCAGATATTTAATCAATTACATCAGCAAGTTGCCTGACTACAACTGAAAAGATAAAGGATCAGAAAACAATGAGTAAATTAAATCCCTATTTTGGTGAATTCGGCGGGCAGTTTGTGCCGCAGATTTTAATCCCGGCACTCGACCAGCTCGAAGATGCCTTTATTGCCGCTCAGGAAGACCCGGAATTTCAGCGTGAATTTACCGATCTGCTGCAAAACTATGCCGGACGCCCGACAGCCCTGACACTGTGCAAAAACCTGACTGCGGGCAGCAAAACCAAACTGTATCTGAAACGCGAAGATTTACTGCACGGCGGTGCACATAAAACCAACCAGGTGCTCGGCCAGGCACTGCTGGCAAAACGGATGGGAAAAACGGAAATTATTGCCGAAACCGGAGCCGGTCAGCACGGCGTGGCGGCAGCACTGGCCAGTGCGCTGCTCGGCCTGAAATGCCGGGTATATATGGGGGCAAAAGACGTGGAACGTCAGTCTCCGAATGTGTTCCGCATGCGGCTGATGGGCGCGGAAGTCATTCCGGTGCACAGCGGCTCCGCCACGCTGAAAGATGCCTGTAATGAGGCGCTGCGCGACTGGAGCGGCAATTATGACCGCGCCCACTATTTATTAGGTACCGCGGCAGGTCCGCATCCGTACCCGACGATTGTCCGCGAGTTCCAGCGCATGATCGGTGATGAGGCCCGCGCCCAGATCCTCGCCCGTGAAGGACGTCTTCCTGATGCGGTGATCGCCTGTATCGGTGGCGGTTCCAACGCTATCGGCGCATTTGCCGGGTTTATTCCCGATGAATCCGTCGCTCTGATCGGCGTCGAGCCGGCCGGGCACGGTATTGAAACCGGCGAGCACGGTGCACCACTCAAACATGGCCGCATCGGTATCTATTTCGGTATGAAATCACCGATGATGCAGACAGAAGACGGTCAGATCGAGGAATCTTACTCCATCTCTGCCGGTCTGGATTTCCCGTCTGTCGGGCCGCAGCACGCGTATCTGAATGCTATCGGCCGGGCGGATTATGTTTCCGCCACCGATGACGAGGCACTTGACGCCTTTAAAACCCTGAGCCGTCAGGAAGGGATTATCCCGGCACTGGAATCCTCCCATGCCCTGGCACACGCACTGAAAATGATCCGTGAAAATCCGGAGAAAGAACAAATTCTTATCGTCAATATTTCCGGTCGCGGAGACAAAGACATTTTCACTGTTTATGACATTTTTAAAGCAAGAGGTGATTTCTGATGAGCCGGTATGAACAACTTTTTCAGCGTTTGCAGTCCCGCAACCAGGGTGCGTTTATCCCGTTTGTCACCCTCGGTGATCCGTCCGCTGAGGTTTCCCTGCAAATTATTGATGCTCTGGTGGCCGGTGGTGCTGATGCCCTGGAAATCGGTATTCCGTTTTCTGACCCGCTGGCAGACGGCCCGGTAATTCAGGACGCTAACCTCCGTGCCTTTGCGGCCGGTATGACCCCGGCACGCTGCTTTGAGCTGATTGCACAAATCCGTGCAAAATACCCGGAACTGCCGGTAGGACTGCTGATGTATGCCAATCTGGTTTTCCATAACGGTATCAGTCAGTTTTATGAAACAGCGGCAAAAGCCGGGGTGGATTCGGTGCTGATCGCCGATGTGCCGCTTCATGAGTCTCAGCCGTTCCGGGATGCTGCGCTGGCCAGTAATATCGCACCGGTCTTTATCTGTCCGCCGGATGCGGATGATAAATTACTGGAAACACTGGCCGCCGCCGGAAAAGGCTATACCTACCTGCTCTCCCGTGCCGGGGTGACAGGAACAGAAAAGCGGGCTGAAAAGTCCCTGGCTGATCTGACGGCAAAACTGACCGCGCTGAATGCCGCACCGCCGGTTCAGGGATTCGGGATTTCCGAACCGGAACAGGTACAGGAATCACTGCGAAATGGTGCAGCAGGGGCAATCTCCGGCTCGGCTGTGGTAAAAATCATCGCCGCAAATCTGGATAATGTACCGGTGATGTGTCAGAAACTGCGGGAATTTACGCAGAAAATGAAAAACGCAACGCAATTATAATTTTTCATTCCGCCCGCTGTTAACAGCGGGTTATTTTTTGTTGAGAAACATCCGGTTTTCATCAATACTGAAAAGGTCAGGCACACATTATTCTGCGATCCGTGCCGGTAATAAGGAGAACATAATGAAGTATATGAAACTGGTCACCTCATTTTTTGTTGTCATGTTTATGGCTTTCACCCTGTCCGCCTGTGCCCCGACTGCCACCAGTGAAGGTACCGGGGGTTATTTTGATGATTCCGTCATTACCACTAAAGTGAAAACAGCGTTACTGGGTGAGAAAGGCATTAAATCCACTCAAATCAGCGTGGAAACATTTAAAGGTAAAGTTCAGCTGAGCGGATTTGTCTCTTCAGAAAAAGAAGCGAACCTGGCGGTAAATACCGCGCGTAAAGTTCCGGGTGTGAAGGTTGTTATTAACTCAATGAAGTTGCGGTGACTCTGAATATCAGATTACCGGATAAAAAAACGGCGCAATAATAATTGCGCCGTTTTTTATGGTACTGATAACGAGGATTATCAGAATTTGTAACCGACACCAAACATGAATACCCATGGATCCAGGTTAGTTTTGTAAGACTGGCTGGCACCACCGGCTTTGAAATCAACATCAGTTTTGATGTTCATCCACCAAAGGGAGGCGTTCAGCATCCAGTTCTGGTCTAATTCATAATCCAGACCTGCCTGTGCTGCCACACCCCATGAGCTGCTCATGCTCAGATCGCTTAAGCCTGCGCCTTTACCGGTATCGTTAAATCCTTCATCAAAGAAGAAGGTATAGTTAACACCCACACCTAAATACGGACGCAGTTTATCTTCCGGAGTACGGAAATAGTACTGTGCCATTAAGGTTGGCGGTAAATGTTTGGCAGAGGCAATTTCACCCGCAGCCGGAACAGAGATTTTATGCTCAAACGGTGTCGCTGCCAGTAATTCCACACCGATATTATCAGTGATCATATAACTGAAAGTTAAACCTAACTGAGTATTATTGTTCGCTTCAAAAGAACCGAAGCCCAGAACGTTATCAGAGCTGACGTTCGGACGCACAGTCGCAGTACCACCACGAACGATAAAATCACCGGCCTGGTGTGCCATTGAAACTGACGGTAAAACCGTTGCCAGTGCTAAACACACTGCAGAAAGCTTTTTCATTATCTATCCCATCCTAAAAAAAAGAAAAAAAACACAATAAGTACAGTTTGAAATATACAACCTTAAATGCAATTATGATCTAAGACAGATCACAACATTTAAATAAAAACCGCATTTTTCACAAAGATCTAAATTATTATTCCACGGTAGTATTTTCATTTATTGATTTATATCAAAAACAACCTCCACCATTTTTAGCGCTATCGTTATTTGTGTGCTTTATATCAATTTGTAAAATAAGATGCTTACTATTCAGCCGAATATTTTGTTTTATCATTGTTAATAATTTGTATATTTTTAGCTCTCTATTTCCGGATATTCCGTCTGATCACTGTATTTCTGCCGGATGAACAGGTTACAATCCCCGCCATACTGTTTTACAATTGCATCACCGTTTTTATTTCATGCCTTACAGGAGTTGTTCCATGTCCATGCCGGTGCCGGTTCTTGCCCGCGACAGTCTTAATTTTTTCCGTAATCAGCTGTTGTCTGTCCTGATCATTTCGCTGCTCACCGCCGCTGTGACCGTCGGGCTCAATGTCCTCCTGACTTACAATTCCAACGGGCTGGCACTTATCCGTGCTCTGGAGACCACTTACGCCACTGAAGGCTCCGGCGGCTTTCAGCGGGCGGTCGCCGCACTGACATCCGATGACCAGTGGCAGATGCTGAAAACCGGTCTCGGAACTATCTTCAGCTCCCTGCTGGGCAATGCCGTCTTTGTGACGTCCATGATTTTCCTGATTTTCAGTGTCTCACAGGGACAGCCGGTATCTGCGTTGCAGGCCATCACCGGCTCTGCCGGACGCATTCCGCGCATGCTGGTACTGCTGTTAATCTGCTCGCTGGTGATTGCCCTCGGACTCGTTGCCATGTATCTGCCGGGATTAATTCTGGCTATGTTACTGGCGCTGGCACCGATCATTATGTTCACCGAAAAGAACAGCGTATTTACCGCTATTAAAATCAGCGGAAATATTGCCCTGAAAAATATCAGAACACTTCTGCCTGCTATTTTAATATGGTTTGCCCTGAAACAGGCATCCGTAGTGTTTCTTAGTAAACTACCGATAGAAAATGAGCATATTCTGATGACTGTTATTCTGTTTATTAATAATGTCATCAGCGGACTGGTAATTATTTATCTGTTCCGGTTCTATCAGTTATTTACACAATCGCAATCTGTCAGCGACTATCAGTAAGGCCGGATAATGCGCACAAAGGAAAGATATTTTGCGCCTGCTGTCACAGAAAATAAGAAATGTGCAGATAAAAAATCAGGCCAATAAAATGGCCTGATTATCCGGTGTGTCTGCGGTGGTGATTACTGTACTTTGCGTACCGCTTTTACATCCAGTTCGGTTTTATTCCACTCTTTGTCGATTTCCCCTTCGACCTCAATTTCATCCTGCGGCGTGACTTTCAGTCCGTCCCAGCGTTTCGGGGAAATTTCAGCACGGATAGTCCCGGTGCTGTCTTTAAATTCATAATGTTTGTTATCCAGCTGGCGGACAATCGTACCGCGCAGCACAACCGGTGCATCATCGGATAATTTCAGTGCATCCGCAACGGTCATTTTACGGGCATCAGGGCCGCTGAAACCGCCGTTTTGTGCCGCTGTGGTGGTTGTCACGGCTGTCGCTCCGGGACCTTCAAAACCGCCGTTGGCTGCAAAAACGGAACCGGCTGATCCTGCCAGTAAAGTGGCAAGCAATGCGAGTGCAGGTAATTTTTTCATCATTTATCTCCTTTATGAGGAAGCGTCTTTGCTTCATGCACACTATTAAACCATTCAGTTCTTAACAGGATCTTAAGGGGATAGCATTTTTGATTATATTTTTAATTTCAGAAAAAACAGGTGGTTATCCTGAGATATCTGAGTTAAAACTAGTATAGCGCTATTTATACGGATAAGAATTATGCGGATATTATTAATTGAAGATGACCGGCTGATTGGCGACGGGCTGAAAATCGGCCTGAGCAGGCTCGGCTTTACGCCTGACTGGTTTACCGATGGGCACACCGGCCGGGAGGCGCTTTATGCTGCTCCTTATGATGCCGTAATCCTCGATCTCTCCCTGCCCGGCATGGACGGGCTGGATATCCTGAAACAATGGCGGTCTGAGGGGCGCGACGAGCCGGTACTGATCCTGACCGCCCGTGATGCTCTTGAGCAGCGTGTCAGCGGCTTACAACAGGGCGCGGATGATTATCTGTGCAAACCGTTTGCCCTGGCTGAAGTGGCGGCACGGTTACAGGCACTGATCCGCCGCCGCTACGGTCAGCTCTCTGAAAAACTGGTGCTCGGCGACGTGGAGATGGATCCGGTGGCGATGACCGTCACCCGCAACGGCGTACCGGTATCACTGAAAGGTAAAGAACTGGCACTGCTGGCACTGTTTCTGCGCAATCCGCAGAAAGTACTGTCCCGCGCGATGATTGAAGAAAAATTGTATAACTGGGATGAAGATGTCTCCAGTAATGCCGTTGAAGTGCATATTCACCATCTGCGCCGCAAACTGGGACGCGGATTTATCAAAACCATTCATGGTGTCGGTTATGTCGCGGGAAAAAATGATGAAGACGTATAGTCTGCGCCTGCGGCTGGGCGGGTTATTGCTGCTGCTCACCCTGCTGACCTGGGGTATCGCCAGTGTATTCGCCTGGATGCAGACCACAAAATCCATCAATGAATTATTCGATACACAACAAATGGCCTTTGCCAAACGTCTGTCAGTTTTGCCGTCCGGGCTCGAGTTCCCGCCGTCGGCGATACAGAAAACCAAAAAAATGCTCTCCGGCAACCGGGGAAAGCAGGATGACGATGCATTCGCTTTTGCTATTTTCAGTCCGTCGGGCGAACGGGTGCTGGATGACGGCGAGAACGGCCGGAAAATTCCGTTCTCAGACAAGAAAAACGGGTTCCGTGACGGTTCACTGACGGATGATAACGACCGCTGGCGCTTTGTACAGCTGCCTTCCGCCGATGGCAGCTACATCATCGTGGTCGGCCAGGAGTGGGAATACCGCGAGGATATGGGGCTGACCATTATCACCGCTCAGGCGATCCCGTGGCTGGTGGCTCTGCCGCTGATGCTGCTTCTGTTCCTGTGGCTGCTGACCCGCGCACTGACCCCGCTGCGCCTGCTGGCCCGGCAGTTACAGCGCCGTAACCCGGCTGAGCTGACCCCGCTGGCCCCGCCGGTGCTGCCGAAAGAAGTCAGCCCGATGCTGGACGCTCTGAACGGATTATTTCTGCGTATCCGCGATCTGCGCGAACGGGAAAGCCGCTTTACCTCTGATGCCGCCCATGAACTGCGCAGCCCGCTGGCCGCGCTGAAAGTACAGACTGAAGTAATGCAGATTGCCGGGGATGACCCCGCCACCCGTGAACACGTGACCGCGAATCTGATCACCGGGATTGACCGCGCCACCCGTCTGGTGGATCAGTTACTGACCCTCTCACGGCTGGAATCACAGTCACACCCGCAGGAATGTACAGAGCTGCGCTGGTCAGCCATTATTAATGATGCCATTGCACAAACAGCTCCGGATGCGGCTGTACATCAGGTCAGTGTGATACCTGACCTCGCCGCGCCTGAACTGACGGTCCGCGGCGAACAACTGCTGCTGACCGTCATGCTGCGCAATCTGCTGCATAATGCTATCCGCTACGGCAAAACCGGCGGCACCGTTCATCTGACGCTGACACCGCAGCAGTTAGTGATTGAGGATGATGGTCCGGGCGTCAGTGATACGATACTGGCCCGGCTGGGAGAACGTTTTTACCGGCCGCCGGGACAGGAAAAAACCGGCAGCGGTCTGGGATTGTCTATCGTGAAACGAATTGCGGAACTGCATCATATGACCATACAGTTCCGTCGCAGCCCGCAGGGCGGGTTTATTGCTGAAATCAGGTGGTGAGCGGTTTTTCCGCTCCCTCAGCTGCCTGCTCCATCGCCTCTTCTATCGCTTTGACACGGCTTTGCTGTTTACTCTGAATCAGCCTGATGGCGAAATAGAGATCCGGCACAATAATCAAATCATCATCATTGCGTTTGATTTTATTTTCCGACACCCAGCGTGTCAGTTCGGTGCGCCGTCCCGCCAGGATCAGAGTGACACCCTTGATTTTCAGCTCAGTCACCAGCTCATTCAGTGTGCTGAACACACTCATGTCATTATTGATAAAGCTGACAGTCGCATCCACCGCCACCCATCCGGGCCGTTTCGGTGCGGTATTCACCACCTGTAACACCCGCTTTTTAAAATACGCGACGTTGAAATAGGTCAGCGGCGAATTAAAGCGGTACATCAATAATCCGTCAACCTGATTAATATCCACGTTACTGTTGTTGATGGAATGGATCATCCCCTGCTCATCCACACCCAGTAACTGGTCTGTCGGACGGAAAACCGTGCGCAGGAACTGTACCAGTCCCAGCAGAACCGCAAACCCGATACCGTTGATCAGCCCCACCACCAGCACAGCCACCAGGGTAAACAGCGCCAGGGTGAATGCCGATTTATTCCGTTTACGGAAAGAGAAAATCTGACGAATGCTGAACATCGACCAGGAGGAGTAAATCAGCACCACCCCGAGTGTCGCCAGCGGAATGTGTCCGAGGAAACCGGTCAGGAAAAACAGCACCAGTGCGATCAGCCCGGCGGCAATCAGAGACACCATCTGTGTTTTACCACCAGTGGCATCGTTGACGGCGGTACGGCTGGTCGCGGCACTGACCGCGAACCCCTGGGATAACCCGGAAGCAATGTTGATATACCCCTGTGCCCGCAACTCCTGATCCACATCGATGGCATAGCCGTTTTTCTCGGCAAAACTGCGCACCGTCATCATAAAGCTGACAATACTGATCACCGCAAGGTTCAGTGACGGGATCACCAGTTCACGCAGCAAACCGGGGTCAAATGCCGGCATTTTGATATGCGGCAGCCCGTTACCGAGATTACCGACCACAGCAATCCCCATTGAGGAGAAATCCAGCTGCGCACTGACCAGTGTGGCAATCGTCATCACAATCAGCGGCCCCGGCCAGGTGCGGCGGACAGCCCGTAATAAAAACAGCGCCGCCAGGCTGGCAGCGGAGAGGATCAGTGTCGGCATATGCATAAGATGCAGATGCTCCGGCAGCGCCACCAGGCACTCAATCAGCTGGGACGGCAGTTCATCCAGCCCGAGCACATTACCTATCTGGCCGACAATAATCGTCACCGCCACGCCGTTGAGCAGCCCCTGTAAAATCGGCTGTGATAAAAAATCCGCGAATGCGGCGAGTTTGAAATGTCCGGCGATCAGACACCAGACACCCGTCATCAGCGTCATGATAATCGCCAGCTGCCACAGCGTATCCGGGTCACCTTTAGCCAGCGGAATAATCGCCGCCGCAATCACCGCACAGGTTGCCGCATCCGGCCCGACAATCAGCTGACGGGAGGAGCCGAACAGCGCATAAGTCACCATCGGCAGGATACAGGCATAGAGACCGACAATCGCATTAATGCCCATCAGTCCTGTGTAAGCGATAGCCACCGGCAATGCCACGGCAGCAACAGAAAGCCCTGCGCGGATATCAAAGCGCAGGTTTTTGCGTTCATAGTGCAGAAAAACAGAAAGTCCCGGCATCCAGCGCAATAGTCGGTTCGACTGCATTATCGCCCCTTATAAAAATATCGTATTAAGATGTACAATTTAATTTTACTGCTAATAGTTAAACTGATTTATAACCGAACGCGGATAAAGAAGATAGTCAGACCGCGTCTTATGGTAAAATATTGCAAAATCAATTGTAATATATTTTTTTTCTTTAAAAATAAGTGACTGGATGCCACATGCTTAAAATAAATTTAAATTTCGGACAGACTCAATTATGAAGCAACTACTCGACTTTATCCCCCTGGTTATCTTTTTTGCCATATATAAAACCGTGGATATCTATTACGCCTCCGGTGCCTTAATTGCCGCGTCTGCGGTGGCGCTGGCTGTCCGCTGGTTCATGTATAAACATCTGGAGAAATCTGCCGTTATCACCTTTGTGATTGTGGCCATCTTCGGCACCCTGACCATCGTTTTCCATGATCCGCAGTTTATCAAATGGAAAGTGACCATTATTTATGCGCTGTTTGCTCTCGTGTTACTGGGCGGCCAGTTTATCTTCGGTAAGCCGCTGATTCAGAAAATGCTGGGCAAAGAGCTGACCCTGCCGCCACAGGTCTGGCAGCGTCTGAATCTCGCCTGGGCTCTTTTCTTTATCGTCTGCGCGGCCGTGAACGTGTATGTCGCGTTCTGGTTATCCATGGATACCTGGATGAACTTCAAAGTGTTTGGTCTGACCGCTGTAACACTGGTATTTACCGTTGCCAGTGTGGTATATATTTACCGTCATCTGCCACGGGAAGAAGAAAAATAATAAAATCAACCGGATATCGGTTTGTTTCCGCCGGTATCCTTTTTCGTTAAACGGATGTAAGTGTTTCTCATGACTCAACAACAATGTTTACCTAACGGGGAACTGGTGCTGCGCACCTTAACCATGCCGACAGACACCAATGCCAACGGGGATATCTTCGGCGGCTGGCTGATGTCGCAGATGGATATCGGCGGCGCTATTCTGGCAAAGGAGATTGCACTCGGCCGCGTGGTGACAGTCCGCGTGGACGGCATCACCTTTCTGCGCTCTGTCGCGGTCGGTGATGTGGTCTGCTGTTATGCACGCTGCCTGAAAACCGGGAATTCATCCATGACCGTCAAAGTCGAAGTCTGGGTGAAAAAAGTGGCTACCGACCCTATCGGTGACCGTTACCGGGCAACAGAAGCTGTCTTCAGCTATGTTGCGGTGGATGCGGATAACCGTCCCCGCCCGCTGCCTGACGGAAAACGTCATTTTCAGTTAGACAGCAGTAACAGTGATTTAAAATAATGCGTTTCATACCGGCCACTCTTCTGAGTGGCCGTTTTGTCTGCCGGAATAAACCACAGGTTCCCCGCGACACCGGCGTCCGGTAATAGTATCATTGCCGCAAATCTCTCTTTTTATTTAATCCGGAATTTTCATCGTGACCTCATTTGCTGAACTTAATGCACTTCCCGCAGAACAAATTACCAACCTGAATGAACTGGGTTATCTGACCATGACCCCGGTTCAGGCCGCCGCATTACCGGCCATTCTCGCGGGTAAAGATGTCCGTGCGCAGGCCAAAACCGGCAGCGGGAAAACCGCCGCATTCGGCCTGGGGCTGTTACAGCATATCGATGCCGGACACTTTATGACCCAGGCACTGGTTCTGTGCCCGACCCGGGAACTGGCGGATCAGGTTGCCGGTGAACTGCGCCGTCTGGCGCGTTATCTGCCGAATATCAAAATTCTGACCTTATGCGGCGGTGTGCCGTTCGGTGCCCAGCGCGATTCCCTGATCCACCCGCCGCACATTATTGTGGCCACCCCGGGCCGCCTGATTGACCATCTGAACAAAGACACGCTGCACCTTGATGCTATCCGCACTCTGGTGCTGGATGAAGCTGACCGTATGCTGGATATGGGTTTTGCTGACGATATTACTGAAATCCTCTCCCGTACCCCGGAAGAACGTCAGACCCTGCTGTTTTCCGCCACCTGGCCGGATGAGATTGCGGCCGTCAGCCGCCGTTTTCAGCGCGATCCGCAAACCATTGAAATCAACAGCACCGACGAACTTCCGGCGGTTGAGCAGCAGTTTTATGAAGTTTCACGGCGCGGCAAAACTGAACTGTTACAGAAATTACTGAGCCGCGAACAACCGGCATCCTGTGTGGTGTTCTGCAACACCAAGAAAGATTGCCAGGATGTGTATGAAGCCCTGGAGAGCAGCGGACAGAGTGTTTTAGTGCTGCACGGCGATATGGAACAGCGCGAGCGTGACCAGACCCTGATCCGCTTTGCCAACGGCAGCAGCCGTGTGCTGGTTGCCACCGATGTGGCGTCACGCGGGCTCGATATCAAAGCCCTTGAGCTGGTGATCAACTATGAACTGGCGTGGGATCCGGAAGTGCATGTTCACCGCATCGGCCGTACCGCCCGTGCCGGTGAAAGCGGACTGGCGATCAGCCTGTGTGCACCGGAAGAAGCGGTCCGGGCAAACGCACTGGAAGAGATGCTGCATATGAAACTGAACTGGCAGCCAATCCCTGCCGGGCTGCGCATCACCCCGCTGGATGCGGCAATGGCGACACTGTGTATTGACGGCGGCAAAAAAGCCAAAATCCGTCCGGGGGACATTCTCGGCGCCATGACCGGTGATATGGGGCTGAACGGCGAAGATATCGGCAAAATCGTGATCCATCCGATGCATGCTTATGTCGCGGTGCGCCAGGGTATCGCGCAGCAGGCGCGTAAACTGCTTCAGCAGGGTAAAATCAAAGGAAAACCTGTCAGAGTACGATTGCTGAAATAGTCACAAAGGACAGCATTTCCCGTCAGCGGATGATATCTCTGTTTTGTATCCGGTCGGCCTTTTCAGGCCGGCTTTGTTCCACCTGCATCTCAGCATTCTGCTGAGGCGTTTTCTGTTAAAGGGTCTTTGTATGGCAGCGCTGTTTAATGCTTTAGTCTCTGATTCAGTTATTTTATTTGTCGTTATCTTTATTTTATCTGTCGGCTCGGCCTATGCCGGAAAATACCTGTTCAAAAAACGTCACGGTAAAACCGAATTAGCGGATGATGAAACCAAAATTGTTCTCGGTGCCGTATTATCCCTGCTCGGTTTATTAATCGGCTTTTTACTGACCATTTCTATCGGCGGCTATAATAACCGCGAACAGATGGAAGAAAACGAAGCTATTGCTATCGGTAATGCATTCCAGCGGGCACAATTACTGTCTCCGGAAAATAACCTGCGGGCAAATACTCTGCTTAACACGTATATTGACGCACGTATTGATTTTTTTAACGGCGGCTCACAGGCAAAAAATGAAAAATGGCGGGATATCTCCCTTGAGGCTCAGTCTTCTCTCTGGCAGATCGCTGCATCTGAAGCCCGTACGGCCCCGAATCCGGTGATTGCCTCCGTCCTGACCGCATTCAGTGATCTCTATGTGTCCGAAGAAAAAACCATGGCCAGCTGGCGCTATCAGATCCCGGGAGCCGCCTGGGTATTACTGATTTTATTTGCCGTCAGTGCCAATGTGCTGATCGGGTATAATATCCGCGGACTGCGCGGCAGCAATATCATGATTTTAATTCTGCCGCTGCTGACAACCATGGCTCTGTTTATGATTGCGGAAATTGATATTCCGGGTGAAGGGGTTATTCATGTGGTACCGGATAATCTGGTGAATTTACGCGCTGATCTTTTCCCGGCAAAATAAGACAGAAACAAAAAACCCGGCATTTTTATGTGCCGGGCTTTCTTTTTTTATCGGATTACTGAATAGAGGTTTTACCGTCGATCCGGAAAATAATGGTTGTGGTCATACCTTTCTTCGGCTTTTTCTCGTAACGCCATTTACGCATCGCATTACGGACTTCACGTTCAAACATATTTTTCGGTGATGCTTCGATAATATCGATATTCTGAATACGGCCATCGGTATCGACATCAAATCTGACCCGCACCTTCCCTTCTTTGCCGAGGCTGCGTGCCCGTGCCGGATAGACCGGATCAGCACGGTTCAGGGCTTTCGGGTCACCGCCGCCGACATCACTTTGTCCGGCAGAGGCCACATTTCCGACCGGGCCTGCAGGGGCTTTCTGCACGTTCTGCTGACCTTCCGGCGTACCAGTGAACAGCGGTTTATCGGAGACCGGTGCTTTGGTTTCAACCGGTTTTACGGCCGGTTTCTCAACTCTTTTCTCTTTTTTCGGTTTTGGTTTTTTCTCAACCGGTTTCTTTTCCACCGGTTTTTCAATAACCGGCTTCACGACCGGTTCAGGTTCAGGTTCGGGTTCCGGCTCTGTTTCGGGTTCCGGTTCAGGCTGAGGTTCAGCCACAGCAGCTGCCGGTGCCGGCGCAAACGCCGCCATCTCCACCATCAGCACTTTAGGTTCGTCCTCAACCTCCTTATTCATGTTGTAGTAAATCGCTGCGGCCACAGAGGCATGCAGACAAAGAGAAATGAGAATTGGCCAGCTGATCCAGCGAAAAATAGGCATAATCTATACAATCTTATAAGCAGCTAATAATGACAATGGTCACTAGTGTAAATGCAAATAGCAATCAATTTCAATACGAAAGACGCAACCATTGTCACTTATCGTGCTGATGGTCACTTCTTAGTGGCTTAATTCAGCCTGAGCAAACAGCAGCGAACGGCGTTGTCTCGCGATATCCAGCTTGCGCAGAGCAAAAATCCGGATGTTCCGCCGGGACTGACTTTCCAGCCAGCGACGACGACGACGGGTTGCCTGCCGTAACATACGCCAACGTGCAACTTCCGGTCTGCTGTGTCTCATAACTAAACCCTTTTTTAGACTGTGTGAAAAAATAAGCTAATAATAAGGGCAATTATTATAAACTGCCTGACACAATAACCAACCGCTTTCCCGCAATATCTGCAAACACCGGCAGAAAAAAGTGGTTAAACTGACTTAAATCACAAATACAGCAGCATTACCGAAAGCTTTCTGATACATTTTCCGGTGGAGTATCAATCAGATCCTGAGCCTGTTTTGTCTGCAAACCTTATTCTTAGAGAAAGATAATACCTATGTCGACATTTTATACGCTGTTATATTGGCTGAGTATTCTTTTCTACTGGCTGCTGGTGGCCGGTATCTCTGTCCGCGTAATGTACAAACGCCGCCCGGTGACATCTACCATGACCTGGTTACTGATCATCTATATTCTGCCTTTTATCGGAATTATTGCGTATCTCGCCTTCGGTGAACTCCATCTCGGCCGCCGCCGGGTTGAGCAGGCAAAAGGAATGTGGCTGTCTGTTTCCGGCTGGGTTGAAAATCTGCGTCAGTCAAAACACATTTTCGCCACGGAAAACAGTACCCAGGCTGCTCCGCTGTTTCAGCTGATTGAGCACCGCCAGGGAATTCCCGGGGTAAAAGGTAACCAGATTCAGTTATTTACCACCTGCGAAGATTCATTACGTCAGATTGTCAAAGATATCGATAATGCAAAACACAGCATTGATATGGTGTTTTATATCTGGAAACCGGGCGGTGATGTGGACAATGTCACCAATGCCCTGCTCGCCGCCGCCAAACGGGGCGTAAAGTGCCGGATTATGGTGGACTCCGCCGGCAGCTGGCACTTCTTCCGCCATGATTATCCGGAGATGATGCGGAATGCCGGGATCGAGTTTGTCGAAGCCCTGCCGGTCAATATTCTGCGTTTCGCCCTGCGCCGGATGGATTTGCGCCAGCACCGGAAAATCATCACTATCGATAACTATATTTCCTACACCGGCAGTATGAATATGGTGGATCCGCGCTACTTTAAACAGGACGCCGGTGTCGGTGAATGGGTCGATATTCTTGTTCGTATGGAAGGCCCTGTCACCACCCTGTTCGGTATCATCTATGCACTGGACTGGGAAATGGAGCGCGGAGAGCGCCTGTTACCTCCGCCGCCGGACGATATTGAAATGCCGTTTGAAAAAGACAGCGGCCATACCGTCAATATTGTGGCTTCCGGTCCGGGTTACCCTGAAGAGCTGATCCAGCAATCCCTGATGACGGCTATTTTTGCCGCACAGGAGCGTCTGACCTTCACCACGCCGTATTTTGTCCCGAGCGATGACCTGATGCATGCCATCTGTACCGCTGCCATGCGTGGCGTGCGTGTTGCGATTGTGATGCCGCGCCTCAATGACTCATTCCTCGTCCGCTGGGCAAGCCGTGCGTTTTATACCGAATTGCTGGAAGCCGGTGTGGAAATCTATCTGTTCGAGGATGGTCTGCTGCACACGAAAAGTGTCCTCGTGGATGACCAGCTCAGTATGGTCGGTTCCGTAAACCTGGATATGCGCAGCCTGTGGCTCAACTTTGAAATCACTGCCGTTATCGATGATGAAAGTTTTGCCGGTGACCTGAATATTGTCCAGAATGATTATATTTCACGCGCAACCCGTCTCGATTACACCGAGTGGGAGAAACGTCCGCTGACCAATCGTGTTCTTGAGCGGTTATGTTATTTCTTCAGTCCTCTGCTGTGATAAACTGACTTTCTTTATTATCCCCGCCGGTATAAAACGGCGGGGGATCACCGGAATGTAACCTGACCTATGAGTACCTCTCTTCCCCGTCGCCTCAGCGAGCAGGAAACGATTGAAATGGCCTATGACCTGTTTCTGGAACAGGCAATGGATAACCTTGACCCGGCAGACGTCCTGCTGTTTAACCTTCAGTTTGAAGAGATCGGCGGTGCTGAAATTGTACCAACCGGCAGTGACTGGTCAGAATTTGCACCTTTTCTGGCACAAAACCCGGCATGTGCCGAAGTGGTTATCGGCCTGGCTCCGGATGAAAATGCAGATATCGATCAGATTTTTGCCCGTGTACTGATTTCCCGGCATTTTACCGGCTCACCGGAATACGCCGTCCGCTGGCGGGAATAAGTTTCCCGCCGGTCACGCGGTCAGCAGCGGCATTTTTCACGCCGGGCGATTAATGACCTTGTGATAATGTCAATTTCAGCGGGATCCTCTGCAACCCCTGCCCGTAATGCAAGATTCCATTTGCTGATAATTTTTGCGTTTTCTGCCAGCTCAGAATGTGCAGCCAGCCGTCCCTGTGCCATCAGCCAGGACGCGACCGCAGCCCAGTCCCACAGCGGGGATTGCCCGCGTAACCGCTGCACCGGCCCCGGAAAGGTGCCCGGGCCGCGCGCACCGTCTTTGAGCAACGCGATTGCCTGACGTGACATACCCGTCAGTTCCGCAATATCACTCAGGCCGACAAGAGCGGAATCCACCGATTCCACCCGGGCATTCACACCAGCTGATTCCACGTCTTCCACCGCCGTGCGGATTGCACAATCCAGAGACGGTGCTTCCCGGTCAAATTCCAGATAGACTGATTTACCGTAAAAACAGAGTAATGCATCATCACAACCGCCTGCAAATAAGACATCCTCCAGGTTCTCTGTATCTGCTGTCACACCGGACAGCGTCAGCGTAAAATTATACAGTGCCATCTTTTCCCCCTTTCCTGCTGCCCGTTTTCACTGACAGGCATCCACTTTTCGCCTGATCTGCTTTGCATGGTTTTCCGGATTCCGTGGTGTTGACCAGACACTCATCTGATGCTGCCGGTGCTCATCATACGGTGACCCGCACCGTAACCGGCAGAATGCATGCGAGGAATTCCCCGGCGCAATCCATACCCATCCCTGTAACAGTGCATATTCAATCGCGGACTGAATATGTTTATCCGGATGTTTCTTCATTTCCTGTACCTACTGTAGTTTATATGTTGACGTTCGTCAACACTCCGTTATTAACACACCTGAAAAACCGGCTGTGCTTTTTAATAACGGAATCAGTAAGCTGCCTGCAAGGCCGCGAAGTACGCTCTGTCAGATTTTGCAGCTGGTGCGGAAAAGCAGGATGCGGAGATGAAAAAAAAGCGCCCGTACCGGGCGCTCTGTCGCAAAAATAAGATTAACGGCTTTACCGTATTTACAGCGGATCAACCTTCAGGCAGGAAACTGCATGGCGGAAACTGCCTTCCAGCAGCGGCCGGGTTCTTGCGCATTCACTGTCCGCCAGCGGGCAGCGGGTGCGGAAAACACAACCGGACGGCGGATTAATCGGTGACGGCAGTTCCCCTTCCAGCAGCTGAATTGTTTTATTCTGCTCTTTGTCCGGATCCGGCACCGGCACCGCAGACATCAGCGCTTTGGTGTACGGATGCAACGGGTTATGATACACCTCGTCATACGTACCGAGTTCCACTGCGTGGCCGAGATACATCACCAGCACACGGTCAGAAATGTGTTTCACCACCGCCAGGTCATGAGCGATAAAAATAAGGGACAATCCCATCTCCCGCTGTAATTCCTTCAGCAGGTTCACCACCTGAGCCTGAATAGACACATCCAGCGCTGAAACCGGCTCATCACAGATAACCAGTTTCGGCTCGAGGATAAGCGCGCGGGCGATACCGATACGCTGACACTGTCCGCCGGAAAACTCATGCGGATAGCGGTTCACCAGGTTTGGCAGCAGCCCGACTTTCATCATCATGGCTTTGACTTTGTCTGTCACTTCCGTCTTACTCATTGACGGATAATAGGTGCGCAGCGGCTCCGCAATAATATCGCCGATAGTCATACGCGGGTTAAGTGATGCCAGCGGATCCTGGAAAATCATCTGGATGTCATTGCGGACATTGTGCCAGTCTTTTTCACTCATACCGCACAGGTCTTTGCCCAGCCAGGTTACCCGCCCGGCGGTGGATTTCACCAGGCCGATAATCGCGCGGGCAAACGTGGATTTCCCGCAGCCGGATTCTCCGACCACACCGAGTGTTTCCCCTTCATACAGACGGACAGTCACACCATCCACCGCTTTCAGGCTTTTCGCCGGCTGCCAGAACCATTGTTTGTTATCTCTGATGGAAAAATGGACTTTTAAATCTTCAATTTCCAGCAGAACCGGACGTTCTGAATGTGTCATTATGCCAACTCCTCTGCAGTTCTGAAGCAGGCACGCAAACGGCCCTGAGAAAATGCCTGTAACGGCGGCTCATGCCGTGCGCACTCGTCTGTCGCATACTGGCAGCGCGGGCGGAACGGACAGCCTGCCGGGAGACGCAGCAGGTTCGGCGGGTTGCCGGGAATCGTGGCGAGCTCACTGTCTTCCTGCCCGTCAAGGCGCGGAACCGCTTTAAGCAGCCCGATAGAGTACGGATGCGACGGATGGTAGAACACATCACGGGCCGTGCCGTATTCCATGGTACGTCCGGCATACATCACCAACACCTTATCGCAGATACCGGCGACCACACCCAGGTCATGGGTGATCATAATAATCGCCGTGTTGAATTCATTCTTCAGCTCATTGAGCAGCGTCATGATTTGTGCCTGCACCGTCACATCCAGCGCCGTGGTCGGTTCATCCGCAATCAGCAGCTTCGGCTTGCACAGCAGCGCCATCGCAATCATAACGCGCTGGCGCATCCCGCCGGAGAACTCATGAGGATACATATTCATCCGTTTGCGGGCTTCCGGCATTTTCACCGCGTCCAGCATCCGGACCGATTCCTCAAAAGCATCGTGAGAACTCAGACCTTTATGCAGCATCAGCACTTCCGTCAGCTGTTTGCTGACTTTCATGTACGGATTGAGCGAGGTCATCGGATCCTGGAAGATCATCGAAATCTCTTCCGCCCGCATTTTGTTCAGCGCTTTCTCTTTCAGATTGAGAATTTCACGCCCGTTGAACACCGCAGAGCCGCTGACCACACCATTGCGGGCCAGCAGTCCCATCAGCGCAAACGCCGTCTGTGATTTCCCGGAGCCGGATTCACCGACAATCCCGAGTGTCTCACCCGCCGCCAGCGAAAAATTAAGTTTGTTCACGGCGGTGACATCGCCGTCCGGCGTTTTGAATGTCACGTTCAGGTCGTTAACCTGTAATAACTGAGTCATTGGCGGCCTCCTCAACGATCTTTCGGGTCAAGGGCATCGCGCAGCCCGTCACCGATAAAGTTAAAACAAAACAGAGTCACCACCAGGAATGCTGCCGGGAACATCAGTAACCAGGGCGAAACTTCCATTGAGTTAGCACCGTCATTGAGCAGCGCGCCCCAGCTGCTTAACGGCTCCTGTGTGCCCAGCCCGAGGAAGCTGAGGAAGGATTCAAACAGGATCATACTCGGCACCAGCAGTGAGGCGTAAACCACCACCACACCCAGCACGTTCGGGACAATATGACGCAGAATGATATTGCGGGTCGGCACACCACAGACCTTCGCCGCCTCAATAAATTCTTTGCTCTTCAGGCTTAGTGTCTGGCCGCGCACAATACGCGCCATATCCAGCCAGGAAACCATACCGATAGCCACGAAGATCAGAAAAATATTCTGACCAAAGAAGGTCACCAGCAGGATAACAAAGAACATAAACGGGAAGGAGTTGAGGATTTCCAGCACGCGCATCATAACTGAGTCGGTTTTGCCGCCGACATAGCCGGACATCGCGCCGTACAGTGTTCCCACCAGCACCGCGACCAGTGCTGCCGCCAGTCCCACCATCAGCGAGATACGCCCGCCGATAGCCACACGCACCAGCAGATCACGGCCGGAGGAGTCGGTACCAAAATAGTGGCCGCTCTCCGTATCCGGCGCTGCGGACATCATGCCCCAGTCGGTATCGTCATAGGCGAACTCCGACAGCATCGGCATAAAAATCACAAACAGGGTAATTAAAAACAACAGACACAAACTGGTGATCGCGGCTTTGTTATGCATAAAGCGGCGGCGGGCATCCGCCCACAGGCTGCGTCCTTCGACATCAAGCTGCTCCGTAAAATTTTCCAGAGCTTCGCGGTTTTTTTCATTCGGTAACATAGCGTGCTCCTGGACTAATAACGGATTTTCGGATCGATAACGGCATACAGCACGTCAACGATACAGTTAAAGGCGATGGTCAGTGTGCCGACCAGGATGGTCAGACTCAGCACCAGAGAGTAATCGCGGTTCAGTGCGCCGTTGACAAATAACTGCCCCACGCCCGGTAAACCGAAAATCGTCTCAATCACCATTGAACCCGTGATAATCCCCACAAATGCCGGCCCCATATAAGAGACCACCGGTAACAGTGCCGGGCGCAGCGCATGCCGCCAGACAATCTTACGCATCGGCAGGCCTTTCGCCCGTGCGGTACGGATAAAGTTGGAGTGCATCACCTCAATCATAGAGCTGCGCATAATACGGGAGATACTGGCGATATAGGCCAGTGACAGCGCAATCATCGGCAGAATGATATTGCTGAGCTGCCCGCCGTTCCAGCCGCCGCCCGGCAGCCAGTGCAGATGGATGGCAAAGATAAGTACCAGCAGCGGCGCCACCACAAAGCTGGGGATAACCACCCCGGTCATGGCAAAGCCCATGACGGTATAGTCCCATTTGGTATTCTGATTCAGTGCCGCTATCACACCGGCACTCACCCCGACAATCAGTGCCAGCACAAACGCCGCCAGCCCGAGTTTTGCGGAGACCGGAAACGCGGAGGCGACCAGGTCATTCACCGAGTAATCTTTATATTTAAAGGAAGGCCCGAAGTCCCCCTTTGATAACTGAACTAAATAATCAAAATACTGAACATGAATCGGATCATTAAGATGGTACTTGGCTTCAATATTCGCCATCACTTCCGGCGGTAATTTACGCTCACCGGTAAATGGACTGCCCGGAGCCAGACGCATCATAAAGAAAGAGATAGTAATTAACACAAAAAGCGTCGGGATCGCCTCGAGTATACGGCGAAGAATAAACTTAAACATTGCCCGTTCCTATACAGTACCCGCTTCCGGGGGTACACACTACACAGGCCGCCCTTCGCAGGGCGGCCAACCGTCGGTATTATTTTTTAATCATATATAAGTTTTTGGTGTGGAAGTGATCCAGCGGATCTTTTCCGGTATAGCCACCCACATACGGTTTCACTAAACGGGTACTGACATAGTAATAGACCGGTACAATGGCAGAGTCTTTATCCAGCTGGGCTTCCGCCTGCTGATAGATCTGCGCACGTTCCGCATCGGTTTTCACCTGAAGGGATTGTTTCATCAGCTTATCAAACTCCGCACTCTTATAATGCGGGGTGTTGGTGCTGCTGTAAGAGAGAACCATGTTCAGGAATGAAGACGGTTCGTTATAATCCGCACACCATGCGGCGCGGGCAACATCATAAGTCCCCTGATGGCGGGTATCGAGGAAGGTTTTCCATTCCTGGTTAACCAGCTGAACTTCCGCACCGAGGTTTTTCTTCCAGATAGACGATGCGGCGATCGCCATTTTCTTGTGCAGATCAGATGTGTTATACAGCAGGTTAAATTTCAGTGGATTATCTTTGGTAAAGCCCGCTTCTTCCAGCAGTTTGCGTGCTTTTTCGTTACGCTGCTCCTGCGTCATATTGGCGAACCACTCAGGCTCTTTGGCTGACATACCATCCGCAAACGGTGGTGTGAAACCAAATGCCGGAGTATCACCCTGTGCTTTGACTTTATTGACCATAATGTCGCGGTCAAGGCTCAGTTTCAGGGCTTCACGGACTTTCGGGTTATCAAACGGCGCTTTTTCGTTATTGATTTCGTAGTAATAAGTACACATATACGGCGAAATGCGCAGTTCGTCAGGAATTTCTTTTTTCAGTTTCTGGAACAGTTCAATCGGCAGGTTGTTATAGGTCATGTCGATTTCGCCGCTGCGGTAGCGGTTAACATCAGTAACTTCGGAAGAAATCGGCAGGAAACGGACGTTATTGATAACAGTTTTTTCGTTATCCCAGTATTTCGGGTTGCGGGTCAGTTCGATTTTTTCGTTAACCACCCAGTCTTTCAGGGTGTATGCGCCGTTGCTGACATAATTGCCCGGCTGAGTCCACTTATCACCGAACTTCTCGACAGTGGCCGGATGCACCGGAGACATGGAGTTATGCGCCAGCAGTTTCGGAATATACGGCACTTCTTCAGAGAGTGTCAGTTCAAGGGTTTTATCATCCAGCGCTTTGATGCCCAGCTCTTCCGGCTTTTTCTTCCCGGCGATAACATCATCAATATTCACCACGTGAGCATACTGGAGATAACTGGCATACGGTGATGCGGTATTCGGATCAGCCAGGCGGCGCCAGCTGTAAACGAAGTCCTGTGCGGTGACCGGGTCGCCGTTGGACCATTTTGCATCTTCGCGGATTTTAAACGTCCAGACTTTAAAATCTTTATTTTCCCAGGAGATGGCCGAACCCGGCAGAATTTCACCACTTGGCCCTTCCAGGGTAATACCTTCCATCAGGTCGCGGATAATATTCGCTTCCGGTACCCCTTCCACTTTATGCGGATCCAGTGACTGCGGCTCAGAGCCGTTATTGCGGATTAAATCCTGCTTATCTGCCAGCTGAACACCGGCCGGTACATCCGCAGCAAACGCCTGTGTACCAATACCCATCCCCATTGCTGCTACCACACTGAGTGCCAGCAGTGTTTTTTTCGTTGAATTAACCATCTTACATAAACTCCCCATTGACGAATGTGTTTTGCGTTTGTTGCGTTTTTATCAGGTGCTTTTCGTTTTAACTTCAGCACCTTCATTTTTTTCGCACTTTGTGAGTGCAAATTTTTTATTATTAATGTGTTTCTACCATATATAAGCGCTTAATATCCATATAATCAAGCGGGTCATTACCGGTAATTCCGCCGACTGATGGTTTTATCAGCCGGACACTCACGCGATAATAAACAGGAATTAATGCAGAGTCCTGATCTAACTGAGTTTCTGCTTCCTGGTAAGCGGATTGACGTGTTTTTTCATCTGTTGCCAGCAAAGCGCGCTGCATTGCACTGTCAAACGCGGTATTTCGGTAGAAACTGGTGTTATTACTGCTGTCCGACAGAAAAATGTTCAGAAACGAGGATGGCTCATTGTAATCCGCGCACCAGGTCGCCCGGGCCACCTGATAATTCCCTTCATGGCGGTTCTGATTGGAGGTTTTCCATTCCTGGTTTTTCAGCACCACTTTCGCACCGATATTTTTCTGCCACATGGAGGCGGCGGCAATCGCCTGCTGTTTATTCTGATCGGACGTGTTATAGAGCAATTCAAAGGTCAGCGGATTTTTTTCGCTGTAACCGGCTTCTTCCAGCAGTTTGCGCCCTTTTTCATTGCGCTGTTCCTGCGTCAGGGATGCCCATTCCGGTGTGGTGAAATGCCCGCCGTTAATATAATGCGGGGTAAAACCGTAAGCGGGAATTTGTCCCTGTCCCATGATTTTATGGGTGATAATATCGCGATCCAGCCCCAGTTTAACGGCTTCGCGAACTTTCGGGTCGGTAAACGGTGCTGCGGTATTATTTATTTCATAATAGAACGTGCATAAATACGGGGAAATCTGAACCTGTGCCGGAATATCTTTTTTCATTTTGGCAAACAGAACCGGCGGAACCGAACTGTTGGTGACATCTATTTCACCGGCGCGGTAGCGGTTAATATCACTGGTTTCTGACTGGAGCGGCAGGAAAGTCACCTGTTCAATCACAGTTTCTTTATCATTCCAGTATTTCGGATTGCGTTTAAGCACCAGCCGCTCATTCACATTCCAGGCAGACAGGGTATATGCGCCGTTACCAACAAATTTTCCGGCAGATGTCCATTTATCACCAAATTGTTCAATCGCCCCTTTCGGTACCGGCTTCAGTGCGGTATGGCTCAGCATCTCCGGGAAATACGGTACCGGCTGAGTCAGCTGAACCTGAAAGGTTTTGTCATCAACCGCTTTGACGCCGAGACTTTCCGGTGGTTTTTTACCGCTGATAATATCATCCACATTTTCGACATAAGCATAATGCAGATAGCTGCCGTAAGGTGATGCGGTTTTCGGGTCAGCCAGCCGCCGCCAGCTGTAGACAAAATCCTGTGCGGTCACCGGCGAGCCGTCACTCCATTTTGCATCCGGCCGCAGTGTGAATGTCCAGATGCGGTTATCCGGGGAAGACCAGCTCTCTGCCACTCCGGGCACGATATGACCATCACCGTCAGTGGAGACCAGACCTTCCAGCAGATTAAGAATAATATTGGATTCCGGCACCCCTTCCACTTTATGCGGATCGAGTGATACCGGTTCAGTGCCGTTATTGATAACAATAACCTGTTTTTCCGCCAGTTTGGTTCCCGGCGGAACCTGTGCCGCCCATGCGGAATAAGAGAGTGCACTCAGCAGCAGCGCCTGCGTGAGGGAAACAGCAATAGTGTGTTTTTTCATCTTCCGTCCCTTCTGAATAACACCTGTTAAATGAACAACGTGATTAAAAAATCGCAAATGCTTTATTTATAAGTGCCGTCAGCAACGGGATCAGCCTGTTTTTCGGTGCTGTTTTCCGGCCTGATGTGCATTTTCCGGGGCAGTGATTGTTTTTATCTGCAAACAGTGCCGCTCTGCCGCTGAAATAAAACATTAACCCAAGACTGCTTATGATCCGGCTGTTTTGCTCAGCCCGGATAAAAAAGTAAACATTTAATTAACAAAAAGCAATTTTTCCAGATAAAAACCCTGCTTCCATCACAGTTTCAACTGATTAAATATTAACAACCACTTAAAAAACAACTGTAAATAAAAAGAGTAAAGCAAAAAATTTCACTGAAATATCAATCTGGTGAGCACCGGAAATAACGGATTGACGGCAAATATAGTTTCTGTTGTTTATTTAACCACCTTTATCTGTTATACCCGTTTATTGCTGAACGGTACGGGTTAGCGTATCCGTCAATACAGCACCATTTTTAGTGTTATTTTTTATGGGCTGATAACCGGTTGTTATATTACAGCTGTTTTTCCGCTTTTTTTGCCGGTGAAATCCCCCGGTCAGCAATTTCAGACTATGATTAATTTTGGCTATAACCAAAAGTTATAAACAAGCACGTAACAGACTTTGCAAAACAGCGCCGTTTTTTTTAACGTGTCAGTATTACAAAAATCAATAACACCGCGTTTCAGGGGAAATATATGAAAAAAACATATCCGGCAGCGTCACTGGCTCTGCTCTTTTCCGTCTCCGCATTTGCCGCCACACCACCGAATACCTTAATTGTTGTCCAGAGTCTGGATGATATTGTCAGTCTGGATCCGGCTGAAAGTAATGAACTGTCCAGTATCCAGACCGTTCCCAGCTTATATCAGCGCCTGGTACAGCCGAACCGTGATAATCCGGAGCAGCTTGACGCTATCCTGCTGGAAGACTGGCAGGCCGATGCCGCCAATAAAACCCTGACCGTCCGGATTAAAGAGAATGCAAAATTTGCCTCCGGCAACCCGGTACGCCCGGAAGATATTATCTTCTCCTACCAGCGCGCTGTAGTCATGAATAAATCGCCTGCGTTTATTCTCAATATTCTTGGCTGGAATAAAGAGAATATCGCGCAGCAGTTTGAAAAAACCGGCGACCGCACCCTGAAAATAAAATGGAGTGCGGATATCAGCCCGGATGTGGCACTGAATCTGTTGTCCACCCCGATAGCCTCAGTGGTGGACGAAAAACTGGTGACACCGAATATTAAAAATAATGACTTCGGTAATGCCTGGCTGAAAATGCATTCTGCCGGCAGCGGTGCTTATTCCCTGAAGGTCTATCAGCCAAACCAGGCGATTGTGATGGCCGCTAACCCGCATGTCTCCACCGGCGAGGCGAAAATCCCGTCCATTATTATTAAAAACGTGCCGGATCCGGCTTCCCGCCGTCTGCTGATTCAGCAGGGTGATGCGGATATTGCCCGTGAACTGGGTGCTGACCAGACTGCGGCACTGAAAAACAGCGCCGGGGTACGGGTGGAAAATATTCCGTCCGCCGAGCAGGATTATATGGCGTTCAACACCGGCAACAGCGCCAATCCGCTGCTGAAAAACCCGGCATTGTGGGAAGCGGCCCGTTATCTGGTGGATTATGAAGGCATTACCCGCGATCTACTGAAAGGCCAGTATTTTATTCATCAGAGCTTCCTGCCGGTCGGTTTACCGGGCGCGCTGGAAAATAACCCGTATAAATTTGATCCGGCCAAAGCCAAAGAGATTCTGGCAAACGCCGGGATTAAAGATGCCCATTTCACCCTCGATGTGGAAAACAAGCCGCCGTATATCACTATAGCTCAATCACTTCAGGCCAGTTTTGCGCAAGGCGGTATCAAAGTGGAATTATTACCGGCGGCGGGCAGCCAGGTCTATTCCCGCGTACGGGCACGCCAGCATCAGGCGGCCATCCGTTTCTGGATCCCGGACTATTTTGATGCCCATTCCAACGCCAGCGCCTTCGCCTTTAATGACGGCAAGAGCAGCACCGTTGCGTGGCTGAACGGCTGGGATATTCCTCAGTTATCACAAACCACACTCAAAGCCGTGGCAGAGCCGGATAAAGCCAAACGTGCGCAGATGTATACCGCCATGCAGGAAGAATTACAGCGCAGTTCTCCGTATGTGTTTATGGCACAGGGACAAAACCAGGTGGTACTGCGTGACAATGTGAAAGGCTATCAGCAGGGACTGAACGCTGACATGGTGTATTACGACAGAGTCACCAAATAATCTGCTGATTTTCCGGTTATCACCCCGTCAGTATCGCTGACGGGGTTTGTGTGTTTTGTTTTTATTCAGGAACTGCTGTATGTCCGATATTTCCCCTGCCGGAACACTGTTTCGCCATACGCTGCGTGTGACGCTTCAGGGTATTTTTACCCTTGCGCTGACACTGCTCGGGTTACTGGTGATCACCTTTGCATTGTCGGCACTCTCACCGGTTGACCGGGTATTACAGATTGTCGGCGATCACGCCAGCCATGAGACCTATGAGCAGGTACGGCTGGAGCTGGGGCTCGATCAGCCCGTCTATATTCAGTTCTGGCATTATGCAGAGCGTCTGCTGCACGGCGATCTCGGCATGGCCTCCTCTATGGGACAACCGGTGCTCGACGGCGTGCTGACCACCCTGCCCGCGACCATTGAACTGGCGACGCTCTCACTGTTGATCGGCGCTTCGCTCGGCATTCTCTGCGGCGTGTTATGCGCCCGTTATGCCGGAACACCATTTGATTTTATCATCCGCACCCTGACACTCCTCGGCAACTCAGTACCGGTTTTCTGGCTGGGACTGCTGATGCTGCTGCTGTTCTACGCCACGCTTCAGTGGAGCCCCGGCCCGGGGCGGCTGGATGATATCTATCAGTATACCGTCGAGGCAAAGACCGGTTTTGTGCTGATCGATACCTGGTTGTCCGATGATCCCGGTGCATTTACCAATGCGGTCGCACACCTGATCCTGCCGGTGTCGCTGCTGGCCTATTTTTGCCTGGCGGGGATCACCCGGCTGACGCGCGCCGCCTGTCTGAGCGAAATGAATAAAGAGTATGTCACGCTGGCACGCGCCAAAGGCAATACCGACATGCAGGTGCTGTTCCGCCATGTGCTGCCGAATATCCGGGGGACGCTGATCACCGTGATTGCCCTTGCCTACACCGGAATGCTGGAAGGTGCGGTACTGACCGAAACGGTCTTTTCCTGGCCCGGCATCGGCCGTTACCTGACCGCCGCCCTGTTTGCCGGAGATACCACCGCCGTGATGGGCGGGACCCTGGTGATCGGTATCTGCTTTATCTTTATTAATAACGTGACCGATATGATTGTGCGTTTAACGGATCCGCGGGTGAAATCATGACATTACTGCCGAAAATCCGCCGTTCCCCGTCCGCGCTGACGGGCACCCTGATTATTCTGTTTCTGCTGCTGGTGGCGTTGTTTGCGCCGTGGCTCGCCCCTTATGACCCGGTACTGCAAAACCCGGCACAGCGCCTGCTGGCACCGGATGCTCAACACTGGCTCGGAACGGACAGCTACGGGCGTGATGTGCTCTCCCGCCTGATCTACGGCACCCGCCCGATGTTTGGTCTGGTTGCACTGGTCGCAGCAATCACCCTGCCCGCCGGGTTATTGATCGGCATTCTGGCCGGATTTTACGGTCGCTGGGTGGAAACGATTCTGATGCGCTTTACCGATATTGTCATGTCGATGCCGCGCCTGATCCTCGCATTTGCCTTTGTTGCCATTCTCGGGCCGGGGCTGATTAACGGCGCACTGGCACTCGCCCTGACCTCGTGGCCGGCCTATGCCCGCCAGGCACGCAGTGAAATCCGCCATCTGCGCAACAGTGATTATCTGGCCAGTGCGGAAATGCTGGGGATCCGTGGTCTGCGTCTGCTGTGGGGACACATTCTGCCGCTCTGTCTGCCGTCAGCTATTGTCCGGCTGGCGCTGGATCTCGCCACCATTATCCTGGCAGCCGCCGGTCTGGGTTTCCTCGGGCTGGGCGCACAACCGCCGATGGCGGAATGGGGAGCCATGATTGCCGATGGTATGCAGGTTATTTTCGACCAGTGGTGGATAGCCGCCGTTCCCGGCGCGGCCATTCTGATTGCCGGTATGGCATTCAATCTTCTGGGTGATGGTTTACGGGATATTATGGAGCCGCAACATGACTGAGCCGCTTATTTTTGTCCGTAATTTGTGTGTGGATTACCCCCGCGCACAGGTGGTGAAAAATGTCTCCTTTACCCTGGGACAGGAACGACTGGCGCTGGTCGGGGAGTCCGGTTCCGGCAAATCCATGACCGCCAGGGCGCTGATGGGGCTGGTGCGCAAACCCGGGATTGTCAGTGCGGATACACTGACATTCGGTCAGACCTCCCTGCTGTCTCTGCGGGAAAAACAGTGGGCGGCACTGCGCGGCAATGACATTGCCATGATCATGCAGGATCCGCGCTATGCGCTGAATCCGGTCAGAAATCTGTATCAGCAGATTGAGGAATCCCTGCTGCGCCACCAGACACTGAGCAAATCTGATCGCCGCGACCGTGTTTTTGAAATGGCCCGTGCTGCCGGGTTATCAGAACAGGCGCTCTCCCGCTATCCGGGGCAGCTTTCCGGCGGTATGGGACAGCGAGCCATGATTGCGATTGCTCTGATCAACAACCCGTCAGTCTTAATTGCCGACGAACCAACTTCCGCCCTGGATGCCCGGCTGCGACACCAGATTCTGGAGCTGATTGTCAGCCAGTGTGAGGAGCGCCGCATGGGGTTGCTGCTGATAAGTCATGATTTGCCGCTGGTGGCAGCTCATTGTCAGCGCGTGATGGTGATGTATCAGGGTCAGCAGGTGGATGAACTGCCCGCCGTACAACTGCCGCAGGCAACGCATCCTTACACCCGCACATTGTGGACCTGCCGCCCGGATGCACAGACGTACGGCACCGATTTGCCGGTATTGGATCGCACCGCCCTGCTGGCGTTACTGACTCAGGAGATACATCATGCCGGAAAATAATTCAGCACCGATTATTGAAGTTAATAATCTTTCCGTCAGCTTCGGGCAGCGGCAGGTTGTTTGTCAGGCCGGTTTTCATCTTAATGCCGGAGAGACGTTCAGTCTTATCGGTGAGTCCGGCTGCGGAAAATCCACTATTTTGCGGGTGATTGCCGGGTTGCAGCGGGAATGGCTGGGCGGCGTACAGCTGCTGTCACAACATATCCACCCCGGTCAGCGTTATCAGGGGGCTTTGCGCCGCAATGTGCAGATGGTCTTTCAGGATCCTTATGCGTCTCTGCATCCTTTCCATACTATTCACCGAGCACTTTCAGAACCGTTACGCATTCACCGCGAAAATGACATCGGCAACCGGGTGGCAGAGGCCATTGTATCTGTCGGGCTGCCGCCGGATGTGGCACAGCGTTATCCGCATCAGCTCTCCGGCGGGCAGCGCCAGCGCATTGCTATTGCCCGTGCCCTGATGCTGCACCCGCAGATCCTGTTACTCGATGAACCAACATCCGCGCTTGATATGTCTGTGCAGGCGGAAATTCTCAATCTGCTTAATCATCTGAAAACCGCCCACGGCATGACCTATCTGCTGGTCAGTCACGATGCGGATGTGGTGGCGCATATGTCAGACCGGGCGGCATTTATGGCGAACGGGAAAATTGAACGGGAATTTGATCGCGCCGCCCTGCTGCGCGGCGACCACCGGATGGATAACTGAGAGATATATAAACGAGGTGTAAAAACGGGGCCGATGGCCCCGTTCTGATAATAATGAACTGCGTGATTATGACAATAATCCCGGGAAACTCATTTTCATGCCGGTAATGATCAGCTCAATACCTAATGACATCAGCATCAGACCCATAATACGGGTCACAACGTTGATACCGGTTTGTCCGAGGTATTTCACCCACAGTCCTGCAGAGCGGAACAACAGCCAGCAACAGAACGCGAACACGATGCTGGTCAGCGCCAGTCCGAAAAAGTTCTGCCAGCCCTGCCAGCGGGCACTCCAGACCACACAGGAACTGATAGCCCCCGGCCCCGCCATCAGCGGCAGTGCCAGCGGCACCACACCGATATTGTCGCGGATAGCCGTTTCCGACTGTTCCTGTTTGTTCTGCTTATCTTCCCCCAGCTTACCGCTGATCATGGACATGGCGATGAGGACAATCAGTGTCCCCCCTGCTATCCGGAAAGATTCGATGGAAATACCGAACATAATGAGGATCTTATCGCCGACCAGAAGTGATGTGCACAAAATCACGGCCACCGAAAAGTTCGCAATCATGTTGGTCTTATTGCGCACTGCGGCAGTCTGATAATTTGTCATGCTCATAAAGACCGGCAGAATACCGACCGGGTTGACTAAGGCAAATAAGCCGACAAAAAATTTTAAATAACCGGAAAAATCCAGCAAAGTGTTGCCCACAAAGGATCCTCAACCTGATGATAATACAGTGATAGTCTGCTGATAATAACAGCAGGCTATCGCCTGGGGGTTGTAATAATTATAAATGTGATTATTAACACAGACATCATACCGTTGAATGTGCAGGAAAAGGAATTGCTTTACGCAGAATATTTTCTGCTTCCGGCTGATTCGATACAGTTATATCACCTTACTTCTGCCTGAATTTCAGACAATCATCAGTTCTTCTGTGAAATTGAAACCCGATATCATTCCCGTCACTCCGTATTGTTCCCGTTTTGACCCATGCTGAATGGTGTCAGCTTGATATATTTGTGATTTGGATCACTTTAATATTTCCCCTGAATGTTAAGCTGCTTTCATTATAGTTGAATCGATTCAACTATAATGTGAACAGAAAGACCTGACGGGCTTTTTAAGCAAATCAGCGGGCATATCTGCATTATGTTACCGGCAAAATCGATTTAGTTACCGGAAGATATCACCGCTATAATCAAATTGTATCAATCCGCTGATTTGCTTAAAAAGTTTAACAATTTATCAGGAGTGATCTGTATGGCCGTAACGAACGTTACCGAACTCAATGAATTAGTTGCCCGCGTGAAGAAAGCTCAGCGCGAGTTTGCCGGTTTCTCCCAGGAACAGGTGGATGCTATCTTCCGGGCGGCGGCACTCGCCGCAGCAGATGCCCGTATCCCGCTGGCAAAACTGGCAGTTGAAGAGTCCGGCATGGGTATTATTGAAGATAAAGTGATCAAAAACCATTTTGCTTCTGAATATATCTATAACGCCTACCGCGATGAGAAAACCTGCGGCATCTTATCGGAAGACCCGACCTTCGGCACCATCACCATCGCAGAGCCTATCGGTATTATCTGCGGTATCGTCCCGACCACTAACCCGACCTCCACCGCAATTTTTAAAGCGCTGATCAGCCTGAAAACCCGTAACGGGATCATTTTCTCCCCGCATCCGCGTGCAAAAAAAGCCACTAACAGAGCGGCTGAAATTGTCCTCAACGCGGCTGTTGCCGCCGGTGCCCCGAAAGATATTATCGGCTGGATCGACGAGCCGTCTGTGGAATTATCCAATGCCCTGATGCATCACGCGGATACTAACCTGATCCTCGCCACCGGCGGGCCGGGCATGGTGAAAGCAGCCTACAGTTCCGGTAAACCGGCCATTGGTGTGGGCGCGGGTAACACCCCTGTCGTGATTGATGAAACCGCTGATATCAAACGCGCGGTGGCCTCTATTCTGATGTCAAAAACCTTCGATAACGGCGTGATTTGTGCCTCTGAGCAATCGGTTATCGTGGTGGATGATGTGTATGAACAGGTTAAAGAACGTTTTGAAACCCACGGTGGTTATATTCTGAAAGGCAAAGAACTGAAAGCCGTTCAGGACATTATTCTGCTCAACGGCGGACTGAATGCGAAAATTGTCGGTCAGTCTGCGGTGAAAATTGCTGAAATGGCCGGCATCGAAGTACCTGCATGGACCAAAATTCTTATCGGTGCGGTCTCCGTGGTGGATGAATCCGAGCCGTTTGCACACGAAAAACTCTCCCCGCTGTTAGCCATGTACCGCGGCAAAGATTTTGAAGATGCGGTGATCAAAGCGGAAAAACTGGTGGAAATGGGCGGGATCGGCCACACCTCCTGCTTATATACCGATCAGGATAACCAGCCGGAGCGCGTAAAATTCTTCGGTGAGAAGATGAAAACCGCACGTATCCTGATTAACACCCCTGCATCACAGGGCGGGATCGGCGACCTGTATAACTTCAAACTGTCTCCGTCACTGACACTGGGTTGCGGCTCCTGGGGGGGTAACTCCATCTCCGAAAACGTCGGGCCGAAACACCTGATCAACACCAAAACCGTGGCAAAACGAGCTGAAAATATGTTGTGGCATAAACTTCCGAAATCTATCTATTTCCGCCGTGGTTCTCTGCCGGTTGCCCTGGAAGAGATCGCCGGTGACGGTGCAAAACGCGCCTTTATCGTGACTGACGGCTATCTGTTCAATAACGGCTATGTGGATGAAGTCACCCGTGTGCTGAAATCCTACGGTATGGAAGTGGAGATTTTCTTTGAAGTGGAAGCTGACCCGACACTTTCTGTGGTCCGCAAAGGTGCGGAGCAGATGAACAGCTTCAAACCTGACGTGATTATTGCCCTCGGCGGCGGCTCCCCGATGGATGCAGCCAAAATTATGTGGGTGATGTATGAACATCCGGAAACACATTTTGAGGAACTGGCACTGCGCTTTATGGATATCCGCAAACGTATCTATAAGTTCCCGAAAATGGGCGTGAAAGCGAAAATGGTTGCTATCACCACCACATCCGGTACCGGTTCTGAAGTGACTCCGTTCGCGGTTGTGACAGATGATACCACCGGCCAGAAATACCCGCTGGCGGACTATGCCCTGACCCCGGATATGGCAATTGTTGATGCCAACCTGGTGATGAACATGCCGAAATCCCTCACCGCTTTCGGCGGGCTGGATGCCGTCACTCACGCACTGGAAGCGTATGTATCCGTGCTGGCAAACGAATTCTCTGACGGCCAGGCATTACAGGCACTGAAACTGCTGAAAGAGTTTTTACCGGCCAGCTATCACGAAGGTGCGAAGAACCCGGTTGCCCGTGAACGTGTACACAATGCCGCGACTATCGCCGGTATCGCGTTTGCCAACGCCTTCCTCGGGGTATGTCACTCCATGGCGCACAAACTGGGCTCTGAGTTCCATATTCCGCATGGTCTGGCTAATGCCCTGCTTATCTGTAACGTCATCCGTTATAACGCTACCGATAACCCGACCAAACAGACTGCGTTCAGCCAGTATGACCGTCCTCAGGCACGCCGCCGTTACGCGGAGATTGCTGACCATCTGCAACTGAGTGCTGCCGGTGACCGTACCGCGCAGAAAATTGAAAAACTGCTGATCTGGCTGGACGAAATCAAAGCCTCTCTGGGGATCCCGAAATCCATCCGTGAAGCCGGTGTGCCGGAAGCGGAATTCCTGGCAAAACTGGATAAACTGTCCGAAGATGCCTTTGATGACCAGTGTACCGGTGCAAACCCGCGCTATCCGCTGATTGCAGAATTAAAACAAATTATGCTGGATACCTATTACGGACGCACCTATGACGAATCTGTTCCTGTAGCGGCACCAAAACCGGTTGCCAAACGGAATGCTAAGAAATAATCATCAATCCGGCAAATAATAACCATAAAGCCCTCCCCGGAGGGCTTTTTTATATCCGTCTCATAATAATTATTAAATAATTGTCTTTGTATTAACAGCTGTTCACTTTTGATCATGTTTTCCGGAACAGACGGTTTTTAATATTTCACTTAATACCCGTTACAAAACTGTGGTAACTCCTGGGGGTATTCACCGGTATTTTATCCCTGCTGACTCAAATACCGCCTCATCACTTTCCCTGCAGAAACCGTTCCGGTGTTTTTTGATATCCGGCGCAATCCGCAGCGGATATAAAAAAACCGGACAATGACGTCCGGCACTTTTTGTATAACAGAGAGACTTCCCTGATTTATGACCGATATTCTGCTGCTTTTACTTCGCGTATCGCTTCATTGTAATGTTTGCGGCAGACGGATACATATTTTTCATTACCGCCGATGTCAATTTGTGCACCATCTGACATAACCCGCCCCTGTCCGTCGTAACGTAAAACACGGCTGGCTTTTCGTCCGCAATAACAAATAGTTTTTAATTCAACTAATTTATCCGCCCAGGCTAATAAATAATGGCTGCCGCTGAATAACTCACCTTTAAAGTCTGTGCGTAACCCGTAACACAGAACCGGGATATCAATATCGTCGACGATACAGCAGAGCTGTTCCACCTGCGCTTTGGTCAGGAACTGGCATTCATCGATTAATACGCAGTGTACGGGTGTCTGCTGATGTTCACGGATAATAACCGAGCTTACGTCCGTCTCAGGGCCAAAGACCCGCGCATCGGCGCTCAGGCCGATACGTGAGGTAACTTTGCTCTGCTCATAGCGGTTGTCTATCTCTGCGGTAAATATCAGCGTGCGCATGCCGCGTTCATTGTAGTTATAGGATGACTGCAGTAACGCTGTCGATTTTCCCGCATTCATTGCGGAGTAATAAAAATAAAGCTGAGCCACCGGCTCTCTCCCCTTACACATTCAAGATCCGGGACAATACTAACACATTAGTGTTAAAAACAGCGCAATCTGTATTTCATTCATGCCGTGATCGCATGCACAATATCCTGAGTTCATCGCACACGTAAATTCACACAGGTCATGGTTACATACCGGATATTCACTGTTGTTATCGGCTATCCTTCGCGTTGTCCTGTTTTTCATTATACCGGGAGCGAAGAATAACGTTTCTTTACATAAGATAAGGTTAAATATAATTTGTATTCCCTACCACATTTATGAACAATTTTTATGAAGATGCTGAACATCAACACATTTT
Organism: Morganella sp. B601; assembly: GCF_051172335.1. Taxonomy (NCBI): domain Bacteria; kingdom Pseudomonadati; phylum Pseudomonadota; class Gammaproteobacteria; order Enterobacterales; family Morganellaceae; genus Morganella; species Morganella sp. B601. The sequence goes on from NZ_JBPIZE010000002.1 coordinate 444,230, forward strand.
CACCCCGTCCCCTTATCAAATTTAAACGAAAAGCCAAAAAGACCCTTATTATTCCTCAGAAATAATTGCTTTTAAAAAAAATGTGTTTTAACCTTACTCCGAAATTTGCTATTGCAGATTTTTAAATAGCAATCTATTATTATCTACACACCAGCCAACATTTAATTTGAGACCAGGATTATGAGTGAATCTTTGAAGCCATTTAATAATATCCGTACTCTTCGCGCTCAGGCGAGAGAATCCAGCTTAGAAGTTTTAGAAGAAATTCTGGAAAAGCTGACTTCTGTTGTTGAAGAACGCCGTCTGGAAGAATCCCAGGCTCAGGCTAAAGAAGAAGAGCGCACCCGTAAATTAGAAGAATTCCGTCAGCTGCTTGAAAAGCAGAATATCAACCCGGAAGAATTAATTCAGTCTATGGGTACAGGCAAAACAGCCCGCAAATCCAAGCGTGCTCAGCGCCCTGCCAAATACGAATATATCGATGAAAACGGTGAAAGCAAAACCTGGACCGGCCAGGGTCGTACACCAGCTGTGATCAAACAAGCTATCGATAACGAAGGTAAATCTCTGAACGATTTCTTAATCAAGTAAGTGATAATATCTGCCGGAAAAGCCCTTCTCTGAAGGGCTTTTTTATATCTTCCGGTCAGACGGACAGCAAAAAGGAGGCTTTCGCCTCCTTTTTTATACTTATAACCGTTGCTGTTATTTATTTTTTCCGTGATAAAACGACATATACCAGTCAACAAACTGCTGCACGCCGTAATTAACCGGCGTATCCGGTGAGAAACCAATCGTTTTATACAATTCGGAGGAGTCTGCACAGGTGGATAACACGTCACCATCCTGCATATCCATATAGTGTTTATTGGCTTTAATATCCAGCGCCGTTTCAATCGCCTGAATAAAATCACCCAGCCGGGTCGGCTGACCGTTACCGACATTATAAATTTTGTACGGCGCAGAGCTGGCTGACTTCAGCCCCTTTTCCACCGTCCAGTCATTATTCACCGCCGGAATCACATCCACCAGACGCACCACCGCTTCCGCAATATCACCGACATAGGTGAAATCACGCACCATATTGCCGTGGTTATATACATCGATCGGTTTTCCGTCCAGCATGGCTTTCACAAACTTAAATAACGCCATATCCGGACGACCCCACGGGCCGTAGACGGTGAAGAACCGCAGACCGGTTGTCGGCAACTGATAAAGATGTGAATAACTGTGTGACATTAATTCATTGGCTTTTTTCGTTGCCGCATACAACGACACCGGATGGTCCACATCATCCTCAACAGAGAACGGCTGTTTGCGGTTCAGACCGTATACTGAACTTGAGGAGGAGTAGATCAGATGCCCGACGTTATGATGACGGCACCCTTCCAGAATATTCATATGCCCCAGAATATTCGCGTCAATATACGCCATCGGGTTCTGGATGGAGTAACGCACGCCCGGCTGTGCCGCCAGGTGGATCACCCGCTCAAATTTCTGTGCGGCGAACAGCTCACTGACAGCCGCTTTCTCCGACAAATCCATTTTAAAAAACTGAAATTGCGGATGCGGTAATAACAGATCAAGACGGGCCTGTTTGAGATTCACATCATAATAGTCATTCAGGTTGTCAGCACCGACAACCTCGTGCCCCTGCTCAAGCAGGCGCTGCGAGACATGATAACCAATAAAACCAGCCGCGCCGGTTACAAGTATTTTCATATTCAGACTCAGATTACCGGATTAATGGAAGCACCACGGCCTATACCATAATAGATAAAGCCGCGATTTTCTAAACGTTCCGGGTCATAAAGGTTACGTCCGTCAAAAATAACCGGGGTTTTCAGTCCTGCTTTGATAGCATCGAAGTCCGGCGCACGGAAACTCTGCCACTCAGTGCAGATAACCAGTGCATCCGCATTATGCAGTGCCGCTTCTTTGGTGCCCATCAGCGCCAGGTCATCACGCAGCCCGAAAATACGCTGCGCTTCCTGCATCGCTTCCGGGTCATACGCCTGAACTTTGGCACCGGCGGCCCATAATTCCTGTAACAGGATACGGCTGGAGGCTTCACGCATATCATCGGTATTCGGTTTAAAAGACAGGCCCCAGACCGCGAAGGTTTTACCTTCCAGGTTTTCACCGAAATGACGTTTGATAAAGGACGGCAGTTTGTATTTCTGCTGTTCGTTCACTTCTTCCACCGCACGCAGAATGCGCGGGGTAAAGCCGATATGTTCCGCGGTGCGGATCAGCGCCTGCACGTCTTTCGGGAAGCAGGAACCACCGTAGCCGCAGCCCGGATAAATAAAGTGATAACCGATACGGGAGTCAGAACCGATACCCTGGCGCACATTCTCAATATCCGCGCCCAGCATTTCCGCCAGGTTGGAGATCTCATTCATAAAGCTGATTTTTGTCGCCAGCATGCAGTTTGCCGCGTATTTGGTCAGCTCCGCACTGCGGATATCCATCACAATCATGCGGTCGTGATTACGGTTAAACGGCTCATACAGTTCGCGGATAATATCGATAACACGATCATTATCACAGCCGATAACAATGCGCTCAGGACGCATGCAGTCAGCAACCGCCGCCCCTTCCTTCAGGAATTCAGGGTTGGACACCACGTCATAGGCAATATCCGCGCCGCGTTCAGCCAGTGTGGCTTTAATCGTGGCGTTAACTTTATCCGCGGTACCGACCGGAACGGTGGATTTATCGATAACCACTTTGTAGTCCTGCATATGCTGTGCAATAGTACGGGCAACCGCGGTGACATATTGCAGATCCGCAGAACCGTCTTCATCCGGCGGTGTACCGACCGCGATGAATTGCAGTGTGCCGTGTGCCACACCCAGTGCCGCATCCGTAGTGAAGCTTAAACGACCTTCTTCATAGTTTTTCTTCACCAGCGGGGTCAGGCCCGGTTCAAAAATAGGGATCACACCGTTTTTCAGGTTTTCCACTTTTTTTGCATCAACATCGACACACATAACATCATGGCCGACTTCCGCCAGTACAGTCGCCTGCACAAGACCGACATATCCGATTCCAAATACGGTTACTTTCATAGTTCACCTATTGCAACAATTATTAATTCTGTAATGTTTTCAGCCAATCTGAGAATTCACGGCCCAGGTGCTTATGACGCATGCTGTATTCGACAAAGGCTTTCATATAGCCCATTTTGTCGCCGCAGTCATGGCTGCGGCCTACCAGACGGTACGCCTCCACCGGATTTTTTTCAATCAGCATAGCGATAGCGTCAGTCAGCTGGATCTCATCACCGGCTCCCGGGGCAGTTTTCCCCAGCAGCGGCCAGATATCCTGGGAAAGCACATAACGGCCGACAATAGACATATTCGACGGTGCTTTGGCCGGTTCCGGTTTTTCCACCACGGCAAACATCGGTTTGCTTTCACCGGCGGCCAGATTTTCACCGTGGCAATCCACCACACCGTAATTTGCCACCATTTCCTGCGGAACCGGATCAACCATTACCTGGCTTGCACCGTGTTCTTCATAACGCGCAATCATTTCTCTGAGGTTGAATTTCGCCAGGTCAGTACTGTATTCGTCAATAATCACATCCGGCAATACCACGGCGAAAGGCTCATCACCAATCATTGGTCTGGCGCATAATACGGCGTGACCAAGCCCTTTGGCGATCCCCTGACGGGTCTGCATGATAGTAACGTGACGCGGGCAGATTGACTGGACTTCATCCAGCAACTGACGTTTTACACGTTTTTCCAGGATGGCTTCCAGTTCAAAGCTGGTATCGAAATGGTTTTCAATGGAGTTTTTTGATGAGTGGGTCACTAAAATAATTTCAGTGATCCCCGCCGCGATACATTCATTCACCACATACTGAATAAGCGGTTTATCCACCAGCGGCAGCATTTCTTTCGGAATCGCTTTTGTGGCCGGCAACATACGTGTTCCTAATCCTGCAACCGGGATCACAGCCTTGTGTACTTTATTTTTCTGCACTGACATACATCATCCTCAATGCGCATAAACAGAATAAATACGCGATTTATAAAAAATAATGAGACTGAGTATACCAGCTAATTTTCCGGGATAAATACTCTGTGCCGCGTAAATGCGGTTTAGTGTTAAGAGATGTTTAATATCTGTACGGGTTGGTAAAGTCCGGTAATTATCCCTGATGCGGTCCGGGGGTCAGGCTTAATTTAATCTGACTGCTGCTGTTCCAGATCCGGCATTGCAGATGGCGGCTGAATTCACTTATCTGACTGGAATAAACGGAAGAGAGTGTCCCCAGCGGAATACCCCGGTTAACACGGATCACATGGTTATCAGAGCGTAATTCCGCACTGATACCGGCGCTGGACAATAACACCGACTTACGCCGGGTGTGATAATACCCCAGCAGCAGCGGCAGCTGTCCCGGAATACCTGCGTCCTGTAATAACCGGTTCAGCTTATTTAAGATGGCGGTCATACTCGGTAATTTCCGGTGGTGATTATGAATATAGCGTTTAAGCAGATCGTTAAAGATGACGCGGATTAACATCGCCATCAGCGGGCCGTTGCCGGTATTCTGACTGATATCGAGACAATAAAACGCCACTTCATTATCAGAAAATTCTGCCACATCAAATACCAGCCCGGCCCGGCAGGTATCGGATAATTGCGCATAGCGAATCTGATAATTGGCCAGCACCTGGCTCGGCGGCGGGTTCAGCTGTTTTAATAAACGTAAAACATCATCCACATTATGCTGTAACTGGGCCCAGATCCCGGAGAGATCATTATTTTCCAGCACCCCCGGTGAGAAAAATGACGGGTACAGGTGGGACAGACATAATTTTTTTATTTCTTCCAGCCTGTTCAGGGGCTTTAACAACACATCTTTTGCCCCGAGACGCAGCACTTCATCGATATCCGACATTTTTTGTGTCGCAGAGATAACAATCACCGGAATGGCCGGTAAATCCGACTGTGACCGGGCAATAAATTCCGCGCCGGTCATCACCGGCATATTGAGGTCACAGAAAATCAGTTCCGGCTGAAAGCCCTGTTCTATGCATTCCCATGCGCGTGCACCGTCACCGGCAGATAACACCGTGGCACCGAGAAGGCGCAGATAGGATGACAGCGCCATATTGAATGCCGGGTCGTCATCGATGACTAACAATCGTTTTCCGTCCAGTGCCTGCTTCATCGCATCCCCTTTCTGCCCGGCCTCACAACCCAGCGTGCCCGGAACACCGGGAATGCCGCTGCTCCCGCACTGCTGCTGAGATTAAGGATAGCGTGTGATCGCTATTTCCGGTAGCATCTGAGCTCTGTTCCTTACGATTATTTACCCTGAACACATTATTTGATAATTATGTCTCATTTTACAGATACCGATCCCTGCCCGTGCGGCAGCGGGGATACTTTTGCACAGTGTTGCCAGCCTTATCTTTCCGGTGCGCAGTCCGCCCCCGATGCGCGGGCACTGATGCGTTCGCGTTACAGTGCGTTTGTCACCCATAATGCTGATCATCTGATCCGGACATGGTATCCGCCGGCACGCGCGGAAGCACTGCGGACAGAACTGACCGCCGGATTCGGTGAAACGGAATGGCTGGGACTGAATGTCATTGATTTTCAGCCCGGCACCGCGCCGGACGAGGCTTTCGTTGAATTTTGTGCTTGCTTTATTGATAAAAAGTCCGAAGATAAACAATTCATTCACGAACGTTCCCGTTTTCGCCTGACTGACGGTGCCTGGATGTACCTCGACGGCGTAAAACCACAGATCGGCCGTAATGACCCCTGCCCCTGCGGCTCCGGAAAAAAATATAAAAAATGCTGTGCCTGACACCGGACAGGCACTTTCTGTAAACAAACATCACCGACATCAGTTATTAAGGATCCACACCTTCCATGCAACACCAGACGAGCCAGAAAAAAATTCTGCGAACCATTTGCCCTGACGCAAAAGGTCTTATCGCCAAGATCACCAATATTTGTTACAAGCATCAGCTGAATATTGTCCAGAACAATGAATTCGTTGATCACCGTACCGGCCGCTTTTTTATGCGCACCGAGCTGGAAGGGATTTTTAACGATGAAACCCTGCTGGCCGACCTGGATGATGCCCTGCCGAAAGGCTCCACGCGCGAATTAACCACCGCCGGACGCCGCCGTATTGTCATTATGGTGACCAAAGAAGCACACTGCCTCGGCGATATTCTGATGAAAAGCGCCTACGGCGGTCTGGATGTCGAAATCGCAGCGGTTATCGGCAACCACGACCTGTTGTCTCATCTGGTCACACAGTTTGGTATTCCGTTCCATCATATCAGCCACGACGGACTGACCCGTGAGCAGCATGATATGCAGATCATTCAGCAGATTGACCAGTATCAGCCGGATTACGTCGTGCTGGCGAAATACATGCGTGTGCTGACCCCGGCATTTGTGCAGCACTATCCGAACCAGATTATCAACATCCACCACTCCTTCCTGCCGGCCTTTATCGGCGCACGGCCTTATCATCAGGCATATGAGCGCGGCGTGAAGATTATCGGTGCCACCGCGCACTATGTGAATGATAACCTCGATGAAGGTCCGATCATTCACCAGAGCGTGATTAACGTCGACCACACTTACAGCGCCGATGATATGGTCATGGCCGGTCGTGACGTGGAAAAAAATGTGCTCAGCCATGCCCTGGGGCGTGTTCTGACACAACGGGTATTCGTTTACGGTAACCGCACTGTCATTTTATAACGGCTTAATTGCCTGAAGTTGCACGGTTAACGTGCACTTCGGGCAAAAAAACAACGACCACACATTTTTTCTCTTTTTTTACTTTACAGCGTCCGCATATTTGCTATTATGCAGCCCGTCCCAAGGCAACAGCTGAACGGACAGACAATTTGATTTTTGGTGGGATACCCAAGCGGCCAAAGGGAGCAGACTGTAAATCTGCCGTCACAGACTTCGAAGGTTCGAATCCTTCTCCCACCACCATCTATCTTCTCTCCTGTTATTTCATATTCTCAATACAATCCATTATTTTGTTCAGCACACTCGCGTGTGATTTTGACTTGTACAGATAACAATGATTTTCCGCCTCACTCTGCGATAACGGCAGAAAAATCAGTTCATCGCTGTACGGCAGCGTTTTCGGGTGCTCATCAATAAAGCAGAGATAATCCCCGTCAATCAGCAGATGCAGATAACTGTTCACATTGTCGATCAGATGCACATGTTCATGTTTGCTCTGCTCACCGAGCTGCAGCAATAATGTTTTGAGTAACGGGCTTTCATATAATAACGGCTCACATAACCAGACACAGGAGGATAATAATGTCTGTAAATTGTTATCACAGTCCTGAAACAGTGAACGACGGCAGCAGATTCCGATTTGCCCCTGCGGTAAATGGCGCAGCAGCGTAAAACGTTCGCTGATAACCTGCTCTGACGACAGTATCAGCGTATTGCCCTCAAAATCATTTATTTCATCAATACAATCATAGTGGAAACGAAATATATTAATTTGTATACCCGCTTTGAATGCCGTCCGGTACAGTGCCGCAATATATTTACTTTTCCCCCAGTCATAAAATATATTCACCTTATTACATATCGTTCCGCTGATATGTTTTTTTGTAATTTCTTTTTCCTGCATATAGAGATCTTTAAGATCATTGTATAACTCCATCCCTTCCCGTGTCAGGCTCATACCAAATTTTTCACGTTTAAATAAACGCTTACCCAGCGAGATCTCAAAATCCTTGATAGACTTGGCCACCGGCGGAGTTGTCCTGTTCATCACTTTTGCTGCTTTACTGAGCGAGCCGTATTCAACAACAGCCATAAAGGCTTCTAACTTCCTTGAAAAAAACATAATGTCGATTCCTGTGCTGTAGTAAATAATCAGTTAAATAATTACTTATTGATATGTAACGACTTTATTTCTGGTGTTTTTTTCTTACACAAAGAGTTTAAATACGATTTTTATTAAAATTTATACAATAACAATAATGCAATGTTATATTTTTATTATTCTGTTTTATTAAATTTCATTTTAAAGATTAATACATAAACATAAAAATCTTCCTTCCGATTTTTATCACACCCATTTCATTTCACTGTACAGAAGAAAGAATAATCATTATTAATGCTGATTATTTTGTCAATTAAAATTAAGACATATTAACCCCTGCCGGGTGTACCGGTTTTTATTATTCTGCCGGCGGGTTACTTTTTTTCTTCGATCTGTTACTCTTTTGTTGTTAACTCATCAACCGGTTGGAATTCTATGAAGTTTGTCTCTTTTAACATTAACGGGTTAAGAGCCCGGCCTCACCAGCTGGAAGCGATTATCGCACAGCATCAGCCTGATGTTATCGGCCTCCAGGAAACCAAAGTCCATGACGAGATGTTCCCGCTCGATGACCTGAAACACCTCGGCTACCACATTTTTTATCACGGCCAGAAATCCCATTACGGTGTCGCCCTGCTGACCAAAGCAGAGCCGGTTGCCGTGCGCAAAGGCTTCGCAGGGGATGATGAAGATGCCCAGCGCCGTCTGATTATGGCGGATATTGATACCCCGGCCGGGGTACTGACAGTGATTAACGGTTATTTCCCCCAGGGAGAAAGCCGCGACCATCCGCTGAAATTCCCGGCGAAAACCAAATTCTATCAGGATTTACAGGACTATCTGTCCGGGCGCTCCAACCAGGATCCGATTGTTATTATGGGTGATATGAATATCAGCCCGCAGGATATTGATATCGGAATTGGTGACGCCAACCGCAAGCGCTGGCTGAAGACCGGCAAGTGCTCTTTCCTGCCGGAAGAGCGCGAGTGGATGGATCGCCTGCTCAGCTGGGGACTGACTGACACTTACCGCGCTATGTATCCGGATGCAGACGACCGTTTTTCGTGGTTCGATTACCGTTCACGCGGCTTTGATGACAACCGTGGACTGCGGATTGACCTGATTCTGGCAAGCAACGCGCTGGCACCACGCTGTACCGCCACCGGCATTGATTATGAAATCCGTGGTATGGAAAAACCCTCTGACCACGCGCCAATCTGGGCTGAGTTTGATTTAACCCGCTGATAAAAAATGTCCCGCAATGCGGGACATTTTTTTATTCTTCTTCCTGTGGCGGTGCTTTTTTTCCGCCGGTCTTCCCTTTGCCCTTCGCGGCGGTTTTACCTTTGCCTTTCGCGCCGGCCTTCTTCGCCTGCGGCGGCGGTGGTAAATCACGGAAAGCGCGGACATTCCGGTTCTGCCGGGCCTGGTTTATCAGTCCGGTCAGGGTTTCAGACAACGGCACCATGAAATCCTGATAACGATACTGTTTTTCACTGATTTGTGTCAGGGTTGATTCCCAGTGCGCCGTCATATCCGGCAAGGTGGCCATTTCGGGCAGAACATGAATCAGTGCTCGTCCTGCCGGGGATGAATGAATATTGCGCCCTTTTTTATACAGGAACTCACGACGGAACAGCAGTTCGATAATCCCGGCGCGGGTTGCTTCAGTGCCTAATCCGTCAGTTTCGCGCAGTACTTTTTTCAGCGCCTTATCTTTCACAAACCGGGCAATCCCGGTCATGGCTGACAGCAGCGTAGCATCGGTAAACGGTCTCGGCGGCTGAGTCTGACGCTCCACGACCTCACCGCGCTCACACAGGAGTTCATCCCCTTTGGTCAGCACCGGCAGCGGTGTACCTTCGTTTTCCTCGTCACGCTCTTTGGCACCCAGCATGGTCCGCCAGCCTGCCTGAGAGAGAAAACGCGCCTTTGCCACAAATTTACCGTTGGCGATATCCAGTTCAATCACGCATTTGCGGTATTGTGCATCCGGCATAAACTGCATCAGATACTGACGCGCAATCAGCTCGTAGATATTAGCTTCATTCTCACTGAGCGACACAGAGACCGATTTGGCGGTCGGAATGATGGCATGGTGCGCATCAACCTTTTTATCGTCCCAGCAGCGGTTACGCAGCGAATCATCGAGGTTATCCTGCGGCAGCAGATGCGGGGTATGAACAGAAATCGCATTGAGCACACTGTGACGCCCGGCAAAATGCTCTTCCGGCAGATGACGGCTGTCCGAACGGGGATAGGTGATCAGTTTGTGGGTTTCATACAGACGCTGACAGATATCCAGCACTGCCTGGGCGCTCAGCCCGTAGCGTTTGGCAGCCTCAATCTGTAACGCAGACAGTGAAAACGGCAGCGGCGCGATTTCATTTTCCGTTTTATCCTGAAAATCAGTCACGAAGGCCGGTTTACCGGTGATGCGGCTGACCACATGCTCCGCCAGCGGCCGGTGAGTCAGGCGTCCTTCGTCATCCTGATAATCCTGGCACGCCTCGCTCGGCACCCACATTGCCGTAAAACGTTCGTCCGCCGGGGTAACAATATGTGCCCGTACCTCAAAGAAATCGCGCGGCACAAAGTTTTCAATTTCCTCATCACGCCGCACCACCAGCCCGAGCACCGGGGTCTGCACACGGCCGACCGAAAGCACTCCGTTATACCCGGCATTACGGCCGAGAATAGTGTAGGCGCGTGTCATATTGATGCCGTAGAGCCAGTCTGCCCGTGCCCGTGCCAGTGCCGAAACACACAGCGGGATAAAATCACGGTTAAGACGCATTTTATCCACTGCCCGGGTTACCGCCTGCGGGTTAAGGTCATTGACCAGGCAGCGCTGCACCTGCTGACGCTTTTCCGGCGCGAGCTCCAGGAAATCCAGTACCTCATCCACCAGCAACTGCCCTTCGCGATCAGGGTCTCCGGCGTGGATAACTTCAGTTGCGGAACTGAGCAGCGTACCGATGGTGCGCAGCTGTTTCGCCACCGCGTCGCGGGGTCTGAGGATCCATTTTTGCGGGATAATCGGCAGATCAGCCAGGTTCCAGCGGGCATAACGCGGATCATACGCATCCGGCTCTGCCTGCTCCAGCAGGTGGCCGACACACCAGGTCACACAGTCATTCTGACCGCAGCGGATAAAGCCGTCCCCCCGCTGGTGCGGTTTGGGTAATACATCCGCAATCGCACGGGCGAGGCTGGGCTTTTCGGCAATAAACAAACGCATGTTTATGCGGTGACTTCAATCAGTGCACGGGATGCGTCCGGCTCAGTCAGTTCACCGACCGGGCTTAATGTCAGGCCGTATTTGCGGGCAACCGCCTCCACTTCCTCACGCGCCGCAGGATCAACCGCCAGCAGCAGCCCGCCGGATGTCTGCGGGTCACACAGCAGTTTGCGCTGAACTTCGGTCATTTCACCGATAAGGTGGCCGTAGCTGTCAAAGTTACGCTGAGTGCCGCCCGGGCAGCAGCCCTGTGCAATATAGTCATACACACCAGGCAGTACCGGAACAGAATCAGTGTGGATTACGGCTTGTAACCCGGAACCCTGACAGATTTCACTCAGATGGCCGAGCAGACCAAAACCGGTCACGTCTGTCATGGCTTTTACACCGTCGATTTCAGAGAAATCTGCACCGGGCTTGTTGAGCTGACACATGGTGTCACGTGCCAGATTTTTATGTTCCGGACGCAGTTTGCTCTGTTTTTCAGCCGTAGTCAGAATGCCGATACCCAGCGGTTTGGTCAGCAGCAGCTGGCAACCGGCTTTCGCACGGTTATTTTGTTTGATTTTATCTGTCGGGACGATACCGGTGACCGCCAGGCCGAAAATCGGCTCAGGCGCATCAATGGAGTGACCGCCAGCCAGAGAAATACCGGCATCACGGCAGACAGCCCGTCCGCCCTCAATCACCTGCTGTGCAATTTCCGGGGCCAGTTTGTCTACCGGCCAGCCGAGGATCGCAATCGCCATAATCGGCTTGCCGCCCATGGCATAAATATCACTGATGGCGTTGGTGGCCGCGATACGGCCGAAATCATACGGGTCATCCACAATCGGCATAAAGAAATCGGTGGTGCTGATGATGCCGGTACCGTTGCCGATATCATACACTGCCGCATCATCACGGGATTCATTACCGACCAGCAGATTAGGGTCGATAAATTTTGCCTGCTCACTGTGCAGGATGGTATCGAGCACTTTCGGGGAAATTTTACAGCCGCAACCCGCGCCGTGACTGTATTGCGTTAAACGCACCGCTTCTGACATGATAGTCTCCTTGTTAACGTCAATCCGCTCAGAAATACGTGACAAACGGTGTCAGATCCGGTGCCGCCACTTTGGCAGGCGCTTTCAGTGCCGGAGTGCCGAGATACAGAAAGCCGACAATTTTATCGTGCTCCTCACATCCCAGACCTTCCCGTACCACCGGATCCTTTGTCCACGAGCCGGTGCGCCAGATCCCGCCGAAGCCCTGAGCCACAGCAGCCATCTGCATCGCATGAACCGAACAACCTGCCGCTGCAACCTGCTCCCATTCAGGAACTTTATGTTCCGGCTTCACTTTCGCGATAACCGTGATAATCAGCGGTGCGCGTAATGGCGCATTGCGGGCTTTCTCTTCCACTTCCGGCCCGAGTCCGGCTGTTTTTGCCGCTTTTTCGAGCAACTGACTGAATTTGGTGATGCCGTCATCCTGCATCACGATAAAATGCCAGGGCTGTAACGCGCCATGATCCGGCGCACGCATCCCGGCATTAAGAATATTTTTTAATGCTTCGCCTTCGGGCGCAGGTGTGGTCAGACGAGAAGCAGAACGGCGATTGAGTAGTAATGTCAGTGCATCCATCGGTTTTCCCCTTTTTTAGTCGCTAATAAGCTACCACTTTTTTCACTATTTTTAAGGATAGATTGCTTAACTGCCTATATTTTCCGCAATGTGTCGTTTTCAGGCTGACAAATCCGCACATCCTCTTTACGATAGCAGGACATCTTTGTCTTTGGAGCCGTCATGCATACTTTATGGACTATCATTGCCGGAATATTTAAATGGAGCTGGCGTATACTGAATTTTGTACGTCAGCTTGTCGCCAATGTCCTTTTTATCATCATACTGCTGTTAGCCGCCGGGGCCTATGCACTGCTGAGTGAGCAGGATACTCAGACCAGCCGTGAACCCGGAGCATTATATGTAAATCTTTCCGGTGTTGTCGTCGATCAGCTGACCCGTAACAGTCCGCTGGAAAGCCTCTCGCTCCAGCTGCTTGGCGCGTCTTCCGGTCAGTTACAGGAAAACTCCCTGTTTGATGTGGTGGAAACTATCCGTACTGCCGCCACCGACCCGGATATTACCGGAATGATCCTGAAGCTGGATGATTTCGTTGGTGCCGACCAGCCGTCACTTCAGTATATCGGTAAAACCATCACAGAATTCCGCAAACAGGGCAAACGGGTCTATGCTGTCAGCGGAAACTATAACCAGGCTCAGTATTACCTGGCATCCTATGCAGACAAGATATATATGCCGCCGCAGGGCAGCGTCGGTATCTACGGCTTCGCCACCAATACGCTGTATTATAACGAATTGCTGGAAATGCTGAAGGTGAAAACCCATATCTTCCGCGTCGGTACCTATAAATCGGCGGTTGAGCCGATGCTGCGCAACGATATGTCACCGGAAGCCCGCGAATCCACACAGCGTTTTATCAGTGTGCTGTGGGATAACTATCTCACCAGTCTCGCGGAAAACCGTAAAACCGGTAAGAACACCATTTTCCCGGGCGCACAGCAGATGCTGGCTCTGATGAAAACGGCAAAAGGTGATAATGCCGCTTATGCCGTCACGCAAAAACTGGTTGATGAAATCATGCCGGCTAACGTGTTTGAATCAGAAATGGCCAAAACTTTCGGCTGGGATAAGAAAAACAACACAATCAATGCGATTCCGTTTGCCGAATATGCCAAAAACCTGAATATCGGCGTGCCGCAGGGCAAGACCACCGGTAACATCGCCGTGGTTGTGGTTCAGGGTGCTATCGTTGACGGCCCGGATGCCCCCGGCATGGCCGGCAGTGACACCATCGCCGCACAGCTCCGCGAAGCCCGTCTGGATCCGGAAGTGAAAGCGCTGGTACTGCGGGTGAACAGCCCGGGCGGCAGTGTGACGGCATCGGAGCAGATCCGTGCGGAAGTCGCAGCACTGAAACAGAGCGGCAAAGCCGTGGTGGTTTCCATGGGCGGAGTAGCAGCTTCCGGCGGTTACTGGGTCTCAACACCGGCAAACTACATTGTTGCCTCACCGAGCACCATTACCGGCTCCATCGGTATTTTCGGCGTGGTCACCACGTTTGAGGACTCTCTGAGCGAAATCGGTGTGCACACTGACGGTGTGTCCACCTCGCCGCTGGCCGATGCCACTGTGACCAAAGCACTGACACCGGAATTCTCAGAGCTGATGCAGCTCTATATTGAAAGCGGCTACAGCAATTTTATTAATCTCGTTGCCAAATCCCGTCACAAGACGCCGGAGGAAGTGGATAAAATTGCGCAGGGTCGTGTCTGGGTCGGTTCAGATGCCAAAGCTAACGGCCTGGTCGATAAACTCGGTGATTTTGATGATGCGGTTGCCAAAGCCGCAGAGCTGGCCTCTGTTGAGCATCCGGTACTGAACTGGATGCAGCCGGAAATGACATTCATTGACAGATTGCTCGCGGAAACGGCCGGTAATGTGAAGGTGACACTGCCGTCATCATTGCAGGGACTGATCCCGGCGCCGGTCGGCGCACAACTGACACAACAGGCATCCTTTATGAAAATGCTGACGGATCCGCAGTACCGCTATGCGTTCTGTCTGAATTGTACCAATATTCAGTAAGTTTTATTCTCAGCTGACAAAAGCCTGTTCGTGACGAACAGGCTGAAATTGCTGACAAAGCAGGATAAAACGTGGTTTTTCCTGCTTTGTGTTATCAGCCGAAAATCAATAAATTGATTTTCCTTATTTATTTTCACAACCTCTGACGGTCGTTGCCACCCCCTGCGGGTTTGTCAACGGCCTGAGCCTGTTCGTGACGAACAGGCTTTTTTTTATTTCTGAAGCCCCTATAATTTCCTTCCCTGTACTCATTGTTAAGAGCAGTAACATGCAAAAGAAATCCATTTATGTGGTCTATACCGGCGGGACTATCGGTATGCAGCACTCGGCGCAGGGCTATATCCCTGTTTCCGGCCACCTTCAGCGCCAGGTTGCCAAAATGCCTGAGTTCTTCCGTCCGGAGATGCCGGATTTCACCATCACCGAGCACCAGCCGCTGATTGATTCTTCCGATATGACACCGGATGACTGGCAGTGTATCGCGGATGATATCAAAGCCCAGTATGACCACTATGATGGTTTCGTTATCCTGCATGGTACGGATACCATGGCGTTCACCGCATCAGCGCTCTCCTTTATGTTTGAGAACCTGACCAAGCCGGTAATTGTGACAGGGTCACAAATTCCGCTTGAGGCACTGCGCTCAGATGGCCAGATCAATCTGCTTAATGCCCTTTATCTGGCGGCGAATTATCCGGTCAATGAAGTGGGATTATTCTTCAATAACCGTTTATACCGGGGCAACCGCACCGTCAAAGCGCATGCTGACGGCTTTGCGGCCTTTACCTCCCCGAACTACCCGCCGCTGATGGAAGCCGGGATTAATATCCGTAATCTCAATACGCACCCGCTGCCGCAAAGCACCGCACCTTTCACGCTGCATAACATCACCCCGCAGCCCATCGGCGTGGTAACCGTGTATCCGGGCTTATCAGTGGATGTGGTAAACAATATTCTGCAGCAACCGGTCAAGGCACTGATTATCCGCTCTTACGGTGTCGGTAATGCACCGCAGCAGCCGAAACTGCTCACCGCATTACGGGAGGCCACAGAGCGCGGCATCATTGTGATCAATCTGACACAGTGTATTTCAGGACGCGTCAATATGGGCGGCTATGCCACCGGTCATGCACTGGCAGAAGCCGGCGTGATCAGCGGCTTTGATATGACCTTCGAGGCGGCGCTGACCAAACTGCATTATCTGCTCAGCCAGGATTACACCAGCGATGAAATCCGCATTCTGATGCAGCAGGATCTGCGCGGCGAACTGAGCTATAACGACAACTGAGGAGTCTGCAATGAAACCGGCACTGCTTCTGGTGGATATTCAGAATGATTTTTGTCAGGGCGGCAGCCTGGCTGTCCGCGACAGTGATGCGGTGATCCGCACAGCGAACCGGATGATAGCCCGTTGTCAGCAACAGAATATCCCGGTGATCGCCAGTCAGGACTGGCATCCGGCTGAGCATCTGAGCTTTGCGGTCAACTCCGGGACAGTGATTGGTGAATGCGGCGAACTGAACGGGCTGCCGCAGGTCTGGTGGCCGGTGCATTGTGTGCAGAACACACCGGGGGCGGATTTTCATCCTGAGCTCAATAAACAGGCTATCACTCATATTATTTATAAGGGTGAAAACCCCGCGGTGGACAGTTACAGCGCGTTTTATGATAACGACCACCGCGAGCCGACCGCTCTGCTGCAACTGCTGGCAGAACTGCAGATCACACACCTTGTGGTACTGGGAATTGCCACCGATTACTGTGTTAAATTTACGGTGCTGGATGCCCTGGCGGAAGGATTTGCCGTCACGGTGATCACGGACGGCTGCCGGGGTGTTAATTTACGGCCGGATGACAGCCTCACCGCATTTGCAGAGATGGAGAACGCCGGAGCGCGTTTGCAGACAGCTGCTCAGTTCTGCGGCGAAAAAGAGTAGCAAACGTCATGACGGGACAGTCAACACTGTCCCGTTTTACACTCAGTCCTGCGGTTTCAGTGTGGCCAGATGCGTATCGGTGAACAGCGCTTTCAGTTCCTGCTTACTTTTCAGGCTGATTTCCCCGTCAGTACCCACCGTCATATGCGCCGGATCCGCATTATGGCGGGACTGCCATAACATCACCAGCTGCAGGCTGCTGCTTTTCTGAGATTCCGTCAGTGGTACACCATCGGCCCATTTACCCAGTTCGACGGCTGTCACCAGACGCCCGTAGACTTCCGGCGTCATGGCGGACAATAAATCATCAATTTCCATACAGTTCCTTCCCCGAAAGCGTCTGATTTCACGTTTTGATCACATCAGAAGCTGAATCGTTTTTTCTATCGTTATACAAATGTTAAATTTCAATATAACCAAACTAACCGTTTGTTATTACTTTTGTTTTTTCATCTTCAAAACTCAGTGATGCTGAGTTAATACAATAACGCTGCCCTGTCGGCGCAGGCCCGTCAGGAAAAACATGCCCCAGATGCGCATCACAATGACCACAACGGGTCTCAATACGATGCATGCCATGAGAGGTATCGTCAATATACCGGACTGCACTTTTGCTGACCGGCTCATAAAAACTCGGCCAGCCGCAGCCGGCATCAAACTTGGTATCCGAATAAAAAAGCGGATAACCACAACAAATACAACGGTATACCCCCTGTTTCTCATTATAGAGCAGGCGGCCGGTAAACGGGTGCTCAGTTCCCGCTTCCTGTGTGACATAGCGCTGAATCTCTGTCAGCTCAGCGGGTGTATCCCGCTTTTTATCAGTCCCGGACATAGCTGAATCCTTATCATTATTGTGCAGGGTCAGTCAGAATACAGAATAACAAAAAATTAACATCAAATGACCGGATGTTATTCTAAACTTGTCATGTCAGCATTGACACCACTTATTTGTGACATGTTTCACATTTATGCCCCATACACGCTGTCTTTATTCCGCTAAGTCCCGATAATAGCGGCGACAAATTTACTGAAAGTGGCGATTTGTTGAGCAGATTAAATGTTAAATGACATTAATTGACACGATTCCGCTTGACGGCTGGCAAGGTTTTGGTAACTTTAGTAGCAACTTTAATTCACTAACAAATAGCTGGTGGTAATACTATGACTATCAAAGTAGGTATTAATGGTTTTGGTCGTATCGGCCGTATCGTATTCCGTGCTGCACAAGAGCGTTCAGATATCGAAATCGTTGCAATCAACGACCTGCTCGATGCAGATTACATGGCATACATGCTGAAGTACGACTCAACTCACGGCCGTTTTAACGGTACCGTTGAAGTGAAAGATGGCCATCTGGTTGTTAATGGTAAAACTATCCGCGTTACCTCCGAACGTGACCCTGCGAACCTGAAGTGGAACGAAGCCGGTGTTGATGTTGTTGCTGAAGCAACCGGTCTGTTCCTGACTGACGAAACTGCACGCAAACACATCCAGGCAGGCGCGAAGAAAGTCGTTCTGACCGGTCCTTCCAAAGATGCAACCCCGATGTTTGTTATGGGTGTTAACCACAAAGATTACGCGGGCCAGGAAATCGTCTCTAACGCATCCTGTACCACTAACTGCCTGGCACCACTGGCAAAAGTCATCAACGACAAATTCGGTATCGTTGAAGGCCTGATGACCACTGTTCACGCCACCACTGCCACCCAGAAAACTGTTGACGGTCCTTCACACAAAGACTGGCGCGGCGGCCGCGGTGCATCCCAGAACATCATCCCGTCTTCTACCGGCGCAGCAAAAGCAGTGGGTAAAGTTATCCCTGCACTGAACGGTAAACTGACCGGTATGTCTTTCCGTGTTCCTACTCCTAACGTCTCTGTTGTTGACCTGACTGTCCGTCTGGAAAAAGCCGCAACTTACGCTGAAATCTGTGAAGCAATCAAAGCGGCAGCAGCAGGCGAACTGAAAGGCGTGATGGGTTACACCGAAGATGACGTGGTTTCCACTGACTTCAACGGCGAAGTACTGACTTCTGTGTTCGATGCCAAAGCCGGTATCGCCCTGAACGACAACTTTGTGAAACTGGTTTCCTGGTATGACAACGAAACCGGTTATTCTCATAAAGTACTGGATCTGATTGCACACATCTCCAAATAAGTCTGCACTCTGTTATCCTCACAAAGAGCCGCTTTTGCGGCTCTTTTGTTTTGGGGCAAACAGTCGTAAAGTAGAAAGTAAATGTCCTGTTTTTATTACAAAAGGGTAAATTATGATTGAGCGCCTTCTTGCGTTACCGGTTACCAGTCCGATCACCCCTTCACTGTCCCAGCGTCAGATGGGGGATTTGCCGGTTATTGTGATCGACCATCCGAAAGTCCGTGCTGCGGTCAGTTTTCAGGGAGCACAGGTGCTGGCATGGCAACCGGGCGGTTCAGAACAGCCGGGATTATGGCTCAGTGAAAACAGTGCATTTACCCCGGGTGTGGCCATCCGCGGCGGGATCCCGATCTGCTGGCCGTGGTTCGGCCCGGTGCAGGCGCCTTCCCACGGTTTTGCCCGTATTATGCAGTGGGAGTTCACGGCTCATAATGAAAATGAAGAGGGTGTATTTCTGACCTTTACCCTGCGTGACAGTGCTGAAACCCGCAAATTGTGGCCGCACGAGTTCACACTGATCGCCCGCATCCGCCTGGGAGACACTTGTGAGGTCGAGCTGGAAGCTTACGGGCAGTATCAGGCAACCGCGGCACTGCATACCTATTTTACTGTCGGGGATATTGCACAGGTCAGTATCAGCGGGCTGGGGCAGCATCTGCTGGATAATCTGTCACAGCGTGAAGAATATACGGAAGAGACAAAGCTGGTTTTCAACGGCCGTACCGACCGCATCTATACCGAGCCGGAACAATCCACCTATATCCACGATAAGAAATTAAAACGTCATATTGAAGTGGTGCACTTCCATCACAGCGACGTGGTGTGCTGGAACCCGGGTGCAGCATTGTCTGCTTCAATGGCAGATATGCCGGATGACGGTTATAAAACGATGGTGTGTGCCGAAAGTGCGCGGATTAACCGCCCTATGGCTCCGCAGGGCGATAAACCGTCCCATCTCTCTGTCCGTATCCGCCTGAACCCGAAAATCGGCTGACGGGCTGCACAGGAACACATAAGGCCGGTGAATGATTACCGGCTTTCATATACCGTTGTCAGCAGCGGCGAATCAAACATAGCCACCGGCGAAATCACCGTTTCATCCAGCGGAACTGCCTTTCCGTACCGTTCTTTCATCTTTGCCTGTACTTCCGGCGAGGATAAATCAAATTCCCGTAATGTCTGTAACTGACCGACCTCTGTATTCAGGGCATTTTTATAGATTTTCCAGACCAGTTCCGAACAATAAATCCGCTCATCATCCCATGAAAATGTCAGGTCATAAGGCCGGGACTGATACCGGATCGCTTCACGGTACAATGCCTGCTGCTGTGATGCACTCAGTTGATTTTTCAGGCGTTTCACCACGTAATGGTTACCGGTGCCGCGCGCAATCCACTGTTTCAGCGGTGTAAAGCGGACTGTTTTTGCCGCCTCATACACATACGGCTTACCGTCACGCAGCAGAATAATCCCCATATGGCTGTAGACCGACCCTGTCGCTTTTTGTATAGCGAGGCTCTGAGAGGAGCGCGAGGTATGGAAAATAATATCGCCCTGCTGCGGCTGCCACGCGTACACGGCGGAGGCAAAAAAACAGAGCAACAGCAGACAATGACGCAACACACTGATCACAAGAGCCCTCCGGCATGGTTAACAGCCATAAAAAAACTGCACCGGACACAGGTCGGGTGCAGTTCTGTTATACCACTGAATTATCAGAAAGTATAAGTCACACCAGTCCACAGGATAGAGGTGTGTTTTTTATCCACCATCGGGCTGTCTTTGGCCTCACTTGGTAACAGGTCGATACGGCCCATCGCGAATGCAGACCAGTTTTCATCAAACTGATAATGACCGGACACCTCAACATACGGTGTCCAGCTGCTGCCCGGACGGTATTCATCCAGACCGCTGCGGCGGGATTCAGCAGCAGTGATCCCGTATTCATAACGGTTCTGTTTTTCGCTGGACCAGATCACACCCACGCCCGGCTGGACAGACCATTTGTCGCCCTCAAACCCGTAAAGGTAAGCGGCATCAAAACGCATACCGTCACTTTTACCCAGGATATCCCCGGAGAAGTTGGTACGCAGTGTTCCCCACTCTTCATGATGGCGGTAGCTCAGCCCGGCCATGGCAGTATCGCGGCGGTTATCGAGCTTGCGCATACGGGAATCTTTATTATCTTTGGCACGGTATGCCTGCGGATAGTAGAACAGGTCAACGGACAGCTGATCTTTTTTGTCATTCCACAGATAATAACCGGTCGCTAAGGTATGAAAATAAAAGTTTTTACCTTCATAGTTAACCATCGGAACCGGCATAAATTTATCAGATGTTTTTGTGCCGCGGTATGCCTGCTCCTGATAGAGTACGGAAGCACCGACAGACCATTTTCCGTCGTCTGCAAAGGCAGAGGCTGACATGACAGTTAACATACTGAGACTGAGCAGGCCGGTTAATTTCTTATGCATTATCATTTCCTGAGTTAAATTCATGTACAAATTACCGCAACAAATGTTTGCGGGGCGCATATATTACGGTGAATGATAATTCAGCGATGATAAAAATTACAAATATTTACTGTGCTAAATCGTGCCACCGGTTTCAGTGAAGTAATGTCATTGCAGCGATAAGTGCCTCACCTGCCGCTATTCCGCCATCACCGCATGGCAACTGACGGGGTTCCCGCACCTGTCTGTGGCTTAATCTGTCCTTAATCAAGCGACGCAATAACCGGTTATTAAACACCCCGCCGGAGAGCACGATGGTATCCGTATTTCGCCGGGTCGCTGTCTCATCTGCCAGCCCGGCAACTGTATTTGCCAGCAGCACATGAAAACGGAATGCTCTTTCCGGTATTGTCAGAGTATCATCCGCCAGCATCTGCCAGAGCGGACGTAAATCAATGATATTACCCGTCATCAGCGGCAGTGTTTCACCGGTGATAAGCTCTTCCTGATTGTGACACTGTAACGCGCAATTTTCCAGCGCACAGGCGGCTTCCCCTTCCCAGCTTATCTGATCTGCGGTTAATCCGAGCGCACAGGCCACTGCATCAAACAAACGCCCGCAGGATGATGCTTTCGGGGCATTGATACCCTGCTCAATGGCTTTAATCAGCAATGATACATTCTTCCCGGCAAGCCGTGATGCCAATGGTGAAGACAGCCATAAACCGGCGTGATGCAGATGAGCCAGCAGGTTACGCCACGGCTGTACCGCCGCTTTGTCCCCGCCGGGCAGACTCACGGCCGGTAACCCGCCGGTACGGGTCATATGACGGTAATCACCCGCCAGGATTTCACCGCCCCACAATGTGTTATCTGCCCCGTATCCGAGGCCGTCGAGTGCAATTCCGACGACTTCGCCATCTTCCTGACGCCAGCCGTGTTCTGCCAGACAGGCTGCAATATGCGCGTGATGATGGTAAACCGGTATAAACGGCACCTGATGCGCCTGTGCCAGTGCCATCCCCATCTGATGACTGATATAGCCGGGATGCGCATCCCCGGCGATAACCTGTGGTTTCATCTGATAAATCTGCTCAAACAGTTTCAGCGAAGCCTCCAATTGCCCCTGTACGGAGAGATCAGCCAAATCCCCGAGATGCGGCCCGGTAATCAATTGCTGATGATGCAGCAGGCAGAAGGTGTTTTTCAGATCACCGCCCAGCGCCAGAACTGCCGGCGGATTTTTGCCGGTCACTGCGCTGACATCGATAGCATCCGGCACATAACCACGGGCACGCCGCAACACCTGAATATCTCCGGCCTGATAACGGACAAGAGAATCATCCGCCCGCTGAATAATTTCACGGTTATGCAGCAGAAAACCATCGGCAATGGAACTGAGCTGCTCAAATGCTGCTGCGTGATCCAGCGCCGGAGTATGGCCCGATGCATTCCCGGAGGTCATAATCAGCGGACGCTGAATATCATGCAGCAACAGGTGCTGTAGCGGATTAGACGGCAGCATAATACCGGTTTCACACAATCCCGGCGCGACCAGCGGTGATAATGCGGCGATCACTTCCGGTTCATCTGTCAGCACAATCGGTGCGGCAGGGCTTTTCAGCAGGGTAATCAGGCCGGGATCCGGCTCCCGCCCCGTGCATTCCGCCAGCCAGTCAACGGATGGTATCATCACCGCAAATGGCTTGGCAGGCCGGTGTTTGCGGGCTCTCAGTGCAGCCACAGCTTCATTGTTTTGTGCATCCGCCACCAGGTGAAAGCCACCCAGTCCCTGCATCGCCAGAATTTTGCCATCTTTCAGCAAACGGACTGCGGCTGACAGAGCATCATCAAAGCGGGCGGTAATCTGCTGCTGCGGATCCGTCAGCCAGATATGCGGCCCGCAATCCGGACAGGCATTCGGCTGCGCATGGAAGCGGCGATCTGCCGGGTCACGGTATTCATGCTGACACACCGGACAAAACGGAAAAACCGACATCGCTGTGTTCGGGCGATCATACGGCATTCCCCTGATAATGGTAAAACGAGGCCCGCAGTGTGTGCAGTTAATAAAAGGATAACGGTAACGGCGGTTGCCGGGGTCAAACAATTCACTCAGACAAACATCACAGGTTGCTGCGTCCGGGATAATTTCGGTATCCATTTCCCCCTGTCCGCTGGCGGTGATGGTAAATGCCGCCGGACACTGTTCAAAGATATAATGCTGCTGCCCGATATGGTCGATTCGCGCCAGCGGCGGGCATTGTGCCTGTAACTGACTGATAAAACCGGCTATATCCGCATCTGCCGGAAGGTGGATAAGTACCCCTTCACTGTCATTGCTGACATCCCCGCACAATCCCATCTGATGTGCTATCTGCCAGACAGCCGGACGAAACCCGACTCCCTGAACTTTTCCCTTCACCCGGATTTCCACACCCGCCTGCATAACGCACTCCTGCCTGATTTCAACCGGAACAGTTTACTGCGCACAGAGTGGCCGGGTATTTATCAGGATCATAAAAACAGCCGGAAAGACGTATAATTACCCGGCAGTGATCACCGGTACCCGCCGTGCCAGTGCTGTCAGCAGTTCGTAGCCGATAGTCCCGGCATATTGTGCGACATCATCCGCCGGAAGATTCGCGCCCCACAATTCAACCGGTGTACCGATATCCGCCTCCGGGCAGCGGGTGATATCAACTGTCAGCATATCCATGGAGATCCGTCCCGCCAGCGGGCAGCGCTGACCGGCAATCCAGACCGGTGTGCCGTCCGGTGCATGGCGCGGATAACCATCGGCATAACCACAGGCAATGGTGGCAATCCGCATCGGCGCCGCGGCGGTAAAACGGCTGCCGTAACCCACGGTTTCACCGGCTTCAATATCATGAACAGCAATAATTTCACTGCGGAGAGTCATCGCCGGTTTCAGGCTGAACTCTGCAATATCCGCACTGTTGCCGCTGGGTGAAACACCATAGAGGATGATACCGCAGCGTACTTCATCCGCGCGGGTGTCCGGTTCCCACAAGGCCGCTGCGGAATTTGCCAGACACTGCGGTAAATTCAGAGAACTGAACAGCGCAATGCGCGACATCTGTTTATGAATACCGGCGGTTAAATCCGCATCCGCAAAATGGCTCATCAGTGTGATAGTGCCGACCTGCGGTAATACTGTCAGACGCTGGAGTGCATTCAGGTACGCCGCCGGAGAAAAACCCAATCGGTTCATACCACTGTTCAGTTTCAGATACACATTCAGTGGATGAATAAATGAAGCTTCCTCTATCGCTTTAATCTGCCACTCGCTGTGTACAGATGTTGACAGCTGATAACGGTCAATCAGTGACAGATCTTCTGGCTGAAAAAATCCCTCCAGCAACAGAACCGGCTTTTGCCAGCCCAGTTCGCGAACCTTCACTGCCTCACTGAAATCCAGCAGCGCAATGCCCTCCGCTTGCGCCAGTGCCGGAAAAATCCGTTCAATGCCATGTCCGTATGCATCCGCTTTTACCACTGCCCATACCCGGGACGGGCTGACCCGCTCTTTTACCCTGGCCAGATTATAGCGGACAGCTTCACTGTCAATCACAGCCTGTATCGGACGAGGCATAAAATCACCACTCCTTATTTTGTTGGTTATGCGGTATGTAACTGCTGCGGGATCACCAGCCGGGTTCTGAACCCGTTCAGATAACGGGATACCGCGAGATCATCCGCCCGGATAGCCGGTTTATCGCCGGACATAATATCGGCAAGCAACTGCCCGCTGCCGCAGGCCATTGTCCACCCGAGGGTGCCGTGGCCGGTATTGAGGAACAGGTTACTGTATGCCGTCGGCCCGACAATCGGTGTGCCGTCCGGTGTCATCGGGCGCAGACCGGTCCAGAACGTGGCTTTGCTGATATCCCCGCCGCCACCGTAAAGATCCTGCACCACCATTTTCAGTGTTTCACAGCGCCGTTTGACAATATCAAGGTTAAAACCGACCACTTCTGCCATGCCGCCGACACGGATACGCTGATCAAAACGGGTCACCGCAATTTTGTAGGTTTCATCCAGTACCGTGGATGCAGGAGCACGACTTTCATCAATAATAGGCATGGTCAGAGAATAACCTTTCAACGGATACACCGGAATGGCGATATGGCCGTGCAGCAATTTTGTCGAGTATGACCCCAGCGCCACCACATACTGATCACCGGTGATCACTTCTTCATCACAAATCACCCCGCTGACGCGATCACCGCTGAATTGCAGACGGTGAATATTGACACCGAAACGGAATTTCACCCCGGCCTGCTCCGCCATTTCCGCCAGCCGTTTAGTAAAGAGATTGCAGTCCCCGGTTTCATCATTCGGCAGTTGCAGGCCACCCGCCAGTTTATGTTCCGCATGGGCCAGCGCCGGTTCTGCCTCATGCAGTTCACCGGCACTCAGCAGGCGGTACGCCACACCTTCCTGTTTCAGAACTGCAATATCATTGGCTGCGTTATCCAGCTGTTTTTGTGTGCGGAACAGTTGCAGTGTGCCGCCCTGACGCCCCTCATACTGTATTCCGGTTTCGGCGCGTAATGCTTTCATGCAGTCACGACTGTATTCCGCAATCCGTACCATACGGCTTTTATTCATGACGTAATAATCAGCACCGCAATTGCGCAGCATCTGCCACATCCAGCGTAACTGGAACAGCGAACCATCCGGTCTGATGGCCAGCGGGGCATGTTTTTCAAACATCCATTTCACGGCTTTCAGCGGAATACCCGGAGCACCCCACGGCGTGGCATAACCGGGAGAGATTTGCCCGGCATTACCGAAGCTGGTTTCTTCCGCCGCCGCCGGCTGCCTGTCGATAACAGTCACATCGTGCCCTTTCTGCGCGAGATACCAGGCTGTTGTGACACCGATAACACCACTTCCCAGGATGACAATGTTCATGTTGCCGCCTTGTTATTTATTTCACATTAGCATCAGCATAATATTTCAGAAACATTTTGCCAACATAGCGAAATCCCCTCACGTCATATTAAGTCTGTTTCTTTGCTGCCGGTCACAAAACAGTATTTTTTTTAATCACTGATATAATTAATTAAATTATCCTTTTATCCGAAAATGATTTTATTATCTTGTAATATAAGCATTTGTTAAATAGTATGCAGCCTATCTGTCGCAGGCACCGCTGCGAACTCATCGCGAAACGCAACCGGACACCCGTCTTTGTTGCCGATGACACCAGACTGAATAAATAATCCGTATATTTACGTTACGCTGGTTATTTATCAGAAAACCCCTCTTCTTTTTTATGCCTTACGGCATATTTTCCGGTAATAACGATGAATATTAAAAACCAACGTAAAAACATTACCCTCTTACCCGATGGCCGCCGCTTCAGCTGGTATGATTCCGGCCCGGAAACCGGTACACCGGTTGTGTTCTGTACTGGTGCAGGCATGAGTGGCTCCGCCGGGTTCGGTATTCCTTACCTGGCAGACAATAATATCCGGCTGATAACCCCGGATCGTCCCGGGCTCGGGGATTCTTCTCCCGATGCCGGAAAATCCCTGAAATCCTTTGCCGCAGATGCCACTTTTCTGATGCAGTCGCTGGGTTACACCCGGTTCAGGGCGGCCGGATTCTCTCAGGGTGCGGTTTATGCCATGGCACTGGCGTATTATGCGCAAGTTTCCGCTCTGGCACTGATTTCGGGACAGGATCAGTTAGATTACCCGCCAACCCGGGCGCTGTTATCTGCGGATGTTATTGATATGCAGAATAACGCGCGGACTCAGCCTGACGGGTTTATCGCATGGGTACGGGAAAATATCACCGCAGACTGGCTGATGAATTTCATTCTGAATTACAGCGGGGAAACAGACCTGGCGGTTTATCAGGCGGCTGATTTTTTACCGGTTTACCGGCAGTGTATGGCAGAGGCATTTTCTCAGGGAAATGAAGGCTATACACAGGATTTGCTGATTGCCATGCAGGAATGGGGATTTACCCCGGAACAAATTACCTGTCCGGTATCATTGTGGTACGGGGAGAAGGACACCAGTACCGTGCATTCCCCTGATAGCGGCAAGATTCTGGCCGGACGCTTTCCCCGCGCGGAACATCATCTGTTTGCGGAAGAAGGCGGTTCCCTGCTCTGGACACAGTCACAGGCGATATTACAGGCACTGGCCTGTGCATAACAAAAAACCGGCTCAGCGCCGGTTTTTCATCATATACAGTCGGTGTTACTGCGGATTCAGATCCTGTGCAATACCGCTCTGCATGGTCTGCCAGATAGTTCCGCTCTCTTTGCCGTAGCTGCGGACACAATCCAGCACTTTATCATAGGCTTTTTCACGGCACAGGCCGGTCAGTTGCTGATAAAAATTCCGTGCCAGTTTACGGGCTTCCGGGCTTGCGAAATAGAACCGGCCTACACGGGTGTACAACCCTTTCAGCCCGTTGAGGATCAGGCCGTAAATCGGGTTACCGGAGGCAAACGCCAGGCCGCGGAACACGTCATAATCATACTGGCTGAACGCATCGGAATTATCATCCGGTTCATTTTCCTGACTGAGAATTTCCAGTGATTTTTCCGGATTATTGCGAAACGCAGTACGGATAAAAATAGAAGCAATGTTAGTCCTGGCTGCCAGCAGGTTCTCAATCAGTTTCGGCGCGCTTTCGTGATCGAGACGGGCAATGGTTTCCAGGATGTTCAGTCCGGATGTTTCCCAGAAATTATTAATTTTTGTCGGTTTACCGTGCTGAATCGTCAGCCAGCCATCTCTGGCAAGACGCTGTAACACTTCACGCAGGGTTGTCCGGGTCACTCCGATCAGTTCAGATAACTCACGCTCTGCGGGTAAGATAGATCCCGGCGGAAAGCGGTTATTCCAGATACTTTCAATAATATATTCTTCTGCAAACCCCGCAGGGCTCTGCGCCTTGATTACCATAGGTGACTTCGTCCAAAGCAATTAATTAACCTTCCAATTATCCGGATGATAACAGAATGTGATGCCGCGATATAGCAATCAGCTTGCGAAAGAGTGAGTCCGGTCATAAATCATGATGGTACTGCCTGTGACCATCAGTTGATTTAAATTCTTAATAAATTCAGAATACCGGCGTAGTATAAAGCACTGTAGTTATACGCGGATCATCTTTTCACCCCCTGCGGAGGACACACAGCAACAATGGAAATATCAATGCGGCAGGCCTTCCTGAAGAACTTCATGGGCCACTCTCCTGACTGGTATAAGCTTGCTATTATTCTTTTTTTAATTATAAATCCGGTTGTTTACTTCTTTATTGACCCTTTTACAGCCGGCTGGTTGCTGGTCATTGAGTTTATTTTCACCCTTGCGATGGCACTGAAGTGCTATCCGCTGCAACCCGGCGGCCTGCTGGCGATTGAGGCAGTACTGATCGGTATGACATCGCCGGCGCAAATCAGCCATGAGATTGTGAATAACCTTGAGGTTATCCTGCTGCTGATCTTTATGGTTGCAGGTATTTACTTTATGAAGCAGCTGCTGCTGTTTCTGTTTACCAAACTACTCCTGTCTATCCGTTCCAAACGCGCGCTTTCTCTTGCTTTCTGTCTGGCGAGTGCATTTTTATCCGCATTTCTGGATGCACTGACGGTGATTGCCGTGGTGATCAGTGTGTCTGTCGGGTTTTATGCGATTTATCATCAGTATGCCTCTTCCGGAAAAGAAACGGTGACGCTCAGTGACGATGAATTTATCGACAGCACCGAAAAGCGTCAGACACTGGATCAGTTCCGGGCCTTCCTGCGCAGCCTTATGATGCATGCCGGTATCGGTACCGCACTGGGCGGCGTGATGACCATGGTCGGTGAACCGCAGAACCTGATTATTGCCAAACATGCCGGATGGGATTTCGTGAATTTCTTCCTGCGCATGGCGCCGGTAACAATTCCGGTATTTGTCTGTGGTCTGCTGGTCTGCTACCTGGTGGAACGGTTTAAACTGTTCGGTTACGGTGCGGAACTGCCGGAGCGGGTCAGAGCCGTACTGGAGGATAATGCACAAAAATCTGCAGCACGCCGGACAAAACAGGAAAAAATGCAGTTAATTGTTCAGGGCCTTATCGGTATCTGGCTTATCACTGCACTGGCCTTCCATCTGGCCGAAGTCGGGCTGATCGGTTTATCTGTCATTATTCTGGCGACAGCATTCTGCGGGATCACGGAAGAACATGCTCTCGGTGAGGCTTTCGAAGAAGCACTGCCGTTTACCGCTCTGCTGACTGTGTTTTTCTCCGTTGTTGCGGTAATTGTTGACCAGAAATTATTCACACCGTTTATCCAGTTTGTCCTCAGCTCAGATCCGTCGTCGCAGTTGTCGCTGTTCTATCTGTTCAACGGCCTGCTTTCGGCGGTCTCTGATAACGTCTTTGTCGGCACGGTCTATATCAATGAGGCAATGACGGCGATGAAAGCCGGACTGGTATCCTATACACAGTATGAATATCTGGCCGTTGCTATCAATACCGGGACAAACCTGCCGTCGGTGGCAACACCAAACGGTCAGGCGGCATTCCTGTTCCTGCTGACGTCCGCACTGGCACCGCTGATCCGGCTTTCCTACGGAAAAATGGTGATAATGGCGCTGCCTTACACCATCGTGATGACACTGGTCGGTTTCTTCGGTGTTGAATTATGGCTGGTACCGGTTTCAGAATGGATGGCTGCTAATGGTGTGATTACACTGCCGTAACCACCTTTTTACACTGCACTAACCGGAATAACAGTGTTATTCCGGTTTTTTTGTTTCTGCCCGCCGTAAATGCGGAAAAGGGGTGCACTGCTGTATTTTTTATCGTACAGTCGCTGCGTTAGTTAATCTGTTTCTTATTAATCGGATAACCCGGATACAATTATGCTGACTTATCTTTATGAGTGTTCGCGGGGCCGCAGTGCATGGTTTTTACTGATGATCTCCGCACTGGCACTCGACGGTATCGCCCTGTTCTTTCAGCACGGAATGGGATTACAGCCGTGTGTGATGTGTATTTATGAACGTATTGCTGTTCTGGGCATTGCCTTTGCCGGATTCCTCGGCTGGATAGCACCACGCAGCGTTATCATCCGCTGGCTGGCTGTTGCCCTGTGGATTTACAGTGGGATTGCCGGATTACAGCTGTCATGGGAACACACCATGATCCAGCTCTACCCGTCTCCGTTCAATACCTGTGATTTCTTTGTGAATTTCCCGGAATGGCTGCCGCTCAATACCTGGCTGCCGTCAGTGTTTGAAGCATCCGGTGACTGTGCGGTTCAGCAATGGGTGTTCCTGAAACTGGATATGCCGCAGTGGCTTATCGGTATCTTTGCTGTGTATCTGCTGATCAGTGCGCTGGTATTATTATCCCAGTTCATTCACCGCAAACAGCCGCGTCGCCTGTTCTGATCTTACCCAATCAAATAACAGCCGCGTCATCATAACGCGGCTGTTCAGAATATCTTTCACAATACCGACCCGCAACTTCCGGAAAGCAGTGACTGCTGGCTGCAGCGTTTGCCGTTGGCAAACTGACATCCCGGTGTCTGTGCACCGTTCAGCTCGCGGATAAGTGACGGCGTTCCGCCTGCATAGCTGCAGCTGGCACGGGCATCTTCGGTTAAATCAATTAACGGCTGCTGATAGCGCGGGATCTGTTTCTGCTGCACCGTATCCGGTGAACTGCTGCAACCCGCAGCAAAAGCCGCTGCCGCAACAATAACACTGCACAATACCCGCCCCGGGCGGCGGAAAAATGGAACTGATATCATGATTATAGCCTCATAGCTGCGGATGCAGCTCAGTGAACACTGCTTTTCGAGAATAAATTTATCACTAATACACCCGCAATAATGAGAGCCATCCCGATAACTGCGGGTAAATCCAGTTTCTGGTGATAGATAAAATAAGCGGCGGCAGAGACAATCACGATCCCCATTCCGGACCAGATAGCATACGCTATCCCCAGCGGCATCATCCGCACCACCTGAGACAGCGCCCAGAACGACACACAATAGCCGATCACCACCACGACCGACGGTATCAGCCGGGTAAAACCGTCCGCCGCCCGTAACATTGAGGTCGCCACCACTTCCGCACCCACGGCCAGTGTCAGCCACAATAAACCATTCATAAATCACCCGTTCATATCTTTATCACTCAGTAAGGCGGATATTATAAAGAAATCAGAAAAAAAATCCCGCAGCGAAATGGGGCGGGATATGATTAATTTATGTCGGATTATGAGAGGTAATACGGCTTTCCGCTTTCGGCCTTTGTATAAACAAGGCCCGGTAACGACTGAAAACAAACAGTGAAATAAGCACACCCGCCACGGCAAACACCGCCCCTGCATAGCCTATCTCTTCCATTCCCATATGAATAATCACCTGATTACCCAGCAGCGCCCCGCCGCCGATACCGATATTAAAAATGCCCGAATAAACAGACATCGCCAGATCGGTGGCATCCGGTGACAAATCGATCACTTTGACCTGTAATCCCAGCGCGGTACACATCATACCGATACCCCAGACAACACCGAGGATAATCAGCGCGGTATCAGTCACGCGGCTGGTCATCAGCAGCATCAGGCATACCGTCAGTAATGTTATCGCCGCAGGCAGAAACAGCAGCGGCAGCCGGGTGTTGTAACGACTGAAAATAACACTGCCGATAATCCCCGCCGCCCCGAAAACCAGCAGAAACAGCGTGGCGAAATCCTGTGACTTCCCGGCAACGGTCTGCACAAACGGCTCAATATAGTTATAAGCGGTGAAATGTCCGGTTACCACAATCGCGGTCAGTACAAAAATTCCCAGTAACGCCGGTCGTCTGAACAGAACCGGGATACTTTTCAGGGAGCCGGAATGCTCACTCGGCAACAGCGGAAGAAAACGCGCCATCGCCGCCATGGTGATCAACGCCAGGCCGCCGATACAGAAGAACGTCATCCGCCAGCCAACCCACTGCCCGATAACACGGCCAATCGGCAGCCCCAGTACGGTTGCCAGCGCCGTGCCGGTCGCCAGCAACCCCAGTGCCTGGGATTTTTTACCGGGCGGTGCCACCCTGACGGCCAGAGACGCGGTGATCGACCAGAATACCGCATGTGCCAGTGCGACACCGATCCGGCTGACCACCAGCACATCAAAACGCTGTGCCAGCCCGGACACAATGTGACTTATAACAAATACGGTAAACAGCCAGAGCAGTAATTTGCGCCGCTCAATACGCGCCGTCAGCAGCATCAGCGGCAGCGACGTCAGCGCCACCACCCAGGCATAAATGGTGATCATCAGTCCTGTCTCTGCGGGTTGCATCGAAAAACCCGCCGAGATATCACTCAGCAGCGCAACCGGAATAAATTCAGTGGTATTAAATACAAATGCCGCCACCGCAAGTACCATTACCCGCAGCCAGGCCTGATTTCGTGACAGGGTTTCAGTCATTATGGTCCCCCGTAAAGAAAAGCTGTATCGATACAGCTTTTGAGCAGAAAAGTGTGACCATGGTAACACATATGGTTTTCACGGGAAACGCGGGAACAGAAGCAAATGCCCGGCATCATCGCCGGGCAACCGTATTATAACGCGCGTTTTGACTGTTCCGGGATGGCGTCAAAAATCGCTTTTAACTGTGCCTTTTTCAGTGTCGGTCCGACAATACGGACACGGCGGCTGTTTGCCGGATGATAGCTCAGAATATAAGAGTCCGTGGAAAACGAGACCATTAACGCTTTCAGCCCCTTCACTTCCTGTAAGGAGAAATGCCCGCCGTCAAACGGCATTGCCACCACTTTACCGACAGCGATTTTGGATGTCAGTTTATCGCCGTACACTTTAATCACCGGGAACTGCGCGATATAGACATACACCGTCAGACCCAGTGCGGCAGCCACACCCGGCATCCGTGTCTGAAATAAGTATGCCAGTGCGATATAAAGCACAATAACCACAAAGAATGTAATCACACAGGTGATAATCCGGTGTTTCTGATCAACCTGATATACCGTTTCTGCTGAACTCATAACCCATCCTGTTACTGAATTTCCGCTGCCGGAAAATAAAAAAATCTCAAGGCCGGACAGAATAACGAAAATACCGGCGATTGACAGTAACATTCCGGGAAAAAATCATTCCTGCGTACTCTGAGGAAATCCCGGAAACCGGGGGTTTACAATCCGGTATTTATTTGACACCATTGCCGCAGTTCATTTCCCCTGAGGATGTCTGCCGACATGATTTAATTGCCTGAATCCCATTGCTGTATCATCCGCGTTTTTATTAATGCGTTGTTTTGATATCGGGCAGGCAGCTATCCTCGTCATCATTTTCTTTTATATCCGGCATATCCGCCTGCCCCTGTTTATTCAGGAGCTTTTGTATGTCCGTACAATGCCATTTTTCTCACTTATCAGTGACATTTAACGATATTCCGCTGTTTGATAACATCAGCGGTACATTAACCCGTCAGGTTCAGGGGCTGACCGGTCATAACGGGCGCGGTAAATCCGTACTGATGTCGCTGCTCGCACAGCAGCGGCAACCGGCCTCCGGCACGATCAGCTGGCAGGTACCGTTTTATTATGTGCCGCAGCTGACCCGCCTTTCCGGTATCACACTGGCGGATGCACTCGGAACCGCAGAAATTCTGGCCGCACTGCGCCGCACAGAGGACGGCACCGCCACCGCGGAGGATTATGATTTTCTGGCGGATAAATGGGATATGCCGCGACAACAGCAATCCCTGCTGGAAAGTGCGCAGCTGGCGCATCTCCCGGCGGACACCCTCTGCACAAGTCTGAGCGGTGGTGAGCAAACCCGGCTGGCACTCTGCCGCGCCTTTTTGCAGCCGCGCGCCTTTCTGTTACTGGACGAACCCGGAAACCATCTGGATGCCGCCGGACGCTGCTGGCTGAGTGAGCAACTGCGGAATCATCCGGCCGGCGCACTGGTGATCAGCCACGAGCGCCGTTTGCTCGACACCATGCAGCGAATTTTTGAACTCACGCCGTCAGCACTGGAAGAGTACGGCGGCAATTACACCCATTATGCGGAGCAGAAAGCCTTTCAGCTCAGCGCATTACAGAGTGAAGAAAAACAGTTACAGTCGCAGCTGAACAGAGAAAAAACGGAGTTGCAGCGCACACTGGAAAAAAAGGCGCAGCGCCGCCGTCAGGGAGAGAAAGTCCGTTTATCCGGCTCCTCCTCTGCCCTGCTGCTGGATATGAAAAAGAATAAAGCAGAGAAACAACAATCAAAAATAACCGGCCGCCATGACCGGGTTATGACTCAGCGGGACAGTCAGCGCCGGGAGGTGAATGAGAAAATACAGCATATCACCCCGCAGATGCTGGCCTTTAATTATACCGGAGAGCAAAAACGGGTGCGGATCAATGCCCGTGATCTGATTTTACCGTCCGGCACACAGGAGCCGCTGTCGCTGACTATTTCCGGCGGTGAACACTGGCATATTGCCGGGCGCAACGGCTGCGGAAAATCCACATTACTGAAAGTACTGGCGGGCCTGCTCACTGTAAAATCCGGGGATTACTCCCTGCACGGCCGTCTGCGATATCTGGATCAGCATCTGGCGCTGCTGAATAAAGCCCTGCCGGTCACAGAAGCACTGTGTGAGTTTGATCCTGCCATTCCGGCACAGACCTGGCGCACCCATCTCGGGGCATTGCGGATCAGGGGTGATAAGGGGTTAATTCCGTTGTCACAGTTAAGCGGCGGTGAACAGCTGAAAGTTACATTGCTGGCATTAACATTATCCGAACCTTTGCCGGATATTTTATTGCTGGATGAGCCGGATAATCATCTGGATCTCGATTCCAGGTTATTACTGGAAAATGTGCTGCGCAGTTATAAAGGGGCATTATTACTGGTCAGTCATGATGAGGCATTTACTGAAAATTGTGCCATTACCCATACACTGGCATTATCCTGAAAAATAATACGGCGGTAATCCCGCCGTATTACTACAGTTTACAGATATTCACGATAACATAACGTGCCGCGTTAATATTATACTTTGCCGCATCGGCGGCAGCGGCATTGTTAAACAGCGCGATAAAACGTTCCGCTTCCGTTCTGCTGATATCGGTATTAATAGCCACATGGCTGCGGAATAGTACCGAGCCGGTTAACCCCAGACCTTCATAACACACAATATATTTATCCATATCCTTCTGAATTCCTTATAATGATATCTATTTACTATCATAGTGTGTATTACCGGCCGGGGTTATCAGTATTTCCTTAAATTGACAGCCAGTGCTGTTATTTTAACGCCCGCCCTTCTTTGGCACCCAACGGGGTATGAAGCTGTGACGGTACAAATACACCGGTGCTGTCATTACGTCCCTGCAATAATACTTTGGCATCCTTTTGACCGTGCTCTTTAACTGCCTGTTTTGATAACTGCCCGATAATGCTATCCGGTGAACGCAGGCGGTTAATAATCAGCACCACATCCGTATCAGGGAAGTCAGACATCATATTCTGGTCGCCTTCACTGTCACCGGCGACTAATAACGGCCCTTTACCGGCATATTTATCCTGAATAAACTTACGGATAGTCTCTGTTTTCCCTTTGCCCTGAGTCTGCGGATAAACCGGATCCAGATCGGATGTCAGTTTATTATCTTTGGTGCGCAGTAAATGCATGGCAAATACCTGTGACTCCGGTACAGAATACGGCGGTTGTGTGACAATCGATTTAATCACTTCCAGGTTCGATGCGGAAATCACATAGACATCAATACCGGATTTTTGCAGCACCTGATACAGATCCTGCATTTCCGGCACCAGACGGAAACCATTATGCCAGTCAATTTCAACAATACCCGCCTGTCCCGGTAACGATTCAGGGCTTTCCCATACCACGCCTTCAACCGGCTCTGATTTCTGCCATTCAATGGTTTTAGCGGTAATATCCGCAACCTGCTCCGGTGTCATATTCATAAATAAATAGGTGACCCACGGATAGGAAACGGCATGATCAAATGTGCCGCCGATTGCCGCATATAAATAGCGCATTTTGGTGATGAAATTCTGATAATGCGGCGATTTTTTAATTTCAGACAGCGGCTTATCACCCTTCAGACCATCATAGTTGTCATACAGCCACTGGTAACTTTCCAGAATATCAGCTCCGACCTTCTCAATATTGACCGGTTTACCATCTTTATTGTTGAACTCAGCGGAAAAATTGCCGGCCGGAATATCTTTGAAAATAACAGATTTCAGTTCCTGCGGTGTCATGGCAAATAACAGGTGTTCAAGCTGATAAATCATCACCGCTTCTTCAATATCCAGAAATGCCGTGGTGTTATCAAAGTCAAACACCGCATAATAGGTATGTGCCGGTGATTGTTTTGCTTTGGCGATCATGGCATCCAGGCGCTGTTTATTAAAACTGTCCCACTGCCCCTGCTGTAACACCGCTATTTCTGTCACAGCCTGCGGTGCGGCAGCGGCATTCAGGGAAACAGTCTCAGCCTGTGCAGTCATATTCAGTGACAACATACCAACAGCCAGTGCAATTGCACTGTAACGATTAATAAATTTCATTGATAATCCCCTTTGAAATAAAAAAACTGATAAAAGGGATACCACAGGCTATTTTTTTGCTGTATCAAAAATCAGCAACGGATGACATTAAGCGAAACTGATCACACTCTTTTACCGGGAGTGTCAGGAAATATGCTGATGACACCGGGTTACCATACCCGGAGAATAAGGAAGGAACGGTGCTGAATCATAGTGATAATATTCAGCACCGCAAGTACCTGTTTATTTCAGTGTATACATGGTCAGCACAGTATAAGTGACATCTTTTTCATCATTTATCTGTACCAGATTGGCATTACTGACCACGCCCACCACAACCTCGGTATCTTCTGATTCATATTTGCGCTTAAACTGACCGATTTTTCCCTTGGCGACTTTTGCCAGGAACGGCGTTTTGCGATCATATTCTTCATTTATCCCGGCCGGTTTGCCGTAGATTTTCTCCATCTCCGCATTTACTTTATCGTACTCATTCAGTAATGCGGCCTGATCATGGCTCCAGACACCAAAACGGGATATTGCATTTAATTTTTGCCCTCCCGGTGAAAAGACCATCATAAAGAATTGCTTTTCAACATCCGGTGATGCCAGTGAGCTGCATAATTGCCCGCCATCACGGGTTTTTGTGCAATCAAAATCGTCCAGATTCAGGGCTTTTAATTCTGCGGGCGTCTGCCCCCATGTAAAGCCCCAGGGTGCTTCCGGTGTTTTACTTCCGGTACCTGCGCAGCCGGATAATAATGCGGCCATAATCCCTGACAGAATAAATTTTCTCATTGCCCCGCCCGTATACATTGAGTTACTTATCACTGATCATACCAAAGACCGGCAAGTGACCAGAAGCCTTACTGTCGCTTTATTCATCAAAATCAGATTTGATGAAGATATTACTGCGTAATTATACGCGTTATTCAGCAGATATCCGGTATATATACCCGGTGTCGCACGATTTAATCAGCCAGACGGATATCAAGCACCCGCAGCAGATTCAGGGCTTCGTATGCGGAAAATGTGGCTTTGGCAGTTTTGTTTTCACGAATATCGATATAAAAAGAGTGAGAACCGCAAAGATCCGCCCCTTCCAGATTAGTGTGCATAAACAGCGTGTCGGTTAAATCGCAATCCTGCATGACAGATTTATTCAGCTCCGCCTGTCTGAAATCGGCATTATGGATCCGGCAGGATTCAAAGTGCGATTCATGTAATCTGAGGTCAAAAAAGTTATTACTGTCTAAAATACACTCTTTAAACACCAGCTGAGAATAAAAATCAAACTTCGGCCAGTATGCTTTTGTCCAGTCAATACCAATCATTTTCGTTCCGGTAAATTCAGTGCCGGAAAACCGGGTTTCCGGAACTGCCAGCAGACTCATATTGCACTGCTCAAACACACAGTCAGTGAAACGGCACTGCTGCGCAACCGCCGAGCTGAAATCACAGCGGATAAATGTGCAGTCCTCAAACACCACACCACGGATTGTCTGATCACTGAGATCGGCTTTTTCAAACCGGCTGCCGGTATACTCATGATTATTCTCAATAACTGTCATTATCCCTCTCCGCCGGTGTATTGTTTTATTCTCAGTTGCTCCCTGTAAATCTCCTGATTTTCACGGATAGTATTTACTGTACTGTTTTTATAAGGATCATCGTTATTCTTTTCATATTTTTCCGGTTGTGTACCAGGTGAAACACATCCGGACAGAACCAGTACAATAAACAGGCTCAGTATTTTTTTAGTCACTCTGTTATTCCTTTTAATAATATGGCTGCGTGAATAAACGTATATTACGCACCAATACGTAATCTGTATTGGTATAATTTGACCATTTTACACAACATTCAGATTATTCTACCTTTTAAAAAAAGGGAAATGCTGTAAACCTTCACACCAGCATAAATCATATGATTTTCGTAGATGAGGTAAGTATGTCTGTCAGCAATAAGACTGTTTATTCTGTATGCTCCAGATTAACCCTGATGGTTATGAAGCTGACCGGCCTTGAGCGGGTTATTACTGTCGGCCAGTATTTTGAGCGGGCAACAGATAAATCACTCCTTCAGCGACTGATTGAAGAAAACAGAGATCTCAGCACACCGTTCTCAGCACTGGATAAATCAAACAAGGACTGCAAAATTGAGCTGATTGAATATCTGAATACAGCAATCCGTGAGTACGCTGCATCCGAAATAAAGGAAAACTACGCTGCACTGAAAAACGGTAATCTGCTGGTTGTAAAAACATTCAATACGATTATGCAAAATCACGCTTAAATTTTATCCGTTCTCATGGCTGTCACGGGGATCTGTTGTCAGCCATGACATATATTCAGATGACCTCACTGATGCATTGAATGATTAAAAGAAGGTAATAACGAATAATATCGCAGGTTTTTATTACTTTCACCTCAAATAGTTGCGTTATTGTTATAATTGTTTCAATCCAGATATAAACAAGCGTTTAATTTTTCCTCTCTATAACGAATTATCATTTTTAATAAACAATGCTCCGGTATGAACGGAAAAGAACAAAAAGAGAATATTATTATCAACACAATGAAATAAAAGATATTTTTTAGTTAATCATGACTCATAAAAGTAAAGAAAAACAAAACATTAAGATATTAAAACTAAAGATATTGATGCTTTTGCCGTTATCTTTTCGATCCCCCGGCAGATATCTGATTTTTACAATTACACATCTTTTTGTGACGAACAGAAACACCGGGTCACACACTCCGTAAGTCTTTTAGTTTTACTTATAACCATATAATTATCTTCATAAAGGCATACTGATGTCGTAAATGTTGATATATTCCATTATTATAATTACAAAAAGAATATCATCATATTGTTTACCTCCCGGCGAAACCCGCAAAATGTGTATAACTACACCACGAAAGTGTTATTTATCCCGCCATCGGACAATGTCTTTATTTTTTCTTAAAAATCAAATAAATACACAATGGGCCAGACTAACGCTTTCCTTTCTTATACACATTGCAGTATCTGTATATTTTCAGTTTTTAATTTTACTTTTTATTTTTTTGTACACTTTTATTGCGAATTTTATTTATTGACAACCATTATAAGGCTTGCATATTATGCACAATATACTGTTTTTGCCTTACAGATATTTCCTATAATAGTATTTAAAATATACATTAAGTTTAATGACGTCCTGATGGTATCTTTATGCAGCCCGATAATTGCCACGCACTTAGTTGTCAACACCAGGTCTTTAAAAAGGAGCTTCATGCAGTTATAGGCCAGGAAATTAAAATATTACGAAAATCAAAAGGTATCACCGGCCATGAGTTAGGCTCAATAATACAGTTATCGCAGCAGCAGATATCCCGTTACGAGAATGGTGACAGTGCTATTCCGCTGGATACACTGATATTAATACTGCGTATTTTTAATATATCGCCGGAGAAATTTATACACAGAGTATTATTTATCTTAAACAGAGACCCGGATTCAAAAAAACTATTATCCCATATGTCGAATCATCTTAATTCTTATACTGACGGCAGTTATCTGGGAACATTTGAACAATATAAACATAATTAACATAATTACTATATTTAAGATTACACACAGCATTTTATTTAAGGGCATAGCATATGAATGAGAGAGAAATCAGCCTCTTTATCGGTCAGCAAATTTCACGGAAAAGAAAATCGCTGGGATTATCAGGTATGGCGCTTGCTGAATTACTGGGTTTAAGTCAGCAGCAAATATCCCGCTATGAACAGGGCATTACCAATATAAGAGCCAGCACATTACTGCAAATCGCTTTTTTGTTTAATGTTGACGTGAAAAGTTTTTTTACTGATTGTATCGAAAAAAACAGCAAACTGAGTTCACTTAACTATAAAGAGAAAAAGAGTCAGGAAACAGACTATGACACGATCACTATTGACATGAAGAACAGAGGAAGGGGTAAAATCCGCAGTAAAAAATAACCACACCAGAGAGTACCAACAGCCAGCCCCCGTCATCCCGGATCATTCCGTTCCGGGCTGCCATCCTTTTTAATCCATACGTATCCGAATCCCCCGTCCTTCTGCTATCATTGCGTCCTTATTTCAGATTTCCGTTGCCGTGCGGCCGGCCTGACACAGGCACCAGCCAAACCCGTTAAGAACAGTAAGACATGAATACACCGAAAGAACAGTACAACATCAATAAGTTGCAAAAACGCCTGCGCAGCCATACCGGCAAAGCAATCGCAGATTTTAATATGATTGAGGACGGCGACCGCATCATGGTTTGCCTGTCCGGCGGCAAAGACAGTTACACCCTGCTTTCCATTCTGCAGAGCCTGCAGCAAAGCGCCCCCATCCGTTTTTCCCTGGTGGCGGTGAATCTCGATCAGAAACAGCCGGGTTTCCCTGAGCATATTTTGCCGGAATATCTGGAAAAACTGGGCGTTGAATATAAAATCGTCGAAGAAAATACCTACGGGATTGTGAAAGAGAAGATTCCGGAAGGGAAAACCACCTGTTCCCTCTGCTCCCGTCTGCGCCGGGGTATTTTGTACCGCACCGCGACTGAGCTGGGGGCAACAAAAATCGCCCTTGGCCACCACCGCGACGATATTCTGCAGACCCTGTTCCTGAATATGTTTTACGGCGGCAAACTCAAAGGCATGCCGCCGAAGCTGATGAGCGACGACGGTAAACATGTGGTGATCCGCCCGCTGGCCTATTGCCGTGAGAAAGATATTGAGCGTTTCGCCGAAGCCAAAGGGTTCCCGATCATTCCGTGTAACCTGTGCGGCTCTCAGCCGAACCTGCAGCGTCAGGTTATCAAAGATCTGCTGCGCGACTGGGATAAACGCTATCCGGGCCGGATTGAAACTATGTTCCGTGCCACACAGAATGTCGTACCATCACATTTATGTGACACTGAATTATTCGATTTCAAATCTATCCATCACGGCAGTGAAGTTGTCGACGGCGGTGATCTCGCGTTTGACCGCGAAACTCTGCCTGTTCAGCCGGTATGGGAAGATGAGGATGATGACGGCGATAGCACGGATTTCACAGAATTACGTCTGGATGTGACGGAAGTGAAATAATCACGCTGTTATAGTGCCGTGCCACGGAGGGCGCGGCCTGAATACTGACGGGTTTGTTTCAGGCAAAAAAAAACCGATGTATAAAATACACCGGCATGATAATGGTCAATATTCTGTATAAGAACTCAATATGAGAAAAACTACAATTATGGAGCACAACGTTCATCGCTCAACGTTGTATTCACCTGCGGGAGTAATAGTGCCCTAACCGGGCGTGGTATTTCTTGATATAGCTCA
Source organism: Morganella sp. B601 (assembly GCF_051172335.1). NCBI lineage: Bacteria > Pseudomonadati > Pseudomonadota > Gammaproteobacteria > Enterobacterales > Morganellaceae > Morganella > Morganella sp. B601. The sequence goes on from NZ_JBPIZE010000002.1 coordinate 486,457, forward strand.
AGTCCGGTACGTAAAATCATATAAAAATACACGTTTTTACAACCAGTTACTCTTACGTAACCACCAGGCAACAAATCCGATAACACCCGCCAGTCCCACACAGAACAAACTGAAGGCAAACGGGAAATCGCCCCCCGGGATCCCGCCGAGGTTGACCCCGAACAATCCGGTCAGAAAGGTTGTCGGCAGAAAAACCATCGCCAGCAGCGACATGGTATAAGTACGCCGGTTCATCGCATCCGCCATCATATTGGTGATTTCATCCGAGATAACCGATGTCCGCGCGATACAGGAGTCAATATCGTCAATAATCCGCCCCAGGCGGTCACTGACATCCGTCAGCTGATGTCTGTCCTGCTCTGAGAGCCAGGTGTAACGCTCGGAGGCCAGCCGGGAAAATACATCCCGCTGCGGTGCCATGTAGCGGCGCAGGACAATCAGCTGCTTGCGCAGCAGTGCCAGCTCCCCGCGTGCCGGAATATGCTGATCGAGTATCGCATCTTCCATATCAATCAGGGTATCGTGCAAGTCCTCAATAAAATCTGCCACTTCGTCGGTAATGCAGAACGCCGCTTCCGCCAGCCATTCTCCGGTATTTTTTGCGCCTTCACCGTTTTGTAAATCATCCTGAATGGTCTGAATGGAGTGCACTTTACGGTGGCGGGTGGAGATAATATAACTGCCGCAGATCCAGATACGGAATGCCACCAGCTGATCAGGCCGGTCGCCGTCATTATTGTTGATGGTTTGCAGGGTAATTAATGCACCCTCACCAATACGGAGTGTCCTGGGGCGGATAACATTGTTTGTCAGCCCGTCACGCGCCTGCGGCGGCAACAGCTCCGTTTCACGCAGCCAGCGCTGGTTATCCGCGGATAAATAGTCCAGGTGCAGCCACACCGGTTCTTTTATCCCGGCAACGGCGTTGACATCCACCGGCGTGCAACCGCCTTCTCCGTCAAACTGTACCCGGCAGATGGGATCTGTTCCCTGAAAAGCGGATCCGTACAAAGCGCTCATGCGTCTCTCCCCATTGTCCGTGAAAACAGCTGCTGAGTGTGTTCAGCCGGTTCCTGCCGCCGTCCGCAGCAGGAACCGGAGGCTGGCTTAGTGTTTAATAATATAGAGATTATGGCTGTATGCCACATCTTCCGGATTATTGACCGGATATCCCTTCAGCCACGGTTTAATCAGACGGCCGTTAGTGTACTGGTAGATTGGTGCTATCGGCATGTCTTCCGCCAGCAGTTTTTCGGCGTCGTTATAGTCGGTATTACGGGCGTTATCATCTGTTTCCAGCGCAGCGGTTTTCAGCAAAGCGTCATATTTTTCATTATGATACTGCGCGATATTGCCGCTGTGTGTACTGGTCAGCAGAGACAGGAAGGTTGACGGCTCGTTGTAATCCCCGACCCAGGAGGCGCGGATCACATCAAAATTGCCGGTATTGCGGCTGTCGATATAGGTTTTCCATTCCTGATTGACCAGTTTCACTTCCGCGCCCAGTTTTTTCTTCCACATCGAACCGACGGCAATGGCAATTTTCTGATGGTTTTCCGAACTGTTATACAGCAGGGATAATTTCAGCGGATTATGCGGCCCGTAACCGGCGGCGGCCAGCAGGGTTTTCGCCTGGCTGTCGAGCTCATCCTGTGTAAATTTCTGGTACAGACCCGGTTCCGGTGTAAACCCGGCGGTGACATCCGGCGTGAAATGCCAGGCCGGTTTTTCGCCTGTACCCAGCACTTTCTCTGCGATCACTGCGCGGTCAATGGTCATGGAAAGCGCCTGCCGCACACGCGGGTCGTTTGTCGGTGCACGCTGTGTGTTAAAGGCATAATAATAGGTGCCGAGCTGATCCGGGATATAAATCTGATCCGGAATCGCCTGTTTCAGTTTCTGATACTGGTTTTTCGGGAAAGACTCTGTGATATCGAGGTCATTGGACAGATAGCGTTTGGTGGCCTGGGATTCATGGTTAATCGGTACAAAGGTAACCGATGTCAGCACCGTGTGTTTGTGATCCCAGTAATACGGGTTCGGTGTCAGAACAATTTTCTCATTCACCACCCGGTCATGCAGGACAAATGCCCCGTTGCCGACCAGATGCCCTGTGCGGATCCAGCTGTCGCCGTATTTCTCAACAGCAGCACGATTGACCGGGAAAAGGCTGAAATTGGCCGCCAGGCCCGGGAAATACGGCACAGGACGGTCTAACGTAACCCGCAGTGTCCGGCTGTCAGCAGCTTCAACGCCGAGGGTTTCCGGCAGCATTTTTCCGTCAATAATCGCCTGTGCATTTTTAATCCCGGCCAGCGGTGCAAACCAGGCGAAGGTAGAGAGATTTTTCGGGTTCACCAGGCGCTGCCAGCTGTAGACAAAGTCCTGTGCGGTCACCGGTGAGCCGTCTGACCAGCGGGCATCGTCACGCAGGCGGAATGTCCATACCTGATTGTTGCGGGTCTCCCAGGAGAGAGCGACACCGGGCACCGGTTTGCCGTCCGCACCCTGGCTGGTCAGCCCTTCAAATAAATCACGCAAAATCTGGGCTTCGGTCAGACCGACCGCTTTAATCGGATCCAGAGACGCGGGTTCATCCTTCAGATGACGATAAACAGATTGTTCTTTTGCCAGCTGTGTTCCTGCGGGGATCTCCGCCGCCGTTGCACAAAACAGTGAAGAAAACGTGAAAAACGTCCCTGCAAGAAGTGCGGAACGGGAAAATTTTGCTGGCCTGAACATAACGGGCGCCTTGTATTAAAAATGGTAAACCGATAGATTATCTGATGATTACCGAAACACAACAACCGGATATTACATTTTTATTAACGATATCCGGTGAGAAAACACCTGCCAGGTATTATTTATACCAACAATTATGAGCCCGTTCAGAGGATGATAAAAATGACACAAACTGTAAAACTTCAGGGTAATGATGTTCTGGTTTACGGCGCACTGCTGCGTGCCGGTGAAAAAGCCGTACCATTTAAATTAGTCGCTAATGATTTGTCAGATGTCCAGCTCACCAAATTCGCCGGGAAGCGTAAGATTCTGAATATATTCCCGAGTGTGGACACCGGTGTCTGCGCCGCCTCCGTGCGCAAATTCAATGAAACTGCCGCAAAACTGTCCAATACCGTGGTGTTATGTATTTCCGCTGATCTGCCGTTCGCGCAGTCCCGTTTCTGCGGCGCGGAAGGTATTGAGAATGTGGTGATGCTCTCCACCCTGCGTGATCCGGAATTCCGTGAAAATTACGGTGTCGGTATCGGCAGCGGCCCGCTGGCCGGTCTGTGCGCCCGTGCGGTGATCGTGCTGGATGAGAATGATACTGTGATTTACAGCCAACTGGTCGGTGAAATCACCGAAGAGCCGGATTATGACAGCGCACTGAATGCACTGAAATAAGTTACCCGTATCTGTAAAAAAACCCCGCTGCCGGTGACGGTCGCGGGGTTATTTTTTACCGGGGAAAGAATTATTCCTCCTCTCCCTCATCGTCTTTTGCCGCGCCGCGCCGCTGACTCAGCCCGTATTCGCGCAGTTTATTGGCGATCGCGGTATGTGAGACATTCAGGCGTTTCGCCAGCTTACGGGTGCTCGGATAGTGGCGGTAAAGCCGTGTCAGCACAGAGCACTCAAACCGTTTGGTGATATCATCCAGCGAGCCGCTGAGGATATCCTCACTGAAGCCGATTTCCGCTTCCAGTTCCGGCAGAACGATGTCCTGCGGACGCAGCAGCGAGCCTTCCAGCGAAGAGAGCGCCTGATAAATCACATTACGCAGCTGGCGAACGTTGCCCGGCCAGTGATAAGCACAAAGAAACTGCCCCAGTTCCGGTGCAAGACGCGGCTCCTCACAACCCTGCTCCTCAGAGAAACGCTTCACAAAATCACGGGTCAGCGGCAGGATATCTTCCTGATGCTCACGCAGCGGCGGAATAGTCAGCGTCAGCACATTGAGACGGTAATAGAGATCCTCACGGAATTTGCCCTCTTTTACCAGTTCCAGCAGATTTTTCTGGGTCGCACAGATAACCCGCACATCCACTTTCACCTCATGCTCTTCCCCGACACGGCGGAATGTACCGTCATTCAGGAAACGCAGCAGTTTGATCTGCATCTGCGGGGACATTTCCGCGATTTCATCCAGCAGAACCGTGCCGCCGTTGGCCTGCTCAAAGAAGCCTTTTTTCGGCTCGGTACTATTGGCGTAAGCACCGGCAGCGTAACCGAACAGTTCTGTTTCCACCACATCATCCGGCATCGAGGCACAGTTCAGCCCGAGGAACGGCTGATTGCCGCGCACGCTGTAGAGATGACAGGCTTTGGCAAACACGTCTTTCCCGGTACCGGTTTCGCCGACCAGCAGCAGCGGGGAGTCCATTTTTGCCATGCGCTGCGCCTGTTCAACCACATGGCGCATTTTGGCGCTTTTCGCCACCAGGTCATCAAAACTGCCGGAATGCATCACCTGCATGCGGCGCTTCTGCCCGCTGGTGCTCTCACTGACAGTGCGCAGCAGCACAACCGCGCCGATAGTGGCGGAGGCGTCATCTTTCTCATCAAAATTAATCGGCGTCACACTCAGGGTGTAAGAGCGGCCTTTGAGAGTGATGGTTTCCTTGTACGGCGCAGGTTCTTCATCCTCAATCCAGCGGGTGAAGTTGAACTGGCTGAAATAGTAAGTGATATTGCGCTGACGAATGCGCTCTTCGGTGGTGGCAAACAGGGAGAGTGCCGCGCTGTTGGCCAGTTCAATATTCCCGCGCAGGTCGAGAGATAAAATCGGGTCTTCCAGGGATTCGAGTAACGCCCACATGGCGCGTTGTTCGCGCTCAGACGGCATAAAGTGAACAGTTCTGACATCCACCACGCCCTGAATCCGGCGGATCTCAGCCATCAGAGACTGGAACACAGAAAAATCGATCTGCATAAAATTGAGGTATATCCGGCCATTACGGGCAATTTCGATGCCTTTGAGGTCGATATTTTGTAATACCAGCAGATCCAATAACTCCCGCGTCAGTCCGATTCGGTCCTGGCAAATTACTTCCAATCGCATCGTTACGATCCTATTTACACTTAAGTTATTATTTTCCCGTTAATTGAAACTGATTTTACGGTATAAAATGAAAACTGTCACGATTTGTTGACACAATAAATGCGTTCCTGCGGTGTTTATCCACAGTTCCGTGTGAAAAGGCTATGAAAGTACAGATATGTCAGTCGGTTAACGAAGCTTTATTCAGCGCGGACGGCAAACCGCGCCGGAGAGGTGAGACAGCGACCCGCAGGGAGCATAGCGGGATCGCCGTAAAAAAAACAGTGACCGGACACCCGTTTCTGCATAAAAAAGCCGGATGATATCACAAAATGCGCATCCGGCCTGATTATCGGTTACAGGGCGGATTTTTCCGCGCTCTTCCCTTTTGGTACTGCCTGTTTAAGCTGTTGTAACAACTGCTTACGGAAATCCATAAGTTTAGGTTTATCTGTTGCAGTCCACGGCAGCGGACGGCACAGTTCCATCGCTTTGATCCCCAGACGGGCGGTCAGCAACCCGGCCCCCATACCCTGTGCGGCACGGGCGGATAACCGTGCGGTGATGTCCTGGGAGAGCCAGTCCATCCCCACTTCGCGGATAAGCTCGGATGCCCCTGCGAAGGCAATATTGAGCAGAACCAGTTTAAACAGACGCAGGCGGCTGTAATATCCCAGCTCAATACCGTAGATAGCCGCCACCTGGTTAATCAGACGGATATTGCGCCAGGCAATAAAGGCCATATCCACCAGTGCCAGCGGGCTGACGGCAATCATCAGCGCAGATTCCGCTGCGAAACGACTGATCACCCGGCGCGCCTGTTCATCCGTCACCGGCTGGACAAGCTGACTGTACAGGGTCACCACTTCGCGGTCATTATGGCTGCTCTGTAACAGGCTCTGCCATTGCTGCAATGCGGGATGGTGTGACGGGATATTGGCCTGTTTCGCCAGTTTTTCACAAAACGCGCGTCCGTCGCTGATACGGTGGCTTTGCAGTAATTCCTCTGCGACCTCGCGTTCTGTAGCCCGCTGGCGCAGGCGGTACATGCGCCGCCATTCCGTGATAACAGATCCGGCAGCGGCAATCAGCACCAGAAAGGTGGCGGCAATGCCGCCGAGGGCTGTCCAGTCATTGCCTGTCCAGGCATCATTCACCCACTGAATCAGTTGTGCGATGGCGCTGATCCCCAGCAATCCGCCGGCCACAAAGACCAGCTTACGCCACAGGCTGCGCCGGGGTTTCAGCGCCTGAATCAGCAATGCTTCCGCTTCCCCGTCTGTATCCTGCTCTGCCGTGAACTCCGTGCGTTCAAACTGTATGCTGTCATCGTCCGCAAATTGTTGCGCCGGTTTTATACTGTCCTGTACCGGCGGCGACAACGGTGCTTCCTCAAAATCAATACGGGATTTGATCGGCTCACTCATGACAGTTTATCTCCCAGTAAAAATTCCATCGCACTGTCCATCCGGATATGCGGCAGTGGCGTGTCCATCCGCATCGGCAGCGGTCTGAAGGATTCAAACTGAAATCCCTGCTGCTGCCAGAAGTCTGCATCCGGCAGCCGTTTCGGTACTTCGCCGGGATAGAAAGTCAGCGGGGTGTTATCCGCCAGCCGGGTGCCCTTCAGCGCAGGCATTTTTTCCCCGTTATGCATCACCATGCCGTATTCGGTAGCCTGTACCGACGCCAGCCCGGTGCAGTCCATTTTAATCCCCTCAAAAGCGGCCTGCTGCCAGGCTGACTGCGTCAGCTGCTGAAGCAGTGCCACAAGATTGGCGTGCTGGTCGGCAGTGACATGATCCGCTTTGCTGGCGGCAAACAACAGTTTGTCGATGCAGGGAGAAAACAGGCGGCGCAATAATGTGCGTTTACCGTAATGGAAGCTCTGCATCAGCTGGGTCAGCGCCAGACGCATATCCGTAAATGCCTGCGGCCCGCTGTTGAGCGGGGTCAGGCAATCCACCAGCACAATCTGACGGTCGAAATGCTGGAAATAGTGCTTATAGAAACCTTTGACCACATGGTCACAATAATACTGATAGCGATCGCGCAGCATGCCGAGGACACTGCTTTTTGCCGCTTTGGCCAGCCGGGACGGATCCGGCATCAGGTCGGTAATAAACGGGAAAAACTGTAATCCCGGTGCACCGGCCATATCTCCCGGCAGTACAAAACGACCCGGCTGGATAAAGTGAAAACCTGCGGCTTTGCAGCGGTGCAGGTAATCGGTATAGGCCTGTGCAATAGCGGCCAGCTGCTGTTCATCCGCCGGGGCATCCGGGTCCAGCTGACGGCACAGTGCCAGCCACGGCTCTGCCCATTCACCCCGTTCGCCTTTGAGCAGGGTTTTCATCTGCTGCGACCAGGTAAGGTAATCCTGTTCCAGCATCGGCAGATCCAGCAGCCACTCTCCCGGATAATCGACGATTTCCAGGTAGAGCGCGGAGGTTTCCTTAAAGTGGCGCAGCAGACTGTCCTGAGTGCGGTAACGCAGTTTCAGGCGGATTTCGCTGACACCGCGTGTCGGCACCGGCCAGTCCGGCGGTGTGCCGTACAGTGAAGCGAGACCTTCATCATAGGCAAAGCGTGGTACGCCCAGGTCCCGCTGCGGGATGCGTTTCACACCGAGAATGCGGCCGTCACGGGCAGCCGAAAATAGCGGCAGACGTGCACCGCTCTGTACATTCATCAGCTGATTAACAAACGAGGTAATAAACGCGGTCTTGCCGCTGCGGCTCAGTCCGGTAACGGCAAGACGAAGATGACGATCCAGCCCCCGGTTGACGAGGGCACTCAGCTCATTTTGCAGTCGTTTCATAATTCTCCGGTGTAAAACGGCCAATTACTTTTTTCATACCGGCACGGATAACAGGCTCCAGTACCAGTATTGCCGCCCCGCGCAGAGCAGGACGGGTAACCGATTTCAGAATCACTGCGGCAATACCGCCGGGTGCCGCCGCCAGTGCTGCGGTGGTTAACAGCTGCGCCCCGGTTTTCCCGGCCCGCAGCAGGGTGTGTTTATCCGGCCACTTCATACTGTTCTCCGTCTGACAAATTACAGATCACGGAAGCGGCGGTTGAGCGCATACTGTTCTGAGGTCACATAGCGCTCAATGTCGCGGATCCGTTTTTCGGTACGCGCCTGGCTGCGTTCTGTCTGTTCAAGCAGCATGGCCGCATTCACTCCGCCGTCCCGGCCGGGGTAATCACGCGGCACCACCGGCAGGATCATTCCCATCAGAATATAGAGGGTAATAGTCAGCCAGAAAAAGCCGGTAAATGTTGCCACCACCGCGATAATGCGGATCATCCAGGCCGGTACATCAAAATAGTTGGCAATACCGGCACATACGCCCCGGAACATACCTTCATCCGGATAGCGGTACAGTTTACGTGACTGAAATTCCATTATGATTGCCTCCAGCCCGGATTTTCCGCATCCAGAATCGCTTCCAGGGTTTTGATCCGCGCTTCCATCTGCTGAGCATTTTCCGCCAGCGCCGCAAGGCGGCGGGTTTCAAATTCACCGGCCCGGCTTCCCCGCTGACTGTTATAGTGCAGCCATAACCAGATCGGCAGCACGAACAACACGAAAATTGTCAGTGGTATACCTAAAAATACAAATGCCATATTTTTGTCCTTAATGGTATTAATTCAGGAAAGCCTGTTACCGACCTTATTCGCCCTTTTCTTCTTTTTCAAGACGTGCTTTGATGGCCGCGATTTGCGCGCTGATCTCATCTTCCGCTTTCAGCTCGGCAAACTGCTGTTCCAGTGATTTTTCTTTCCCCAGACCATAGCTTGCGGCTTCACCTTCCATATGGTCAATCCGCGCCTCAAACTGCTCAAAACGGGCCATTGCCTCATCCATCCGGCCGCTGTCGAGCTGACGGCGCACCGCACGGGATGATTTTGCCGCTTCGTGACGCACCACCATGGATTGCTGGCGGGCACGGGTTTCAGTCAGTTTCTGTTCCAGTTCGTTAATTTCATTTTTCAGCCGGGCGATAGTTTCGTCCAGAATAATCAGCTCATGACGCAGTGTATCGACATGGCCTTCCACGCGCTGTTTTTCCAGCAGTGCGGCACGGGCCAGATCTTCTTTTCCTTTGACAATCGCCAGTTCCGCTTTTTCCTGCCAGTCACTCACCTGACGCTCACCGCTTTCAATCTGACGTGACAGATTTTTGCGTTCCGCCAGGGTACGGGCAGAGGTGGAGCGGATTTCCACCAGCATATCTTCCATTTCCTGAATCATCAGGCGGATCATTTTCTGCGGATCTTCCGCTTTATCCAGCAGTGATGCAACGTTGGCGTTAATGATATCGGCAAAACGTGAAAAGATTCCCATGATTGATGTCCTTTTATCAGCAGTTATGTCTTATGACACGTTCACTATTACAAGATGCGTGCCAACTCCGTGATTTTTTTTACCCGTTTGTTTTTTCTCAGGTTTATTTATTTCCCTTTTGTCATGATTTTTTGTAAAGTGGTGATATTCGCCATTTTGTGGTTAAATTAATCATGACAAATAACACAGAAACCCTGATCGGTATCGATAATACTTTTCTCGATGCACTGGAAAAAGTGTCGCGGCTGGCAAAAATTGCCCGGCCGGTACTGATTTGCGGAGAACGGGGTACCGGTAAAGAATTATTTGCTCACCGTCTTCATTATCTCTCTCCCCGCTGGGATGAGCCATTTATCGCACTGAATTGTGCGGCACTTAACGATAATTTGCTCGATTCCGAGCTGTTCGGACATGAATCCGGGGCTTTTACGGGGGCTCAGCGCCGCCATCAGGGCCGTTTTGAGCGGGCGGACGGCGGCACACTGTTTCTTGATGAACTGGGTACCGCGCCGCTGACGGTGCAGGAAAAGCTCCTGCGGGTGATTGAATACGGGGAATTTGAGCGTGTCGGCGGACAACAGACCCTGAAAGCGGATGTACGGATTGTCTGCGCCACCAATGCGGATTTACCGGCGCTGGCGGCAGAGGGAAAATTCCGCGCCGATTTACTCGACCGGCTGGCCTTTGATGTCGTCAATATCCCGCCGCTGCGCGAGCGCCCGCGCGACCTGACCGAACTTGCCGGTCATTTTGCCGTGCAGATGTGTCAGGAGATGGGCACGCCGTTCTTTGCCGGTTTCTCTCCGCACGCCCTGCAGCAGATGCAGAGCTATCACTGGCCGGGCAATATCCGTGAGCTGAAAAATGTGATTGAGCGCTCCCTGTACCGTCAGGGAGATACCACCGGACTGCTGGCAGAACTGGTGATCAACCCGTTTGTCACCGCGCCGGGATCTTCTGCGGACACGGCATCACGGTCCCTGCCGCCGCTGCCGTTCTCCCTGAAGCAGTGGCAGCACACACAAGAGAAGGACGCGCTGGATGCCGCATTACAGCGCGCGCAGTTTAATCAGCGGGAAGCAGCACAACTGCTGAATCTGACCTATCATCAGTTTCGCGGATTACTGAAAAAACATGCCGGCAGCCCGCAACCGGATTAAATGCTTCCGTTTTTGGTTAGTCGCACAAATTGCGATACAATGCCCTGTTCATTTTTAACGGTAACTGATTTATGCGCCATTGGATTATCCGGGCCTGTGCGGTTCTCCTGCCTGTTTCAGGCTTTGCCGCCGCACCTGCCCCGCAGACAGACCAGCCGGTAAAACCGGTCACGGCTCAGGCCGCTCCGCTGCCGCCGGTCCGCGATACCGGTTTTGTCTATTGTGTGAACGGCAACATCAGTACATTTAACCCGCAGCTGGCCAGTAGCGGGCTGATTGTCGAGCCGCTGGCGGCACAGATTTACGATCGCCTGCTGGATGTTGACCCTTACACCTACCGCCTGATCCCGGAACTGGCTGCCCGCTGGACAGTGCTGGATAACGGCGCGACCTACCGTTTTTATCTGCGCCGTGATACCGATTTTCAGACTACTGACTGGTTTAAACCGACCCGCAAAATGAATGCGGATGATGTGGTGTTCAGCTTTTCCCGCGTGGTGGATAAACAGAACCCGTATCACTATATCAACGGCGGCCGCTATCCTTATTTTGACAGTCTGCAGTTCGCGTCCAATGTTAAATCCATCCGCAAAATCAATAATTATACCGTTGAATTTAAACTGAATACGCCGGACGCTTCCTTCCTGTGGCATCTGGCAACCCATTACGCGCCGGTTCTGTCCAAAGAGTATGCCGATAACCTGCTGAAAGCCCGCCGTCAGGAACAGCTCGACTGGAAACCGGTCGGCACCGGGCCGTATTATCTGGATGATTACCAGAGCGGCCAGTTTGTTCGTCTGCAGCGCCATGATAATTACCGCAAAGGCAAACCCCGCATGCAGGAAGTGGTGGTTGATCTCGGGGCGGGCGGCACCGGACGGATGTCAAAACTGATCACCGGTGAGTGTGATGTGCTGGCCTATCCCGCCGCCAGCCAGTTACAGGTGCTGCGCGACGACCCGCGTCTGAGCCTGATGCTGCGCCCGGGAATGAATATCGCGTATCTGGCGTTTAATACCAGTAAACCGCCGTTTAATAATCCGCAGGCGCGCCGTGCAATTGCTTTCGCGATTAATAATGAGCGCCTGATGAAATCCATCTATTACGGCACGGCGGAAACCGCCGCGTCTATTCTGCCGCGCGTCTCCTGGGCGTATGATAACCAGGCCCGGGTGACGGAATATAATCCCGAAAAAGCTAAAGCGATGCTCAATGAGCTGGGACTCAGCGGTATGACACTGAATCTCTGGGTACCGACCGCCTCGCAGTCTTACAACCCCAGCCCGCTGAAAATGGCCGAGCTGATTCAGGCAGATCTGGCCCGTGCCGGGATAAAAATGAATATCCGTCCTGTTGAGGGGCGTTTTCAGGAAAACAGCCTGATGGATCGCAGCCACGATATTACCCTTGCAGGCTGGTCAACCGACAGTAATGACCCGGACAGTTTTTTCCGTCCGCTGCTCAGCTGTGCGGCTATCGGTTCGCAAACCAACCTCAGCCACTGGTGTTCCCCGGAATTTGATGATGTGATCCACCAGGCGCTGCTTGAGCAGCAACTGAGCAGCCGGATAGAGTATTATCACAAAGCGCAGCAGATTCTGGCACAGGATCTGCCGGTACTGCCGCTGGCCTATTCACTGCGGTTACAGGCATTCCGCTATGATATTAAAGGGCTGGTACTGAGCGCATTCGGTAATACCTCTTTTGCCGGTGTCTACCGTGATACCGGGGATGACCCGGAGCCGGAGGCTGAACCATGATTATTTTTATTCTGCGCCGTCTGCTGCTGGTGCTGATCACGCTCTGTTTTCTGTCGGTGCTCAGTTTCAGCCTGAGTTACTTCCCGGCAAATGCACCGCTGAGCGGCGCTTCCCTGACGGATGCGGTACTGTTCTACTATAATAGTCTGTTTTCATGGGACTTCGGCAGTTCCGTGATTAACGGTGAGCCGGTCAGCCAGCAATTGTGGGCAGCACTGCCCGCAACTCTGGAGCTATGTGGCCTGGCGTTTCTGCTGGCGCTGGTGATCGGTATTCCTGCCGGGATTATTGCCGGGGTCTGGCGCAATAAAATGGCGGATATCGTCATCAGCACCTTTGCACTGGTCGGGTTTTCTGTGCCCGTATTCGGGCTGGCGCTGCTGCTTACCCTGTTCTTCTCTCTGCGGCTGGACTGGCTGCCGGTCTCCGGACGTATTGACCTGCTGTATGATTTAACACCGGTTACCGGGTTTGCTGTGATTGATGCCTGGCTGTCGGATTCACCATACCGGCAGGCGATGATCCTCAATGTGCTGTCTCATATGGTGTTGCCGGTGATCACACTGTCCATTGCGCCGATGACAGAAGTTATCCGCCTGATGCGCACCAGTACCGAAGAGATTATCAGCCAGAACTATATTAAAGCCGCCGCTATCCGTGGTTTATCCCGGCTGACCATTATCCGCCGTCATTTGCTGCACAATGCACTGCCGCCGGTGATCCCGAAACTCGGGTTACAGTTTTCCACCATGCTGACGCTGGCAATGGTCACGGAAGTCGTCTTTAACTGGCCGGGGATCGGCCGCTGGCTGATCACGGCTATCCGCCAGCAGGACTTTGCCGCGATTTCCGCCGGTGTCATGCTGGTCGGCACTATGGTGATGATTATCAATATGCTGTCGGATATTCTGGGTGCCGTCAGCAGCCCGCTGAAACATAAGGAATGGTATGCCTTCAGATAATTTCTACCGTGAAGACCGGATGCCGTCACCGGGGCGGGTTATCTGGCAGCATTTCACCGCAGATATTCCGGCTATGATCGGTTTTTACGGCGTGCTGTTTCTGATTGCACTGGCGATCGGCGGTACCTGGATAGCCCCTTATGCGCTCGACCAGCAATTTGCCGGTCATCAGTTACTGCCGCCTTCCTGGTCTCATTACGGGAATGTCGCCTTCTTCCTCGGTACGGACGATCTCGGCCGTGATATTTTCAGCCGTCTGATCCTCGGTACACAATCCACCTTCGGCGGTGCACTGCTTGTTACCGTCATTGCCGCCGTCGCCGGGATTATCATCGGCTGTCTGGCAGGGATGACCACCGGTCTGCGCTCAGCCATTTTTAACCATATGTTTGATACCCTGCTGGCGCTGCCCTCTCTGCTGCTGGCAATTATTGTGGTGGCTTTTTTCGGCGCCAGTCTCAGTCACGCCATGATTGCCGTGGCACTGGCACTGCTGCCGCGTATTGTGCGGATGATTTATATCGCAGTACATGATGAGCTTGATAAGGAATATGTGATTGCCGCCCGGCTCGACGGTGCGTCCAACCTCAATATTCTGATCCATACTGTGCTGCCGAATATCAGTGCTGTGACCGTCACCGAACTGACGCGCGCTCTGTCCATTGCTATCCTTGATATTGCCGCGCTCGGTTTTCTCGAGCTGGGGGCGCAGCTGCCGTCACCGGAATGGGGGGCGATGCTCGGGGATTCTCTGGAACTGATTTATGTGGCGCCCTGGACCGTACTTCTGCCGGGAACCGCCATCCTTATCAGTGTTCTGCTGGTGAATCTGCTCGGTACCGGGTTACAGCGCGCCATTAATGCGGGGGTTGAATAATGCCGTTACTGGATATCCGCAATTTAACCATTGAATTTATGACTGCCGCAGGGCCGGTCAAGGCCGTTGACCGCGTGACATTATCCCTGACCGAAGGGGAATTCCGCGGCCTTGCAGGGGAATCCGGTTCCGGTAAAAGTCTGATCGCCAAAGCGATTGCCGGTATCACCAAAGATAATCTGCGCGTAACGGCAGACCGTTTCCGGTTTAATGATATCGATCTGCTGAAACTCACACCCCGCCAGCGCCGCCGGGTGATCGGCCACAATGTGTCGATGATTTTCCAGGAGCCGCAATCCTGTCTGGATCCGTCAGAAAATATCGGTAAACAGCTGATTCAGTCCATCCCCGGCTGGACTTACAAAGGCCGCTGGTGGCAGCGCTTTAACTGGCGCAAGCGCCGGGCAATTGAACTGCTGCACCGTGTCGGTATCAAAGATCACAAAGATGTGATGAACAGTTACCCCTATGAGCTGACCGAAGGGGAATGCCAGAAGGTGATGATTGCCATTGCGCTGGCTAATCAGCCGCGCCTGCTGATCGCCGATGAGCCGACCAACGCCATGGAGCCCGATACTCAGGCGCAGATTTTCCGCCTGCTGACCCGGCTGAACCAGAACAACAATATGACCATCCTTCTGATCAGCCACGATTTGCAGTTAATGAGCCAACTGGTGGATCGCATTAATGTGCTCTACTGCGGCCAGACCGTGGAGAGTGCCGAGCCGGATGACCTGCTGCTCAAACCGCACCATCCGTATACCCAGGCGCTGATGCGGGCTATCCCTGATTTTGAAAAGGCGCTGGCACATAAATGCCGCCTGAATACCCTGCCGGGCGCGATTCCGTCACTGGAGCATCTGCCGGTCGGCTGCCGCCTGGGGCCGCGCTGTCCGTATGCCCAGAAAGTGTGTATTGACGCGCCGCGTCTGCGGACAGTCAAAAACCGCAGTTTTGCCTGTCACTTCCCGCTGAATATGGAGGATGTGTAATGCCCGGTCCGCTGCTGGAAGTCAAAAACCTGAGCAAAACCTTTCGTTACCGGGATGGTTTTTTCCGCCGTCATCAGCTTGAGGCGGTCAAACCAGTCAGTTTTACGCTGCAACCCGGCCAGACACTCGCTATTACCGGTGCAAACGGCTCCGGCAAATCCACCCTCGCGCGGATGTTATCCGGGATGATCGAACCGAGCGGCGGGGAAATCCTGATCGACAAGCACAAACTGACATTTGGTGATTACAGCTACCGCAGCCAGCGCATCCGCATGATATTTCAGGATTCGGCCACCTCGCTTAATCCGCGTCAGCGCACGGGGCAAATCCTCGAACTGCCGCTGATGCTCAATACCGATCTGGATGCCACCGGACGCCGTCTGCGTATTAACGCGACACTGCGCCAGGTGGGTTTGCTGCCGGATCACGCGGATTATTATCCGCACATGCTGGCCTCCGGGCAGAAACAGCGTGTAGCCCTCGCCCGAGCCCTGATTTTGCAGCCGGAAGTGATTGTGGCGGATGAAGCCCTGGCTTCTCTGGATATGTCATTACGCTCACAGATCATAAATCTGATCCTTGAACTCCAGGAAACGCAAAAAATTGCCTATATTTATGTCACACAGCATCTGGGCATGGCAAAACATGTCAGCGACCAGATACTGGTGATGCACAACGGTGAAGTTGTCGAGCGCGGTAATACTGCCGAGGTACTGGCATCGCCGCTGCACGATGTCACGCGCCGCCTTATCACCAGCCACTTTGGTGAAGCACTGTCCGCCGAAGCCTGGCGTCAGGATGTGGATTAACTGCCGGTATTCTGATCATTCAGGCCGGTTACATCTCAATTTCCGGTAACCTGTTAACATCAGCCGGATTTTTACTAAACGCGTCACCTGCCGGGTTGCGGCGCAGAAGGTGACAGAGAAAACACAAGGAAACTGCTATGGGTTTTATGACCGGTAAACGCATCCTGATCACAGGGGTTGCAAGCAAATTATCGATTGCTTACGGTATTGCCAAAGCAATGCGTGACCAGGGGGCGGAACTTGCATTCACCTACCAGAATGACAAGCTGAAACCCCGTGTTGAAGAGTTCGCTCAGTCTCTGGGCTCCTCCATCGTTCTGCCTTGCGATGTGGCGGAAGATGAAAGTATTGAAAACCTGTTTACAGAGTTAGCCAAAGTCTGGCCGAAATTTGACGGTTTTGTTCACTCCATCGGCTTTGCCCCTGCTGACCAGCTGGACGGCGACTATGTGGATGCGGTAAACCGTGAAGGCTTCCGTATCGCCCACGATATCAGCGCGTACAGTTTTGTGGCGATGGCAAAAGCCTGCCGCAGTATGCTGAACCCGAATTCCGCCCTGCTGACACTCTCTTACCTGGGCGCGGAGCGCGCTATCCCGAACTACAACACCATGGGTCTTGCTAAAGCCTCTCTCGAAGCGAACGTCCGTTATATGGCGAACGCGATGGGGAAAGAAACCATCCGTGTTAATGCGGTTTCTGCCGGTCCTATCCGTACACTGGCGGCATCCGGTATTAAAGATTTCCGCAAAATGCTGTCGCACTGTGAAGCAGTCACTCCGCTGCGCCGTACAGTCACCACAGAAGATGTGGGTAACGCGGCAGCGTTCCTCTGCTCTGATCTGGCCGGCGGTATTACCGGTGAAATCCTGCACGTTGACGGCGGTTTCAGTATCGCGGCAATGAATGAGCTGGAACTGAAATAAAGCAACCGGCCTCTGCATTGCAGAGGCTGTGTTTTCTGCACGTTCAGTGTCACAGCGGATAGCAGGCAAAACGAAAAGTCGCTGTGAATACACTCCCTGTACGCTCAGGCTCGCCATCCATGGCTCGCATGCTTTTCGTTCCTTTGCCTGTTATCCGCTGACGTTATGCGGCATTGATGTTATTTGTCTTTAAAATCACATCTTTTCCGCTAACAGTTTCTCCGTCAGCCGCTGTGCATAAAGCGCCTCTTCGCCGCTGACCAGCGGTTGTGTCTGATTGGCAACAGATTCGATAAAATGCCGCACCGCACCGTCAAACCCGCGCTGAACCAGTACCGGATCCCACGCTTTCGGATGCTGTTCCTGTATCCCGGCGGCAGTTTCACTGCGCCAGTGATTCATATCCGTCAACTGATAACAGCCGTCACGTCCGGTCACACTGACCTGCTCCCGCTGACTCGCCGCACAGCGGTGCATAGAGGCTGTCAGCCAGGTGCCGTTATCTGTCTGTAAATGGTGTTCCGCATACAGCAGCTGATTTTCCTCATTCACCTGCATATGGCCGCTTTTCAGTGCCGCATTACCATCCCGTCCCAGCCAGAGCAGGGTATCCGCGATATGCAGATAATCATCGGTTACAGTAAAAGCCACATCATGCGGGCCGACGCTGTTGCTGCGGTGTTTATCCATACGGATCGATGCCGCTTTTCCGGCAATCTGTTCTCTGAGCTGCAGATAAAACGGTGAAAAGCGCCGGTTGAATCCGACCATCAGTGCCCGCTGTTTTTTCTCCGCCAGGCTGACGAGTGCCTCTGATTGTTCATACGATGCTGCCAGCGGTTTATCAACATACACATGGCATCCTGCATTCAGTAATTCGCTGACCACCTGAAAATGGCTCTCTGTACTGCTGTGAACAAACACGGCATCACACTGTTCTGCCAGCGCACAGAGTGACGGAAACAGAGGGAAACGGTACGCATCACAGACCTGACGCGCCTTTTCCTGATTCGGCGAAAACCCGCCGGACAGCACCCAGTTATCCGTTCTGGTCAGAACCGGCAAATACGCTTTTTGTGCTATCCCGCCCAGCCCGGCGATCCCGATACGGATTTTATTCATGTGTGCTTTACCTTTTATTGTTTTGTAACAATGAATTACAAAGTCTTCCCATAAATTGAATCTGTGGCGATTATATGGAAAGATAGCGTTAACCGACAAATAATTCGCATTCTGAATACATCCCGCCCGCGAATACCGGTCTATACTTCATCACTACTGCCATGTCCGTTCTTTTGTTTTAACTGAGGAGCATACCATGCAATTGTTCTATACCCCGGGAAGTTGTGCACTGTCACCCCATATTATTTTGCGTGAAACCGGCCTGGATTTTTCCCTGGTCCGTGTCGACCTGAAAGCAAAAAAAACCGAAAACGGTGATGATTACCTGAAAATTAATCCGAAAGGACAAGTCCCCGCACTGAGTATCAGTGACAGTCAGCTGCTGACCGAAGGTGTGGCGATTGTGCAGTATCTTGCTGATCAGAAGCCGGATCGCAAGCTTATTGCCCCGGCGGGAACGATGGAACGTTATCATCAGATTGAATGGCTTAACTATATTGCCAGCGAAGTGCATAAAAGCTACGGTCCGCTGTTCTCTCCGGAAACTCCGGAAGATTACCGGCCAATTGCACTGCGTAATCTGATGAATAAGTTTGCCTATGTGGACGGCGTGCTGGCGAAAAGCCCGTATATCACCGGCAACAGTTTTA
This sequence comes from Morganella sp. B601, assembly GCF_051172335.1. Taxonomy (NCBI): domain Bacteria; kingdom Pseudomonadati; phylum Pseudomonadota; class Gammaproteobacteria; order Enterobacterales; family Morganellaceae; genus Morganella; species Morganella sp. B601. Next base: position 505,113 of record NZ_JBPIZE010000002.1, read on the forward strand.
CCGTAGCGGATGCTTATCTGTTTACTGTCTGCGGCTGGGCTCCGCATCTGAAGATTTCACTTGAGCCGTATCCGCATTTACAGGCGTATCTGGCGAAAATTGCCCATCGTCCGCATGTGCAGGATGCGATGGAAGCGGAAGGTCTGATTTAATCTTTCTGATACGCAGAAACAAAAACGCCGGACAATTCAAATCCGGCGTTTTTTTATGCTGATGCGGTGTTCAGACTGGTTCAGTCGATCTGTTCAGCACAGAATTTGTGTGTCGGAAGCACCATTTCATCCTGAGCCGCAACCAGTTGCAGTTCGTACTCATTCATGGTTTTGGTTTTCAGCATCACTTCATACACAGCAGCAGCTACGTGTTCCAGTGCTTTCGGCAGTTCTTCACCTTTCAGCAGATTCACCAGCATCAGACCACTGGTTAAATCGCCCACACCTACCGGCTGACGTTCGCCGAAGTCCACCAGCGGACGGCTGACATGCCAGGCGTGATCAGCAGTGACCAGAATCATTTCGAAGCGGTCAGCACGGTAACCGGCGCGGGACAGATGTTTGACCAGCACCAGACGCGGCCCTTTTTTGCACAGTTCACGGGCAGCGGCAACGGCTTCGCCCACATTGTGAATGGTTTGTCCGCTCAGGGTTTCCAGCTCCAGCAAGTTCGGCGCGATCATATCGCTGACTGCCAGCGCTTCCTGACACAGGAAATCCGCCACTCCCGGTGCGACGATACAGCCTTTTTCCGGATGTCCCATGACCGGGTCACAGAAATACCATGCCTGCGGATTGCGGGTTTTGACTTTTTTCACCACATCCAGGATACGCTTGCCCTGCTCTGCCGAGCCAAGGTAGCCGCTGAGTACCGCATCACAGCGGGTCAGTTGATCGATTTTATCAATGCCGTCCACAATCTCCGTGATGTGCTCTGCGCTCATCACGCAGCCGGTCCAGCCTTGTGCATACTGTGTGTGATTAGAAAACTGGACGGTATTCAGCGGCCAGACATTAACGCCCATGCGGCGCATCGGGAATTCAGCCGCACTGTTACCGGCGTGACCATACACAACATGGGACTGGATAGAGAGAATATTTTTCATTGATACAACCTGATTTTTTATTATTACTGTGCATATCATATTCTGTGAAACAGAAAAGATCCTGCTGACAGATCAAAAAGGGCAACTTTCGTTGCCCTGGTTTACCGTAAACTATTATTTCCAGCAGATCAGACAGTAATGCTTTTTGCCCCGGCGCAGCAGTGTGTAACGCCCGAACAGCTTGTCGCTGTCAGTGAAGCGGTATTCCGCATCAGACTGTTTTTCGCCGTTGAGAGACACCGCATTGGAGCCGATCATGGTACGAGCCTGGCCGCGTGACGGAACCAGTTCCGCAACCACCAGCGCCTGCTGTAAATCCGCATCGCTGTCCAGTTCGATATGCGGCATACCATCCTGCGCCAGCTGCGCGAAGTCATCTTCAGTCAGGCTTGATACATCTCCGTTGAACAGGCTGTCAGTGATACGACGGGCAGCCGTCAGTCCCGCTTCGCCGTGAACCAGTTTTGTCACCTGCTCTGCCAGAACGTACTGGGCACGCGGTGCTTTGCCGCTGGCTTTGTCTTCCGCTTCCAGTGCATCGATGTCTTCGAGGCTCATAAAGGTGAAGAATTTAAGGAAACGATAGACGTCCGCATCCGCAGTGTTGATCCAGAACTGGTAGAATTTGTACGGACTGGTTTTCTTCGGATCCAGCCATACCGCGCCGCCTTCGGTTTTACCGAATTTGGTACCGTCAGATTTGGTTATCAGCGGAACGGTCAGGCCCCAGGCCTGCTGCTGGTTCAGACGACGGGTTAAATCGATACCGGAGGTGATGTTACCCCACTGGTCAGAACCGCCGATCTGCAGCTCAACGCCGTGATCTTTATTCAGACGGGCAAAGTCATAACCCTGTAACAGGTTGTAGGAGAACTCAGTGAATGAAATACCGACATCATCACGGTTCAGACGCTGCTTAACCGCTTCCTTGTTGATCATCTGGTTCACAGAGAAGTGTTTACCGATATCACGCAGGAAAGTCAGCACATCCATCGAGCCGAACCAGTCATAGTTGTTTGCCGCGATAGCACTGTTCGCGCCGCAGTCAAAATCAAGGAACGGAGAAACCTGCTGACGGATTTTATCCACCCAGCCGTGAACCGTATCCTGTGTATTCAGTTTGCGCTCCGTTGCTTTAAAGCTCGGGTCGCCAATCAGCCCCGTGGCCCCACCGACCAGTGCCACCGGACGGTGCCCGGCTAACTGGAAACGCTTTAAGCACAGCAACGGAACCAGGTGGCCCAAATGCAAGCTGTCAGCGGTCGGATCGAAACCGCAATAGAGGGAGATCGGGCCCTGCGCCAGTCTCTCTGCTAACGCTTTTTCATCCGTAACCTGGGCAATGAGGCCCCGCTCTTGCAGTTGTTTTATCAGGTTCGTACCAGACATCAATGACTCCGTCAGTTCTGTTTTGTCTATGCAAAAATTGTGGATTGGAAATATGAAGGCTATAGCATAAAGCGGCACTCCGTGAAGTGCCAGCAATTAAAATGATTTTACTGAAGAAATTCTGACAACGGCCGGTTACGGCGCGAGGCGGTCAATATCCCAGCCGTCTGCGGTACGGGTGTACAGGAAGCGGTCATGCAGACGGTGTTCACCGCCCTGCCAGAACTCAACAGAACTGAATTTAATCCGGAAACCACCCCAGAAGCTCGGCAGCGGAACATCACCCTGCTTAAATTTTTGTTTCAGCTCAAGAAACTTGCCTTCCAGAATACCGCGTGCGGAAATCCGCGAGGATTGCTGAGATGCCCATGCGGCAATCTGGCTGTCTTTCGGACGGCTGTGGAAATATTTCACCACTTCCAGTGTGGATAAACGCTCCACCTCACCGAGGAAGCAGACTTGTCTGTCCAGGCTGTACCACGGGAAATGCACACTGATTTTCGGATTTTTAGCCAGATGCTGCGCCTTGCGGCTGCCCATATTGGTATAAAAAATCAGCCCGTCTTTATCAAAGTGCTTGAGCAGCACAATGCGCTGATACGGCTGGCCGGTTTCATCCACGGTCGCCACACACATGGCCGTCGGGTCGGTCAGTTTTGCCTCACACGCCTGTTTAAGCCAGCGTTCGAACATTTCCAGCGGGTCGTCGCTGAGATCACGGCGGCGCAAGCCCCCTCTGGTGTATTCACGTCGCAGATCCGCAACGTCAGTAAACTCATCTGACATGCCTTTTATCCTCTTATCTTTTTAATAACTGAAACTGTGTTGTCTTTTGTTACGGCTGCCGGCGGATAACAGGATAGACCGCGCCCAATACGGTTTCCCGGTCTGCGCCGGTGACAGACGGCAGATTGCCGGGTTCACCGGCCAGTGTCCGCGCCGCCAGCCAGGCAAATGCCAGCGCTTCCATATCATCGCCGCTCAGACCGTATTTATCAGTCGGGCTCACTTCAGTACCCGGCAACTGTGCGGATAACTGCGCCATAATCTGCGGATTGCGCGCACCACCGCCGCATACCAGCAGGCGCTCACAGCCGCCGCACAGCGTAACCTGCTCACTGATACTGACAGTGGTCAGCGCCAGCAGGGTTGCCTGCACATCCTCCGGTTTCAGGCCGGGGAAATTGTCCAGTTGTGTGGTCAGCCACTGCATATTGAAATATTCACGCCCGGTACTTTTCGGTGCCGGACGGCGGAAATAGGGATCACTCAGCATCTGTGCCAGTAAGTCCTGATTAACGTGCCCGCTTTTCGCCCATTCACCGTCTTTATCATACGGCTCTGCACGGTGCCGCCATGTCCAGCTGTCCATCAGCATATTGCCCGGTCCGGTGTCATACCCTCTGACCTCCGCCCCCGGGATCAGTGTGGTGATATTGGCGATCCCGCCAATATTCAGGATAATTCGTTTTTCATCCGCCACGCCGAGCACCGCCTGATGAAAGGCGGGCACCAGCGGCGCGCCCTGCCCGCCGTAAGCCATATCACGGCGGCGGAAATCCCCGACAGTCATGATATTGGTCAGCGCGGCAACCCGGTTGTTATCCCCGAGCTGAATGGTAAACGGTGTTTCGCTGTCCGGCTCATGCCAGACGGTCTGTCCGTGACAGCCGATACCGGCAATATCCTGCGGGTTCAGCCGGGTTTGTGCCAGCAGCCCGCCGACAGCGTCAGCAAACAGTGTGCCCAGTTCATAATCCAGACGGCCGATTTCTGACAGCGTCGTCTGCTGTCCCTGACATACCGCCAGTATGCGCTTTTTCAGCGCGTGCGGAAACGGATGTGAATACGCCGCCTGCTGCGCCACCACTGAATCATTAATCGCAGCCAGAACAACATCCACCCCGTCAAGGCTGGTTCCTGACATCACGCCGATATAACGTCCCGAACGCATAACCTGTTCCTTTTAATCAATAACCGTCTGATAAAAATATAGTATTCATATTCCGTGTGACTACTATAATCAGGGCGCTCCGCAGATTCACCCCTTTTCGTACCGTGACCCCACTTAATCCTCATTCTGATGCACGCTTCACATTTGTGAAACTAAGAGGATTTACCTTGCCGCCGGAACGTTTCGCTTTAAGCTGTTCCTAATGAAGATGAAAATAAAACGTTTTTAATGCTAAATTATTCTGCGATAATAGATAAGATATTACACTACAGATAATGAACACATCTGAATCTGTGAATACAATAATCAGGAGTTAAGTATGTATAAGCGTTTTCTCGTCGGTGTATTTGCCGTCGTGGCCCTTTCCGGTTGTGTGAATATGGACACACTGAGTGGTGACACTTATAGTGCAGACCAGGCGAAACGTGTTCAGACCGTTACCTATGGTACAGTGATGAGCGCCCGCCCGGTAACTATCCAGGGCGGCAGTGACGAAAATATCCTCGGTGCGGCCGGTGGTGCAATTCTGGGTGGTATTTTAGGCAGCACTGTCGGCGGCGGCACAGGTCAGACCCTGGCTACCGCAGCAGGTGCAATTGCCGGTGGTGTTGCAGGCCAGAACGTTCAGGCAGCAATGAACAACACCTCCGGTGTTGAGCTGGAACTGAAACAGGATAACGGCGAAATCATTGTTGTTGTACAGAAACAAGGTAAAACCCCGTTCTCCGTCGGTCAGCGTGTCCGTATCGCGAAATCCGGTTCAACCTATACCGTATCTCCGCGTTAATTTTCACGGTTTACCGGCAAAAGGCGAAACAACCGTTTCGCCTTTTTTATTACCTGTCGTCAGTTACGGTTGTGCAACTGCACGATATTGTTGTCCAGTTTTCTGACAATCTCCGCCAGCGTATATAATTCATCCTGCGTGATCCCGCCCAGAATTTCACACCGTGTTTTTTCAATTACCGCGTCCACCTCACGGATAAAGGGTTCGGATTCCTCCGTCAGTTTAATCCGTTTCGCTCTGCGGTCATTAATACAGATATGCCGTGTGATTAACCGCTTTTCTTCCAGCTGATCCAGCGTGCGGACCAGCGACGGCTGTTCAATACCAATCGCTTTTGCCAGCTGAATCTGAGACTGATCCGGCGGCAGCAGGCTGATATTGTAGAGTGTAATCCAGTGTGTCTGTGTGAGTTTCAGTGGTTTGAGCCGGTGGTCAATCAGTGATCGCCAAATCCGCACTAACCTTGCTAAGTCTGATCCCAATGTTAACTCCACAAATTTCTCCTTATGTGAATACGGTACGGACGCATATACACGCCATCATGTCTTTCAATCACCCGAAAAAAAGAAGCGCGGCGCTGCGGTATTTATTAACAGCGGACGCAATATTGCTGTGTGACAAAAACAGTTCATGCTTATGTCATAGTCAATTTAATAGGCACGAAATAATTAGCTTTTTATACAAATTTAATTGATTAAGCCGATGAACTTGTTTCACATTAAGAATAGCGATCATCACTGAACGGATCTATATTTTTTTACATAACCACCATTTTATTTTTAACAAAAAATAATTGGAATATGATATTTTCAATATTAAACAGTGGGTTAATTAAACATTCCCACCAAGATGAATAATGCTGAAATTTTATATTTAATATATATAATTTCATTCTTGATTATAAATACAGATGAACTTAAAAATATTATTTACCTGCAACATAAATCCTTTATGCTAAATAACACTTATATATTAATTCATGCCTAATATATAGATTTATAATTATTTGTTTAAAATAAATCCAGCTGTCCGGATGGTGCTTCCGGCGGTGTGTCCCCTTTTGCGGTTCTGTAACGACGCTGACGGCACAGCCGAATCACATTTTCTTTTTGTGCGTTACTCAGTGACTGCCACTGAAAACGCTCATCGCGGCTCCGGTAGCATCCCCGGCAGTAGCCTTTTTCATTCAGCTGACATATCCCCACACAAGGTGAAGGGATATCAAAAAAGTGAAGTTGTTCTGCCATCGGCTGATGTCCTTTTGTCTGATGCCCTGCCGGACAGGTAATGGTTATCCTGTAACCATCAGCATCCTGATAATTTGAATTGTAGTCAATTATCACGTTATAGTGTGAGCCATTACTGATAAATAACTGAAAGCACTCTGAGAGGTTACTTTATGCGTGTACTCCATACCATGCTCCGCGTGGGTGATATGCAACGTTCTGTCGATTTTTACACCAAGGTTCTCGGCATGCGTTTACTGCGCACCAGTGAAAACCCGGAATATAAATATTCTCTGGCTTTCGTGGGTTACAGTGACGAAAGTGAAGGCTCTGTTATCGAACTGACGTATAACTGGGGCACAGATTCCTATGAGATGGGAACGGCATTCGGCCATATCGCACTCGGTGTGGATGATGTCGCGGCGACCTGTGACGCTATCCGCAAAGCGGGCGGGAATGTGACCCGTGAAGCCGGTCCGGTTAAAGGCGGTACCACCATTATCGCTTTTGTGGAAGATCCGGACGGCTATAAGATTGAATTAATTGAAAATAAAAGTGCCGGGGCTGCTCTCGGTAACTGAGTGATTCCGTAAGAAGGATCAGAACGATCCTTCTTTTCCGGCTCAGCCCTTTCTCCCTCCGGCAAGCCGCGCTAGAATAGGGCGTTTTGTTTGTTTAATTAAGAGTCCCATGTCTGAAAATCAAAATCACAATGCTCTGAGCGCACGTTTCCGCGGCTATTATCCTGTCGTTATTGATGTTGAAACCGGCGGTTTTAATGCCAGAACGGACGGAATGCTGGAAATTGCCGCCATTACCGTCAAAATGGATAACAACGGCTGGCTGATGCCGGATCAGCGGCTTGAATTTAATGTGCAGCCTTTTGAGGGTGCCAACCTTGACCCCGCTGCTCTGGCATTTACCGGTATTAATCCGGCCGACCCTGAGCGTAATGCGGTAACAGAATATGAAGCGCTGCATGCCATTTTCAAAATGGTGCGCAAAGGCATGAAAGATGCGGATTGCAAGCGGGCAATTATCGTGGCGCACAATGCAAATTTTGATCACAGCTTTGTGATGGCAGCTGCAGAACGCTGCGGGCTGAAGCGCAATCCGTTTCACCCGTTTGCCACTTTTGATACAGCCGCATTAAGCGGACTGTCACTGGGCCAGACCATTCTGGCAAAAGCCTGTATCACCGCAGGGATCCCGTTTGACAGCAAACAGGCCCACGGCGCGGCTTATGATACCGACCGTACCTCCCTGCTCTTTTGTGACATTGTCAACCGCTGGAAGAAACTGGGCGGCTGGCCGCCGGCGGCAGAAAGTAATCAGTGAGAAAGCGCCACCGTTATGGTGGCGTTTTTCGCTGTATTGTCATTAATACAGGCAATATATCCGCTAATTAAAGTTTCATCAGTTCCGGCAGAATTTTCCCGCGGATTTCGGATATCACCTGACCAACGCTTTCACGGAATATCGCTTCAAATCCCGGTCTGGCAAGATACTCTTTTGCTTTGCCCAAATCAGCGATACTGCCAAGCTGAGAGAACTCCTCCTGTACCACTTCCTTTCTCAGCAGATTTCCCGATTCTTCACGGATACCTTCAGAACCCGGCTCATATATTTTCCCGTTTATAGAACTGAGCTGGGTAATAACCCCCCTCAGCGGACCACCTGAGATACTCACCAGCATGTCCGGTTGCAGAGGTTCGTTATTCTCAAGTATACCTGCCAGTATATCCAGATGCTTTGGCAGACATTCTTTAGCCGACTCAAGTAAAATCTGAGAAAAAGACGGAATCTGCACAGGCGGGTGCGGCGTTTCCGCTTGTATTTCCGGTTTTTCGCAACGAAAAGAGATATTTTTTATCCGGTCACCTAACTGATGCAGTGAGTTATTCACTTTCCCTTTTGCTGACATAAAAAAATCTGCCATGCTGTTGCAAATACCACTGAATCGCTCAGCCAGCCCGGGGACTCTTGCTGCCGTGTCTTCAGTCAGTGTACCGAGCGCAGCACCCGGTCCGCTGTATGAAATATACCCGGTTAAAATAACATTTTGCCCTGCTGATGTTGGCTGCATTTTTTTTCCTTTCTGTGTAATTAACGCCCCCACTCTAAAAAATAATCACATTAACAACTTTCATTTCACCGCCATCAGAAAAGCAAAAGCCCCGCAGCGATGACACTGCGGGGCTTTTTTAACTGTACGGACGGGATTATTCTTCGTTTTCAGTCCGGTATTTTGCTGCGGTTTCTTTAATCAGTGGCTGTAATTCACCGCGCTGGAACATTTCCATAATGATGTCACAGCCGCCGACCAGCTCACCGTCAACCCACAGTTGCGGGAACGTCGGCCAGTTAGCGTATTTTGGTAATTCAGCACGGATATCCGGATTCTGCAGAATATCCACATAAGCAAAACGCTCTTCACAGGCAGCCAGCGCCTGCACAGCCTGCGCGGAAAAACCGCAGCTCGGCAGCTTCGGAGAGCCCTTCATATACAGCAGAATCGGGTTTTCTTTAATCTGGCGTTCGATTTTTTCAATAGTCGTCGTCATGTAAAACGTCCTTCACTTCAGATCGGTTAGTACCGGTGTTAACTTACCCGCAGAATACCACTTTTCACCGCAAAGCGATATTGGTTTTAACATACTGTTAAAATCGATCAGACAGATCAATCCGGTGTATTTTCAGCTGAAAACACCGCAGCAAACATCGGTCATTACATCTGTTAGTTACGGTATTTTCCTCTGGTAAACAAGACCTCCGTCATTTTTTATCTTACGTAGTAATGCCATAATCCGCACATTGTATTCTGTTAACAATCTGATGAGCTGAAAATGACCTTTGAGTGGTGGTTTGCCTATCTGATGACATCCGTTATTGTCAGTCTGTCTCCCGGCGCAGGTGCCATTAACAGCATGACGACGTCCGTCAATCACGGCTACCGGGGCGCGATTGCGGCCATTGCCGGGTTGCAGACCGGCCTGGTGATGTTGATTATACTGGTCGGTGTCGGGCTGGGGACATTGTTGTCACAATCGGTTCTTGCTTTTGAAATACTGAAATGGGCCGGCGCGGCCTATCTTATCTGGCTGGGGATCCGCCAGTGGCGGGCTGCGGGAACCATTGAGCTGAGCACACAGACAGCAACGCTGTCACGCAAAAAGCTGTATCAGAATGGCGTACTGGTGAATATCTCGAACCCCAAAAGTATTGTTTTTCTCGCGGCGCTGTTTCCGCAGTTTATTATGCCACACCAGCCCCAGCTGATGCAGTATCTGATTCTGGGCGTCACCACCGTTGCCGCTGATATTATTGTAATGACAGGGTATGCCGTACTGGCACGGCAAATCGCGGTATTTATCAAAAGTCCGGCACAGACCCGCGCCATGAATAAAGTGTTCGGATCATTATTTATGCTGGTCGGCGCCCTGCTGGCCTTTACCCGTCCGGCATGAGCCGGAATACGCCCCGTGGTTTGCGGGGCGTTATATTGCTACTCAAAAACATCATTAATAATGTAGGTTACCACCGCGGTGCTCAGTGCAATAAGCACTAAATCATCACCGGCAATTTTCCACTCATAGCCCGGATAATGCGGCAGGCGGTCACGCATATGTACGGGCACTGACCGTTTGGCAATGCCCGGCGGAAGCGGTTTTCCTCTGGCAAGGTTTTTCGCAATTCCCGGCGGCAGCGCGTGATATCCCGGTAATCCGCTTTCTGACGCCAGCCAGCGTGCCTGTGCGTAACTCAGATCCTTTCTGTACTGACGGTAATAGCGCTCTCCCTGATCATCCTGATTATCTCTGTGCTTATAATGCCCATGATGATGCTCATGCCGGTGACTATGTCCTTTATCGTGTCCCCGATCCGCATAAGACGCTGCCGGAGCGACTAAAAGTCCGGTCATTAACAGCACTACGTTACATACCTGTGTAAATCTGCGCATAACACAACCTCTGCGTATTAATACTAATAATAAGCGTTGATCATTCCGCAGAATTACGCAATAGGATAACCGGACAACATGATTCGCCACTGTACTGAAAATTGGTTATTATTCCCTTCCGCTTTTTACCCGGATAACCCGATGTCTGACATTACCGATACCTTTATCGCCCCGCCGTGCCCGGAACAGATCGATATTCTGTATCAGGACGAACACCTGCTGCTGATTAACAAACCTGCCGGCCTTCTCAGTCTGTCGGGAAAGAATCCACAGAATCTGGATTCCGTGCATTACCGGCTGGTACAGCTGTTTCCCGGCTGCACACTGGTACACCGGCTGGATTTCGGCACCTCCGGGCTGCTGGTGGTGGCCCGTAACAAAACCATCAATGCCGCGCTTTGCCGTCAGTTCAGTGAACGGACTGTGCAGAAAGGTTACAGTGCCCTGTTGTGCGGGCATCTGAATGAGAATGAAGGAATAATTGATGCGGCGATTACCAAAGATCCGGCGCTGTTTCCGCGCATGACGATATGTGCTGTCCGGGGGAAACCGGCCCGCTCACATTATCAGGTGACTGAGCGTTTTTATTATGAAACTGAGGACGGGTTCTCTCTGCCGGTAACCCGGGTGACACTGACACCGGAAACCGGCCGCACGCATCAGCTCCGCATTCATTGTCAGTATCTGGGCCGTCCGATTCTGGGGTGTGATCTCTATGGCGGGAAATTATTGCCGGGCACAGAAAATATTCCGCGGCTGATGCTGCACGCCGGGGAGCTGGATTTTGTGCATCCGGTCAGCGGCGAACCGGTAACTGCCCGCAGCCCCTGCCCGTTCTGAACAGGGAAAGCAGGCAGATGCGGATCACCACATCAAATCATCCGGGATTTTAAAATCAGCATACGGGTCGTCTTCATCCGCTTCGTCCTGCGCCAGTGCATTATTTAATACAATGCTTTCCGCATCACGCTGTGTGATTTTATCCGCAACAATAGCCGGGATAATGGCATATTCACTGACACTGCTGTTTTCCGTGCTTAACCGGGCAATCGCCAGACGGCCGCTGATCAGCTGAGACTGTGTGGTTTTATCCACCGTAATGCTTTTAATTACGTTATTGTCGGTGAAATTAAAATCAATACTGCCTTTTGAAATAATAATCCGGTTCATTTCAATCAGCTGCTTCACCTGAGCTTTATATTCCCTGGATAAAACAGCCTGTTTTTGCTGCTCACTCAGCTGCTTATCGCGCTCAAGCTGCGCTTTTTTATTCTCTTCCACCGCTTCCCTGGCTTCACGGGCCTGAACGCGCGATTTTTTTGCTGTTCTGCGGACTTTATCCATTTTTTTGCTGGTCACCAGTCCGGCTTTCAGCATCTGCTCTTGTAATGTGAGTTTTGTCATTGTCTTTTCTGAATCAGTTTAATATTGCAGGTAATTATACCGGTAATTTTCAGGATTGTATCCGGCACGTCAGGCCAGCTGCATTTTCAGCCAGTAACCCTGCTGGCACAGACTGAAAAATTCTTTGTGCTGCGGAGAAACCGTTTTCGCGTTATCCCCCGTGACCGTCCAGACAATCCACTGCTCCGGACACTGTTCGTCACCGGTCTGTACGGCAGTTTCTATCTCTTCACTGCACATCAGCTCAATACCATCGCGGAACTGCCATTTGCGGACCCGCCGGATCACTTCAGAGAGTTCATCTTTCTGATAATGGTCACAAATAACATCGCAATCAGTATGGTTTTGTATCGCGCGGGAAATATAATCTGCCAGCATCGTGATCATTTTTGTACTTTTGTCATAGCGGGGATTGTAAAGGGTCTGCGGCCGGTTGACAAACGGCGGCCGCTGTCACGCTTTCTGTAAAATTGTTAAATTTACGCGGATTTCAGCCGGTAAACCCGTTATATTTAAGATTCCGCAGTCATACGGGGAAGACAGAATGAAACGCTATTATAACTGGATCTGCCGCCATAAGCTGTACACCCTGCTTATCGCCTTTATTATCACGGATATCATTCTGTGGGCGATTTTGTCTTTCACCATGTGAATAACATCCCTCCGGTATTTCACGCTGTTTTTTATGACAAAACTTGTTAAGATAATTCGCAGAATAATAACAGTAACCCGTCTGTAACGAGGTTACTGATTTAACCTTAACAAGGAGAATGCAATGTCGTTTGAATTACCTGCACTGCCTTATGCAAAAAATGCATTAGCGCCCTATATTTCTGAAGAAACACTGGAATACCACTACGGCAAACACCACAACACCTATGTGGTTAATCTGAATAACCTGATCAAAGGCACCGCATTTGAAGGTAAGTCACTGGAAGAGATTATCAAAACCTCTGATGCCGGTATCTTCAATAACGCTGCTCAGGTCTGGAACCATACGTTCTACTGGCACTGCCTGGCACCAAATGCCGGTGGCGAACCAACCGGTAAAATTGCTGACGCGATTAACAAAGCGTTCGGTTCATTTGCCGAATTCAAACAGCAGTTTACCGATTCCGCAGTGAAAAACTTCGGTTCCGGCTGGACATGGCTGGTGAAAAAAGCAGACGGCAGCCTGGCTATCGTCAATACCTCTAACGCGGCAACCCCTGTCAGCGGTAACGACAAACCAATCTTAACCGTTGATGTCTGGGAACACGCTTATTATATCGACTACCGTAATGCCCGTCCTAAATACCTGGAAAACTTCTGGGCATTAGTGAACTGGAAATTTGCGGAAGAAAACCTGGCGTAATCCGGAAACACATCATCCGGAAACGCAATACAGTTGATCAAAAAAGGGCGGAATTTTCCGCCCTTTTGTATTGATGAGGTGAATCAGAAAAGCATTGTTGCAAATAATACGATCATAACCAGTGCTGCAACCGCGGTTGACAAACCATATTTCAGATCTGTATCCATTCTTATCTCCAAAATAGCTGCTTAGTGACCAATGATGACTACCTGACATCCTGAATCATCAAAATAATTAAAACGGATGGTCTGACCGGAAAACCCGAATAGCTGACCATATCAATAACCATAGCACAGGTAATATTTTTTACTTTTGACCCGGATCAGACAACAATACCTGTTTTTACAGAAATTTTTCTATTGTTACCGCATAATGGCACTATAATAGCAATCGATTAACCGAATAATAAAATACAGACCGGCAGGTCAGGAGTTATTTTCATCATGGCAACGATTAAAGATGTGGCTAAGCGCTCGGGCGTTTCGACCACAACCGTCTCCCATGTCATTAATAATACCCGTTTCGTTGCGGAAGAAACGAAGGCGGCTGTCTGGGCTGCTATCAAAGAACTGCACTATTCACCGAGCGCCGTGGCGCGCAGTCTGAAAGTCAATAACACAAAGTCCATCGGGCTGCTGGCCACCTCCAGTGAAGCGCCGTATTTTGCGGAAGTGATTGAGGCGGTGGAAAACAGCTGCTACAGCAAAGGGTATACCCTGGTGCTGTGTAACTCTCACAATAATCCTGACAAACAGAAAGCCTACCTGGCGATGCTGGCACAGAAACGTGTCGATGGTCTGCTGGTGATGTGTTCAGAGTACCCGGATCAGCTGATTGCCATGCTGGAAGGCTACCGCAATATCCCGATGGTGGTGATGGACTGGGGCAAAGCGCGCGGGGATTTCACCGATGCGATTATTGATAACGCTCTGCACGGCGGTTATCTCGCCGGCCGTTACCTGATTGAACGCGGTCACCGCGATATCGCGGTTATTCCGGGGCCGCTTGAGCGGAACACCGGCGGCAACCGTCTGGAAGGATTCCGCAAAGCAATGAAAGAAGCCGGAATTACAGTACGCGATGAATGGATTGTCCAGGGCGATTTTGAACCGGATTCCGGTTATCAGGCCATGACACAGATTTTATCCGGTAAACAGCGCCCGACCGCGGTATTCTGCGGCGGTGATGCTATGGCGATGGGCGCGATTTGCGCGGCTGATGAAATGGGTCTGCGCGTGCCGCAGGATATTTCTGTGATCGGGTATGACAATATCCGTAACGCCCGTTACTTTACCCCTGCCCTGACCACCATCCACCAGCCGAAAGAGCGGCTGGGACAGATGGCACTGACGATGCTGCTCGACCGCATCGTCAACAAACGCGAAGATGCGCAGACCATTGAGGTGCATCCGCGCCTGGTCGAACGCCGCTCCGTGGCGGATGGTCCGTTTATCGATTACCGCCGCTGAGGATCAGCGCAGCCATTCGGCATTGAGCGTGTTGCTGTCCCCGAGATAATCGAGCAGCCAGCTCAGTGCCGGAGAGGTGTCTTTATCCACCCAGGTAATACAGCACGGGCTGTCCGGTAACGGCTGCTCTATCTTCAGCGCTGCCAGCCGCCCCTCTTTAATCAGCGGATCGGCGCGGTGTGCCGGCATCATTGCCACACACAATCCCGATTCCACACAGGCAATCCCGCGATCCCAGTCCGGCACCACCAGGCGGCGCTGATTATCCAGTGCCCACGTATCGCGTTTCGGCAGAGAACGTGAGGTATCTTCCAGACACAAACTCGGGTACGGCATCATCTCCTCATTGGTCAGGACATGACCGGCAGAGGCCAGCGGATGATCCGGACTGACCACCGCACGCCACGGCATAAAGCCCATATCGCGGAAATTATAGCGCTCGCCGATAGGGGATGCGCGTGTCGCACCGATTGCCACATCCACCCGTCTGTCCACCAGCGCATCCCACACCCCGTTAAACACTTCCGGATAAATATACAACTCGATATCCGGGAAATGATGATAAAAATCCAGCAGAAGTCGCGTTATCCGTTCCGGTTTTACGATACAGTCAACGGCGATGCTGAATTGTCCGCGCCAGCCGTTGGCAATCATCTGGCACTGGTGACGTGTGGATTTCATTTTTTTGATGACATCACGCGCTTCTTTGACAAACAACGCCCCGGCAGGTGTCAGTTCAACATCGCGGTGACGCCGTTCAAACAGCGGAACCGCCAGCCACTCTTCCAGCTGGCGGACACTGTAGCTGATGGCAGAAGGCACCCGGTGCAGTTCCTCTGCCGCCGCACTGAAACTGCCTGTCCGCGCCACAGCATCCACCACATCCAGCGTATATTCTGACCACATAATCCTTCCTTTCAAAAAATTTCACAGCAGTGTGCAAATAATAACGTTTTACAAGGGAAAACTCGAATAGTTAAAATACTAACTCACGCATTACACTTATTTAACATTCAGGTATTTCTCTGTGACTGTCAATAAATCGCCTTCCCGCGGCTTTCTCTTTTATCTCGCCGGACTCAGCATGCTGGGTTATCTCGCGATTGATATGTATCTGCCTGCATTCGGTATGATGCAGGACTCTCTGAACTCCACCGCCAGCGCTATCAGCGCCAGTCTGAGTATCTTCCTGGTCGGCTTTGCCATCGGCCAGCTGTTATGGGGACCGCTCTCCGATAAAATCGGCCGCAAGCCGGTTCTGCTGATGGGCCTGAGCCTGTTTGCCCTGAGCTGTCTGGCCATGGTCTGGGTTTCCACCCCGGCACAATTATTATTACTGCGTTTTGTGCAGGCCGTCAGTGTCTGCTCTGCCGCTGTCACCTGGCAGGCGCTGGTTATCGACCGTTATGATGATCACCGTGCGCAGCGTGTTTTTGCCGCAATTATGCCGCTGGTGGCACTCTCTCCGGCTCTGGCACCGTTACTGGGCGCATGGCTGCTCAACCACGGCGGCTGGCATGAAATTTTCCTCGTGCTCGGCGGTATCACCCTGCTGGTGCTGATCCCGACCCTGATGCTGAAAGAAAAGCATCATATCGCGCCGGATGCGGTCAAAACGGAAAAACAGAAAATCTCCTTCTTCCGTTTGCTGAAATCTCCGGTTTACAGCGGTAACGTACTGATTTACGCCGCGTGCAGCGCCGGTTTCTTCGCCTGGCTGACCGGTTCGCCGTTTATTTTGCGCGATATGGGTTATAACCCGAATGATATCGGTCTGAGCTACATTCCGCAGACTATCGCCTTTATGGTCGGGGGCTACGGCTGCCGTGCCCTGCTGTCGCGGATTAACGGCAAAACACTGCTGCCGTTCCTGCTGGCCGGTTACGCCGTCAGTATGGTGGGTCTGTATGCGATGGCAAAATTCAGTACTCCGTCACTGGTGGCGATCCTGATCCCGTTCTGCTTTATGGCCGCCATGAACGGCGCGTCTTACCCGATTGCGGTATCAAACGCCCTGGCGGTTTATCCGGAACACAGCGGTAAAGCAGCGGCATTACAGAATGCCATTCAGCTCGGTTTATGCTCCGCGATCAGTTTCCTGGTCTCTGCTCTGATGCATGAGCCACTGCTCTCCACCACAGCAGTGATGGCGGCAACAGTGATACTGACCATCGGCGGTTATATTATCCAGCGCCGCCCTTCGCGCACCTCCGTGACTATTGCGGAACAAAATCAATAGATTGCATCTCCTATTAAGAATATTCCTAATTACAGGCCGTACTCATGTACGGCCTTTTTTGTCATTGAATTTTAATTTCAGGCTCCTATACTTTTCTGACAATTCGTTTTAAATCCGGATTTTGAGCTTTGTTTTTGTTTTAACGATCACGTTAATACGCAGACTGTCACCCGATGACGGCCAATTACACCGGTTCTGTTGTTCCCGCGCAAAACGTCATAAATAAAGCACTCAGAATCCCGCTTTGATAAAAATTGGAGATAATATGAGTTCTGATTGTGTCGAAAATCAAAAAACGCCTGCCGACTCCTGGCAGCGGATTGCCTCCGATCTTTTAGACGAAGCCGGCATTGAGATTAATGGTTCCCGCCCTTTCGATATTCAGGTGCATAACCAGCAGTTCTTTAAACGGGTCTTACAGCAGGGCTCAATGGGACTGGGTGAAAGCTATATGGATGGCTGGTGGGACTGCGAGCGGTTAGATATTTTCTTTCAGCGGGTGTTACGCGCAGGGCTGGAAAATAAACTGCCGCAGAATATCAACGATATTATAAAAATCGCCATGGCTCGTCTGCGTAATCTGCAAACCAAAAAACGGGCGCGGATTGTCGGCGAAGAACATTATGATCTGGGTAATGACCTGTTTGAGCTGATGCTCGACCCGTATATGCAGTATTCCTGCGGCTACTGGAAAGGTCTCAGCGATGACCCTGCCAATCTGGCGAAGGCACAGGAGCAGAAACTGCATCTCATCTGTGAAAAGTTACAGCTGAAACCGGGTATGCAACTGCTGGATATCGGCTGCGGCTGGGGCGGGCTGGCAGCGTATGCCGCAAAGCACTTCGGTGTGTCCGTGACCGGTGTGACCATTTCCGCTGAGCAGCAGAAATATGCTCAGGCGCGTTGTGCTGATCTTGACGTAAATATTATCCTGGAAGATTACCGCGATTTACATGAACAGTATGACCGGATTGTGTCTGTCGGGATGTTTGAGCACGTCGGGCCGAAAAATTACGCCACCTATTTTGATGTAGTCAAACGCAATCTGAAACCGGACGGCTTATTTTTACTTCACACCATCGGTTCAAACCGCAATAAAGTGAATGTGGATGCCTGGATCGGAAAATATATTTTCCCGAACGGCTGTCTACCGTCTGTGCAGAATATCGGTGACAGCAGTGAAAATAAATTAGTAATGGAAGACTGGCATAATTTCGGGGCTGATTATGACCGGACACTGATGGCGTGGCATTCCCGTTTTCAGGCAGCCTGGCCGTCACTGGAAAATAATTACACACCGCGCTTTAAGCGGATGTTCACCTATTATCTCAACGCCTGTGCCGGTGCATTCCGTGCCCGTGATATCCAGCTGTGGCAGATATTATGGAGCCCGCAGGGTTGTGAGGGCGGATTACGCGTTCCGCGCTGAATAGCATATCTGCAATAAACTATCCGCAATAAAAAATCCGGTCTGACAAAAATCAGTACCGGATTTTTTTATCTGAATAATATCAGACCTGCGGTTTTTCCGTCGGCACCGGCGGCGTCAGGCTTTCCTGCAACTGCTGCATTTTCTGCGCCAGCACCCGCTCTGTGGTATCAACAATCGCCTGCGTCTGCGGATCCAGCTCAATATTCACTTTATCGCCCAGCCGTTTTTTACCCAGCGTGGTGCGCTCACGGGTTTCCGGAATCAGATGCACACAGAAACGGTTATTAACCACATCCCCGATAGTCAGGCTGATACCATCAATACCGACAAAGCCTTTATGCAGGATATATTTCATCAGGGCTTTATCTTCGATACGCAGCCAGATCTGATAATTATTTTCAGAAACAAAAATCTTGGCAATTTCCGCCGTGGTGACAATATGGCCGGACATAATATGCCCGCCGATTTCATCGCCATATTTAGCGGCTCTTTCCAGATTGACCACATCACCGGTTTTAATGCTGCCGAGATTGGTCAGTCTTAAGGTTTCCTTAACCAGATCAAAACTGATTAAATCCCCGTCTATTTTTGTGACTGTCAGACAGCAGCCGTTATGTGCCACTGATGCGCCCGTTTCTATCCCGGCCAGCATATCAGGCGGGAATTTCACAGTGTGAGTACGAAAATTTTCTTTTTCTTCGATGGCGACGACGGGGCCTTTGCCTTGTACAATCCCGGTAAACATGCGGATCTCCAGTCAGTATTCGGATAGATTTATGCAGTTTATCCTGAAACAGAGAATTAAACAGCCCTTCCCGTTACATCCCGCACATTTAATTGTATTGGCTTGTATTTGATTAATCGCTAGAATGATTTTTCCGCCTGATCCGGTAAATATGTTACGAATCCCGGAAAGTCTTTCCTCCTCCTTTTATCAGAATAAATAAGGTGTATTACGTGCAGAAGTATTTGAAAGAAGCGCGTACTTTGCTGGCTCTTGGTATTCCCGTTATTATCGCGCAGTTTACACAGACAGCGATGGGCGTGGTTGACACTGTGATGGCCGGCAGAGTCAGTGCGACAGATATGTCCGCCGTGGCTGTCGGTACCTCCATCTGGCTGCCCGCTATCCTGTTCGGCCATGGCCTGCTGATGGCGCTGACCCCGGTGGTCGCGCAGCTCAACGGCTCCGGTCGCCGTCCGGTGATTGCCAATCAGATCCGTCAGGGTATGTGGCTGGCGGCATTTTTATCCGTCCTGGTTATCGCGGTGCTCTATAACAGCCGCTACATTATTGAAAATATGCCGCATATTGACCCGGTTCTGGCTGAAAAAGCCGTCGGGTTCACTCACGCTATTATGTGGGGTGCGCCGGGTTACCTGTTTTATCAGGTGCTGCGCAGCCAGTGTGAAGGACTGTCGAAAACCAAACCGGGGATGGTGATTGGTTTTCTCGGCCTGCTGGTGAATATCCCGGTCAACTATATTTTTATTTACGGAAAATTCGGCGCGCCTGCTCTCGGCGGTGTCGGGTGCGGTGTCGCGACAGCTTCCGTGTTCTGGGCAATGTTCCTGTTTATGCGCTGGTATGTGAAACATGCCCGTTCACAGCGCGATGTGCAGCCGAAGACCCGTTTTACCCCGCCGGACTGGGCGGTAATGAAGCGGATCACGCAGCTCGGCCTGCCGATTGCCCTGGCACTGTTCTTTGAGGTCACGCTGTTTGCCATTGTTGCCCTGCTGGTTGCGCCATTAGGTGTCACGGCGGTGGCCGGACACCAGATTGCCCTGAACTTCAGCTCTCTGATGTTTATGTTCCCGATTTCACTGGGGATCGCCACCACTATCCGTATCGGCTTTAACCTCGGAAAAAGTTCCACGGAGAAAGCGCGTGTATCCGCCTATACCGGGCTGGGTGTCGGGCTGATGATCGCGGCGGTGACAGCGCTCTTTACCGTGCTGTTCCGTGAGCCTATCGCGCTGCTGTATAACGACAATCCGGAAGTAGTGATTATGGCCTCCGGCCTGATGCTGTTTGCCGGTATTTATCAGTTGTCGGATTCCGTTCAGGTAATCGGTGCCGGTGTGCTGCGCGGTTATAAAGACACGCGCGCCATCTTCTATGTCACCTTTACGGCTTACTGGATCCTCGGCCTGCCGTCCGGTTATATTCTCGGACTGACAGATCTGGTGGTACCGGCGATGGGCCCTGCCGGGTTCTGGATCGGTTTTATCATCGGATTAACCGCCGCCGCCATCGGTATGGCATGCCGGATCCTGTGGTTACAGAAACAGCCGGACAGTTTTATCCTGCAACACGCCGGTCGTTAACGGCTTTTTGGCAGGGGAAATGCACAGTTTTCAGTCCGATAGCATTAAATACGAGCAGTCGGACAAGAAAATGTGTTTTTCCCCTTGCAAGAGTCGGTTCTGATCGTTAATATTCGTCCCCGTTGTCAGCGAAGATATTAAAGAATGCGTCCATAGCTCAGTTGGTTAGAGCACCACCTTGACATGGTGGGGGTCGGTGGTTCGAGTCCACTTGGACGCACCATTTACTTCGCAAAGCAATTTTCACACAGTGCGTCCATAGCTCAGTTGGTTAGAGCACCACCTTGACATGGTGGGGGTCGGTGGTTCGAGTCCACTTGGACGCACCATTTCTCAGCAGTTCTGTTTTACCTCCCTTTTCAGTTCATCCGATTTTCAGTCCGCTACCCTCTTCTGTTTTCATTGTATTTCTGCGTATCAATACAGCTGTTTTCTTGCGTTACCGCAAGAATGTTAATTTATTTCTGATTTTATGATTCAAATCACACTAATAACCCTCTATAATGCCTGCGTAGTTGTTGAATGGATTCAGCTTGCTGATTTACAAGCACTGAAACAGAGAGGCGTGATAAAAAACACGCTATACTGAATCTGTTTTTTTACAAAAACGACTAATTTTAATAACCGGGGATCACGACAATTGCCTATTCTTACTCATGCGGTGTGAATACAGGCGGTTGTTCACTATTTACTCTCAATAACTGTAGATGGGCTGTCATGAAAAAGACCAAAATTGTTTGTACTATCGGACCTAAAACCGAATCAGAAGAGAAACTCGAAGCACTGTTAGATGCCGGCATGAATGTTATGCGTCTGAACTTCTCCCACGGCGATTACGAAGAACATGGTCAGCGCATCAAAAATCTGCGTGCTGTCTGTGCGCGTACCGGTAAGAAAGCAGCCATTTTACTGGATACCAAAGGCCCTGAAATCCGTACCATCAAACTGGAAGGCGGCAATGATGTCGCACTGGTGGCGGGTCAGACCTTTACCTTTACCACGGATAAATCTGTCATCGGTAACAATGAGCGTGTTGCCGTCACTTATGCGGGCTTCGCGCAGGATCTGAAACCGGGCAATATCGTTCTGGTCGATGACGGCCTGATCGGCATGCGTGTGAAAGAAACCACCGCAACAGAGGTTATCTGCGAAGTTCTGAATAACGGTGACCTCGGTGAAAACAAAGGGGTTAACCTGCCGAATGTGTCTATCGGCCTCCCTGCTCTGGCAGAAAAAGACAAACAGGATCTGATTTTCGGTTGCGAGCAGAATGTTGACTTCGTTGCAGCTTCCTTTATCCGTAAACGTGCCGATGTGGACGAAATCCGCGCTCATCTCAAAGCCAACGGCGGCGAACATATCCAGATCATCTCCAAGATTGAAAACCAGGAAGGGATGAACAACTTCGACGAAATCCTCGAAGCCTCTGACGGTATCATGGTTGCCCGTGGTGACCTGGGTGTGGAAATTCCGGTTGAAGAAGTGATTTTCGCGCAGAAACTGATGATCGAAAAATGTAATACCGCCCGTAAAGTGGTCATTACCGCAACTCAGATGCTTGACTCCATGATCAAAAACCCGCGCCCTACCCGTGCGGAAGCCGGTGACGTTGCCAACGCCATCCTCGACGGTACCGATGCGGTTATGCTGTCCGGTGAAAGTGCGAAAGGGAAATACCCGGTTGAAGCTGTCAGCATCATGGCGACTATCTGCGAGCGCACTGACCGCGTGATGCACAGCCGTCTCGGCGATTTACAGGCCGGTAAAAAACTGCGTGTGACTGAAGCAGTCTGCCGTGGTGCGGTTGAAATGTCAGAAAACCTGGATGCTCCGCTGATCGTTGTGGCAACCGCCGGTGGTAAATCCGCGAAGTCTGTCCGCAAATACTTCCCGAAAGCCCCGATTCTGGCGCTGACCACCAACGAAACCACTGCCCGTCAGTTACTGCTGGTGAAAGGTGTGACCACCAAACTGGTGAACGAAATCTTATCGACCGATGATTTCTACCGTATCGGCCGCGAAGCTGCGCTGGAAAGCGGTCTGGCCACCAACGGTGAAATCGTGGTGATGGTATCCGGTGCGTTAGTACCAAGCGGCACCACCAATACCTCATCCGTACAATTACTGTAATATTTTTCAGCATTGTCTGAATTAATGAGAGCACCCGCTGCGTGGGTGCTTTTTTTATTCTAAACTGTAGGGGAACATGAAATGAAGCAACGGGCCGCAAAATAATTGCCGCTTTCTGAATACGGGATGATACCGCACTGCTGTATCTGTCTCCGCATCAGATTATTTGGTTGAGAATTACGCAATTGCCGTTTTTTTTTGATTTATTTTGCGGTTTCAGGAAAATAATCTTTGTAAACGCTGAATTTCTATTCTCTTTCCCTATTGAAATGTGTAATATCATTACTGCTACTTGGTGATTAACTTTAATCTAGAGGGTATTAAAATGGGTCGTTCTAAGATTGTATTAGGTGCTGTAGTTTTAGCTTCTGCATTATTAGCAGGTTGTTCTTCTAACGCTAAATTTGACCAACTGGACAACGACGTTAAGACGCTGAATGCCAAAGTTGATCAACTGAGCAACGATGTTAACGCAATCCGCGCTGATGTTCAGCAGGCTAAAGACGAAGCAGCACGCGCTAACCAGCGCTTAGACAACCAGGTTCGTTCTTACAAAAAATAATTTGTAATCACGATCTGAAGAACAGGTGGCGTAGCATAAATTATGTTACGCCATTTTTTTATGCCCGCGATTTATGCCGGGCGTAAAAAAACCGCCTCACAGCGGAAGCGGTTTTCATTTATCACAGCGTAAAAGCGATATTACTCTGCGCTGTTTTCCTCACGGACAATCGGACCCGGCTGGGTTAACTGACCCGGAGCAAAATCGGCCGGTTTCAGGTTCAGTGCTTTCACTTCCGCTTCTTCGTCCATTTCCACCGGTGCAAAGTTAGTTTTCTCTGCCGGTGCTGCTTCCTGCTTATACTGCGCATCACGGCTGACATTCACCGGCATACCGGAGCGGCGGGCAATCGCCTGCTCAACGATGGCGCTGTTAGTGTCCGGAGACTGAATAAAGCTGGTCAGTCCGGCAGAACGCGCAATCGGCATAGTCTGCGGGTCGTCATTTTTATTACGGGACAGCGGCTGGTGTACTTCCACATAGCGCTGACCATCCGGTTCAACGGCATATTTCACCGGCTCATTCACGATCTGAACCCGTGTACCTTTCGGAATGGTTTTAAACAGTGCTTCAATATCATGCGGACGCAGACGGATACAACCGGAGCTGACACGCATACCGATACCAAAGTCCGCATTGGTGCCGTGGATCAGGTATTCACCGCGACCGTGCGCCAGACGCAGAGCAAACAGCCCCATCGGGTTTTCCGGGCCGGCCGGGATAACTGCCGGTAAGGTGATCCCCTGAGCCGCATAGGCTTTGCGGATATTCGCGGTTGGTGTCCAGGTCGGATCTTTGATCAGCTGGGAAACTGAGGTGGTCATGACCGGGGTATCACGCCCCAACTGGCCGATACCAATCGGGTAGACCCGCACGGTATTGGTGCCCTGCGGGTAATAGAACAGACGCAGTTCCGCCAGGTTAATCACAATACCCTGATGCGGGGTGTCCGGCAGGATCAGTTGTGACGGGATAATCAGTTCGCTGCCGGGTTTCGGCAGATACGGATCCGTCCCCGGGTTAGCTTCCAGCATCGCCAGCAGGCCGATACCGTATTCGGCTGCAATCGCTTCCAGTGAGCGTCCGTCATCCGGCACAACATAGGTGACGTTTTCGCCGATGACCCGGCCCTTATCCGCAGGGAGTTGATATTCGGTTGCCCGGGCTGTTAACGCAGTAACCGCTAACAACAGCCCGCCCAGCAACGGGAGAATTCGTTTCATTCCAGATCCTCAGCTGATGATATAAAAAAATACGTGGCCGCTTTCCGGCCACGCCAGGTAATATATTATTAGCAGAGTAAGTAAAAGGGAACGATGTTTTATCTCATTTGCTGCGTGTTTTGTATGATTGTTCTGACCATGGCGTTCAGTCCCTGAGTACGGGACGGGGTCAGATGGACAGAAAGTGCCAGTTCCGAAAAGATTTGTGCGATATCCAGATCACGGATTTCCGCCGGCGTTTTTCCCTGATACAGCGCGATAACCAGCGCCACCAGGCCTTTAACAATCGCGGCGTCGCTGTCACCGGCGAACCAGACCCGCCCTTCCTCATCCTGCTGCATGATGATCCAGACCTGACTCTGGCAACCTGATATTTTATACTGCGGCTGCCGCTGCTCTTCTGTCAGCGCCGGTAATTTTTCCCCCAGCTCAATCAGGTACAGATAACGTTCCTCCCAGTCATGGCAACGGGAGAAATTGCGCAGTAATTTTGCCTGATCCGGCAGCGTAATTTTCATCAGGATCCTTAACCCAGCAGTTTTGCGGTACGTTTCAGTGCGTCCGTCAGTATATCAATATCAGCTTCCGTGGTGTAGAGCGCCAGTGAGGCACGGCACATGGCACTGACACCATAATGCGCCAGCAGCGGCTGTGCGCAGTGATGCCCGGTGCGGACAGCCACGCCGTAGCGATCCAGAAATGCGCCGGTATCAAAAGCGTGATGCGCCCCGAGGTTAAAGGCGATCACCCCTTCCCGCTGTGCATTACCGTACAGAATAATACCGGGCACCTCTGCCAGCCGCGTCAGTGCATACTGCATGAGCGTGTGCTCATACGCAGCTATCTCCGCCATACCGATGTTATTCAGGTAATCCAGAGCAGCTCCCAGGCCGATAATGCCCTGGATATTGGGTGTTCCCGCCTCAAAACGCCACGGTACATCCGCATAGGTAATGCCGTTCGTCAGGCTGACCTCTGCGATCATGGCACCGCCGCCTTCGCGGGGCGGCATGTTATCCAGCAGGGATTTACGTCCCCACAGAATACCGATACCGGTCGGTCCGTACAGCTTATGGCCGGAGAATGCATAGAAATCACAATCCAGCGCCTGTACATCCACCGGCTGATGCATTGCGCCCTGAGCGCCGTCCACCAGTACCGCCAGTTCTCCCCCGGCGGCACGACTCAGTTCACGCGCCTGCGCAATAATCGCTTTCACCGGGTTCACGGTGCCGAGCACATTGGAGAGATGGGTAAAACTCAGTAATCTGGTGCGGTTATCGAGCAGTTCCGGCAGTTTGCTCAGCACCAGAGTGCCGTCATCCGCCATCGGCAATACACGAATTTCAATCCCCGCGCTCTCCGCCAGCATATACCAGGGCACAATATTGGCGTGATGTTCCATCTCCGTGATAATGATATTGTCACCATCATTGCAGAATGCGCGGCCAAAACTGTCCGCCACCAGATTGATGGCTTCCGTGGTGCCTTTGACAAAAATAATCTCTTCCGTCTGCGGCGCATTGATAAACGCCGCCGCTTTCTGCCGCACCGCTTCCGTGGCGGCCGTGGCCTCTGCACTTAATGTGTGAATGCCGCGGTGAACCGCAGCATAATGGTGAGACGTAAAATCACTCACCGCATCAATCACCTGCTGAGGTTTCTGGGCACTGGCGGCACTGTCGAGGTAGACCAGTGGTTTGCCGTTCACCTCCCCGGCCAGTACCGGGAAGTCTGCCCGCCGCTGTTGTGCTGAATAACTCATTACTGTTTATCCCCCTGATCCAGCGACTGACGGATACGCGCCATCACCACGTTATTCAGGACTTCATCGCTGATCGCATCAGTCAGTTCCGCAGCAAACGCGAGGATGATCATCTGCTTCGCGGCTTTTTCCGCGATCCCGCGTGTGCGCAGATAAAACAGCTGTTCCTCATCAATCCGCCCGACCGTCGCACCGTGGCTGCACTTCACATCATCGGCATAGATTTCCAGCTGCGGTTTGGTATCGATTTCTGCTTTCCGGCCCAGCAACAGGTTATTGTTGGTCATCTGGCCGTCTGTTTTCAGTGCATGCGGTGCCACTTTGATCATGCCGTTAAATACCGCGCGGCTGTTATCCATCACAATGGTTTTATGGCGCTGGCGGCTTTCACAATACCCCTTGTTATGCTCCAGATAAGTACGGGTATCAGCGATTTCGCCGTGTTTCGGCAACACCAGGCTGTTCATGGCCAGCACGATAGCTTCGCCGTTAAGCTGTGTACTGGTGTGATGGCGGGTCAGTTTGCCGCCGAGCAGAAAACTGGTGCTTTCCACACGGGCATGAGCGGCGATCACCAAATCATTATGAGCAAAATGGTACGCCTGCGGGTTTTCAAACCCCAGTTTCAGATGGCGGAAATCACTGTTTTCCCCCACGACTGCCGTCATCCGCGCCCCGGTGAAATGGGCGGATTGTTCATCCGGGCTGATAAAGTGCTCAATCACAGAAACAGCCGCATTCGCGCCGATATCGAGGTGATAGCGGCTGTGGCGCATATTCAGTGCGTCATTATGTGCCGTTGAAATATTCACGATATACAGGGGTTTTTCCGCCTGTGCGCCGGCTTTCACGCGGATCATTAACGGTGTCTGCGCCAGGCTTTCAGTCAGGTGCAGGAAAATCTCGCCGTTAACCGGTGCCGGGAATTTACTGTGGCGGTCAGCCACAGATAACTCAAACACACCAAAATCCGCATCACTCCACTGCGGGGCAAACACACCGTCCACCAGCACTATGCGGTATGCATTCAGTGAGGTCAGCACCGCCTCCGGTAAGACGTTCAGTGTTCCGGTCTTATCCTGATAATCTGCCTCCAGCAATGGTGTCAGCGACGTATAATGCCAGTCTTCCTGATGAAAGGCCGGGAAGCCGGTTTTCTGTGCCTGCTGCCAGTGCTGCGCGGCGTGCCCGGAGAGCGGATGCTGCGCGATCAACTGCTCTATCCGCCCCATTGCGGCCAGGTTGCGCTCACTGACCTCGCGGCGTTTCAGCGCGCGTTCACTGTTGGTCAATAAGCCAGCCATATCCCTGCTCCTCCAGTTTTTTCGCCAGTGAGAAATCACCGGATTTGATGATTTTGCCCTGATACAGCACATGAACAAAGTCCGGCTTCACATAATCCAGGATGCGCTGATAGTGAGTGACAATAATAAAGGCGCGATCCGGACTGCGCAGCTGATTCACCCCGTTAGCCACGGTCTTCAGGGCATCAATATCCAGCCCGGAATCCGTTTCATCAAGAATGCAGAGTGACGGCTCAAGGGCGGCCATCTGCAGGATATCGTTACGCTTTTTCTCACCGCCGGAGAACCCGACGTTCACCGCACGCGTCAGCAGATCCTGCGGCATATTCAGCAGCTCAATTTTATCTTCGATAAAATCGGCGAAATCGAAGCGGTCCAGCGCCTCTTCACCACGATATTCGCGCACTGCATTGACTGCGGTTTGCAGGAAGAACTGGTTACTTACCCCGGGAATTTCCACCGGGTACTGAAAGGCGAGGAAAATCCCTTCACCGGCACGGTCTTCCGGTGCCAGTTCCAGCAGGTCTTTACCTTTAAAAGTGACGGTTCCGCTGTCAATTTCATACTCTTCCCGGCCGGCCAGTGTGGCAGACAGGGTACTTTTACCGGAGCCGTTCGGCCCCATAATGGCGTGGATTTCCCCCGGTTTCACGTCCAGTGATAACCCTTTGAGGATTTCGTTACCTTCCACGCTGACATGCAAATCTTTTACGCTTAACATAATGTACTACTCCGTCCCGCCGGTTATCCCGCAGGCGCTGATTCTGATGGATTAACCGACACTGTGTTCCAGGCTTATCGCCAGCAGTTTCTGTGCTTCCACAGCAAATTCCAGCGGCAACTCAGAGAACACGTCTTTACAAAAACCATTTACAATCATCGAGATGGCGTCATCTTCGCTGATCCCGCGCTGTAAGCAGTAAAACAGCTGGTCTTCACCGATACGCGAGGTAGTGGCCTCATGCTCCAGTTGCGCACTGTTATTCATCACTTCCACATACGGGAAAGTGTGTGCGCCGCACTCTGTGCCGATCAGCATAGAGTCACACTGGGTAAAGTTACGGGCGTTTTCCGCCCCCGGCAGCACCTTCACCAGTCCCCGGTAGCTGTTCTGGCTTTTCCCGGCGGAAATCCCTTTCGAGATAATGGTGGATTTGGTATTGCGACCGATGTGGATCATCTTGGTACCGGTATCCGCCTGCTGTGTGCCGTTGGTCAGGGCAACAGAGAAGAATTCACCGACAGAGTTATCCCCTTTGAGGATCACACTCGGGTATTTCCAGGTGATAGCAGAGCCGGTTTCAGACTGTGTCCATGACATTTTGGAATTTTCACCCTCACACAGTGCCCGCTTGGTGACAAAGTTGAGGATGCCGCCTTCACTGTCACCGCCGGAGAACCAGTTCTGAACAGTGGAATACTTCACTTCCGCATCTTTATGGATGATCACTTCCACAACCGCCGCATGCAGCTGATAAGTGTCACGCACCGGTGCGGAGCAGCCTTCGATATAGCTGACATAACTGCCTTCATCCGCAATCAGAATGGTGCGTTCAAACTGGCCTGTTTTGGCTGCATTAATGCGGAAATAGGTGGATAATTCCATCGGGCAGCGCACCCCTTTCGGGACATAAACAAAGGTGCCGTCAGAGGCAACCGCCGAGTTAAGTGCGGCGAAAAAGTTATCGTGATTGGATACCACGGTACCGAGGTATTTCTGCACCAGTTCCGGATAGTCGTGAATCGCTTCCCCGAACGAGCAGAAAATCACACCGTGTTTTTTCAGCTCATCACGGTAAGTGGTTGAGACGGATACGGAGTCAAAAATCGCATCCACCGCCACCGCCTGCCCTTCGCGAACCGGCACGCCGAGTTTTTCAAAGGCTTCTTCCACTTCACTGGTCAGGAAACTGCCCGCCGGGCTTTGCACTGCCCCCGGCTGTGAGCCGCAGGTATCATCACACGAGCCGCATGACGGCGCGGAGTAATAGCTGTAATCCTGATAATCCAGCTGCGGATACTTCGCCTTCAGCCAGTGCGGCTCTTCCATCCCCAGCCAGTGCTGAAAAGCCTCCAGCCGGAAATTGAGCATCCACTCCGGTTCATTTCGTTTGGCGGAAATGGCGCGGATCACATTTTCGTTGATCCCTTTCGCCAGTTCATCGGTGGCGACGTTAGTGAAAAAGCCTTCTTTATAGCGTCCGTCATTCAGCCAGGTTTGGACGTCTTCACCAATCTCTGCATTGCTCTGAGACATAATATGGCTTCGCTCTTAAACCCCGAAGCTTTCACCACACCCGCAGGCATGCTGAGCTTTCGGATTATTAAATTTAAATATCTGATTCAGTCCCTCACGGACAAAATCCACTTCCGTGCCGTCGATAAACGGCATGGCTTTGCGCGGAACATACAGCCGGGCGCCATCACGCTCAAACAGCATATCCTCTGCATCCGCCTGATTAATCATTTCAAAAACATAACCAAACCCGGCACAACCGGATTGTTTGACACTCAGGCAAAGCCCGATACTGTCCGGGGTGTTTTTCATCAGTGTCACAATCTGCTTTGCAGCGGCCGCTGTCAGTGTGATACCTGTCCAGTCATTATCATTCAGTGAAAAAGTTTCCACCGGGTTGGTGCTGTGCGTTGTCATTATTGACCTCATAAAATTCGACGGGAGCTCTCCGTAAACATCATGTTAATGATAATATTTCTCACTTCAACCACTTGCTTTGAAAGGATATTCCGATTGCTGCTTAAATAATAGACAAATATGTCGGGCGGGCGTTATCATTTTTGAGCGGAAAATGAATTAATCTTTTGTTTATAAAAGAGATTATTTATCAATGATAAATACTCATTACCGTACCGTTCAGTACAATATCAATGGCACAAAAGGATCATTATAAATACGACTTTTGAAGAGAAGTGCCGGTACACGGAAATTCCGGGCGGAATTCACGTAATACCGGCTGATATATTGCTCAGATGTTAATTTTTTGACCCGCGCAGGATCGCGGTGGTCAGACGGGAAATACAGCATAAGCGCTGCTGTTCATCAAAAATCTCAATAGACCAGACCTGCTGATTGCGTCCGAGGTGTATCGCCTTGCAATAACCGGTAACAACACCACTGCGCACCGCACGCACATGGTTAGCGTTAATCTCAACACCGACCACGGTTTCCTCCCCTTCACTGCACAGATAACCGGCCACAGAGCCGAGGCTTTCCGCCAGTACCACCGATGCCCCGCCGTGCAGCAGGCCGTGCGGCTGTTTTGTCCGTTCATCAACCGGCATCGTCGCGATTAACTGCTCCGGCTCAACTGCCGTAAAGACAATGCCCAGGTGGCTGAGCATATTCCCTTCCGAAATGCGATTCAGTTCTGCCGGTGTTGCAGGTCGTTTCCATATCATTAATAAGCTCTCCGCGTCGTGTTTTATCCCGCTGTCAGGATACCAGTGTCAGCAGCGCCTGCAACGGGTGCAGCATCACTTTGCCTTCCATCCGTTTTACCTGACTGCGGCAGGAGTACCCGGTGGTCAGGCAACGCTCTGACGGCAGAGACTGGTACGGCTGCGCCCAGGAAAGCTGATAAATCCCTTTCGAGCGCGCCAGGTTCGGCATCTCATGACCGTAGGTTCCCGCCATACCACAGCAGCCGGTACTGACAGACTGTAGCGAGGCGCCAAAACGACGGAAGAGATTCTGCCAGATTTTCACACTGTCCGGCAGTGCTGTGGACTCAGTACAGTGGCTGAACAGATACCAGGGGGGAGTATCCTCACTGACATCTTTCACCGGTAATAAATCCGTATGTTCCGTCAGAAATTCATGGACTAACATCACGCGGAACTGTTGTTTCTCCGGTGGCAGAACGGTTTTGTATTCATCGCGGTAACAGAGCACCAGTGCCGGATCAACCCCCGCCATCGGGCAGCCGAGCCGCGCAACCCGGTTGAGGAAATCCGCCGTTTTGTTTGCCGTACGGGCAAAGCGGGCGAGAAAACCTTTAATATGCTGCGCTTTTCCGTTCGGACTGAACGGCAGCAGTACCGGCTGAAAACCAAGCTTTTCCGTCAGCGCGGCAAAATCGGCCACCACTTTTGCGTCAAAATAGCTGGTGAACGGATCCTGAACGATAAAGAGATAGCGCCCGGCCCGGCGCTGTTCCTCACTCATGCTTTCCAGCATTTCCAGGGTGACGGAAACCGCATTGCTTCCCGCCAGATGCTGTTTCAGTGACGGTGAGGACAACAGCGGTAAATCGGTCATGCCCACTGTTTTTTCACTGAGTTTCTGCACCCACGGCTGTTTCAGGAAAAAGTTAAACACCTTCGGCGCTTTCGCCATCAGCGGCGCACCGGCCTCCACATTCGCCACCAGATGGTCGCGCAGTGGCCGCAGATAGCGTCCGTGATAAAGTGCCAGAAACCGGGCGCGGAATTCCGGCACATCAATTTTAATCGGGCACTGTGTGGAGCAGGCTTTGCAGGCCAGACAACCGGACATCGATTCCTTCACTTCATGGGAGAAATCATATTCCCCGCGTGAGGCCCGCCGCGTATTACCGATTTTTTCAATCAGTCCGCGAAGTGAAATACGGTTCTGCGGTACGGCCTGTGATAATAATGCAGGGTCTGTGCCCTGCTCTGCCAGCAGCCGCAGCCACTCACGTACCAGTCCGGCACGGCCTTTCGGCGAGTGAAAACGTGATTGCGTCACTTTCATTGACGGGCACATCGGACTTTTGACATCAAAATTAAAACACAGGCCGTTGCCGTTACAGTTCATCGCACCGGAAAAAGTATTTCTGACCTCAACGGGGATCGTTCTGTCATAGGTGCCGCGCTTAATGGCATCCACCTGCATCATTGGTGCGTCACTGGTTAACGGCGCACAGATTTTGCCGGGATTGAGCCGGTTTTCCGGGTCAAATGCCCCTTTTATACGGCGCAGTTCGCGATACAGCGTATCACCGAAGAAAGCCTCACTGTACTGCGCCCTGAACCCTTTACCGTGCTCCCCCCACAGCAGCCCGCCGTATTTGGCAGTCAGCGCGACAATATCATCGGAAATCTGCTTCATCAGCATTTCCTGTTCCGGAGAGCACATGTCCAGCGCCGGACGCACATGCAATACGCCCGCATCCACATGGCCGAACATGCCGTATTCCAGGTGATGACTGTCCAGCAGTGCACGGAATTCAGTGATGTAATCCGCCAGATGTTCCGGAGGCACACAGGTATCTTCGACAAACGGGATCGGTTTTGCCGCCCCTTTACTGTTACCGAGCAGGCCCACCGCTTTTTTGCGCATTGCATAAATACGCTCAATACCACTCAGTTCCCGGCAGACCTGATAGCCAATCACACCCGCTTCATTATTTGCCATTAATGAATCCAGGCGTTCACACAGTGACGCAACCTGCCCGTCAATCAGCGCTTCATCATTACCACAGAATTCAACGATATTTAATCCCAGCAGGGTCTTATCCGGCACATCTGTGATCAGTTCACTGACGGAGTGCCAGACGATATCTTCCCGTGCCAGATTCAGCACTTTTGAATCCACGGTTTCCACTGACAGCGCCTGAGCCGCCACCATAAACGGTGCATTGCGCAGCGCGGAATCAAATGCATCATATTTGACATTCACCAGGCGGCGCACTTCCGGGATCGGTGTGATATTGAGTTTTGCCTCAGTGATCACCGCCAGTGTGCCTTCCGAGCCGGTCAGGATACGGGTCAGATCAAAGGTCTGCATATCATCACTGAAGACATGGCGCAGATCATAACCGGTCAGAAAACGGTTGAGTTTCGGAAAGCTCTCCAGAATGGTCTGCCGGTGAGTTTCGCAGCTCTCCAGTATGGTGCGGTAAAGTTCCCCCGCAGCACTTTCCTCCTGTGCACAGCGCCGCGCCTCACTGACCGGCAGCGGCGCGGTATCCAGCAGATCACCGTTAAGCAGTACCGAGCGCAGCCCCAGCACATGATCTGAGGTTTTGCCGTATACCAGTGAGCCCTGGCCGGAAGCATCAGTGTTAATCATTCCGCCGAGGGTGGCGCGGTTGGAGGTGGATAACTCCGGCGCGAAAAAATAGCCGTAAGGTTTCAGATACGCATTGAGCTGATCTTTAATCACGCCCGCTTCCGCCCGCACCCAGCCCTGCTCCGGGTTAATTTCAAGAATGCGGTTCATATAGCGGGATAAATCGATCACCACACCGTTATTCAGCGACTGACCATTGGTGCCCGTACCGCCGCCGCGCGGGGTAAAGGTAACCGACCGGAATTCATTCTGTGCGGCGAGGCGCATCACCAGAATCACATCGGCGGTCGAACGCGGGAAAACGATTGCCTGAGGCAGAAGCTGATAAATACTGTTGTCGGTCGCGAGTGTCAGCCGATCGCCATAGCGGGTGGTGGTATCGCCGGTAAATCCGCTTTCATTGAGGGCGTGAATATAACGTTCAACCGCCGGGCTTACCTGTGGGGATTGCGTTAATCGTGGGATCATTATCTGCGGCTCTTTTATCATAAATGGTCACATTGCAAATCTGACAATATAATTATGTGGTTAACTCTTCATTCTGATGCATGATTCATGCGAGAATATTCACCTTAACACACAATGTATTCATTTTGCGCCTGCAATAAAATAACGCAATATTTGCGCTCCTTTATCGGGAACAACCAGTTAATTCATTTACAAAGGGAAACTTATCCGTGGAAAAATCGCAACCGGGTTATGATTTACCTAAACTAATATTCGCCGTCGGAGCGATATCAATTCTCATTGTCATTAGTTTTTGGGTATTAAGTCCGTTTCTTCCGGGCTTCGTCTGGGCGGGTATGATAGTGATTGCCACCTGGCCGGTTTATACCGCAATCCGCCGCCGTGTCCGTAACAGCCGCTGGATAGCCGCATCTGTGATGGTCATGCTGATTATTCTGCTGTTTGTCTTTCCGCTGGCGCTGCTTATCAACAGTATTGTCGAGAACAGCGAGCCACTGATGCGCTGGGTCAAATCTCCCGGCCAGCTGACACTGCCGGAACTCTACTGGCTTGACTCAATCCCGGTTATCGGGCCGAAACTGTTTGCCAGCTGGACAACCCTGGTCGCCAGCGGCGGCAACGCGATGATGGCCAAAATCCAGCCTTACCTCGGACAGGGCGCGGCCTGGTTCCTGACTCAGCTACTGAGCGCCGGTAAATTCCTGTTCCATCTCGCGATTATGCTGCTGTTCAGCGCGCTGCTCTATCTTCAGGGCGAAGAAACAATGCGCGGCTTCCGTCACTTTGCTCTGCGCCTCGCCGGCATGCGCGGTGATGCCGCCGTACTGCTGGCAGCGATGTCTGTCCGTGCCGTAGCGCTGGGGGTGGTGGTCACCGCACTGACTCAGGCAATTATCGGCGGGCTGGGACTGGGGCTTGCCGGTGTGCCGTTTGCCGCTATCCTGACGGTGCTTATTTTTATCTGCTGTGTGGCGCAACTCGGCCCGCTGCTGATTATGATCCCGTCCATCATTTATCTGTTCTGGACCGGAGATACCACCTGGGCTGTCGTCATGATTGTCTGGGCCGGTATTGTTGCCACCATGGATGGCGTACTGCGCCCGTACCTCATCAAAATGGGGGCGGATTTACCGATGGTATTGATTCTGACCGGCGTTATCGGCGGGATGTTATCGCTCGGAATGATCGGGCTCTTTATCGGCCCTGTCGTGCTGGCGGTCTCCTACACTCTGCTGAAAGCGTGGATGAATGATGTGCCGAAGCCGTCAGATGACCTGACCGAGGTTCGCGCCTATATGGAAGAACAACTCACAGAAAAAGAATAAGTTTTTAATCAGAGGTGCAGAAATGCACCTCTGATATATTTAATTAATTATTCAAATATGGTTCATAAATAGCATTAATAATTTGAAATATTAATATACATTGAGAGAATTGCACCGGACTTATTCCGGATACGGACAGAGGTTCTGAATATATTTCACTTATCTAACAATCAGTAAATATATATATTGAGACAATTCTTAATGCAGGCATATCTTAATTATTTTAATATATCAGCCATCAAGTAACGAATTAAAAGGTATTGTTATTCATTACAATGATACCTTCCGAATACAAATATTGCTGTGTGTAGTCTTTGCCTGTCAGCCCATGATAGGCTTTTTTTTTGCCTGTAATTCAGGGTATCTGATTTGGTTTTATTTTGATTTGCCTTAAGTGCGCACAGACATTCTAACACTGAATACGAAAAAAAAGCCCGAAATAATCCGGGCTTTTAATCATTTTAAATGATTGAATCAGTGATTTTCTGCTAATGAAATCCAGGTTTTCACTACAGTATCCGGATTAAGAGAAACACTGTCGATTCCCTGCTCCATCAGCCAGGCAGCAAAATCCTGGTGGTCGGATGGCCCCTGACCACAGATTCCCACATATTTGTTACGTGCTTTCGCCGCTTTGATAGCCATCGACAGCAGCGCTTTCACCGCATCGTTACGCTCGTCAAACAGAGTGGAAACCACACCGGAATCGCGATCCAGACCCAGTGTCAGCTGTGTCATGTCGTTGGAGCCGATAGAGAAGCCATCGAAATACTCGAGGAACTGATCTGCCAGCAGTGCGTTTGACGGGATTTCACACATCATGATCAGACGCAGGCCGTTTTCACCGCGTTTCAGACCATGAACCGCCAGTTCATTCACCACGGCTTCTGCCTGTGCCACAGTACGGACAAACGGGATCATCACTTCGACGTTAGTCAGATCCATATCATTACGCACACGTTTCACTGCTTCACATTCCAGCGCGAAACAATCACGGAAATCATCATGCACATAACGGCCTGCACCACGGAAGCCCAGCATCGGGTTCTCTTCATGCGGTTCGTAGATATCTCCGCCGACCAGGTTGGCATATTCGTTGGATTTAAAGTCAGACAGACGGACAATCACTTTCTTCGGATAGAACGCCGCTGCAATCGTGGCAATCCCTTCAACCAGACGACCGATATAGAATTCAACCGGATCATCATAGCCCTGCATCATGCTGCGGATTTCAGCCTGTAATTCCGGAGTCTGCTGATCAAATTCCAGCAGTGCGCGCGGGTGCACACCAATCATACGGTTGATGATAAATTCCAGACGCGCCAGGCCGACACCTTCATGCGGCAGGCAGGCAAAGTCAAATGCACGGTCAGGGTTACCGACGTTCATCATGATTTTGGTACCCACTTCCGGCATTTTATCGATTTCAGAAGAGTGGATATCAAAATCCAGTTTGCCGCCGTAGACGTAACCGGTATCCCCTTCAGAACAGGAAACCGTCACTTCCTGGCCTTCTTTCAGGAGTTCGGTGGCATCACCGCAACCAACCACCGCCGGGATCCCCAGCTCACGGGCAATGATTGCCGCATGACAGGTACGGCCGCCGCGGTTGGTGACAATCGCCGCCGCTTTCTTCATGATCGGTTCCCAGTCCGGGTCAGTCATATCAGTGACTAACACATCACCCGGCTGAATACGATCCATCTGGCTCAGGTCATGGATAACTTTGACCACACCGGCACCGATACGGTGACCGATTGCACGGCCTTCAACCAGCACATTGCTCTGGCCGTTCAGCTGATAACGTTCCATCACCTGCTGGTTAGAGCGGACGGTTTCCGGACGCGCCTGAACGATATACAGTTTGCCGTTGTTACCGTCTTTCGCCCACTCGATGTCCATCGGACGACCGTAGTGTTTTTCAATGGTAACAGCCTGTTTTGCCAGTTCTTCCACTTCGCTGTCGGTCAGTGAGAAACGTTTGCATTTTTCTGCATCCACATCCTCAATACGCACCTGTTTGCCGTGGCTGGTGTCATCCGCATAAACCATCTGGATTTTCTTGGAACCCATGGTGCGGCGGACAATGGCCGGACGGCCTTTTTCCAGGGTTGGTTTGTGGACATAAAACTCATCCGGGTTTACCGCGCCCTGTACCACCATCTCACCCAGCCCGTAAGCGGATGTGATAAAGACAACCTGGTCAAAACCGGACTCGGTATCGATAGTAAACATCACGCCGGAAGACGCGAGATCAGAACGCACCATGCGCTGAACACCGGCAGACAGTGCAACACCACGATGGTCATAGCCCTGATGCACGCGGTAAGAAATCGCGCGGTCATTAAATAATGAGGCAAATACGTGCTTGATGGCGACCATGATCGCATCAATACCCTGCACGTTTAAGAAGGTTTCCTGCTGTCCCGCGAAGGAAGCGTCCGGCATGTCCTCAGCCGTTGCGGAAGAACGCACAGCAAAAGATGCGCCTTTCTCGCCTTCGGACAGCTGCTCATACGCGTGACGGATGTCCTGCTCAAATTCCGCGGAGAACGGGGTATCAATTACCCATGCGCGGATCTGTGCACCGGCTTTCGCCAGCTGGTTGACATCATCAACATCCGTTTTATCCAGCAGCTCATAAATGCGCTGGTTGACGCCACTTTGCTCAAGAAAGTCATTGAAGGCCTGTGCCGTGGTGGCAAAACCATTGGGAACAGACACGCCTAATCCGGAAAGATTGGTTATCATTTCGCCTAAAGACGCATTTTTACCACCGACACGGGGTACGTCATTCATACCTAACTGGTTATACCAAAGTACATTACACGGGGTTTGACCATTGTTGGACATTGCAAGCAATCCTTTTAACATTCAAAAGAAGGTAAAATCGGAAATACGGGCTCTGCTGAGCATCAGAAACAGATTATCACAATGTTTGTAAGAATATAGACAGGTGAATCGATCAACCCGATTACAATATTTTTTTATCCTTTATAATCATGTTTTAATTTATTTATGCCGTTGCTCCGGATTATCGATTCAGCAAAAAACATAGGAAAATAAATAACATGTCTATCACAACCGGCTCATCTTCTGATACACAAAATAAAGAAACACGGAGTGTCTTCTTTATTTCTGACGGAACGGCAATTACGGCGGAAGTATTAGGCCATGCTGTATTATCACAATTCCCTATCGATATTATCGCTTACACCCTGCCGTTCGTGGCAACTGTCGAGCGCGCGCTGGAAATCAGACAAAAAATCGATACCATTTTTGAAACCACCGGGTTACGCCCTCTGGTGTTCTACTCCATTATCTGTCAGGACGTGCGCGAAGCCATTACCGGCAGTCAGGGCTGCTGCCAGGACATAGTGCAAACCCTGGTCGCGCCGATTCAGAAAGAGATTCAGATGGATCCGCAGCCGATATTCAACCGGACCCACGGTTTATCCAAACGTAATCTGAGCCAGTATGACGCCCGTATCGCAGCCATTGATTTCGCACTGGCACATGATGATGGTGTATCCCTGCGCAATATGGATCAGGCGCAGGTTATTCTGCTCGGCGTTTCCCGCTGCGGTAAAACCCCGACCAGCCTGTATCTGGCTATGCAGTTCGGTATTCAGGCTGCCAACTATCCGTTTACCGCAGATGATATGGATAACCTGCAGCTGCCTGCGGCCCTGAAGCCGTATAATAATAAGTTATTCGGTCTGACCATTGATCCTGAACGTCTTGCCGCTATCCGCGAAGAGCGCCGCGAAAACAGCCGCTACGCCTCAATCCGTCAGTGCCGGATGGAGCTGGCAGAGGTGGAAGCGCTGTACCGCAAACACAAAATCAGCTACCTCAATACCACCAACTATTCGGTGGAAGAGATATCGACAAAAATCATCGATTCTCTGGGATTAAACCGCCGTATGTTCTGACAGCGGAAACGGTTAAGTGGATCACATTCCCCCGGTGATCCACTTTCTGCAATTGTATCTTGTAATCATCACGTTTTCGTTTATTGTGATCGGTATCACTGTGGTTTAACACAGCAACTGACCGAATTCAGAGACAGCACTAATCTATGGAAAAAACGGATGAACTGCGCACACGGGCGATAGACAAACTGATCACCCCGTCTGCGCTGGCCGGTGAGTTTCCGGCCACAGAAGCAATTAATAAGAATGTCACCACATCACGAACCCGCATTGAACGTATTTTAACCGGCGATGACCCGCGTCTGCTGGTGATTGTCGGCCCCTGCTCCGTGCATGACCCGATTGCCGCACTGGATTACGCACAGCGCCTGAGCGAGCTGCTGCCGAAATACAGCTCACGCCTTGAAATTGTGATGCGCACCTATTTTGAAAAGCCGCGTACCGTGGTCGGCTGGAAAGGACTGATTTCAGATCCGCGTCTGGATAACTCCTGCCAGGTCAATGAAGGTATCCGGCTGGCGCGCAAACTGCTGATCGACGTTAATGCACTGAATGTCCCGACAGCCACCGAGTTTCTCGATATGGTCACGGGGCAGTATATTGCGGATCTTATCAGCTGGGGGGCTATCGGTGCCCGGACCACGGAAAGCCAGATCCACCGCGAAATGGCCTCCGCACTCTCATGCCCGGTCGGCTTCAAAAACGGTACTGACGGCAATATCAAAATTGCGATTGATGCCATCCGCGCCGCACAGGCCGGTCATATGTTCCTGTCACCGGATAAAGACGGGCAGATGACGATTTATCAGACCAAAGGCAATCCGTTCGGGCACATTATTATGCGCGGCGGTAAGACACCGAACTATGCTGCCGGTGATATTGCTCACGCCTGTGATCAACTGCGCCAGTTTGATCTGCCGGAACATCTGGTGATTGATTTCAGCCACGGCAACTGTCAGAAAATCCACCGCCGTCAGCTGGATGTCGCCAAAGATGTCGCACAGCAGATTAAAGACGGCTCGCGGGCTATCGCCGGTGTTATGGCCGAAAGCTTTATTCAGGAAGGCACACAAAAACTGGTGAATCACAAAGCGCCGGTTTACGGACAATCAATTACCGATCCGTGTCTGAGCTGGGCAGATACCGTCACCATGCTGGATATTCTGGCTGATGCGGCGGATGCCCGTTTCATCTGAAACTATTCCCTTGTTACGAAACAGGATGCACCTGCATCCTGTTTATTCATCACCCGCAGTTATCATTCCTTCCCCATATAGTTGAGATGCCGCTCAATTTTTCCATGTAAATTCCCTCTCCCGAAAAAAATCACTTGAACCGGTTTCGTCAGCTGCTGATAATAATTTGCGAATGCGAATTGATATCAAATAAAATTATATGACTGAAAATAATCAGAATTCTGCTATATCCGTACTTACCGGATATAAAAATACAGCAACAGATAAAATCACGGTTATCAGCAGTGAAGCACTCCTGGGGCCGCAGCAGCGGATTATTATCCGCCACCAGAATGAGGAATATCACCTGCGCCGGACCAAAAACGGAAAACTCATTCTGACCAAATAACACACAGGCCAGCCACCTGTTTTCTTAAGGCAGCCAGCTTACTTTTTAATACCGGTTATCCGGTCTGCGCCGGTTTGGTGCAGATCGCGAAAAAGTAAGGATCTGCTATGCATAGTGAAACACTCTCCCGTTACCTTGCCCTGAAAGAACAGGGGCATCTTATCCACGCCCGTGATATCGCCGCTGAGATGGGTATATCCGAGGCAGAACTGGCACACTGCCGGACCGGTTATGATGCCTGCCGCCTCACCCCGGATATCCCCGCCATTTTCCGGATGCTGGGCACCGCCGGGGAGCTGAAAGGCATCACCCGCAATGACCACGCGGTACATGAACATACCGGCACCTATGATAATGCTGAATTCGGGGAACACGCCTGCCTGCTGCTGAACCCGTACGGGCTGGATTTACGCTTTTTCCTGTCTCAGTGGCAGACAGTATTTGCCTTCGCGGAAAATACTCCGCGCGGCCTGCGCCACAGCCTCCAGTTTTTTGATCGTCACGGGGATGCTGTCCATAAAATTTACACCACCGCTGATACTGATATGGGTGTCTGGCATCATCTGACGGCACAGTTCGCCGCATATGATAACCCGCCGGTTGTTCCGGAACCAGCCGTCATCCCGGCCTGCACATCACTGACACCGGAGCAGCAGGCTGAATTTACCCGTCACTGGCAGAAAATGACGGATGTTCACCAATTTTTTGTTCTGTTAAAAAGATTTAATATCAGCCGCTTGCAGGCATTCCGTTGTGTGGATAACACCCTGGCACAGCGGGTGGATAACAGCGCGTTGTCACGCCTGCTCGCACAATGCACGGAAGAACAGAATGACATTATGATCTTTGTCGCCAACCGGGGCTGTGTACAAATTTTTACCGGCGCCATTGGCCGGGTTGAACCTTATATCAGCCCCCGCGACGCACAGCACTGGATCAATATTTTCAATCCGTCGTTCACTCTCCATCTGATCGAATCAGCTGTTGCGGAATCCTGGATTACCCGCAAACCCACCACAGACGGTATTGTCACCAGCCTGGAATTATTTGATAAAAACGGTCAGGCTATCGCCCAGCTGTTCGGACAGCGTACCGAAGGCGAACCGGAACAGGCTCTCTGGCGCAGTCAGATTAATGCCCTGCTGACAGACTGCGGCGGTGAGGCGGCGGCATGAAAAAATATGTCCTCCTGCTACTGCTGCTCTGTTTTTTTCCGTCTGCACGCAGTATGCAAGGCAGCATTATTACCCTTGGCGGTGATGTCACAGAGATTGTATTTGCACTCGGTGCCGGTGACAGAGTAATTGCCCGTGATACCACCAGCGAGCATCCGCCGCAGGTCACTCAGTTGCCGGATGTCGGCTATCTGCGGCTTCTGAATGCGGAAGGTCTGCTCTCGCTTCAGCCTTCACTGATCCTCGCCAGTGAACTGGCTTATCCTTCTGCCGTGTTATCGCAGATCAGCGCGGCGGGTATCCCTGTCGTCACTGTCAGTGCCGCTGCAGAGCTGCCGGCCATTACCGCGAAAGTCCGTCAGATTGCGGAGACTCTGGCCTTGCAGTCAGCCGCCACCGAACTAGTCGCTGACATTAACCGGAAACTGGATGCTGTACCGCAGACACCTCTGCCGGTGAATGTACTGTTTCTGCTCAGCCACGCCGGTACTGCTCCGATGGCAGCAGGTACAGATACGGCAGCAGACAGCCTTATCCGCAGTGCAGGCGGCAGAAACGCAGCCGCTTCTTTCCGCCGTTATCGCCCGCTGTCCGCAGAAGGGATGATTGCCGCTCAGCCCGATTTAGTGGTGATCACCCGCAGCGGTCTGGCTTCTCTCGGCAACACCGGCAATCTCTGGCAGTTACCGGGACTGGCTCAGACACCTGCCGGGAAACATAAGCGGGTGCTGGTGGCTGATGATATGGGGTTTCTCGGCTTCGGGTTACAAACCCCGGATACACTGCATCAGTTACGTGAAGCGATGGAGGCAGCAGCCGTGTTATGAATAATCCGCCCGCCTTTCATCTGCGCCGCCTGTGCCTCTGTTTTCTGTTGGCGCTCATGGTATTAACTGCCATGAATACCGGCGGACTGCCGGTCTCTGTCAGCGCATTCCTGCGGGGTGAAATAACCCCGCAACTCTGGCAGATCTGGTTATCTATCCGTCTGCCGCGAATTGTTCTGGCAGTTCTGGTGGGTATGGCACTGGCCACCGCCGGGGTATTATTGCAGGGATTATTCCGCAACCCGCTGGCAGACCCCGGTCTGCTTGGGATCAGCAGCGGCGCAGCCGTTGCGGTGGCACTGGGAATTGTTTTTATCGCGCCTTATCTGAGTGGTGCAATCACACTGTACCTGCATATTATTACAGCCTTCAGCGGTGCACTTTGTATCAGCGGACTGATTTTTCTGCTCAACCGCCGCCGTCAGCCTTTGCTGCGTCTGTTGTTATGCGGCATTGCTGTTAATGCAATCAGTATGTCCTTTGTCGGCGTGCTCAATTATCTGAGTGATGATAAAGAATTACGCCAGTTTTCACTGTGGATGATGGGCAGCACCGGACACATCAGCTGGACTTTGCTTCTGCCTGCTATCGTACTGGTACTCCCTGTGTTTTATGCCGCATTCAGACTGGCACGTCCGCTGGATATAATTCAGTTGGGGGAAGAAGAAGCGCATTATGCCGGAGTGAATGTCCGCCGGACACAACAGTGTGTCCTGCTGGTAAGTGCTCTGCTCACCGGTATCGCTGTGGCACTGAGCGGAATTATCGGTTTTATCGGCCTGGTTATCCCGCACCTGATGCGTATGATTTTCGGCTGGCACCACCGGCTTCTGCTGGTGACATCAGCCCTTGCCGGTGCACTGCTGTTACTGCTCTCCGATACACTCGCCCGCACGCTGGTGGTACCGGCAGAAATCCCGGTCGGATTACTGACCGGACTGCTTGGCGCACCTTATTTTCTCTGGCTGATTTTCTCTGTGAAGGATTGATATGCCCCGTATAACCGTCAATAATCCGCCACCTGTGCTGGTTGCAGAGAATGTCAGTTTTTCCCGCCACGGACAGCCGGTAGTCAGTGATATTTCCCTGGCTTTGCACTGCGGAACCATCACTGCCGTTACCGGCCCGAACGGTGCTGGTAAATCAACCCTTCTTCGTTTACTCAGCGGCTATTATCCCTGTGACAGCGGACAGATTATGCTTCGCGGAAAACCAATGGCGTCCTGGTCTTCCGGTGCACTGGCACAAATCAGGGCGGTAATGACACAACAAAGTGTTATCTCTGCCCCCTACCGGGTCAGAGATATTATTGCATTAGGGGATTTGCACAGAGAATACACACACCAGGTAACTATTGA
Source organism: Morganella sp. B601 (assembly GCF_051172335.1). Lineage (NCBI taxonomy): Bacteria > Pseudomonadati > Pseudomonadota > Gammaproteobacteria > Enterobacterales > Morganellaceae > Morganella > Morganella sp. B601. The sequence continues at coordinate 549,466 of NZ_JBPIZE010000002.1, forward strand.
TGAAGTGATACACCTGACAGCCTGTGAACCACTGCTGGAGAAACGCTGGTATCAGCTTTCCGGTGGTGAACAACAGCGGGTTCATCTGGCGCGCGCACTGATGCAACTAAGCTGTCCGCTGCCACTCCCCCGTCTGTTATTACTGGATGAACCGACTGCCGCACTGGATCTTCACCACCAGCAACACCTGATGCGGATGCTGAAACAGCGGGTAAGCACGACCTCCCTGGCGGTCTTCTGTATTCTGCATGACCTGAATCTGGCCTCTTTATATGCTGATCACGTCATAATGCTGAATAACGGGCGCATTACCCGTCAGGGAACACCAAGCGAGGTGCTGCAAAAAATGGTACTCGCGGAAACTTATCAGGCAGACCTGATAACACTCCGCCATCCGCTTACCGGCAATACATCTGTGTTACTTGCACCTTAATGTTGATCAGGTTTTGCCGTAACCCGTTGTTTGCGGCAAAACATGATTGCCGAAAGCAGACATAAGGTGTAGCCGAGCAATTCACAACCTTCTTCCGCCAGGTTTTTTGCCAGCCGGTTAAAATCATCACCCATCATTCCGCGCCATAAAATTCCCATACCGAACAGGCGGGAAAAAACCAGCACCACAAGCAAACCGGTAACCATCATGCCGTATGCCGGATGTGAGACAAAACGGTACAGCCCGTTAACCGCCGTACGCGGATGCAGAAAAGCATAGATAATCGCAATCAGTGAGACCGGAACGGCAAACCAGAACCATGCCCCGTGGGAAATATAGTCAAAAATCTGATCCAATTCTCTGATCAGCATGCTGGCAAAAAATCCGGCAATCAGAAAAAAGCCCGCCCTGTCCTCCGGCTCCTGCAGCCCTTTGCGGAAAAACAACACAATCACTGCCAGCAGCATCACCTCAGCAACAATTTCTGTCACCGAGTCTTCACCCAAATCATTCTTAAGAACCAGAATATCAATAAACAACAGACCTGTACTGGCAGCCATGATCAGTGCCAGCATAAAAAAACGTCCCATTGCCCCAAAAAGAAACCGAAATTGCTGTGACATAACTATCCTGAATTATATTTATCGTTGGTAGATTCTATCGATTTTGAAATCATAATTGGTGACATATGGTGCTATATGCTGGTGATAAAACAATTGGTTTCATCTATTGGTCTGATAATGATTCTCAATCATGAAAGGCACGATTTGCCTACACAATTCTTGGAAAATTCATAAAATATGGTTAATAACATATGTGACTATTAGAATTTATAGATTGTAAGCCCGATTTTGGGAGGTGAACATGTCAGAAAGTGTAGTGAACGATATTATCAAATGGCTGGAAACCCAGTTACAGCGCAATGAAGGGATCAAAATCGATACTATTGCGGATAAGAGCGGTTATTCAAAATGGCATCTCCAGCGTATTTTCAAAGATATCAAGGGATGCACATTAGGCGAGTATGTCCGTAAGCGCCGCCTGCTGGAAGCAGCAAAATCTCTGCGCGATAACGATATGTCTATTCTGGATATCGCGTTGCAGTATGGCTTCAGCTCACAGGCAACCTTTACCCGCATCTTTAAAAAACATTTCAATACCACACCGGCAAAATTCCGCGACCACGGCCAGCTGCCGGAACCGCGCTGTTTTATGGAGTGCGGGTCACACTAAACGGCTGAAAAAATATCCCCGTCTGCCGCAACCGGCCAAACGGGGATATTTTTTATTCTGCTGCAATCACTGAACAGATTAACCACCTGCTTTACTGAAGCTCTGATATCAGCCAGTCCCGCAACTGGATCAGCTCATCGTGCATGTCCGGATAACCGGCCATCAGCTCAGTGAATACCGCCGTTACAGCATCAGCGCTGTACCGCTGACCGGTCAGTAGTTGTGCCAGTTGCTCCAGCGGAGCCGGGTCAAGACTGTCAGTAAAAATCTGCGCCCGGCTGATAATCCCGCGCTCCACATCAAAATGCAGCTCAATACCCCCCCATTTAAAGCGGGTATCCAGCAGATGGCTGAAGGCCGGTGCATTGCCGAAATTCCAGTCCCAGCTGCTTTGTCTGGCAAAGGTTTCAGCAAATCCCGGCAGATCGGGCAGTGAATCCGGTGAAATCAGTTCCGCTTCCGCTTTCTCGCCGTAATAGTCGAAAAACGCGGTTTTAATCGCTTCGCAAACCCGCTCATGGTCAATCCCCGGAATAATTTCCGTCAGATTGGTCACCCGCGAGCGGACAGAAGTGATCCCTTTGGCCTGCAATTTCTTCGGATCCGGATTGAGATAATCCGCCAGACGGCTTAAATCCGCATTAATTAATACCGTGCCGTGATGAAAGCCGCGATCTTTGGTTTCCCGGTACGCCGAGCCGGAAATTTTCCGCTCACCGTCTTCGCAGTTAACCACCAGATCATTACGGCCGGATGCCGATACCGAAATACCGAGCCGGGATAAACCGCTGAGAATAATATTGGTGGAAACCGTTTTATCATATTCCGGTTTCCCGGCCATAAAGGTGAAATTCGTATTTCCCTTGTCGTGGAATACCGCCCCGCCGCCACTGCTGCGCCGGGCTAATTTAATATGGTCGGATTCCATTTTGCGGGTATTACATTCCTTCCACGGGTTTTGCGCCCGGCCGATAACCACGGTGTCATTATTGCGCCATAAAAACAGCACGCGCTGGTCAGCAGGCATCTGCCGGAAAATACACTCTTCAACGGCAAGGTTAAACCACGGATCAAAGGAATCAGAAATAAAAAGACGAAGTGACGACATGTTGTCCCCCGGAAAAAATAGGCTGCCGATAAGATAGCATATTTATCCCGGTGATTTTAAAGTCTGCGCGCCTGCCAGAAGACTTTTTTCCAGTAAACGTTATCCAGGCTGGAACGCATCACACCTTTGCTGGTCGAGGCATGAATAAAGGCACGGTCAGAATCATAAATGCCGACATGCAACCCGTTCTCGCCACCGCCGGTTTTAAAGAATACCAGGTCACCGGGTTGTAAATCCTCAACATCGATCCGGGTGCCGTAGGTTGTCTGAGCTTTGGTGGTGCGCGGCAGAGAAATAGCAAAGCGGTCATTAAATGTCCGGTAGACGAAACCGGAACAATCAATTCCGTTTAAATCCATTCCGCCGTAATGATATGGCGTGCCGTACCATTGCGATAATTGTTCCCGCAACTGGGCAATCACCATAATCGGGTCCGATAATTCTGTTTTGATCGGCGGTGCATGATATTTACGCGGCGTTGATGAACAGCCGACAACGGCTAATACGCAGATAAAAAGCAGAGAACGGAATATGATTTTCATTGTATTATCCCCGGCACGGCTGACCTTCAACCCGCAATACTGTATTAATATCTGCGGGTGAAAGTCAATATTTGCCGTATTTTACCGGGTGTTAAGGCATTTTCCGGTAATAAAGTAATGTCAGGTTTTCATCAGTGACAAATTCATCCGCCGGAGAAACATCATTTTCATCCACCCCGTGACGGTCACGCAGGATCAGTGCAACATTACCGGTTTTACGGGCATTTTTCAGCCAGGATTCAAAATCATCATGTGCAATAAATTTTGATCTGGTATCCGGATAGATATCACTCAGTCCGTATTTCAGCTCTCCAGGGCGGTCAAACATATAAATATCACTGCGCTGTAATTCCCAGGCCGCTGACGTGCCGACACCCACACTGTTAACCAGAATATAACGGGCGTCTTTCAGCAGCGCGATATTATTCTGAATAAAGATCTGCGGTAAATTTGCCCGTTCCGTCCGGCTCGGCAGCAGTGAGCTGACCGATAAGCTGATCGCCACGGTACAAAATGCTGCCAGCATCCAGTAACGACATCCTTTTATCAGGGTGAACACCGAAACAGCAATCCAGAACAGGAAAATTGCAATGGCGCCGATAAATTTCCCGCGCTCATCCGCAGAATATACCAGGGTATTTTCCAGGTTATTTATCACCAGCAGAGCAACAACTGCGCAACTCCCGAAAATAATATTGGTTACCGCATTCAGTTTAAAGACTGATACGGCTTGTTTCTTTATCAGGGTATGGATATACGCCGCCATCAGGAGTGTCAGTGGCGCGATAACCGGCAGAATATAGGTCAGTAATTTTCCTTTGGCGATACTGAAAAATAAGAACGGTAATACTGTCCAGCACAACAGGAAGAATAACGGCTTATTTTCACGGCGCTGTTGCCAGCCCTGTTTTAATGCGCCGAATAAAAAACCACTCCAGGGTAAAACACCGGCAAACAAGATCGGAATAAAGAACCAGAACGGCGAGAGGTTTTGCGCCTCTTTACTCATAAAGCGCTGTATGTGCTCAACCATCACAAAATAGCGCCAGAAATCAGGTTCGGCGTGATATATCGCCAGCGCCCACGGCAGTGTGATAAGCCCGGCGGCCGCAATTCCCGCCCAGCAATAACAGAGCATGGTTTTAAAACGGCGGTAAAAAATATGCACCGGGATCAGTGCAATAACAGGCAGCACCAATGCCAGAAAGCCTTTTGTCATCAGTGCCATGCCACAGGCCAGCCCGAAGGTGATCCAGTAGCCCAGCAGTGCACGGCGTGACTGCGCGGTGGTCAGGCCATAACTGAGGTAAATCACCAGCGTGACCCACATGGTCAGAATCGGGTCCAGCGTACTGTAGGTCCCGAGAGCAAGCACCAGTAACATACTGGCATACAGGAAAGCCGCTGTACGGGCGATTACTTTCTCATCCCACATTTTCATTGCCAGCCGGTAAACCAGCAATGTGCTGATCATCGTCGAGAACAGGACACCAAAACGCACGGCAAATTGTGTGTGACCGAACAGCATCTGACTGATGTTATTTACCCAGTAACCCGCCACCGGTTTTTCAAAATAGCGGATATCCAGCAGATGCGGCACCACCCAGTTGCCGTCAGCCAGCATTTCCCGGCTTATTTCCGCATAGCGGGTTTCATCCGGCTGCCATAACGCACGAAATTCCAAAGGAATAAAATAGGTCACTGCAATAAACAACAGAAATAACACAGTCCACATTGCGGCAGACGGATACGCCACATTAAACGCGGACTTACGGCTGTTAACGTCCAATATAACCTCCGGACAAGGATACAATTTTATAACAATAAGGTAACCATCTCTGTTACTTCCATTAAGACCAGAGCCCTGCAGAATAATTCACGGAAGAACAGGATATTTTTGTTATACAAGAAAGAATAAAAGGGAGGATTAATTCAGGCTTAACGGTTAATGGCGGCTTAATAAAACAGCAAACCGCCCCGTGACTATGAGGCTGGCTTCTCTTTGCTGTGAATCAGGCGCACACCAAACAGAATAAAAATAATACCGATGCTCTTTATCAGCGACACACCTTCATTAAACCAGGGCAGAAAGGCAGCCAGCAGATAGACAAACACATAACTCAGGCTGATAAGCGGATAAGCTTTATTGAGCGGCAAATCCCGCAGCGCGAGCAGCCAGCACACCATTGACAGGACATACCCCGCCAATCCGGCAAAAACGACTGCGAACGGCTGCCACTGAGACAACAGCCAGCGGATATCCAGCCATTGTGAACTCAGTGCAATATCGGGTAATTGTGTCACGCCCAATTTCAGCAGCAACTGAGCGGCTGTGACAAACAGCACACTGCCGAGCACCCAGAGATATCCGCGCATCAGTGTCCCGCTCCCATCAGAATCACGCCGGTGACAATTGCGGCCACACCGCACCAGTGCTTGCGGGTCACCCGCTCACCGTATAAAAACTGCGCCACCAGAGTGACCACCACAAAATTGATGCTCAGCATCGGATAGGCGATATTCAGCGGCATCACCTGCAGGAGTTTCAGCCACAGCAGCATCCCCAGCCCGAGCAGAAACACCGCCAGCACCAGCCAGTACAGGCCTCTGCGTTTTGCATTTTCCTGCGCTGCCTGCCAGACATCCACCGCCTGTTTCTGGCAGATCTGGCCGCCGCAGGTAAGAAAACTGACAATAATCAGTAAAACAATTTGCCCGAACACCATCACACCTTATGGCTGTTTATCATAGATATAGAGGGTCATCCGGCTATTTTCGGTCCGTTTGTCCGCCGGCGGCAGTTTGGCATCGTAGGTGTCATTTTTATCTGTTACCAGCAGTGCGACCTGCCCTTTTTTGCGGGTTTCCGCCAGCCAGTCTGCGAAAGTCGCATCATTCAGCAGACGGTATTCACTGTCCGGATATTTCAGGCCGTAAGTCAGCTCACCGGAATTATTCAGCAGATAAATATCACTGCGTTTCAGCTCCCAGGCCAGCCCGGCACCGATGCCGACACTGTTACTGACAATAAACGGACTTTTTTCCAGATCAGCCATATTCTGGCGGATAAACGCCTGCGGCAGTTTGGAATCCACGGAACGATCAGGCACAGCACTGCCAAATGTCAGACTGATCACCAGTGAGCAGGAAGCCGCCCACAGCCAGTGTTTTGCTTTCAGCAGATAACAGAGATACCCGATGATGCCCCAGATAGTAAAGGCGACAATGCCCAGTACCACTTTGGACCATTCATCCGGCTGATAGATTGGTTTTTTCACCAGATAGCTGGCCACGATCAGCCCGGCAACAGCCACCGCACCAAAGGTCAGGTTGAGAATGCCGTTCGCCTGCAGCGCTTTCATCCGGTGCTTGCGCACACAATCAACGCCATATTTGGCAATCATCACCGCGAGCGGTGCCATCAGCGGCAGCATATAGGTCGGCAGTTTACCTTTGGCAATACTGAACAGCAGGAACGGGGCAACAAACCAGCAGAACAGGAAAAACATCGGCGGATTATTGCGCCGCTCTTTCCAGCCTTTAAACAATGCGCCGGGCAGTAACGCCAGCCACGGCAGGCAACCGAGCAGGATCACCGGAATGTAGTACCAGACCGGTGAGGCGTGCTGGGCATCTTCCCCGGAGAAACGCTGGAAATGCTCCACCACAATGAAATAGCGCCAGTAATCCGGCTCCTGCTGATGAACCGCTATCGCCCACGGCAGGCTGATCAGCACCGCGCAGATCACCGCCAGCGGGCCGAATTTCAGTAACTCAGGGAAACGCCGCTGGTACAGCATCACCGGCAGCATTGCCACCACCGGGATCGCCAGCGCAAGGAAGCCTTTGGTCATAAAGCCCATACCGCAGGCCAGACCCAGCAAGCACCAGGAGGTTATCCTGGTTTTCACATTTTCGGCTTTCAGTGCCCTGAAGCTGAAGGCCATTGAGGCCACCACCCACATAGCAAACATCGGGTCCAGCACACTGTATGTGCCGACACTGAACACCAGAAACATGGAGACAAAGACCAGCGACGCAACAAATGCCGTATGACGGTTGCGCCACATCAGGAGAGTCATCCAATAAACCAGCAGAGTACTGATAAGGATGCTGAAGACAGAGCCTGCACGGACAGCAAAATTGGTATGACCGAAGACCAGCTGGCTGACGTTATTCACCCAGTAACCAGCCACCGGTTTTTCAAAATAACGCAGATCGAGTAATTTGGGAACGACCCAGTCGCCCTGTGTCACCATTTCACGGCTGATTTCCGCATACCGGGTTTCATCCGGATGCCAGAGCAGACGATCATTGATCGGGAAAAGGTAAGTTAACACGAAAAAAAGAGCCAGCAGAAAGGCTCCGATTTTACTCGCCCGGTTATTCAGCATGTAATGCTATCCCTCTTGTTGGCAGCCCAGCCACCCTTCCCGGCCGGGGAAATCACCCCGGACCACTTTGCCTGTCGGTAATGTTGATAAATCAGACGGCAGCAGTTCACTGAGCGGACAAAAGCGGAAATCCTCATTTTTAATCCGATCCAGCAACGCCTCAAACTGTGCGGCTTTGGACATGCCTTCCACTTCTGTGTGGATAGTATAGACCGGTACGCCCTGATCCCGTCTGATTGCATCGAGGATAAAGTCGTTGAAATCCGCATCAGCCACCTGCGGCCCCACCACTTCATCATAGGTCGGCAGTGTAACAGGAATCTGCACGGTTCCGGTAGTCCCGTCTGCAAGAAGCGGACGAAACGGATGCGTTCCGCGGCAATCACTGTTGTAGGCAAAATCAAACGCCTGTTTGGCTTCAATCACCCGCTCATCCGCGCGCCAGCCCGCTACCGCAGAGCACTGCACCGGCTGCCCGGTAGCCTGTGATAAGGCATCGGTTCCCAGACGAATCTGCTCTGTGATTTGTGCCGGTGTCCAGCGGCCGATTTTCGCCTGCCAGCCCTGGTGATCCCACGCATGCAGGCCGACTTCATGACCGGCATCCAGCGTCTGTTTCATCAGGTAACCCAGGTCACGGGCAATTTTCTTACCCGGCCACGCCGTACCAGCCAGCAGAATATCGAGGCCGTATAATGAAGCCGCATTGGAGCGCAGCATTTTCCACAGGAACTTAGGACGCAAAAGGCGCCACAAGTGACGCCCCATATTGTCCGGCCCGACGCTGAAGAAAAAACTGGCTTTAATATCGTGCTGCGCAAATACCTTCAGTAACTGCGGCACACCTTCCAGTGTGCCGCGGTAAGTATCCACGTCAACCCGCAGGCCGACATTTTTCATTACTCGTCGTTCCTCAGCTCTTCAACCGCACCGCGCAGGAAGAAGTCGAGAGTTTCTTCCACAGTCTGGCGGGTATCGATAGTCGGTTTCCAGTCCAGTAAACGTTCAGCATTTTTGATGCTTGGCTTACGGTGTTCCACATCCTGGTAACCTTTACCGTAGTAAGTGCTGCTTTCGATTTTACGGAAGCCGGCAAACGGCGGGAAGTTATCACGCAGCGGATGTTTCTCGAAGCAGTCGAGCAGCATTTCTGCCAGTTCGCGGATACTCGCTTCGTTCACCGGGTTACCGATGTTGATGATCTGGCCGTCACACTTGCCGTCACGGTTTTCAATGATGCGGAACAGTGCTTCGATACCGTCGTGAATATCAGTAAAGCAGCGTTTCTGCTCACCACCGTCAACCAGTTTAATCGGCGAACCTTCCACCAGGTTCAGGATCAGCTGAGTGATAGCACGGGAGCTGCCGATACGCGCGGAGTTCAGGCTGTCCAGACGCGGTCCCATCCAGTTGAACGGACGGAACAGCGTGAATTTCAGACCCTCTTTCGCGCCGTATGCCCAGATAACCCGGTCAAGCAGCTGTTTGGAAACGGAGTAGATCCAGCGCTGTTTGTTGATTGGGCCGACAATCAGGCGTGAATTATCTTCGTCAAACTCTTTGTCATCACACATGCCGTACACTTCGGAGGTAGACGGGAAGATGATGCGTTTGTTGTATTTCGCGCAGTAACGGACGATTTTCAGGTTTTCTTCGAAGTCCAGCTCGAACACGCGCAGCGGGTTACGGGTGTACTCGATTGGTGTGGCAATCGCCACCAGCGGCAGAATGACATCACATTTTTTGATGTGGTACTCAATCCACTCGGTGTGAATACTGACATCCCCTTCGATAAAGTGGAAACGCTCATCACCGATGAAACGGTCAATCGCGGAAGAGCTGATATCCATACCATAGATATCGTAGTTGCCGTCTTCCAGCAGACGCTCTGTCAGGTGGTTACCGATAAAACCGTTCACACCCAGGATCAGCACACGCTTGCGGCGGGCAACCTGCGCAGTGGCTTTCGGGCCGACGCGGACATCAGTCACGATACCCATTTCTGCTGCCAGACGGGCGCCCTGCACATACAGGCCGGATTCACCCTGGCCGCTGATCACTTCCAGCGCGCCGTTTCCGCAGGCAATCACCAGCGGTTCAGCTGAAATAACAGTTCCCGGACGTTTGCCTTTGTTATCGGCCAGCACGCGGCTGCGCCAGATAATCATTTTGCGCTCACCCAGGAAGGTGAATGCGCCCGGATACGGTTCTGTCACCGCGCGGACCAGGTTGTGGATCTGTGCAGCAGGCTGATTCCAGTCGATCAGACCATCTTCCGCACAACGGCGGCCGAAGTAAGTTGCCTGAGATTCATCCTGAGCGGTGGTTTTATAAGTACCGGCCTCAATCAGCGGTAAAGTTTTGTTCAGCAGTGTTTCTGCGGCTTCACGAACTTTACCGTGAACAATCAGGGAAGTATCGTCACCCCCGATAGTCACTTTTTCCTGCGCGACGATATCGCCGGCATCAGCTTTGGCAACCATTTTGTGCAGGGTAACACCGGTTTCGGTTTCACCGTTCAGCACGGCCCAGTTGATTGGTGCGCGGCCGCGGTATTTCGGCAGCAGAGAACCGTGCAGGTTGAATGCGCCTTTCGGTGCCAGCGCCAGAATCTCTTCGCTCAGCATATCGCGGTAGTAGAAAGAGAAAATAACATCCGGTTTCAGTTCACGGATGCGATCCACCCACAGAGGATGGTTAACGTTTTCAGGGGCATAAACCGGCAATTCCATGTCCGCACTGACGCGGGCCACCGATGAGAAGAAATGGTTTTCACCCGGGTCGTCCGTATGGGTAAAGACGGCCTGAATATCAAAGCCCGCTTTTTTCAGGGCCTTCAATCCGACACAACCAATATCATGGTAGGCAAATACGATTGCTTTCATTAGTTTTTTTCCTGAGTTTCAGTTTCACTGGTCTCTTTCGCCTGAGCGCCGACCACTTTTTGAATAAAATACCGGGGACGTGCACGAACATCGTTATAAATCCGCCCGATATATTCCCCGAGCAGACCCATTGCCACGAATTGTGCGCCGATAAACATAAATAAGATGGCGAACAGGGTAAACACTCCCTCTGCCGCCCACAGCGCGCCGAAAGCCACGCGCAGGATAATCAGTAACAGCGCCAGCAGGAAACCGGACGCGGCAATGATACTGCCGACAATGCTTAACAGGCGCAGCGGCGCTGTGGTCAGGCAGGTCAGCAGGTCATACATCAGATTGATCAGTTTGAGGAAACTGTATTTTGAGTCCCCGAACTCACGTTCTGCGTGTTTAACATCAATTTCAATCGTTTTACGGGCAAAGGTATTTGCCAGAATCGGAATAAAGGTGCTGCGCTCATGGCACTGTAACATCGCATCTATGATATGACGGCGGTACGCACGCAGCATACAGCCGTAGTCACCCATAGCGCTGCCGGTTGCGGCGATGATCATTTTGTTGATCATTTTTGAGGCGGTTTTGCGGAACCAGGAATCCTGACGGTTTGCGCGGCGTGTGCCGACCACGTCATAACCCTCTTCTGCTTTCTCAACCAGACGCGGGATCTCTTCAGGCGGGTTCTGTAAATCCGCATCCATGGTGATCACCAGATCACCACCGGCCTGTCTGAAACCCGCCATAATTGCGGAATGCTGGCCGTAGTTACGGTTCAGCAGGACAGCAACCACATGGTTTTCAGGGATCTCTGCTGCCTGCGTCAGCATTTCCGCTGAGCGGTCACGGCTGCCGTCATCCACCAGCACAATTTCATACGCCTGCTTCAGCGACTGACAGGCTTTGATTGTACGTTCCAGCAACTGAGGGAGACTCTCTTCCTCGTTGTAAACCGGAATTACCACTGAGACTTTCTTAATTTCGTTAAATGACACTTATTTCTGCTCCGCAAGAATAGCTCTGATTGCGTCTGTCACACGGGTCACATCACTGTCTTTCATATCCGGGAAGAACGGCAGCGAACATAATGTCGCGGTGTTCCACTCCGAATTCGGCAGTGATAATGACGGGTACCGTTCCCGGTAATATTTCTGGGTATGCGCTGCACGGAAATGCAGACCTGTCCCGATATTGACCGCTTTTAACTGCTCCATAAAGGCATCGCGATCGATGCCGCAGATCGCTTTATCCACACGGATCATCAGCAGATGATTGGCATGCAGATGCGGGTAATCCGGCACGGATAACAATTTAACCGGCAGCCCGTCCAGGGCTTCACGGTAAAGCTGTGCCAGGTGTGCGCGGCGTGCGTTCAGTTCGTCCATCCGGCTCAGTTGCACCACCGCAATCGCGGCGTGGATATCTGACAGGTTATATTTGAACCCCGGTTCGACCACTTCCGCCTGCGGTTTACGGCCCTGCATCTGACGGTCAAACGCATCCACACCCAGCCCGTGGAACTTAAGACAGCGGATACGCTGTGCAAGTTCATCGTTATCTGTAGTAATTAATCCGCCTTCCGCGCAGGTGACGTTTTTAATCGCGTGGAAAGAGAAAATAGCGGTGCCTTTTTCGCCGATCCATTCATCCCCGTAACGGGTACCGACGGCATGCGCGGCATCTTCCAGCAGGAAAATATTGTGTTCCTGTGCAATAGCACGTAAAGCAACCAAATCACAGGGCGCTCCGGCATAATGAACCGGGATGATGACTTTGGTCTTCGGGGTAATGGCTGCACGGACAGCATCCGGCTGAATCATCAGTGTATCGCGGTCAACATCAATCATCACCGGCACTGCGCCAAGCAGTTCGATCATATTGATGGTGGAAACCCAGGTCTGTGAAGGCGTGATCACTTCATCTCCGGGGCCGACACCCAGAGCCATCAGCGCAACATGCATACCGGCAGTTGCTGATGCCAGAGCAATGGCATGTTTACAGCCGAAACGCTGACAGAAATCCGCCTCCAGCTGCTGATTTTGCGGGCCGGTGGTGATCCAGCCGGAACGCAGTACTTTTTCAACAGCCGCGATTTCTGACTCCCCGATAGCAGGCCGGGAAAACGGAAGAAACTCAAGCATAAATACAACCTAATAAGAATCGGAAGTGATGATTATATCCTGAATTGATTCAATTGACGCTCAACACCAGGGCTTCGTTTAAACAATTCTTAATCTTTACGGCGACTACATAACAACAAATATATGTGACAGCATAACAAAAATCAGCGCTGTTGTTGATGCCAATCTGTTATTTGCCACTGTGTTTCTTGCGTTGGTCTGATACTTTTTATTTCAGACTGAAAAAGTTCGCTCAAAATATCTTCAGTCATAATTATCTGAGTTTCACCGGCCGCAAGTAACTGACCATCTTTAAGTAACACCACCGCATCGGCATGCAGATAACTGTGGTTTAAATCATGACCGCTGGTAATAATCGTCCCCTGCTGCTCACAAAACCGGGCTATCCATTTATCCAGCATCGCCTGCTGGGTAATATCCAGGTGGTTACGCGGCTCATCCAGTAATAAGTATTTCCCGGACAAGTCGTCCGTTGTCCATAATTGCAGAAATATAGCCGCTATTTTCACCCGCTGCCATTCGCCGCCGGATAATTGCATCAGCATACGCGGCAGTAACAGCTCCAGCTGAAAATCGCCGCACAGCTGATAAATAAGCTGTGTATTCTCCTGCACCGCCGGCATATAGAGTTGCAGATACTGAAACACCGTCATCACCGGGACACAGTCGGTGGTTTGGGTCAGATACGCACGGAACTGCGCCTGCTGCCGTTTGGGGATCGATTTTAAATCCGTGCCGCGATAGCGGATTTGCCCCTCATAACGCACAGCATCCGCCAGTGCCGCCAGCAGTGTACTCTTGCCGGAGCCGTTCGGCCCCAGCAGATGGATTTGCTGTCCGGCAAAAAACTGCAGGGCATCACAGGAGAGACGGCGGCCGATGCGGATCCCGCTGACATCAAGTAACAGATTGTCCATCAGCGGCGTCCTCCGTGATGCCGGGTCAGCAGATAAATAAAGGCCGGTGCACCGATGGTTGCAGTCACCACACCGATCGGAATTTCGGCATTGGATAAAATCAGCCGTGAGCATAAATCCGCCAGCAACAGACTGACGGCGCCGAATAATGCACAGGCAGGTAATAATGTCCGGTGATCGGTAATACCCATCAGCCGCAGCATATGCGGGATAATCAGCCCGATAAAGCTGATAGCGCCGGCCACCGCCACACTCAGGCCGATCAGCAACCCGACCGCAATAATAAACACATTGCGCCAGCGGTGTGCCGATACCCCCAGTTGCTGGGCATTAACCTCGCCCAGTGCAAGATAGTTAAGCACCGGTGCCTGCCACAGCAGCCACACAGCCACTACGGCTATCGCTGCCAGCAGCGGACTGAGCCGCCAGTCCGCCCCGGAAAAACTTCCCATCATCCAGTACATCAGCTGACGTAAATCCAGACTGGTGCTGAAATACACCATCCAGGTCATAAATGCGCCGCAGATAACCCCGAGAGCCACCCCGACCAGAAGCAACTGGCTGTTACTCAGCCGCCGGAAATGAGCAAACCAGAGTAAAATCAGTGTCAGCAGTGTCGCCCCGATCACCGCCCCGCCCCCCAGCACCCACAGCGGCGGCATGCCTTTGAAAAACAGGACGATAAAGACAACAAACACCCCGGCACCGTTACTCACACCGAGTAACCCCGGTTCCGCCAGCGGGTTTTCAAAAATAGCCTGCATCACCGCGCCAGCCATTGCCAGCCCGGCCCCCACGGCAATCACCGCCAGCACTCGCGGGAAACGCAGATCCCAGACAAATAACTGCGCGGTTTCAGATAGCCACTGGTCCGGTAAAATCCACATCTCACCGGCGCACAGTGCAACGGCGATCATTATCAGCAAGGTAACAGAAAGAAGAATTATGCGCTGTACATCCCGCTTTTTCCGCGTCTGTACCAGCTTCGTGATGGGGTTGTGAATATGCATGAGATCCCTGTCATTGTTCAAGACGGGAGGCAGTATACCTGAGTCAGAGTGATGTTAATGTCTGACAAACCACAGAAAAGAAAACGACCTCATAAGAGGTCGTTTCAGGTCTTACTCTTTCGGTGTCGATTTTTCGACCTTGGCTTTCAGTTTCTGCCCCGGACGGAAAGTGACAACACGACGGGCTGTGATAGGAATATCTTCACCCGTTTTAGGGTTACGGCCCGGACGCTGATTCTTGTCCCGCAGATCAAAGTTTCCGAAACCGGATAATTTTACCTGCTCACCATTCTCAAGAGAACGGCGTACCTCTTCAAAAAACAGTTCAACCAGGTCCTTCGCATCGCGTTTGCTCAGGTCCAGTTTTTCCGACAGATTTTCTGACATTTCAGCTTTAGTAAGCGCCATAGGTTTAGTCCCTCAAGGATGCTTTAAATCGCTGTTGCAACGCGGCAACGCATTTGTTTACGGTTGCTGCAATTTCATCTTCTTCAAGTGTACGCTCTGTATCCTGTAAGGTCAGACTGATCGCCAGACTCTTATAACCCTCAGCAACACCCTTACCATAGTACACGTCAAATAAGTTTATGCCAACTAACTGATTTACGCCAACTTTTTTACATTCGTTCAGAATGTCTTGTGCAGCGACGTTTTCCGGCACAACGATGGCGATATCCCGGCGGTTCGCAGGGAAGCGTGAAATTGCTTCAGCCTCAGGAATAATACGGTTTGTCAGTGCGTCCCAGCGGATTTCAAAGACAACCGTACGGCCGTTGAGATCCAGTTTTTTCTCCAGTTCCGGATGAACCACACCGATATAACCAATATGCTCATCTTCCAGATAAATCTCAGCACCTTGTCCCGGATGGAGGGCCGGATTTGTCGTTGCTTTAAACGATACACGATCTAATTTGCCAGTCAATTCCAAAATGGCTTCCAGATCACCTTTTAAATCATAAAAATCAACGACCTGTTTTTCCGATGACCAGTGTTCTTCATTACGGTTACCGGCGATAACGCCTGCCAGCATGGTTTCCTGACGGATCCCGAGGTCTGCGGCCGCATCCGGCACAAAGCGCAGACCGGATTCAAACAGGCGGACACGGCTCTGCTGACGGTTCTGGTTGTACACAACAGTGCTTAACAGGCCGGTCAGCAATGACAGACGCATGGCTGACATATCCGCAGAGATTGGGTTCGGCAGAATAATCGCGTCCTGACCCGGGTGCAGCAGGGTCTGAATTTTCGGGTCGACAAAACTGTAGGTAATCGCTTCCTGGAAACCACGGTCAACCAGCAGTGTTTTCACACGCTTAAGCGGCAGATGTGCTTCGTGGCGGGAGGTCATAATCAGGTCAGCGCGCAGCGGAACATCCGGGATATTGTTGTAGCCGTAAATACGGGCCACTTCTTCCACCAGATCTTCCTCAATTTCCATGTCGAAACGCCATGACGGCGCAGTCACCAGCCACTGATCCTGAGACATTTTCACATCACAACCCAGGCGGGTCAGAATATCCGTTACCTGCGCATCATCCACATGATGGCCGATCAGACGGTCAAGCTTGTTACGGGTCAGTGTGATCGTTGCCGTTTTCGGTAAATCAGCCTCAGAAACCACTTCAATGATTTCGCCCGGCTCACCGCCGCAGATATCCAGAATCAGACGGGTGGTACGCTCAGCCGCGATACGCTGTAACTGCGGGTCCACGCCGCGCTCAAAACGGTGTGAAGCATCGGTATGCAGACCATACTGACGTGCACGGCCGGTGATAGCCAGCGGGTTAAAGAATGCGGTTTCCAGCAGGATATTTTTAGTGGTGTCAGACACACCAGAGTGCTCGCCGCCGAAAATACCGGCCATACCCAGCGCACCACGGCGATCTGCAATCACCAGAATGTTATCTGTCAGTGTGACTTCGTTGCCGTCCAGCAGCGTCAGTTTCTCACCCTGCTCTGCCATGCGGACAATCAGTTCACCCTCAAGGGTATCCAGATCATAAGCATGCTGCGGCTGACCCAGCTCCAGCAGAACGTAGTTGGTGATATCCACGACCGGATCGATAGAACGGATGCCGCCGCGGCGCAGTTTTTCCACCATCCACAGCGGAGTTTTTGCTGTCACATCGACGTTTTTAATCACACGTCCGGTAAAACGCGGACACGCCTGCGGCGCATCAACACGGATAGGGAACGTGTCCTGATGGACAGCGGCGACCGGGGACATATCCGGAGCCTGATAATCCATCTTATTGAGAACCGCCACATCACGGGCCACACCACGGATGCTCAGGCAGTCCGCACGGTTTGGTGTGATGCTGATTTCAATCGCGGTATCATCCAGCTTCATATAGTCGCGCAGATCGGTACCGATTGGCGCATCTGCCGGTAATTCAATAATACCGCTGTGGTCAGCGCTGATACCCAGCTCAGAGAATGAGCAGAGCATACCTTCTGACGGCTCGCCGCGCAGTTTGGCAGCTTTGATTTTAAAATCGCCCGGTAAGACCGCACCGACTGTCGCAACAGCCACACGCAGCCCCTGACGGCAGTTTGGCGCGCCGCAAACAATATCGAGCAGGCGGTCACCGCCGGTATTCACTTTTGTCACACGCAGTTTATCGGCGTTCGGGTGCTGTCCGCACTCAACCACTTCCCCGATAACCACACCGTTAAACTGACCGGCAACGGCTTCTGTGCCGTCCACTTCCAGGCCGGCCATGGTAATCTGATCAGATAACGCGTCGCTGCTGACAGCCGGGTTTACCCATTCGCGTAACCAGAGTTCACTGAATTTCATGAGAGTATCCCGCCTTATTTGAATTGCTTGAGGAAACGAAGGTCATTTTCGAAGAATGCGCGTAAATCGCTCACGCCGTAGCGCAGCATAGTCAGGCGCTCCATCCCCATACCAAAGGCGAAACCGGAGTAAATGTCCGGGTCAATACCGACATTGCGCAGCACATTCGGATGTACCATCCCGCAGCCCAGCACTTCCAGCCATTTGCCGTTTTTACCCATCACATCCACTTCCGCTGACGGTTCAGTGAACGGGAAGTAGGACGGACGGAAACGCACCTGCACTTCTTCTTCAAAGAAATGATTCAGGAAATCATGCAGTGTGCCTTTAAGATTAGTGAAACTGATATCAGTATCCACAATCAGACCTTCTGTCTGATGGAACATCGGGGTGTGAGTCTGATCGTAGTCATTACGGTAAACACGGCCCGGCGCAATAATGCGGATTGGCGGCTGTTTATCTTTCATGGTACGGATCTGCACGCCGGAGGTCTGCGTACGCAGCAGACGTTTGGTGTCAAACCAGAAGGTATCGTGATCAGCACGTGCCGGATGGTGTGCCGGAATATTCAGTGCGTCAAAGTTATGATAGTCGTCTTCGATTTCAGGGCCGGATTCAACAGAAAAACCCAGTTCGCTGAAAAAGGTTTCGATACGTTCAATCGTACGCGTGACCGGATGCAGACCGCCATTTTCCATGCGGCGTCCCGGCAGAGAGACATCAATCCGCTCTTCAGCCAGACGGGCATTCAGCGCCGCAGATTCCAGGGAATCTTTGCGGGCATTCAGTGCGGTCTGAACTTCTTGTTTGGCTTCGTTAATCACTGCACCCGCAGCAGGACGATCTTCCGGCGGCAGATCCCGCAGCGATTGCATCTGTAAGGTTAAATGCCCTTTCTTACCCAGGTATTCAACACGTACCGATTCCAGCGCTGCAACATCCTTTGCCTCTTCGACGGCTGCTTTTGCCTGAGCAACCAGTTCAGCGAGATGTGGCATGTTTTCCTATTCCTCTGACCCTGTGGTCTTCAATTATGACGACGGTGCTGCCGGACGTGATTATCTCACCCGCTCCGGCAAGCCCCTGAAACAAAAAAGCCTCCAAACTGGAGGCTTACGGCGTTACTTTTCGTTTCTTTTTTACGCGCAAAGCCCCCTGAGTTCAGGCGCTAAAGTAAAAAAAGAAGCGGAAAGAAACGATATTATTCATTTTCTCAACTATTTATCAGTTAACCGGATGTATTTTGTCATATTACGCGAAAAACATACGGATATACAATGACAAATTATTCATTTCACAGATTTTTTCTGCCGGATAGCAAAAGAGGGAGCAAGCTCCCTCTTTTGTCTGAACAATTACGCCAGAGCGCCTTTTGCTTTTTCGACCAGCGCAGTAAATGCGGCTTTATCGAATACAGCGATATCGGCTAAGATCTTACGATCGATTTCGATGGATGCCTTTTTCAGACCGTTGATGAAACGGCTGTAAGACAGACCATTCTGACGAGCTGCTGCGTTGATACGTGCAATCCACAGCTGACGGAACTGACGCTTACGCTGACGACGGTCACGGTAAGCATACTGGCCAGCTTTGATTACTGCCTGGAAGGCAACACGATAAACGCGCGAACGGGCACCGTAGTAACCTTTCGCTTGTTTCAGAATTTTTTTGTGACGTGCGCGAGCAATGACACCACGTTTTACACGAGCCATACTAATCTCCTAAAGTCGTAAACTTTGCTAAAAACTTGCTTATGCGTATGGCAGGCAAGCGACAACTAAACCCAGATCCCCTTTGGAGACCATACCTTTCGGACGTAAATGACGTTTACGCTTAGTTGATTTTTTAGTCAGGATATGACGGAGGTTAGCATGCTTACGCTTGAAACCACCTTTAGCGGTTTTTTTGAAACGCTTAGCTGCACCACGTACAGTTTTAATCTTTGGCATTTTTATTTCCACTTCGCATTGTTAAACAACGAATTAATCCGGCGAATAAAAGCCGGGGTTGCCCCCGGCATTTATTACTTGGATTGCCGGACTATTTCTTCTTAGGAGCGAGCACCATGATCATCTGGCGACCTTCGATCTTCGACGGGAAGGATTCGACGGAAGCTAATTCACTCAGATCGTCTTTGATGCGGTTAAGCACTTCAATACCAATCTGCTGGTGCGCCATTTCACGACCACGGAACCGCAGTGTGATTTTGGCTTTATCGCCATCTTCAAGAAAACGAACCAGGTTGCGTAGTTTGACCTGATAGTCGCCTTCATCTGTGCCAGGACGGAATTTGATTTCCTTAACCTGAATAACTTTTTGTTTCTTCTTCTGCTCTTTAGCCGATTTGCTTTTCTCGTAGAGGAATTTGCCGTAATCCATGATACGGCAAACGGGCGGTTCGGCATTAGGGCTGATTTCAACTAAATCAACCCCGGCTTCCTCGGCTTTCTCAAGAGCTTCTCTCAGGCTGACAACACCAAGCTGCTCGCCTTCAAGACCAGTTAAACGAACTTCATTGACACGGATTTCCGTATTGATACGGTTCGGACGTGCTGTTTGAATTCTTTTTCCGCCTTTAATACCTTATTCCTCCGGTTGTTCTTCAAGTCTGCGACTGCGAATTTCTTCAAGCAGTGCGTCTTTAAATTCGCTCACGTTTATGCTGCCAAGATCGTTGCCGCGGCGGGTACGAACAGACACTTCGCCTGTTTCCATCTCTTTATCACCGCAGACCAGCATATACGGAACACGACGTAGCGTGTGTTCGCGAATTTTAAAGCCAATCTTCTCATTTCTCAAGTCTGCTTTTGCACGAATTCCGGCATCCTGCAGTTCTTTGACGACTTTCTGGACATAATCGGCCTGAGAATCAGTGATGTTCATCACCACTACCTGGTTAGGCGCTAACCATGTCGGGAAGAAACCGGCAGTTTCTTCAGTCAGGATACCAATGAAGCGCTCCATCGAGCCTAAGATCGCGCGGTGAATCATCACCGGGGTCACGCGTTCATTGTTTTCGGCAACATAAGTTGCCCCCAGACGAGCCGGCAGAGAGAAATCGAGCTGCACTGTACCACATTGCCATGCACGATCCAAACAATCATACAAAGTAAATTCAATTTTCGGCCCGTAGAAGGCACCTTCGCCCGGCAGATATTCGAATTCGATGTTGTTTTCTTTCAGTGCACTTGCCAGGTCAGCTTCGGCTTTGTCCCACTGGACATCAGAACCGATGCGTTTTTCCGGACGGGTGGACAGTTTAACCACAATCTTTTTAAAGCCGAAAGTGGAGTACATGTCATAGACCATGCGGATACAGGAACTGACTTCGTCCATTACCTGCTCTTCTGTACAGAAGATGTGCGCATCATCCTGAGTAAAGCCGCGGACACGCATCAGGCCGTGCAGTGCACCGGAAGATTCGTTACGGTGGCAGCTGCCGAACTCCGCCATACGCAGCGGCAGATCACGGTAAGAACGCAGACCCTGGTTGAAGATCTGAATATGACCCGGACAGTTCATCGGCTTAATGCAGTATTCACGGTTCTCGGAAGAGGTTGTGAACATGTGCTCTTTGTAGTTTTCCCAGTGTCCTGTTTTTTCCCACAGAACGCGGTCCATCATAAACGGACCTTTCACTTCCTGGTAATCGTACTCTTTCAGTTTCACACGGACGAACACTTCCAGCTCACGGAAAATTGTCCAGCCGTCGTTATGCCAGAACGCCATACCCGGCGCTTCTTCCTGCATATGATACAGGTCAAGCTGCTTACCGATTTTACGGTGGTCACGTTTTGCGGCTTCTTCCAGGCGCTGCAGATAAGCGGCTAACTGCTTCTTATCGCCCCACGCTGTGCCGTAAATACGCTGCAGCATTTTGTTTTCGCTGTCGCCGCGCCAGTAGGCACCGGCCACTTTCTGTAATTTGAAGTTATGGCAGAAGCGCATATTCGGTACGTGCGGACCACGGCACATATCGACATATTCTTCATGGAAATACAGCGCAGGATGCTCATCCTGACCGATATTTTCGTCCAGAATTTCAACCTTGTAATCTTCGCCGCGGGAAACAAACGTCTCGCGGGCCTCGCCCCATGTGACGCGTTTTTTAACGACGTCATAATCTTTTTTGGCGAGTTCCATCATCCGCTGTTCGAGTTTCTCGAGGTCTTCCTGGGTCAGTGACTCATCAAGATCAACGTCATAATAGAAACCGTTATCGATTACCGGACCAATCGCCATGCGGGTGTTCGGCCATAACTGTTTGATGGCATGACCTAACAGGTGAGCACAGGAGTGACGGATAATTTCCAGTCCTTCCTCGTCTTTAGCGGTGATAATGGCTAAATTTGCATCGTGTTCAATCATGTCGCAGGCATCGACCAGCGTACCGTTGACACGACCCGCGATACAGGCTTTCGCCAGACCGGCACCGATATCATTCGCAACATCAAGGACAGAAACAGGATGGTTAAACTGGCGCTGACTGCCGTCAGGAAGAGTAATTACAGGCATTTTTAAATCCTTATCTACAGTGGTGACCCATACGTAAGATCACATATAGAAATCTCATTTATTTGATTTTCAGTACGTTACCGGCAATTTCTTGCGTACATTGCAAGCCGGGTCACACCTGCGGATCATAATCTGCCGGGCGCCCTTGCCGGAACTCAAAATCCATACTAGCACAGCAAATAAGGATTAATAGATTTATGTGACCAGGTATCTGAAAAAGTGTGCCATGTCACAAAGAATGCAGAAATTATGAACATTTCCTTTTTAAAACAGTGCCTGCGGCGGATTTTAAATCATTTTTTTGTACTGTCAGAATCCGCCGCAGGCCGTTTTCAGGGAAGAACCAGATTATCTTCAGGTAATGAATCAAATGATTTCAGTTCATTTTTAAAATTCACCACACTCTTTTGGCCGGCACATTCGGTATCCCGCAACCAGTCACAATGATTATCCAGTTTGGCCTCTTTAATGCCCATCCACTGACTCAGCAGAGGCAGCATCGATAATCCGCTGCGGAAATGTGTTATGCGGTTTTGTGACTGTGCATCAAATGCAGTAATAAAAAACGGCACCTGAAAATTTTGTTTCATGCTGTCGCCGTGTGTCAGATTGGTATTCTCTGTGCCCTTATCCGTAAACAGCAGACCGTGGTCAGAGAAGTAAGCCATTGTCCAGCGCTGATGCTCCTGCCCTGCCATCGCGGCAATATCGGACAGTAATTTATCGGTATTCTCAATACTTTTGATATAGCAGGAAATATTACGGGAACCGATAAATTTATCGAAATTTTCAGTCAATCTTCCGCAGGGTTGCGGATGAGAACCGATTAAATGCACCACAATCAGTTTTTTACCGTTCTTCTCTGCCAGCGCATCGCGGACAAACGGCAGCAGCATTTCATCCGGCCCGCCTTTATCTGAACGGTTCGGGGCGAGAAAATGATAAAAACCCGCTTTTTTCCCCATAATCCCCACCGGAGAATCATAAATGCCTTTCATATGCTGATTTGAAATCCAGTACGTATGAAAACCGGCTTTATTTGCCAGTGCGATAAGATTATTACTCAGGTTTGTCACATTCCCTTCACGGGCAGCAAGTGCATTTGTCAGGGAGAGCGTGGTGGAACCGGACGCAGAAATATAGTTATCGAAAAACAGGCCGTTGCGGCTGCTCATCCACGGTGTATTCGGGTGTAATTCAAAACCGAATGCATGCATAAAATCTTTGCGGACACTTTCACCGATGACAAGAATATAGGTGTCATAACCGGTCTCTGTGACTTGCGGATCCCAGTGATCACTGGTTTCAATAACCTTGGCATAACGCAGATTATCTTTGCGGATTTGCACATAGCTTTCATAACTGTCACGGAAAAAACGGATTTCCGGTAAACCGGACTTAAATACCGAGACAAATCCTTCAGATTTTCCCTGAATATAATCTTTTGAGGATGACCAGAATGCGGTAATAAAAAAGACGGTAAACAATACAATTCGCTGATGGCGTTTTTTCGGCGGCTTCATCAGCAGCGCACAGCCTGCGGATACCAGCAGTCCGGCAAGATACAGATAGGTTTTGAACGGAAGTCCGGCAATATATTCCAGTGATTCCCCGTTATCCGTATACATCAGTGAACCAACCGCATTCACATCAGGATAACCGTAATTAATCCCTACCGCCCCGTAAATAAGGCCCAAAAGTAAATATATTGTCAGCAGCAGAACATACAGCACCCGGCTGAATGACAAACAGAATGTAAACAGCGCCGCCGCACTGAGAACATAAATAAACTTATATTCATAACCAAAACTTAAATGCAGAACCGACAGAAACAGAAAAAGTCCGGCTGTCGCAATAAAAATCCGTAACATACGTGTTGTCATCATACCCGGCAATTTTAATTATCAGTACAGAGAAAGTCCCGCATTATAGCGGGACTTTCCTCCGGGGACGACCGCTTTGTAACAATCACAGCTCTCAATTATTCACACCACAAAACTACCAGGTAAAACATTGATACAATTTATCATTGTTAATTCACCAATTGTAAAATGTTGTCCGTTATACTCCGTCCGTAGTAGAGATAAGTGAACTTTTGGTATTTCTCTTGCCCTGATCCTGAATCAGGGCTTTTTTTTTCATTTTTTCCGCACAACACGCAATTCCTCATACTCCCTCATTCTTTTCTTCACTATTAATGATGCCGGTCGTATGCTTTTTATACACAGAAGACGGACGCGTCATACCGAAATATCAGACGGATTTTTTGCAGCGGGAAATTCTGCGGGACAATGTCCGCTGCAGATCCACACTGCGGCGCAGTATCTGCAACGGAGAAAGAGTTCAGGAAGGGAAAATCAGAGAGTCAGTCGGCCATCGCCAGCGCGCGGTACGCGTTTTTCACTTTCCACAGATAACGGGGAGCCTGTGATGCAGGGTGTTTGCTCTGCACATGCTCATAAAATTCATCGGCTGACAGCGCGTTAATTTTTTCAATCGCCAGTGACCGGTTGTTATCAAACGTACGCAGTAATGCACCGGCGCCGTTAACATAAGAGACAATCGTTGCGTAATTGAGGGTTTGCGGGTCGGTAATGCCGGCCAGATGCTGGTCACGGATAATCCGGATATAGGTGGTACCGATGTCGATATTGGTTTGCGGATCCAGCAGTTCACGGGTGCTCGGTTCGCCGTTGCGGCCTTTCACACGATAGGCATCGCGCCCGGCGGTTGAGGCTTTAATCTGCATCAGACCCACCGCGTTGGATTTGCTGATCACGTCCGGCCGGTAAGAGGATTCCACCTCAATAATGGCGCGGATCAGTGTTTCATCAACTTCATAACGGTTGGATGCCTGGCGGATAAACTGATCAAACGGAGTGGCCGGATAGACACCACTGCCCTTTACCGGATAGGCGGAATAATCACCGATGCCGGACGATGGCGGCGTTATCCAGCCGCCGGAACCGGTACGGGACTGTTTGCTGCTTCCTGAGCAGCCCGCCAACAATAATGCTAAAGCAATCACACTAACGGTTTTTTTCACTCTGTTACCCTTTATCCGGCATTCTGACGAAGCTAAGAATACTGAAAACACACATAAACCAAAAGGAGTTTACTTAACTTTTACATTTTATGTGATTCATAGCATAGTGTGAATCGATCGTACTGAATGTTATAAAGATATTACGGAAGTGCTTGACAATACTAAATGATATTGATAATCATTATCAATAACGATATCCTTAGTGATTGTCACACTTTAACCAGGCAGGCTTATAAAATGAACAAAAAACAAAATGTGTTTTCCCTTCCGTCCCTGACACAGATATTCCGCCATGCTGTGCTGCTGCTTACCCTGTGCGCGGTCAGCGGATATGCCGCTGCAGCGGAGAAAAAATTTAAGGTCGTAACCACCTTCACCATTATTCAGGATATGGCGCAGAATGTGGCCGGTGATGCCGCTGTTGTGGAATCCATCACCAAACCCGGGGCCGAAATCCATGACTACCAGCCAACCCCGAAAGACATTATGCGGGCGCAGGATGCGGATCTCATCCTGTGGAACGGCCTGAACCTGGAACGCTGGTTTGAGCGCTTCTTTGAAAATTTACAGGATGTCCCGGCGGTTGTCATTACCGAAGGTATTACCCCTAATTCCATCCGCGGCGGCGCCTATAACGGTAACCCGAACCCACATGCCTGGATGTCCCCGACCAACGCCCTGATGTACATCGAAAATATCCGGGCTGCGCTGGTAAAACATGACCCGGCGAATGCGGAAACCTACAATAAAAACGCAGCTGAGTATGCCGCGAAAATAAAAGCACTTGATGCCCCGCTCCGTGCCCGTCTGGCCAATATCCCGGAAAATCAGCGCTGGCTGGCGACCAGTGAAGGCGCATTCAGTTATCTGGCCAATGATTATGGTTTTCAGGAAGTGTATCTGTGGCCGATTAACGCAGAAGAGCAAGGTACCCCGCAACAGGTCCGCCACATGATTGATACCGTCCGCGAATATAAAATTCCGGTTGTATTCAGCGAAAGCACCATTTCCGACAAACCGGCTAAACAGGTCGCCAAAGAAACCGGTGCAGAATACGGCGGCGTACTGTATGTGGACTCCCTGTCTGCCGCTGACGGCCCTGTTCCGACCTATATTGATCTGCTCAATACCACTGTAGATACTATCGCCAAAGGATTTCATCAATGAGTGATCAATTCAGCAAACCACAGCTGGTTGTCGATAACGCCACTGTCACTTATAACAACGGCCATACCGCGATTTTTGATGCCAGTTTCAGCATAGAGGGCGGCTCTATCTGCGCCCTCGTCGGTATTAACGGCAGCGGTAAATCCACCCTGTTTAAAACTATTATGGGGCTGGTCACACCGACACAGGGCCGGGTGACACTGAATGATGAACCGGTGCGTGCCGCGCTGAAAAAGAATGTCATTGCCTATGTCCCGCAGACAGAAGAAGTGGACTGGAACTTTCCGGTTCTGGTCTCTGATGTGGTGATGATGGGCCGCTACGGAAAAATGGGGTTTCTGCGCATTCCCGGTAAAGAGGACAAAAAAGCTGTCGCCGATGCACTGGAACGTGTCGGCCTTACCGGGCTGGGTCACCGTCAGATAGGCGAGCTTTCCGGCGGTCAGAAAAAGCGCGTGTTTCTGGCCCGCGCGCTGGCACAAAACGGTAAAGTATTGCTGCTGGATGAGCCTTTTACCGGTGTGGATGTCAAAACAGAGAATGCCATTATCGATTTACTGCGCTCACTGCGCGAAGAGGGGCATCTGGTACTGGTCTCCACCCATAACCTCGGCAGTGTGCCGGAATTCTGTGACCATGTGATTCTGATAAACCGTACGGTGCTCGACAGCGGCCCGACCGCCACCACGTTTACCCAGAAAAATCTGGAAAAAACCTTCGGTGGTGTGCTGCGTCATATCAATCTGTCCGGACCGGATCTGCATGACGACGATGACCCGCGTTCACTGACTGTTATTACAGATGATGAACGCGCCGCTGTCTTCTACGGCCATCAGGACAATCTGACGGTGAAAACCGGCAGTAAGGAAGAGCAGCCATGACAGAGCTGTTACTCCAGCCGTTTGAATACAACTATATGGTAAAAGCCATCTGGGTGAGCGGTATTGTGGGCGCGGTGTGTGCCTTTCTGTCCGCTTACCTGATGCTCAAGGGCTGGTCACTGATGGGAGATGCTCTCTCCCACTCTGTGGTTCCCGGTGTGGCGGGGGCTTACGCTCTCGGTTTCCCCTACTCTGTCGGTGCGTTCTTCACCGGGATGCTCGCTGCCCTTTCCATGACCTTTGTCCGGCATCTGACCCGCCTGCGGGAAGATGCGGTGATCGGGTTTATATTTTCCACCTTCTTTGCCGCCGGTCTGCTGATCGTTTCCCTGAACCCGACCTCTGTGAATGTACAGACCATTATTATGGGGAATATCCTCGGGATTGCCGATGAAGACATGCTGCAGGTGGAAATTATTATTGCTGTTTCTTTCCTCGTGCTGATGTTCATCTGGAAAGATCTGCTGGTGGTTTTCTTTGATGAAACCCATGCCCGCTCAATCGGCCTGAACCCGCTGGCACTGAAAATTATTTTCTTTACCCTGCTCAGTGCCTGTACTGTCGCGGCACTCCAGACAGTCGGGGCGATTCTGGTGATTGCGATGGTAATTACCCCGGGAGCCACCGCCTATCTGTTAACTGATCAGTTTAAAAAACTTCTGGTTATCGCGGTTGTATTAGGGGCTGTCACCAGCAGTGCCGGCGCCTACATCAGTTATTTCCTGAACGGCGCGACCGGCGGCATGATTGTGACCTTACAGACTATTGTTTTCCTGATTGCCTTCTTCTTCGCACCAAAACACGGCATGCTCTCAGCCCGCCGCCGTGCCCGCCGTGAATCAGCAAAACTGCGTCAGGAGGCAAACTCATGAGTGATTTTCTGACCTCTCTGTTTATTGACCCGTTTGCCTTTCCGTTTATGCAGCGGGCTATGTTTGCTGCTATTCTGACCGGCGCGGTCTGTGCCGTTCTCTCCTGCTTTCTGGTGCTCAAAGGCTGGTCGCTGATGGGGGATGCCATTTCCCATGCGGTATTGCCGGGTATTGTGCTGGCCTTTGTGATGGGCATTCCGCTGATTATCGGTGCGTTTATATCAGGGCTTTTCTGTGCTTTTGCCACCGGTTACCTGAAAGAACACAGCCGGATCAAAGAAGATACCGTGATGGGGATTGTGTTCTCCGGTATGTTTGCCCTCGGCCTGGTGCTGTTCACCCGTATTGATACCGAACAACACCTGACACACATTCTGTTTGGTAACATCCTCGGGATCACGCAGGCAGAACTGCGTCAGACCCTGATCATCGCGGGGCTGACCATGGTGGTACTGATGGTGAAATACAAGGATTTCATGCTGTACTGCTTTGATCCCAACCAGGCACGGGTTATCGGACTGCCGGTCCGCATGCTGCACTACGGGCTGTTATCACTGCTGGCACTGACCATCGTCGCCTCTCTCCAGGCGGTCGGGATTATTCTGGTGATCGCCATGCTTATTTCTCCGGGTATCATCGCCTTCCTGCTGTGCCGCAGCTTCGGCAAAATGATCCTGGTGGCGATTCTGGTCTCTGTCAGCTCCAGCTATACCGGCACTGTCGTCAGCTTCCATATCGACGGCGCCACCGGTGCCTGTATTGTTCTTGTGCAGGCACTCTATTTTGTGCTGGCACTGATTTATAACCAGCTGCGGTTATCTGCCCTGAAACGCCGCAGACAGGTTGCCTGACCTTCTGCATCACAGGGGATATTCTGTTACCGGGATATCCCCCGCTTCCGGACTCTTCCGAAACAGCCATCCGTTTTTGTCCTTTTCTGTATTTCCCTGCTCTTACTGTATAATTTGTGTGAGATGTCCGCTTTTTTCTTTTATTTTCCGGCGGTAAGATAGACTGACTGATAGACGGCTTAGTGAGGTGGCTCATGTGGCAGGCAGCAGGACGTATACTCAGTGAACATTTCGGCGAACACTCGTTCTCTGACAAGAAACAACTCGATGGCGGTGAAATCCACCGTTCCCGGAGTGCCCGTTACGGCGATCATCCGGTTTTTATCAAATATAACCGGCGTGACATGTTGCAGGTATTCAAAACCGAGGCGGAGCAGCTTGATGCTCTCAGCCGCAGCCGTACACTGACAACCCCCGCCGTTTATGGTGTCGGGTCGACAAAAGAGTTCAGCTTCCTGATTATGGAATATCTGCCGCTGAAGCCTTTTGATTCCCATTCCGCCTATATGTTCGGGCAGCAGCTGGCGCGTCTGCACCAGTGGCATGAACAGCCCCGTTACGGTTTCGATGAAGATAACCTGCTGGGCACCAATCCCCAGCCGAATGCCTGGGATAAAAAATGGGCTTCTTTCTTTGCTGAAAAACGCATCGGCTGGCAGTTACAGCTGGCGAAAGAAAAAGGTATCATCTTCGGCGATATTGACAGCATTATCCGGCGTGTACAGCAAAAGCTGTCTGACCACCAGCCGCAGCCATCCCTGCTCCACGGTGATCTGTGGCCGTCAAACTGTGCGGCGGTGGCTGACGGCGGAACAGTCGCGTTTGACCCGGCGTGTTACTGGGGTGATCGCGAGTGTGATCTGGCGATGCTCTCTTTTTTCCCTGAGCTGCCGATGCAAATCCTCGACGGCTATCAGCAGGTCTGGCCGCTGGAAAGTGGTTTCTTAGAGCGCCAGCCGCTCTATCAGCTCTATTATCAGCTTCACCGCAGCCATTTATTTGGTGATCGTTATTATCAGAGTGCACAGACGATTATTGACGATATTCTCGCCGGTTAATCCCTGTCTTACAGACAAAAAATACCCCGTCAGAGACTCTGCGGGGTATTTTTCATTCAGGCTGTTCTGCTTACCAGTTAAGAAACTTAATTAAGAACCACGCAATCGCGCCGATAAATACCGGCAGCACATACAGCACAAAAATTTGCCGGAAAATAGTGTGATTCGGAATACGTATTTTGGCGATTAAATCCGCCGGTGTTTTTCCGCTCTCTCTGGCATTTTCAATAATGGCCTGATCTTCAATATTCTCGCGGATAAATTTTACCTGCCGGGACATACGGATACCGGATGCACTCAGCGCCAGCCCCACAAACATCAGGATATAAATCAGTAAGAAACTCAGATTATGACCTTCAAAACCGAGTAATTTATCCGGTACAGGAGAGTTATTCCAGAATGTGTTCAGGAACGGTGTATTCACACGGATCATTTCCGTCACCACATTGATAAAATCCCCGATAACGGCATTAATTTTATCACTGCCGGTACTCTGCTGATGAGCCAGTTTCAGTAACGAAACAATGGTTGAGATCAGGGCCGGAATAAAAACCACCCAGCCTGCCACCCGTTTAAATACAGCAACCCAGCGTGCCTGTTGCAGCGTCATGCGCTTTCCTCATTTGATTTTTTCCCTGTAATCATAGCGCAGAAATCAGGAGAAGATCATTATCATTATTCCGGACTTTTTTACCCCGTAAATTATTAAGTCACTTAATGAACTCTCTGTCCCGGCTTGTTACAATCAGGGAATGTTTTAATTCATTGCAGGATCTCAGGAGCATACACTATGTCCCACACCTTACCGGTACAGGCCGCTGTTTTTGATATGGATGGTTTACTGATTGACTCCGAGCCGTTCTGGCTTCAGAGCGAAAATCAGGTTTTCAGCAGCATCGGCCTGGATATGTCATTGCGGGATAAGTTGCCCGATTTGCTGGGTCTGCGTATCGACCAGGTCGTGGAGCTGTGGTATCACGTTTCGCCGTGGCAGACTCCCTCCAAAGAAGAGGTCATTCAGCGGATTATTGATTCCACGATTGCCATGGTGGAAAAAGAGCGTCCGCTTCTGCCCGGTGTGGAACATGCGCTGTCCCTGTGTCAGTCACAGGGACTGAAAATTGCTCTGGCCTCCGCCTCGCCGCTCTATATGCTGGAATCTGTGCTGGAGATGTTTAACATCCGCCATTATTTTGATGCGGTGGTGTCTGCCGGTGATCTGTCTTACAGCAAGCCGCATCCGCAGGTTTATCTGAATGCCGCTGAAGCGCTGGGTGTTCCGCCGGTGCAATGCGTGGCGCTGGAAGATTCGGTTAACGGTATGATTGCCTGTAAAGCCGCCCGCATGCGCTCCATTGTGGTTCCGTCCGCTGAAATGGCCGCCGACCCGCGCTGGTCACTGGCAGATTACCGCCTGTCATCGCTCAGCGAACTGACTGCGGCGATGATCCGCTGATTATTTTTATGGCGGGAAATATCCCGCCCTGCTCCGTTAGTGAAATATTCCGGAGTTATTCATTAATAAATAAGCCTTTTTCTTTCTTACCCTCTGGCCGGGAGTCATAAAAGACTTTATACTGTAACACTGTATAAATAAACACCTGAGTATTTACCCGGTATCATGACAGCTGAGGGTCACCTGCTTTTCTCTGTCGCTTCTGTAGTGATGGTTCATCAGCTTCAGATTTCGCCTGATATCAGTCAGGGGGACTGGCTGCACCTGATCCCCGGCGCACTCGCCGGTGCACTGCTGCCGGATATCGATCATCCTAAATCCATGCTGGGGCAGTGGGTCCGCTTTATTTCCGTGCCAATCTCCCGCCTGTGCGGCCACCGGGGTTTCACCCACAGTCTGCTGGCTATTCTGACCGGCGTTATTCTGTTCCGCACACAACTGCCGGTCAGCTGGTCTGTTCCGGCGGATTTTTATCAAGCAGTGATTGTCGGGTATCTCAGCCACCTGGCCGGGGATATGCTGACGACCGCCGGGATCCCGCTGTTATGGCCGGTACGCTGGCGTTTCTGCATTCCGCTGCTGGGCAGCAAAGCCAATAAACGGGCGGAACGCAGTGTGGCGCTGATTGTACTGGTGGCCTCGTTCTATCTGCCTGCTCACTGGGAGGTCTGGTGGGATCATGTCCGGGAACTGATACTGGCTCAGATATCGGCCAGGCTATAAATAATCCGTTTTATATAACCACCTGCTATAGAAAAACATCCGTTTAATGACGATTCAGGCTAAATCAACCACTGTGATCTACAATATAGCTATAAATAATACAGATTAATTATAAGTACTGCAGAAAACTCCTGTTAATCTATAACGCATCCTTTACAGTTTTAGCATCTGCATAACTGTATGCGATTTAGCCAACACACTATAACAACATACCAACAGGTATCGGAGACCGGGATGAACTTTCCATTAATCAGCAATCTCGCCATATTCGTTATTCTGCTGCTGGTGCTGATGAAGCTCAGCAGTAATAAGGACTGGAGTCTGTCCAAAAAGGTACTCACCGGTCTGGTGATCGGTGTTCTGTTCGGCCTCGGGCTGAATGCATTCTACGGCACGGAGCATGACGCGGTAAAACAGGCGCTGCCGTGGTTTGATATCGTCGGTAACGGCTATGTGAAGCTGTTACAGATGGTGATCATGCCGCTGGTCTTCGCGTCTATTCTCAGCGCGGTTGCCCGTCTGCACCAGGCATCATCGCTGGGTAAAATCAGCGTGCTGACGATCGGCACCCTGCTGATCACCACAGCAATTGCCGCCTTAATCGGTATTTTGATCACCCTCGCTTTCGGCTTAACCGCAGATGGCCTGATTCAGGGTGTGAAAGAAACCGCGCGTCTGACTCAGCTGGAATCCCAGTATGCAGGCAAAGTGTCTGACCTGACCGTGCCGCAGCTGATCCTGTCCTTTATTCCGAAAAACCCGTTTGCTGACCTGACCGGTGCTAACCCGACCTCTATCATCAGCGTGGTGATTTTTGCCGCCTTTATGGGTGTGGCTGCACTTCAGCTGATTAAAGACAACGAAGAGCGCGGTGCCAAAGTGCTCAGCGCGATTGATATCCTGCAGGCGTGGGTGATGAAACTGGTGCGTCTGGTGATGCGCTTTACCCCGTACGGCGTATTTGCTCTGATGACCAAAGTGGTTGCCGGTTCAAACATTCAGGACATCATTAAATTAGGGACTTTCGTCGTTGCTTCTTATATTGCGATCCTGCTGATGTTCGTCGTTCACGGCCTGATTGTCGGCGCTGCCGGTATCAATCCGCTGCGTTTCTTCCGTAAAATCGCGCCGGTACTGACTTTCGCCTTTACCAGCCGTTCAAGTGCGGCCAGTATTCCGCTGAGTGTGGAAGCACAAACCCGCCGTATCGGTATTCCTGATTCTATTGCCGGGTTCGCAGCTTCCTTCGGTACCACCATCGGTCAGAACGGCTGTGCCGGGATTTACCCGGCCATGCTGGCGGTGATGGTTGCCCCGACCATGGGTATCAACCCGTTTGACCCGCTGTGGATTGCCACACTGGTCGGTATCGTCACCGTCAGTTCTGCCGGTGTTGCCGGTGTCGGCGGCGGTGCCACTTTCGCGGCACTGATTGTTCTGCCTGCAATGGGTTTGCCGGTCACTCTGGTCGCGCTGCTGATCTCTGTCGAGCCGCTGATTGATATGGGCCGTACCGCCCTGAACGTCAGTGGTTCCATGACTGCCGGGACAGTCACCAGCCAGATCCTGGGCCAGACAGACAAAACCCTGTTTAATAATGATAACGACGAAGATTTACAGCAGGGATAATATCCCGCCGCTGATTATCGTCAGATAACAGAAAGCCCGTATTCAGGATATGAATACGGGCTTTTTATTGATATCACTATGGCCCCAGCAAACTCACCACCCGCGTCACACAATCCGGTTAATCATCGGATCCGCCCGTCACATTATGTTTTCGGCTGCCACCTTCGGCATTATTGCTGCTCCGCAGACAGGCATAAAAAAGGCCGTAACTCTGTGCGTTACGGCCTTTTTATCAATATATAGTGATTAATTCAGAAACTCACCGCTTCGCAGTGCTTCAATACGCTTATCCAGCGGCGGGTGAGATAAAAACAGTTCGCTGAATGATTTATTGCGGCCGTTGATGCAAAATGCCATCATACTGCCCTCTTCCTGCGGCTCGTAGCTGGTTTTCAGGCGTTGCAGTGCGGCGATCATCTTCTCGCGGCCCACCAGTTTTGCAGAGCCCGCATCCGCATAGAATTCACGGCGGCGTGAGAACCACATGGTGATAATGCTGGCCAGAATACCGAACACAATTTCCAGTACCATCGATACCGCGAAGTAAATCATCGGGTTGCCCTGGCTGCCGGAATTTTCGTCATTGCTGTTTGACATAAAACCTGCCGCCAGTTGTGCCAGAATACGGGAAATAAAGATAACAAAGGTGTTTACCACGCCCTGTAACAGCGTCATGGTCACCATGTCACCATTCGCGATATGGCTGATCTCATGGGCGATAACCGCCTCCGCCTCATCGCGGCTCATGTTTTCCAGTAACCCGGAGCTGACCGCCACCAGTGACGCATCACGGCGTGCACCGGTTGCAAAGGCGTTAATGTCCGGTGCGTGGTAAATCGCCACTTCCGGCATGCCGATACCGGCCTGCTGTGCCTGACGGCGTACCGTCTCCACCAGCCAGCGCTCCGTCTGAGTGGACGGATTGGTGATCACCTGCCCGCCGACAGAGCG
Source organism: Morganella sp. B601 (assembly GCF_051172335.1). Classification (NCBI taxonomy): domain Bacteria; kingdom Pseudomonadati; phylum Pseudomonadota; class Gammaproteobacteria; order Enterobacterales; family Morganellaceae; genus Morganella; species Morganella sp. B601. The sequence continues at coordinate 584,072 of NZ_JBPIZE010000002.1, forward strand.
CAGTGCCATCCATTTTGACATCAGAAGAGACACAAATGCGCCGCCGAAACCAAATAACCCTGCCATAATCATCAGTCCGGTCACACTTTGACTCTGAACGCCGGTCAGCGACAGAATAATGCCGAAGACAACCATTACGGCCAGGTTTGTGAGTAAAAATAATGCAATTCGCATCATATCAGTATGATCCTTTAAATAGTGTGCCCATCATATGCCTCAGAAAATAGGGGCATTTTGCCATATTTCAAGGCTTTTTAACCGAATAACTTTAATTATTAAACAACTTTACACTTAATTTTAATAAAGTGACCTTTTGCTGTTTTGTGCGGTTTGGTTTGCTGTGCAGATAATCAGCGTTTTTTATTAAAAAAACACTTTACTTTTTAAATGGTAAAAATTATCATTCTCGTTGTCGGTACCTGAGTAAATTACTAAGGTATTGGCAAACGACATTGCTCACATTGCTTCCAGTATTTCGAAGTTTCTCAGCCAGCCATCGCGCTGGCTTTTTTTTATCCGTCAGCGGGCATAAAACTCCACCGGCAGATTATCCGGGTCAAAACAGAAGAAAAATGATTTGCCGGTAAATTCATCCGTACGAATGCTGTCACAACGGACACCACATTGTTTCAGATGTGTTTCCCATACGGTCAGATCCTGCACTGCAAATGCCAGATGGCGCAGACCACAAGCTTCCGGCTGTGATACCCGCACCGGGCTTGCCGGAAAGGTAAAAAGCTCCAGCAGGTATTCTCCGTTCAGTGCCAGATCCACCTTGTAAGAATCCCGTTCCGCACGATAGTGCTCACTGAGCACTGTTAATCCCAGTACATCGCAATAAAACGCCAGACTGGCCGTGAGGTCAGAAGCAATCACGGCGATATGATCCACTTTTTCAATCTTCAGCATATCTTTCCTGTACAACGCCCCGTTGCCGGGGCGTTTGAGTTACGGCTTTATTTACAGAGGCTGAGTCTGCGCTTCCACCGCCGCCAGCGCCACCATGTTGACGATACGCCGCACGGAGGAGATAGACGTCAGAATATGCACCGGCTTGTTAATCCCCATCAGCACAGGACCGACCGTCACCCCTTCCGAGGTGGTCACACGCAACAGGTTATAACTGATACGGGCTGCTTCCCCGTTCGGCATAATCAGCAGGTTTGCCGCACCTTTCAGCGGGCTGTCCGGCATCAGATCACGGCGGATAGCTTCCACCAGCGCCGCGTCACCGTGCATTTCCCCGTCAATTTCCAGTGACGGTTCCCGTTCGCGGATCAGCGCCAGAGTATCACGCATTTTCTCTGCGGACGGCGACGGACAGGAGCCGAAGCTGGAGCGGGATAACAGCGCCACTTTCGGCTCGATACCGAACCGGCGCACCGCGGCGGCGGCCATCAGGGTGATCTCCGCCAGTTGTTCGGCTGTCGGCTCATCATGCACATAGGTATCGGCGATAAAGGTGTTACCGGTCGGCAGACTGAGCGCATTCATTGCCCCCGCCGTATGCACACCTTCATGGAAACCAAACACATTTTCCACAATCCGGTAGTGATCGTGATAATCGCCGACCACGCCGCAGATCATACCGTCCGCCTCACCACGGTGCACCATGATGGCACCGATACTGGTCGGGTTAGTGATAATGGCACGGCGGGCCTGTTCCTGAGTCACGCCCTTGCGCTTCATCAGCTGATAATATTCCTGCCAGTATTCAGCAAAACGCGGGTCACTTTCATTGTTAACGATTTCAAAATCCTGATCCGGCACAATCTGCAGTCCCAGCTTTTTGATTCGCATTTCAATCACATCCGGGCGGCCAATCAGGATCGGATACGCCAGCCCCATGCTGACCAGTTCCTGTGTCGCATGCAGCATGCGCGGCTCTTCCCCTTCGGCCAGCACGATACGTTTGCGATCTTTGCGTGCCATGGAGAAAATCGGCTTCATAAACAGGGTGGTTTTGTAGACAAACTCATTGAGGTGTTCCAGATAGACACTGAAATCCTCAATCGGACGCGTCGCCACACCGGTTTCCATCGCCGCTTTTGCCACAGCCGGAGCGATTTTCAGGATAAGACGCGGATCAAACGGTTTCGGGATAATATATTCACGGCCGAAAGATAATTCCTGACCGCCGTAAGCGGAGGCAACCTGCTCGCTCTGCTCTGCCAGCGCCAGATCGGCAATCGCCTTCACACAGGCCAGTTTCATCTCTTCATTAATCGCTGTTGCGCCGACATCCAGCGCACCACGGAAAATAAACGGGAAGCAAAGCACGTTATTGACCTGGTTCGGATAATCCGAGCGCCCGGTACAGATAATGGCATCCGGACGGACCGCCAGTGCCAGCGGCGGCAGGATTTCCGGCTCAGGGTTGGCCAGTGCCAGGATCAGCGGGTCACGCGCCATGCCTTTGACCATCTCCGGTGTCAGTACACCCGGACCGGAACAGCCGAGGAAAATATCCGCGCCCGGCATCGCATCCGCGAGTGTCCGCATGCCGTTATCATCAATAGCATACGCCGCTTTGGTTTCCGCCATATTGGCTTCACGGCCTTTGTAGATAACCCCTTTCGAGTCACAGACAATAATATTGTCGCGTTTCAGGCCCAGCAGCACCATCAGGTTCATACAGGCAACAGAGGCAGCTCCCGCACCGGAGACCACCAGCCGGACATCGCCGATCGCTTTATTGACGATACGCAGTCCATTGAGTACAGCTGCAGTACTGATAATCGCGGTACCGTGCTGGTCATCATGGAAGACCGGGATTTTCATGCGTTCGCGCAGTTTCTTTTCAATATAGAAACATTCCGGTGCTTTGATATCTTCCAGGTTGATGCCGCCGAATGTCGGCTCCAGAGAGGCAATAATATCCACCAGTTTGTCCGGGTCGGTCTCATTGACTTCAATATCAAAGACATCCACACCGGAGAATTTTTTAAATAAAACCCCTTTTCCTTCCATCACCGGCTTGCCGGCCAGCGCCCCGATATTACCGAGGCCGAGCACCGCCGTACCGTTGGAAATTACCGCGACCAGGTTGCCTTTGGCGGTATATTTATAAGCTGCCAGCGGATCATCCGCGATTTCGAGGCAGGGAGCTGCAACTCCGGGTGAATAGGCCAGAGCCAGATCACGCTGGGTGGTCAGCGGTTTGGTCGGGGTAACGGTAATTTTACCGGGAGAGGGAAACTGATGAAACTCAAGGGCACTTTGTTTTAATTGTTCGTCCATTTCAGGATCCTTTACAGGCGTTAATAACAGGGTCAGGGCGGACCGGCAGCGTAAGCTCTGCCGCCGGCCACGTTATTCAGCGCTACATAATCAGTATACTGATAAATAGCGGAATAGTGAAAAAAGTGTAATATTCATGTAGTTAATGTGCTGAACCTGTTGAAAAAAACAACATATCTCTTATTGGTTATCTGATAATAGCGGCCTTCTCCGGCTATACCGCCAATTATATCTTCCTGTCTTAAACCATGAACTTCATCCCTATAATATGCTTCATGTTATTAGGGACATTATTATTTTTAAATACTTTGTTATTTGCACATATAACACTTTTGCGTAAAAATTAATTGTCCTGGCGATTATGGTATATTTTGTATTTCAATAATTAATATATCAATTAAATCGTTTTAATTAATATCATCTCATACCGTACACCCGGCAAGGGAGAACTCTATGCCTCATCACACTATTATGGTTATTGATGACCATCCGTTGTTACGTTATGGTTTTAAAATGCTTTTACAGCCGGATTATGCGTTAACCATCATGCCGGAATTTACTGATAACAATGGTCTGTTCAGCCATATCCATCAGCATACCCCCAGAATGATTATATTGGATATCAATGTCCGTGCTTTTTCCGGTATTGATTTTATTAAAAAATTACGCCACAAGAAAATATCCAGTTATATCCTGGTGTTTTCACAGTCACGGGAACGGAATGATATATACGCTGCTATTGATGCCGGAGCTGATGGTTATTTATTAAAGAATTGCGATGTTGATTATTTATTAAGTCAGATTAAAAATGCTTTTAAAGGAAAAAAGATTTTCAGTGAGGCAATTTATAAGATTTTGCAGGAACGTGAACACTATCACGATCCGGTCAGTTACCTGACACAACGGGAAGCCGATGTTCTCAAAGAACTGGCCTGCGGGATGAAAAATAAGGAAATTGCACGGGCACTGTTTATTTCGGAAGAGACAGTGAAAGTTCATATCCGCAATATACTGAAAAAGCTGAATGTCTCCACACGGCTCGCCGCCAGCCTGCTCTATCTGAAATACCGGCTGCCCCGCTGAGAGGGATCCCCGGGATGGCTGTCCGGGGGTTACTCGCTTTCTTCGTCGATACTCGCCGGTGTCGGGTAATTGAGCAGTTCCAGGGTACCGTCCGGATTTTCGCGGACATCCACCTGGATCACCTCTTTATTCATCCCCCTGAGGATCGTATCCACTTCACTGTAGGCGTAACGAATGTTTTTATCACGCGCCCAGTCCGGCATACCGGTCACACCATAGTAAAAGTACACGGTGCTGATGCCGTTGCCTTGTGGCTCTATCGCCTTGATTTTACTGATACGCAGTGCGCCGTAACAAAAATCCTCATGCGCCTGCCAGGCTTCTTTACCTTTGTCCGTCAGCTGATATTCCACACCGGACGATTCAATAGTCGCACTGATAAAACCGACGGAAGCCAGCGCATTCAGCCGTGAAATCATCCATGGCTCTGACTGACTTGAGCTGAACTGCGGCCATTTGTGTTCATCCAGGCACAGTTCGCTGTTTTCCGTAAATTTGAGCTGAAGTTCATTCAGATACACGTCCGTTTGTCCCGCGAGGGTAAAGCTGGCAAATAACAGCGTGCTTCCGGCTAAGTACTCTTTCATCGATCCTGTCTCAACATCTTCCGGATGTTTTTGTCATGGTTATGGCGTAATGCTACCCCACTTTTTTGCATTTATCGAATACTCTCTGCACGTAAGATTCTGGATAACTGCATCAAATTCCCGCATTATGCTATTTTTCGTGTTCACGACAAAGGATAAAAGATGAAAAATACAACCTCCGTCTGCCGGATTTTCGGGATTAAAAACTGCGACACGATGAAAAAAGCCCGGGCATGGCTGGATGCTCATCAGATAGCGTATGAGTTTCATGATTACCGGCAGGATGGTGCGGATACAGAACTGCTCAGTGAATTTGCCCGTCATATTGACTGGACACAACTGCTTAACAAACGCGGCACCACCTGGCGTCAGCTGGATAAGACTGAACAGGATGCGGTGACAGATGCGCAGTCCGCCATCCGTCTGATGTCAGAAAAACCGGCGCTGATCAAACGCCCGGTGCTGGTCTCTGCGGACGGCCGTTATCGCCTTGGTTTTAAAGCTGATGATTATCAGCAGTTCTTCAGTCTTCCTGCCTGATACAAAGGAAACACCATGCATTGTCCTGTAACAGAACTGGCAAAACAGCTTATCAGCCGGGAATCGGTCAGCCCGGATGATAAAGGCTGCCAGACACTGATGGCTGAACGCCTGATTGCCGCCGGGTTTATCGTCGAACATATGCCTTTCGGCGACACACAGAATTTCTGGGCATACCGTGGCGGCAGCGGCACAACGCTGGCCTTTGCCGGTCACACCGATGTGGTCCCCCCGGGTGACCTCAGCCACTGGCGTACCCCGCCGTTTGAACCGGCACTGATTGACGGCATGCTGTACGGGCGCGGTGCTGCCGATATGAAAGGTTCACTGGCGGCCATGATTGTCGCCGCCGAGCGTTTCACTGAACGTTATCCGGACTATCCGGGACGCCTTGCTTTTCTTATCACCTCAGATGAAGAAGCGTCAGCCGTCAACGGCACAGTGAAAGTGGTGGAAACGCTGATGGCGCGCCATGAAAAGGTGGAATATTGCCTGGTCGGTGAGCCGTCAAGCCAGTCGCAATTAGGGGATATGATTAAAAACGGCCGCCGGGGTTCCGTTACCGCAAACCTGACGATTCACGGCACCCAGGGCCATGTCGCCTATCCGCATCTGGCTGATAACCCGGTTCACCGCGCCGCGCCGTTTATACAGGAGCTGGTGGCTGAACACTGGGACAGCGGCAATCAGTTCTTCCCGCCGACCAGCATGCAGATAGCCAATATCCGTGCCGGTACCGGCAGTAACAACATCATTCCCGGTGATCTGTTTATTCAGTTCAATTTCCGCTTCAGCACTGAATCTACCGCTGAATCACTGAAAGCACGGATTGCGGCACTGCTGGAAAAGCATCAGCTGAAATACACTATACACTGGTCACTGTCCGGCCACCCGTTCCTGACCCCGGAAGGCCCTCTGACCGGTGCGGTCTGCCGTGCCATCGGTCAGTACTGTAATCTGACACCGGAGCTCTCCACCAGCGGCGGAACCTCTGACGGACGCTTTATTGCACGGATGGGCACACAGGTTGTGGAGCTGGGTCCGGTCAACGCCACCATTCATAAAGTGAATGAATGCGTCAGCGCCGCTGATTTGCAGCAACTCAGCCGTATCTATCAACGGATTATGGAGCAGATACTGCTATGATGACCTTTGAAATGCTGACCGGGCAGACCCGTGATCATGTCATTAATTTTGCCGGTAATCATCACCTGCAATTTAATGCCACCAAAGCGTTTCTTGCCATGCAGAAAGCGGCGGCAACCGCCGGATTTAAACTGATGCCCGCCAGCTCCTTCCGCGATTTTTCCCGTCAGCAGATTATCTGGAATGAAAAATTTGCCGGGATCCGCGCTGTGAATGATGCAGAAAACCGCCCGCTGGATGTCTCCGGACTGTCAGAGGCGGAGCGCTGTCAGGCGATCCTGCGCTGGTCAGCCATTCCGGGTGCCAGCCGTCATCACTGGGGAACAGAGGTCGATTATTACGATCCGTTCCGCCTGCCTGCCGATACTTCCCTTCAGCTCGAACCTTGGGAGTATGAGGAAGGCGGCTATTTTGCCGCCCTTTCCGCCTGGCTGGCGGACAACATGGCACAGTTTGATTTTTATCTGCCGTTCACACAGCGTCAGACCGGTGGTGTGGCTTATGAACCGTGGCATATCAGCTACTGGCCGCTTTCGTATGAAGCAGAACAGCTTTACACCCCGGAGACGCTTGAAAGAGTGCTGAAAACACAGGATATCGCCGGTAAAACATGGCTACTGGCTAATCTTGACGCAATTTATCAGCAATATGTCACATTACCGGAGAGCCATTAGTCCGGTGATTTTTCTTCCGGCGCCGGGGTATTCTCCGGCGTCATTTCATCTGTTTCCGGCAGGCGCAGCATAAAGATCAGCAGCCAGACCAGAATACACAGCAGTAGCAGCCGGATATAAATCAGTTTCACCAGCCAGAGCGACACCGCGAACGTCAGCAGGATCACGATTACTGCACGCCGTTTTGCTTTGCGCGGCAGGCCTTTGTGTGTCTGCCAGTGACGGATGTAGCCGCCAAACCAGGAACGGTACAGCAGCCAGTGATGGAACCGGGGGGATGAACGGGAGAAACACCACGCTGCCAGCAGCAGAAACGGCGTCGTCGGCAATACCGGCAGCACAACCCCGAGGGTTGCCAGTATGACGGCAATCCAGCCTGATAACAGCAGCAGTATGCGGGTGAACGGCTTCACGTCCTGAGCCTCCGGTAATGAGAATGCAACTCAATGTTATCGTTGTGTAACAACTTATTCAACCGGCTTGTGATAACAAATGATAATCCGCTGACAAAACGGCTCTCTGTTCCGCACAAAGAGCCGCTCAGGTTACTGTCAGTATTATTACCGGCAGAAAATCAAATGATTGATACTGATATCACATCAGTGGCGGTACTGACGGCCGGATCGGCACAACGAGCACTGTCGGCCCCTTGCGCTGTAATGCCGCTTTGCAGGCCGCAATTACCTCAGCCTCTGTTTCTGCCCGGACTGCGGTGCAGCCGTAACCGGTGGCAAGAGCCGCAATATCCAGCCCCGGAATATCCAGACCCGGCACCCCCGGCGTATCTTCCAGCACTGCGAAAGATTTCAGAATGCCGTACTGCCTGTTTTCCGGAATGACAAACAGGATCGGTAACTGATGCTGTGCGGCAGTCCATAATCCCTGCACAGAGTACTGCATGGAGCCGTCACCGATAATCGCCGCCACCGGCCGGTTACGCCCGCTGTCCCGTTCACCGAGGGCAATCCCCGCACTGGCCGGTAATGTCCAGCCGAGTGAGCCGCTGGCAAAGGTATAGAATGAGTCCGGTTTATTAACCGGCCAGGCAGCATGCAACTCCCCCAGGTTAGAGGGGGATTCCTCAGTCAGAATCGTTTCTTCCGGCATTGCATTTCTGACCGCGCGGAACAGTTGTGAAGCACTCAGTAACCCGTCTGATACCGCTTCCTGCGCGGCAGGATGCGGTGCCATACCGTGCGGTTGTTTACTGACGGCGGCTGACCGCACCGGTCGTGCACTCACCAGCTCAGTTAACTGCTCAACCGCCAGTACCGCATCGCATAACAGGCTGTCACCGACCGGCGCCCGGCCGGCTTCCTGCGGATCATCCGTGATATGCAGCAACCGCAGTCCCGGCGGGATATAGTCACCGGCCACATACGGATAATAGCGGAAGACCGGCGCACCGATGATCAGCGCCACATCATGCCCGGCGAGTTTGTCCGAGAGCGGTTTCATGGCAAACGGCAGGCCGCCTGCATACAGAGGATGAGATTCCGGGAACGGCGGTCGCTCGGAGGCGGGTGCCGAATACACCGGGATATTCAGTTTTTCCGCCAGCCGGATCCCGGCATCCCAGCCCTCCCCCCGCGCAAGGGATGAGCCGTAAATCAGCACCGGATTTTTCGCCTCTGATACATTCTGCGCAAACTCCCGCATCCGCACCGGGTCGGCACTGATACGGTGAGACACGGTGCGGACAACCGCTGCATCTGCTTCCGCCGGTTTATCCCAGTCATCCAGCGGGATCGATAAAAATACCGGGCCCGCCGGTGGTTGCAGCGCCATCGCATACGCCCGCATAAAGGCCGCCGGAACATCTTCCGCCCTCACCGGCTGATAACTCCATTTCACCCACGGTTCCGGCAGTGTTTCCGGCTTGATATTAGTCAGCCACGGTTCCATCAGCAGCATGTCGCGGGTCTGGTTACCGGCGGTAATAATCAGCGGCGTGCGGTTCATATATGCTGTGAGGATATTGCTCATCGCGTTACTCAGCCCGGCGGAGGTATGCACATTGACCAGTGCAACATTACGGGTGGATTGTGCATAACCATCCGCAGCAGCGACCGCAGACGATTCATGCAGTGTCTGGATATAACGGAAATCTGCCGGAAAGTTTTTCAGGAAAGTTTCTTCTGTCGAGCCGGGATTACCAAAAACAGTCGTGATATTCAGTTGCCGGAGTAATTCAAATGTCACCTGACGGATTGTTTTTCCCATCGTAATGCTCCTGTGAAATCATTATTCTGCTGATGCCGGACCTACCGGCGAATGGAAAAGGCATGCTGATCGCTTTATTTGCCTGACGATAATTTTTACTTAAATAACAATAATAAACAGCGGGGATATAAATTAACAGAACAGTGAAAGATTCAGATATTCCGGACTCTATTACAGCAGAAAATAAAGATCAAACTGCGGTTTTATGGCTCTGCGCCTGATTATCAGACCGGCAGAATCGTTATTTCTGATATAAAGCAGAAAGATAGAGGTAAGACCAGACAACAGCATCATAAAAGGTCAGTGTAATACCCCTGCCGGGTCCGGTTGAGAGTAAACAACGCGATAACATGCTGGCAGTTTGTTAATCCGTTACAGTTCCGTTTAACTCAGAGCTGTTATTGTCTGCCGCGTGGTACCAATTGGTTATTTTGCTTTTTTTCAGCTCTCCGCGGATGCAGAGAGCTTTTTTTTATTTCCGGTATACTATCCGGATTATTCACACTGTTTATGTGCAGAGGTCATATGCTGAAAATATTCTGCTTTATTGCCGTTATTCTTCTTTCAGGCTGTGCCGGGGTTGGCGTAGGTGCATCCGGAGGTTCTGAAGGCGCTTCTGTGGGAATCGGTACAGGTATCGGCTTTTAACCCGGATGTTAATAAATAAGAGCGGTAACAATAGTGCATTAGTCATACAGGATGAAAAAAGTAATATTTAAGATTCAATGTATTGATAAATAAACCCATTTAAAAACCACCTGAGCGGGTTGGTAATATATAATTACCTGAAATATAACCAGGTAAAGCGTATCACCGATATGCCGGGAACATACCGGCAAAAACTGTATGATGGCATTCCTGAATATGCACAGAAAGCATTACCCCGGTCCGGGGTGCGGGCATTGTTCCGTAGTGAAATTATGCGCCATTAATTTATGGAAAAGGCAGTTGGAACATAACTGCCTTAGTGTCCGTCAGACGGAAATAAACATAAATGTGACAGGAAGAAAAAAGATACCGCCGGGAATAGTTGCTGTAATCAAAGGTAATAAAGCAAAAGCTTCCATAAATTACTCCTCATTATTATCACTAAATATATTTTAATCAGCATCAATAAAATTTCAATATACCTGTTATTTTTCAGGTATATCTGCAGGTAAACAACATGATAACCAACCCGTGTCGCGCTGCGTACGGTTCTGACGTGGCGTGCATCTCTGTGCTATTTTTATGCCTTGCCCGATATGCGGCAAGGGTGGCGATATCCGCCTGAATGTCCTGGCATGTCCCCGGAAGATGTGATTAAGAAATGTTATTCCGTGTATGGCGGATGTGATAACCTTATAACTTCATCTTTCAGGAAAGAAATAACGACCACAATCGTTTCCGGAGGGTTCGTGAAAGCCGGGGAAGCCACCTCAGTTAACCGGAGAGACAACCCGCCTGGTAATGGTTTTAAACTCATTTTGAATGATAGTGACTTATCCATTCTGATTTATTGATAAATAAAGACAAAAAAAGGTAACAACAATGCATTGGTTAGCAGACTACTGGTGGGTCATCCTGGTGCTGTTTGTCGGCGTGATCCTGAACGCCATTAAAGATCTCAAACGCGTGGATCACAAAAAATATCTGCAGAACCGCAGGGAACTGCCGCCTCACCGTGATAATAACGCACAGTGGGATGATGAGGATGACTGGCCGGATAATAAATCTAAAAAGTCCTGATCTCTTCTGCTGTCTGCTGCGCCCACTGCGGGCGCAGTATCTGCAGTATCACTGCTGTTTCCTGTCTCAGCACACTAAGTAATGTCTTTTTTCCGCTGATATGGCGAGCTTTCAGTATCTCCGGTTTACCGGACAGCAACTGTGACAATTCCGCTGTCTGTGCCGGGTATTCCCTTTGCAGGAGTACCAATGCAGGATCTGCCACCGCCTGTGGTTTAGCGGCATACGCAAACCCGGCCAGCATCCGCCATTCCCATTCATTGAGTGATTCCGCCTGCTCCGGCGGTACCGGTGAAAATCCCCATATCTGAGAAAAAACAGTGCAATCCCGGGCAAACTGCTGTTCTGCGTCATCCGCCAGTGCCTGTCCGGCCCGCGTCAGCGGCAGCAGCAGCATTGCGGTATAACATCCGCTGCCCGCTTCCGGGTGTGTCCCCATTCGGGCAAAACGAAAGCCGCAGGATGTCCAGAACGCAGCCAGTTCCGGGGTATAGCCGAAACTGACGGACAGATAATCCATACCGCTGTTTTTTGCCGCGTCAGCCGCCCGCTGTAATAACTGACGTCCCAGCGCATTGCGCCGGTAGCCTGCATGTACGGCAATACGGCTGATACGGCGTGAACGCAGTTGTGCCGCCTGCGGGAAATAACTGTGTGCCGCCAGCGATTGTGCCAGCAGATTTCCGCGCGGCCGCCGCGTGCCCGCCCAGACAGACAGTGTCAGTGCTGCCGGTAACCCACCCTCGTCGGTCAGCCAGAGCGCCGCAGTCACCTGCTGCCGGTGGCGGAACAGCGCGAAATGCTGTCCGGGCGCATCGGCCAGCCGCCGCAGATCCAGCGGGGATGTCCGGTAATGCGCTGCCGTCAGCAGGCCGTAAAACCCGGACAATAAATCCGGATCATCACATAACGCCTGCTGTGTTACGGACTGATATTCACACTTCCCCGTCTGTATGATTTTTTCCGCCGGCTCGGTGAGCAACAGTGCCTTATCGAGCCAGGCTTCCGCCGGATCATGCTCTGCCCAGCGTACCGGCTGCGTCAGCGTCAGTGCGGTAAACTGCGGTAATGAGTGACAGAATTTCAGTAAAAATCCCCGTCCGGTGCCTTCATAACCCTGAACAGTGGTCAGCAGCAGCACACGGGAAAATACCGCCGTAAAACGCGCGAGCAGCGGCAACGGGATCATCGCCGCTTCGTCGATCACCAGCCAGCCGTATGTGCTGACATCCGCCGTTTCCGCCAGTGTCAGTAAATTATCCGGGGCGATAAATTCTGTTTGTTGTGAATCATGAAGATAGCGCTGTATCACCGTGACCGTGGCTTTTGCCGGGGCACATAATAAATGACGGCCCGGCGATTCTGCCAGGAACAGACCGGCCACGGCGGATTTGCCCCGTCCTCTGGCCGCGGTCAGACAGAAAATGCCGCTTTCCGCACGGCGGAGCTGTGCCAGTATCTGCTGCTGCGCAGGGGTCGGTGTGCCATCCGGCGGCTGCCACGCGTTTTGCGGCGGCAGCAGAGTCATGTCAAATGGCCTGTTTTCATACCGGCAGAGATGAGCGGGATGGATAAGTGTACGGGCGAAGTGGCGCATAAAATGCGGCGCGGGGATCATCTGTCCGCCGTCATTCCAGCGCAGGCTGTCCTCATCCGGCCGGGTCTGCCATTGTGAGGCAGGCGGCAGCAGCAGGATCAGCCAGCTGCCCGCCTGTAGTGTGCCGGTCAGCATAGCCAGTGCTTCACTGTGCAGCCCGCGCCTGGCATCAAACACGCCGTGGCGGAACTCCTGTCCCAGCAACAAACGGGCTTTTTCCGCCGCGATACCGCCGGGCAGCTGAGCGGAAATGACCGGCCAGTCGCCGGGCGCCGCGTCTCTGATTTCCTGTAACCGGGATTCACACCAGTCATCACTGCCGCTCAGTACCCACAGACGGCGGATACCCTGTATACGGAGCTGTTCTGTGCAGGCGTGAAACAGTGCAGGTAACATGAGAACCGCTACATCTTACCGACAAGCAGTGACAGGATCCCCGCCGCAATCAGCGGCCCGACCGGCACCCCTCTGAACAGCGCGACACCGATAATGGTACCCACCAGCAAGCCGGCAACCGTGGACGGCTGGTTACTCATCAGTGTGACGCCCCGGCTGCCGAGCCAGGACACCAGAATGCCGATCGCTATCGCCAGCAGGGATTTCCAGTTCAGAAAGGAGCTTAAAACATCATTGGCACTGATTTTACCGCTGGCAATCGGTGCCATCACACCGACGGTCAGAATGAGGATCCCCAGTTTGAGGCCATATTTTTCCACAAACGGGAAATAGCCGTTGAGCGGCGTGATGCGCACAGCCAGCAGAAAAAGAATAGCCAGGGTTACCGTCATGTTATTACTGATAAGCCCGAGCCCGGCTAAGACCAGGAGGATAATCAGGGTCGGGTCAATATTACTCATATCAGATCCTGCGTGTCGGGGGGAATGAAAGCCGCCAATAGTATGCCGTTATACGATGATAATCAAACTCTGCCGGTTTTGCAGGAAAAACCGGCAGAAAGGCTTATTTCAGTGCGGAAAATGTGTCACATTGCGCAATATTACCGCTGTCAAAACCGCGTTTGAACCACTCATAACGCTGTGCGGATGTTCCGTGTGTGAAGCTGTCCGGAATAACCCGTCCCTGACTCTGTTTTTGCAGACGGTCATCGCCGATGGCCTGCGCCGCATTCAGAGCATTTTCCAGATCACCGTTTTCGAGGATCCCGGCTTTTTCCATCTCATGGCCCCAGATCCCGGCAAAACAGTCAGCCTGTAATTCCATTTTCACTGACAGGCGGTTTGCCTCTTTCTGACTGCTGCGCTGCTGACGTTCACGTACCTGACGATCGATACCGAGCAGATGCTGAACATGGTGTCCCACCTCATGAGCAACCACATAGCCCTGCGCGAAATCCCCGCCCGCCCCTAATTTGGTGCGCATATCGTCATAGAAAGAGAGGTCGATATAGACTTTCTGATCAGCCGGACAATAAAACGGCCCCATCACCGCCTGCCCCGCTCCGCAACCGGTCGGTGTTGCGCCCCGGTACAGCACCAGTTTCGGTTCGCGGTACTGCCGGTTCATCTGTGCGAATTTTTGTCCCCAGACCGCTTCGGTTTCCGCCAGCATCACACCGGTAAATTCCGCCTGTTTCTGCTCCTGTGCACTGTTTTGTGCCGGACGCTGCTGTGAGGTGGTCTGCCCGGTATTGACCGGGTCACCGGTAACCAGGCCGGTCAGGTCAATGCCGTAAAAACCGGCCACGACCACGATAACGACCACAACCAGTCCGGCTTTGCCGCGCGGCAGCGGAATACGCGGCCCACCTGCGGATCCGCCCGGAATTCTGCCCCCCGCACTGCGGCGGTCTTCAATATTGTCGCTCTGGCGACGCCCTTGCCAACGCATGATGATTCTCTGTTTATCGGATAATAGTCGGATAACTACATAGTACAGAGAAAATGAAGTGAGGAAAAATGCTTCTTTCTTTCAGGGGAGTGATAAATCAGCTTAATGCCGGTGATACGCAGGTTCTGTTATCACCGGCCATACATTCAGAAGGGGAATGATTAATCCAGTTTCACACCCAGACGGCGTGCCACTTCCTCATAAGCTTCAATCAGGCCGCCGAGGCTCTGGCGGAAGCGGTCTTTATCCATTTTATCCAGAGTTTCTTTATCCCACAGACGGCTGCCGTCCGGTGAGAACTCATCACCGAGCACGACCTGACCTTTATACAGACCGAATTCCAGTTTGAAATCCACCAGGATCAGACCCGCTTCATCAAACAGACGGGATAACACGTCATTGGCGATATAGCTCAGACGTTTCATTTCTGCGAGATTTTCCCGGCTGACCCAGCCGAAGGTTTCGCAGTAGGATTCATTGATCATCGGGTCATGTTTGGCGTCATTCTTCAGGAACAGATCGAAGATTGGCGGATTCAGCACCATCCCCTCTTCCACACCCAGGCGTTTTACCAGCGAACCGGCAGCGCGGTTACGGATGACACACTCCACCGGCACCATATCCAGCTTTTTCACCAGAATTTCGGTATCGGATAACAGACGTTCCATCTGAGTCGGGATACCGGCAGCTTCCAGTTTTCCCATGATAAAGTGGTTGAATTTATTATTGACCATGCCCTTGCGGTCAAACTGCTCGATGCGCTCACCATCCAGTGCTGATGTATCATTACGAAATTCCAGAATCAGCAGATCGGGATTATCCGTGGTGTAGACCGTTTTGGCTTTCCCACGATACAGTTCAGCATGTTTTTGCATCTTGCACTCTCCAGACAGGATTAATAATAGGCGTATCGCCTGACGGATAATATTCTCCCTCAGAACGATGCAATAAGCAATCGTTTGCGTAAGAAAAGATACAGACCCTGAAAGAGAGTGTTGTCCGGCAGAAGTGTGTTTACACCATAATGAGGGATAAACCCCGGGCTGTCAGCAGGTCACGGGCAGATTGCGGAGCCTTCTGAGTAAGCACAACGTGATCCAGTTCCTCATATGCCGCCACACGATAAGGTGCAATACGGCCGAGTTTGTCACCGGTCACACCGGCCACGGTCAGGCTGCTCTGTCTTATCAGTGCCCGTTTGAAAGCGGCTTCCTCAAACCCGGTAACCGTCAGACCACTGTCCGCATCCAGTGCGCATCCGCCGGGAAAACAGAGGTCAATATTCAGATAAGACAGCTGCTCCAGTGCCTGCGCCCCGATGCAGGTTCCGGATGCACGGTGCAGCTTTCCGCCCAGCACAATCAGCTCAAAATGCGGGTAGTCACTCAGTGCGGCTGCAATAAGCGGACTGTGTGTTATCACGGTCAGAGAAAAATCTTTCGGCATATGCTGTGCCAGCAACAGGTTCTGACTGCCGCCGTCCAGAAAAACTGAGCTGTGATTACGGATCAATCCTGCACAACCGAGCGCAATTTTTTCTTTTTCTGCACTGTTCTGCCCGATCCGCTGCTGAAAATCCGCCACATCACCCAGTACACTGACCGCACCGCCATACACCCGTTTACAGAGCCCTTCATCCGCCAGAACCTGCAAATCACGGCGGATGGTGTGCTCTGATACACCAAGCTGTTCAACCAGTGTGCTGCACTGTACCCGGCCGTCACTGTGTAATAACTGTCGGATCAGGGCTTGCCGTTGTTCCGGAAAAGCTGCATAATCGAGCATGTATTTCTCCTGTAAATTGCATAAAGCATCATAAACGTGCATCCCCTGCGGGTCAATCGAAACCCTGCCACTGCTGAGGTCATTCTGTGAACACACATCATCCGGATATCGCATTTTTTCATCAGTTAGCCAACCGCGCAGCACAAGAGACGTTACCGCGTTTTTTACCCGGGCATACACTGTCCGTCGATACCAAAATCAAAGAAGGTGTCAGTTTTGATCCGGTGACGGATGCAGACCGGCAGGCTGAAATCGCGCTGCGGGAAATGATCAGCGCAGCATATCCGCAGCACAGTATTCTGGGTGAGGAGTTCGGTCTGACCGGCGAAGGGGACTATCAGTGGATCCTTGATCCGGTGGACGGTACCCGCCCGTTTATGCTCGGGTTGCCGGTCTGGGGAACACTGGTCGGATTAACATGTCGCGGAACGCCTGTAATGGGAATGATGAGCCAGCCGTACACCGGCGAGCGTTTCTGGGCGGATGGTGAACGCAGCTGGCACAGCAGCCCGCACGGGACATATGTGATGAAAACCCGCAAAAACATCACCCTGGCCAATGCCATTCTGCATACCAATTCACCGGAGCCGATGCCCCGTTTCCCGGAAATCCGGCTGGCCGATCTGATGGAAAAGGTCTTAATGACCCGTTTCGGCGGCGAGTGCTATGCCATGGCGATGGTAGCGGCAGGCAAAATCGATCTGTGTTTTGATTACGCCCTTCAGCCATATGATATCGCTGCATTTATCCCGATCATTGAGCAGGCCGGTGGTTGCGTGACAACCCTTGACGGCGGACCTGCCATACAGGGCGGTGCTGTTCTCGCCAGTGGTTGTCCGCGTCTTCATCAGCAGGTGCTGACTATTCTGAACAAAAATATTTAATAATCGTATAATGATTATGATTATAAATTCGTATTACAAAGGTTATTGTGAATGTGTGATGTAATTGCAGTAACGCCGCCCGCCGTACCGGCCCGGCGGGAACAGATGGCCACCCGCGCGCTCTTTTTTGTTGCCGGTTTTGCCTCCGCGGCCTGGGCGGCACTGGTGCCGTTTGCCAAACTGAACACCGGCGTGAATGACGGGGTTCTCGGGTTATTACTGCTCTGTCTCGGCGGCGGTGCGCTGGTCGCCATGCCGCTGACCGGTGTGCTGACCACCCGTTTCGGCTGCCGCAGGGTGATGACCGTTTCCGTTCTCCTGCTTAGTGCAGCCCTGCCACTGCTGGCGATCATTAATCACACCGGATTACTGGCTCTGACGCTGATTATTTTCGGTATGGGGATCGGTATTACCGACTGTGCCATGAATATTCAGGCCATTATTGTTGAGAAAGCGGCACCAAAACCAATGATGTCCGGCTTTCACGGGTTCTACAGTGTCGGCGGCATTGCCGGTGCGGGTGCCATGAGTGGTTTTATGCTGGCCGGGATGGACGCATTACAGGCGGCCGGTGCCGTAACAGTGATTTGCCTTCTGCTGCTGGCTCTCAGTTATAAAGGCATACTGGATTACGCCTGGCCGTCAGAAGGCCCTGCATTTGCTGTGCCGCGCGGTGCGGTATTGCTGATAGGGATTATCTGCTTCGCCACCTTTCTGGCCGAAGGCAGTGTGCTGGACTGGAGTGCGGTTTTCCTGACTGAATATCGCCATGTGCCGGAGAGCATGGGCGGACTGGGTTTTGCCTGCTTCGCGGTGCTGATGTCCCTCGGGCGGCTGACCGGCGACAAAATTGTTGCGGTACTCGGACGGCCGCAGGTGGTGCTGTGGGGTGCTCTGCTGGCTGCCGGTGGTCTTCTGCTGAGTGTCCTGAGTGACAACTGGCTTCTGGCGCTCACCGGTTACGGGCTGATCGGCCTGGGATGTGCCAACGTGGTACCGGTGATGTTTTCCGCTATCGGCCGCCAGACCAGTATGCCGCAGGCCGTTGCCGTTCCGGCGGTAACCACGCTGGGTTATCTCGGTATTCTGGCAGGACCGGCGTCTGTCGGGCTGATTGCTTACCGCTTCACCCTGCCCGCAGCGCTGCTGACCGTGGTCGCGCTGCTGTTGCTGGTCGCGCTGCTGTCGCGCAAAGTCCGGATGTAAAAACACCGGCCGTCAGGCCGGTGTTGCTGTATTCTCCGCAGCGTCTTTCAGAATCGCTTTCAGGCGCGGATAACGGCGGGCCAGCCGCCAGCGCAGCCGCAAATCTTTGGCGTTATCCCAGATGAGTGTCCATATCCCGCGATCAAACAGTTCGCGCACAATCTCCTGTTTCACCTCCGGCGATTCTATCTCACTGATGGTGTGCAGGATCCCCAGTCCTTCTTTGGAAATCTGCCAGTAGCAGGCAGGGATCTGCTTCGCGACATCCACATGGCGCTGATTGATATCATTCAGCATTTCCAGAATTTTCATGTAATTATGGACTGTCCGCTCCCGGATTTTGTCATCAGGCGGCGTATGTGATACCGATTCGGAATGAATCAGATAATCGTAATAACGCTCATCAATATATTCCACCCGCGCTGCGGTCATCAGCAGTTCGGTTGTCCACGGAATATCCTGATGATGCAGCCCCGGCTCAAAATAATAGCCCTGCTCACGCAGAAAATCAGTGCGGTACAGGTTCAGCCAGGTCACATGCAGGAACTTACGGGAGTTGAGCGCCCGTTTCAGCCAGTCCGGCCCGGAAATAACCCCGGTGGAACGCAGACGATCAGGCGGGAAAATCGGCCGCGGTTCACGCCCGTCTTCATAAACATAGGTGCCGTTGCAGGTTGCCACATCCAGTTTCTCGGCAAGCGCAATCTCCAGCAGGCGGCCGTACATCTGCGGGTGAATCACATCATCAATGTCCGGAAACGTGATGTATTGCCCTTTTGCCACTGCAAAACCGGTATTCCGCGCCACAGAGACGCCCTGATTTGCCTGCTCCAGAATAGTGACAGAAGGGAATTTATCCTCCCATTCACGCAGCACAGCATCCGTATTATCTTTGGAACCGTCATTAACGAGGATCAGCTCCCAGGCAGGAAGTGTTTGTTTCAGCAGGCAGTCAAAAAACTGAGGAAGAAATTTTTCCCCGTTATAGACGGCAACAACAATGCTCAGTAAAGGTCGTGAAGAGTCAGAAGATAAATCCATGTCAGCCCTGTCAATTCCGGGTAGCCTGATATTCAGCAGGCAATACGGCTGAATATAGCGACAAAATAATTATAAGTTTTTAAATATAACCGGAGAGTCTGACATAAACGTGGCTAATAATGCGGTACGACAGACAGGAAAATAAGAATTTATCTTAAAAATTATTATGTTGTGTATCAATTTATTACAAAATAATAACGGCATAAAAAAATACCGGCCATTAACAATGGCCGGCACCGATAATTATATTTACGAACTTATATATTGCGTGAATATATTATTTTACAGATGATTTGCTGAATGCCGCTTCCAGAGCTTTCACCATTTCATCATTTTCTTTCTGTGTCAGCGGTTTCCCTTTGGCACTGATAAACTGGAGGCTGCTGCGGTTATCCAGATCACCGACCTGTAAGGTGTAATCGCCTTCGGCCACTGACGGATCATCCATACCCAGGCTGCTCCACTCTGCAGAACTCAGCCCTTTGTATGTCACTTCAATATTCCCGGTCGAACGGGTGCGGTCGCCCACTTTCATGCCGACGCTTTCCAGCACAACCGGCAGACGGGACCAGACCACATCAAACGGCGCGCGGACAATAATCTGCGGCAGACCGGTTTTATCACTGCCGCTCTGAACGTCCGGAGCCGCATACTGTGACGCATTGGTTTCCTGACGCGCGGCATTACGCATACGGTCAAGGCCGTCCACCAGCTCGTTGAGAGTCAGGTTGTTATAACGGGTGATTTCCGTTTTGTCTGTCACCGGGTTTTCCCCCTGCTTCAGACCTTCGCTGGTCACAACAACCGCCACCTGTGAACCGGCTGGTTCAATTTTAATACGCTGGCGGGACTGTAACGGCAGGTCTTCATCCGCACGCTGCCAGACAATCCAGTCAGTGACAATCACGCCACCGGCTTCATCACGCTGGCTGACCGGCACTGAGCGATCGGCCAGAACGCGGTTGATCTGAGCCCACAGCGTTCTGTTTTCCGCTGAATTCTCCAGCAGAAGACGGCTTGCGTCTCCTGCTGTTTCAGTACGGGAACCTGCTAACAGGCTGACCGTCTGTACCGGCGGACGGATGTCCAGCGCCAGACCGGTCGCACCATCCTGCTTAACCTGAGGAATATCATACTGGCCGCTCTGTAACGGCAGGATCATCCCCTGAGGAACATTCAGCGCCTGTAACTGCGGCGCATCCAGGTACGAAGTATCGCCGCTGACCTGACGCTTATAGTGCTGATCGCCGGAGCAGGCTGCCAGTAATAAAACCACGGAAAGACCAGCGAGCTTCGTAACCTTTGATTTTTGCAGTAGTGTTGCCATTCAGATTCCCTAAAATATTATCGTATGCCCGCCGTCTTCATGGCACGGCCGACCGTATTCTGCCCCGCTTCCGTGAGCGGTAACAGCGGCAGACGCAGTGTCTGCTCTGCGATCAGACCCAGCTGATGACAGGCCCATTTTACCGGTGACGGGCTTGGCTCACAGAATAATGTGTGATGCAGGTCCATCAGTTGATTATTAATCACACGCGCACGGTCAAAATCCCCGCGCAGGGCAAAATCAAACATCTGTGCCATCTCTGCCGCAGCCACGTTGGCTGTCACAGAAATCACACCTTTGCCGCCCAGGAGGGTGAAATCCAGTGCTGATGCGTCATCACCGCTGAGCAGAATGAAGTTTTCATCATTCACCAGGGTTTTGATTTCATTCACACGGCTTAAGTTCCCGGTCGCTTCTTTAATTGCCACAATATTGTCCAGTTTTGCCAGCCGGGCAACAGTTGCAGGTAACATATCACAGCCGGTGCGCGTTGGCACATTATACAGAATTTGCGGTAATGCGGTATTCTCTGAAATCACTTTAAAGTGCTGATACAGACCTTCCTGTGACGGACGGTTGTAATACGGGGTAACGGTCAGACAGGCCGCCACGCCGCTGTTTTCAAATTGCTCAGTAAACCAGACGGCTTCGTTGGTCGCGTTAGCGCCGGTACCGGCAATAACAGGAATACGGCCTTCCGCAAACTCCAGTGTCGCCAGTACCACATCCACATGTTCCTGATGTGACAGTGTGGCGGACTCCCCGGTAGTTCCGACAGCCACAATGGCGGACGTGCCTGCCGCGACATGGTAATCCACTAATTTCCGGAGCCCCGCCTTATCAACACGACCCTGTGTGTCCAGTGGTGTAACCATCGCAACAATACTGCCTTTTAAAACGTCATTTATGTGTGACATGTACGAAACCCTCATAATCGGATAAATATAGGACAACATTTTAATGGTACTTGTTCAGAGCGCAGAAAAAAACACCCTAACTGTACGTTTTTAATGAATTTTGTTAATACCCGGCGGCACACCTTAAAAAGAAGTAATAATGTCCGCTTTTTTCACCGGTAAAACGGCGGAACACATGATAACGTGTCTGTATCCGGCAGGTTTGATATGCCGCAATCATTTGATTATTACCGCAGAGCACACAACAGGTTATTGCTATCGGCCTTATCTTTCTTTATGTTTAACACATTCACGGTGTCATGAAGAGGAATGAGGGTTTGCCGCAACGCGATCAGCAATATCTGGTTATCACTGCACTGGGACGGGATCGCGCAGGGATTGTGAATGCGATTACCCGTCATGCCGGAGAGTGTGACTGTAATATCGAAGACAGCCGTCTGGCGATTTTCGGTGAGGAGTTCACGTTTATTATGATGCTGTCAGGCAGCTGGAATGCCATTGCCATGCTGGAGGCTACCCTGCCGGTACTGGCGGCGGAGCTTGACCTGCTGACAG
Organism: Morganella sp. B601; assembly: GCF_051172335.1. Lineage (NCBI taxonomy): Bacteria > Pseudomonadati > Pseudomonadota > Gammaproteobacteria > Enterobacterales > Morganellaceae > Morganella > Morganella sp. B601. Next base: position 606,453 of record NZ_JBPIZE010000002.1, read on the forward strand.
TCATGAAACGGACACAGCGCGGGCATCAGCCTGCCGCCACCACCGGTGTCAGTGCGCAGGTCACGGTGCCTGATGCCGCGGGGCTGGTGGAACGCTTTACCAATCTGTTTATGAGACTGGATTACACCCTGGCTGAACTGGTGTCCAAAACCCGGCCGGAGGATGATACAGACGCAGTACTGCTGGAGATTCAGATCACCGCGCATCACCCGACAGGGGAAAACAACGCGGTGCTGCAGCAGCAGTTTTACCGTCTTTGTGCTGAGTTACAGGCCGAAGGCACTATTACCCTGATGAATCATTAATGTTTGTGTTTATTATTACGTTTACGGAGAGTGTGTAATGAGCCCATTGAACGCCGGTGATAAGGCGCCCCTGTTCAGCCTTCCCGACCAGGATGGTGAATCAATCAGCCTGGCCGATTATGCCGGTCAGCGTGTGCTGGTGTATTTTTATCCCAAAGCCATGACGCCGGGCTGTACTGTCCAGGCATGCGGTCTGCGCGACAATATGGATGAACTGAAACAGTTCAATGTTGAAGTGCTGGGGATCAGTACAGACAAACCCGAAAAACTGTCCCGTTTCGCGGAAAAAGAGTTACTGAATTTTACCCTGCTGTCAGATGAAGACCACGCAGTTGCTGAAGCATTTGGCGTCTGGGGTGAAAAACAGTTTATGGGGAAAACCTACGACGGTATTCACCGCATCAGCTTCTTAATCGGCGCTGACGGTAAAATCGAGCATGTTTTTGATAAATTCAAAACCAGCGACCACGACCAGGTTGTGCTTGAATACCTCAAAACCCACAGCTGATTAATCAGTCTGCCCTGATATAAACACCATCTTACCCATGGTGTTTTTTTATGGCTGTTATCTGACATAAAAAAACACCGGCATCATCATACCGGTGTCTTTTTTATCGTATCAGGTTACGCCTGCCCTGATATTTTCTTATCCGGTATTTTGTCATCCGGCATTGTCTCCTCCGGCCAGGAGTGGATCACCGCTTTAATCAGGGTTGCCAGCGGGATCGCGAAAAATATCCCCCAGAATCCCCACAATCCGCCGAAAATAATGATCGACAGAATAATCACCAGCGGGTGCAGATTCACCGCCTCAGAAAACAGGATCGGCACCAGGATATTGCTGTCCAGCCCCTGCACCACCAGATAGGCGATAAACATGGTCCAGAAATCCGAATCCAGTCCCCACTGGAACAGCCCGACCAGAATGACCGGTACCGTCACAATCACCGCTCCCACATACGGGATAAGAACTGACAGCCCCACCAGTACACCCAGCAGTAACGCATAATTCAGACCGACCACCGCGAAGACGATATAAGTACAAACACCGACAATAATCATCTCGGTGACTTTGCCGCGGATATAATTGGAAATCTGCTGATTCATCTCCACCCACACTTTCCCGGCCAGTGAGCGGTTACGCGGCAGAATGCGCTGGAAGCCCCGCAGCAGTTGTTCTTTATCTTTCAGTAAAAAGAACACCATCAGCGGTACTAAAATCAGATAAATCGTCAGCGCCAGTAATCCCACCAGCGATGCCAGCGACATTTTCACCACTGAATCCCCGACCGAGAGCAGCTTGCTGCGGGCATTATCGAGGATCATATCCATCAGCCCGACATCCATCAGCGCCGGGAACCGGTTCGGCAGTTCGCGGGCGAACTCATTGAAACGGCTGAACATTGTCGGCATATCCAACAGCAGATTGCGCCCCTGTCCCCAGACCGTCGGCGCGAGGATAAAGATCACCAGCACACTGACACCGATAAACAGCGTCAGGATCAGCATAATCGCCAGCTTGCGGGATACGCCGCGCTTTTCCATCTGATGAATCGGCCACTCCAGCAGGTACGCCAGTACAATTGCCACCAGCAGCGGCGCTAAGATACCGCTGAAAAAATAAATAATTCCGAAACCCGCCAGTAAAATAACGGTCAAAGCAACTGCCTGCGGATCGGCAAAACGTCGTCGGTACCACTGAATGATCAAATCTAACATTATTCTGCTCCCGGGATTAGCGGCAAAAATATGACAAATCCTGCCCACCGGGCAGACTGTGTGAGGATTTTACTTGAGTGTTTGCTATGATACACGAATTATTACCAGTGATAATCAACGGGGAAAGCGTCATCCTATGAATACGTTTCTGAAAAAACCGTTAGCCGTCTTACTGAGCCTTGCCCTGACCTTCCCGGTACTGCCTGCCGCACAGGCTGCGGTTGAGGATGCGTTACCTGAAATCGGCACCACCGCCGGCGGTACACTCAGTATCGGACAGGAAAACCTGATGGGGGACTTTTACCTGCGGATGATCCGCAGCAGCTCCCCGATGGTCTATGACCCTGTTTTACTGCAATATATTAATAATCTCGGCCAGCGTCTGGTCTCAAACGCTGACTCGGTCAAAACCCCGTTTAATTTTTTCCTGATAGCCAACCCGAACATTAACGCCTTTGCTTTCTTCGGCGGCAATGTGGTGCTGCACACCTCCCTGTTCCGCTACAGCCTGACAGAAAGTGAACTTGCCTCTGTGATGGCGCACGAAATCGCTCACGTTACCCAGCGCCACCTGGCGCGGATGATGGAAGATCAGCAGAACAAAGCACCGCTGGCCTGGGCGGCCACTCTGGGCTCTATCCTGCTTCTGATGACCGGCACTCCGGTCGGTGCCGCCGCCATGACTTCGACCATGGCCGGGATCCAGCAAAATATGATCAGCTTTACACAATCCAACGAGCAGGAAGCGGACCGCATCGGCATGGGCACACTGAGCCGTGCCGGGTTTGATCCGCAGGGTATGCCGGACTTTATGACCATCATGGTGGATATGTCCCGTTACAGCTCCAAACCACCGGAAATGCTGCTGACTCACCCCCTGCCGGACAGCCGTCTGGCGGATGCGCGCAGCCGCGCCGGTCAGATGCCGCGTAAAAACCCGCCGCAGTCCTTTGATTTCCTGCTGGCGCGCGCCCGGGCGATGGCAATGTACGGCGGCCAGCCGCTGCGCAATGCGACTGACCAGATGATTGACAACTACAGCAAAGGCAACAGTAAAGAACAAATGGCGGCGGATTATGCCCGTGCCATTCTGCTCTACCGTGACAACAAATATGAGCCGGCCTCACAAATTCTGACGAAATTGCTGGCCGCCGATCCTGACAATGTCTGGTTTATCGATGTCATGACAGATGTGGATATCGGTCTGAACAGAACCTCTCAGGCGGTGACCCGGCTGGAAAATGCCCTGAAACGGGAACCGGGGAATTCGGTATATCAGATAAACCTCGGTAATGCCTATATTCAGAATAAACAATATGATAAAGCAACTAAGATTCTGCGCAATTATACCTTTGATCACCCGGCTGACCCGAGCGGCTGGGATCTGCTGGCAGAAGCAGGTGGTAAAGCCGGCCACCGTGCGGATGAACTGGCCGCCCGGGCGGAATATCAGAACTTAATGGGCAACTTTGACGGTGCTATCCGCAGCCTGACCGAAGCCGCCCGTCAGGCGAAACCCGGCAGTTATGATCAGGCCCGTTATGATGCGCGGATTGACCAGATCCGCCAGTTACAGCTGCAATTCAAACAATTTAAATAATGAGGAAAACCATGACTGAGACTGTCACCATCTGGCACAACCCGCGCTGCTCCAAAAGCCGTGAAACTCTGGCACTGCTGGAAGAAAACGGCGTGTCTCCGGCAGTAATGCTCTATCTGGACACTCCGCCGTCAGTAGCGGACATCAAAACCGTGCTTCGTGAGCTGAAATTTGATGACGCCCGCAAACTGATGCGCACCAAAGAAGCCCTTTACAGTGAGTTGGGACTGGCGGCGGTCACTGATCAGGATGCACTGATTCAGGCCATGCATGACAACCCGAAACTGATTGAACGCCCTGTGGTGATTAAAGGCAAACAAGCCCGTCTCGGCCGTCCGCCGGAGCAGGTGCTGGAGATTATCTGAACCTGATCATCTGTCCCCGGTGACCGCCGGGGACAGAGCTCAGAATTGCCTTCCCTTACAGCGGGAAAACGCCTCGATAACGGCATTACCCAACTCTTCATCTGAAGCCGATACCGGAATAATGACATAATCAGTTTCTGATATACCATCACCGTCCCAGGCTTCAAGTTTAATATGGTTCAGGGGTTTTATTTTAATAATATTACCAACTTGCCTTACAAGGCATTTATTCATTTTTTTAAAAAGTAATTTTTTATTCTTATATCCGCATAACCTCATTAATTTTACTATATTTTCTTTATAATTCTCCTTGTTTAATTCATGATCAAATATATAAGAACCTTCAGACCCTCCATCTTTATTTTTTGTGAGAGCCTGCTTTAAACTCAAGCCAATATTGTCAATTGCTGCATCCACAGGAATAATAATATCACCAAATAAATAGTCCGGTATTAACAACCCATGATTAATCATCCTTAAAAAATAAAAATAATCTTCATTAAAACTTACGACTGCATTAAACTCATCAGGATTTATCGAATTCATACTAATTACCTTTTATAATGGTTATTTTAATCTCTATATTTTTATCATTTGCGTTCTTTACTGCTCTATTTATTGACTTCCATTGTTCAGATGTTGTTTTTTCCGGAAGACCAATATGTAATACTCTTTTCTTGATATCATCTGAACTCAATGGAATACCCTCTTTTATGTGACCTGTAAACTGAGCTATTTTATTAACATGGCCATTAATGGTATATTTAATGGCATCAGGTTTATTTAGTCTACTATCTGTTTGAGTGTTAATAGTTTTTACGCTAATCGCTATTTTATCTTTACTGTCATAATAATCAAAGGTTTTGAATCCATCCGGAAGTTTTGAGCCTGCCGGTAATTGTGTACCAATATAATGCTCAAACGGCATACCCTGCTGGTTGATAGAGGAACCTGACTGATACCACTCATCGGGATTTTATTGCCCTTTTTATCGGTGGTATAGATTTGATTTAAATCTGCATAACTGACCTTTCTGATATGTTTATGCATTCTGGCAGGATTACCTCTCCCGCCATTCACTGATGACATCAATATACTGTCGATAATAATTTCGGCAGTTGCTTTTTTCAGACCGGTAAAATCTGTTATATATTCCGCATATTGATTACGGACAAAATCATCAATATCATCATGTCGTTCAGTTTCACTGTAAGTAAAAAGCTGTACTTTTTCAGGTGCAACTGACCAGGGATAATAACGAATGCCGTCATCCGCTTTTGTCACCCAGTAATTTGTCAGTAAATTATCTTCAAGATACGTCTCCGGATATTTTGCCATTAACGCATCAAAACGTAATTTATCCGGTGAATTTGCAGATTCCTGCACAGTACAGTTGATCAGACGGCAACCTGCTGCGAGCAGGCGCTCTTTTTTAAAATTATCACCGTCAGCCAGTTCCTCTATCGCCTTTAATTCCTGCAAATGAAACTGACGGTTATAACGTTCAACGATCTCAGCAGCATCCGCCGCAGTGGTCAGCCCGTTGATATGGCCTGTTGCAATCAATCCGGCAACAGCACCTGTCATCCGGGCCAGCTGTGCCTGTTGTTCATGTTCCTGCGCTGTCTGATCTAAAGAATCGCCTAATATAATACCGGCTGCCGACGCTGCCAGCGCCCCGGTAACCGCCCCCCTGACACTCCGGTTGGTCAGCTCGGCTCTGACAGCGGCAACCGCAGCATGCGTAATTGCTTTGCCCGGTTCCGTTAATATTTCACCGTGGTCACCAATTAATTTTGCGCCTTCAGCATTAAACTGACTTCCCGTGTTACTGAGAAGCGCATTAATAAAGTTCTCCCTGAAGCTTGTTTCTGATACTGCCGAACCCACCGCTGAGCTGATTACAGACTGGGCGGAAACGCGCTGTGCAACCTTATGCCAATCTCCGTCACTCAGTAACGGAATCCGCGATTGTGCCGGATTTCCGTTCTGCCAGCCCATCGATTTATCCAGACCATTGAACGCCCCTCCGACAACCATCTGACCAATAACAGACTTAACACTTTCACTGCGTCCCAGTGACTTAAATGTTTCAGATAAATCGCCTTTATTCTCTGCCAGTGCAACCGCAGCCTGTGTTGTCAGTGCTATCATTCCGGAATGCGCAGCTCCGGAAATAACAGCGGCAGCCGTTCCTGTGGCTGCGGAAGATGCGGTACTCCCTGCCCATGCGGCCAGCCCGGAGCCCGATGTCGCAGCGGTGACGGCAACAGCCAGAACAGCTGATGCTACCGGATTAAGGTGCTGCTCTTTATAGTCCCAGCGCTGACAGGCATCAGCAACCCGGTTCCACTGAACATCATCGCGGGTTATCAGTTCTTTCAGCCAACCGGTTCCGGTATGGCTGCTCAGCATCATTGCGGATTCTTTAAATTCAGGAATGCTGAATGTTTTACTGTCTGCTGTTATGCCATTTGCTGCATCAACAGATAAATTTCCGCCGTAATAAATCTGCGGCAACCGCCAGCGGCTCAGCGAGTGCCCCTGATCCCGGCGGGTAATGTAGAACCCCTTTGAATGGCTGATGGTTTGCTCATAAAGAGAGTCGTTAACGGCTTTAAAATTAATTTTCCCTGTAGCAAGGGTAATATCAGGTACCTTAATGAAATTACAGCCATCACAGGTAATACCATTAGGATTAGCAATAATAACTGATGCCGGATTACCGGAAACCTCCATAGCCCCCGACAAGTCAGAAGGATACCAATTGATTACCTCGTTAATAATTAAACTGGCACTACTCCCCTGGAAATTTATGTTTCCCTCTATTTTACCTGCCAGATAAGATTCACTGTCTTTTATTCCGTTATTCAATACCACACCTGTTTCAGGAACATTAAATTTCCTGTATTTATTGTATGACAATCCATTTTCATCCGGCTTTGAAATATCAATAACAGTTACATTTTTTTTGATGTTTACTTTTAAACGTCTATCAATCGGAATTATTTCCGAAGCATGTAAATCACAGGGAAAAACAAAAAATAATATAAGTAATAATTTTTTAATCTTGCTGTCAAAACGCATAACACCTCCGGTGTGTTAATCGAATAACACATAAATACACTCACCGGAAGATATCCTATGAACAATCATTGCTGATACTCATGATGAACTTATCAATAACAATTGATTCATTCCTGAAACAAATACCCCGTATTTTTTATTAATTTATAGTTTTATCTATTTTTAGATTTTATGTTTTTTTTATGAAATCGTCATTTATTTCAAGTGGTAAAGTTCGTTTGGTTATTTACACTTAATATAATGATTAAAGGAATAAATCATGAAAAAGACATTAGCTGCATTATCATTAATTTCTGCTGTACTATTTTCCGCACACGCTGTTGCCGGGCCGGGGAGCACTGAATATACCTACAAAAACGGCGATAAAATCCGTGTAGTCAGCCCTGAAGTCCAAACCAAACTGTTTAAAGATGAATCAGGAAAACCGGTTCTGGTCATTAATTCACCTGATGGTCGCGGGATCTCTCACAATGTCTTCTCAGATTATAATGTCGGTAAAAAAGGACTGGTTATTCATAATAAAGAAAATGCCAAGACCATTATTAATGAAGTGATCGGTGACAATAAAACCCGTCTGCGCGGCAGTACCCTGGTTGCAGGCGGCAAGGCCAGCCTGCTGATTGTTAACCCGAACGGTGTGGTCTGTCAGGGTTGCAGCTCAACCAATACCTCTCTCTATTCTCACCGCGAAACACTGCCGGTGATTATCAATGCTGCAAAAAATAATGAGGTGATTTTCGATGCCCGCAAACCGCTGCATGCATCAGAACGTCTGACCGGCATCAGTCATAATATTTCAGTAAATTCACCACGCTGACCCCTGTTATACCGCCGTTTTCACGGCGGTATTGCTTTTATCAGAAACTTTCCCTGCCGCAGACTGTCATACCTGTAACAACACAGCCCTGTGATCACACCGTATTAACTTAAGAAAACTCTTATTGCGGCGATCACAGAATAACGTATTGATAATACAGATAACTGACTGTGTATCATCAGGGAAAAAAATGACCATTTATGATCTAAAACCGAAGTTTCAGAACCTGCTGCGTCCCGTGGTAATCCGCCTGTTTAATGCCGGAATCACGGCCAACCAGGTCACGCTGGCAGCGATGTTCCTTTCCCTGCTTACCGGTTTCATCCTGATCCTGTTTCCCGATCCGCGCCTGTTTCTGCTGCTGCCGCCGGTACTGTTTATCAGGATGGCGCTCAACGCCATTGACGGCATGCTGGCCCGCGAACATCACCAGAAAAGCCGCTTCGGCGCGATCCTCAATGAACTGGGTGATGTGGTATCCGATACCATTCTTTATTTCCCGTTTGTCCTGCTGTTCCCGGGAGCCGCCATCTGGATACTGCTGATCCTGTTTATCTCTGTACTGACTGAATTTATCGGGGTACTGGCACAAACTATCGGGGCATCACGCCGCTATGACGGCCCGGCCGGAAAAAGTGACCGCGCCTTTTTGTTCGGCGCACTGGGTCTGTGGGCGGCGGTTTTTCCCGCATCACTTGACTCCGTCCTGTTTCCTGTATTGTTTGCGGTCTTTGCCGCCCTGCTGTTTCTTACCTGTTATCACCGTATCCGGCGTGCGTTGCAGGAATCTGCGCAACAAAGCGCATCTCAAAAGGACTGATTATGAGTGTATCTTCTGATTATCCGACTCAGCGTGAATCTATTGAATCTCACTTTACCACCAGTGACCAGCAGCGGTTATTCTTCCGTTACTGGCCTTCCGCGACCGCAGAAAAGAAAGCCGTAGTGCTGTTTCACCGGGGTCATGAACACTCCGGACGTGTGGCACATCTTGCGGATGAGCTGGCGCTGCCTGATTTCGCGGTATTTGCCTGGGATGCCCGGGGTCACGGCCGTAATGACGGGCCGAGAGGCTACAGTCCGTCAATGGGAACATCCATCAGTGACATCAATGAATTTATTAACTTCATTACATCCGAATATGAAATTCCGATAGAAAATATGGTCGTGCTCGGACAAAGTGTCGGCGCTGTCACCCTGACCGGTTGGGTACATGATTTCGCACCGAAGATCCGGGGTCTGGTACTGGCTTCTCCGGCCTTTAAAGTCAAACTCTATGTGCCGTTTGCCCGTAGCGGACTGGCGCTGATGCAGAAAATACGCGGGCTGTTTTATGTAAACTCCTATGTCAAAGCCAAATATCTGACCCACGACCCGCTACGTATCGCTTCATTTGAGCGGGATCCGCTGATCACCCGGCCGATTGCTGTCAATATCCTGCTGGAACTCTACAAAACCGCTGACCGGCTGGTGGCGGATGCTGCCGCGATAACAGTGCCGACTCAGCTGTTTATCTCCGGCAGTGACCACGTGGTGCACCGCAAGCCGCAGAATCAGTTCTATGCGCGGCTTAACACCCCGTATAAAGAAAAACATATTCTGCCGGGGTTCTATCACGACACTCTGGGCGAGAAAGATCGTCATATCCCGCTGGCGGAAATCCGCCACTTTGTCACCACCCTGTTTGAACAGCCGCGCTATCAGCACGATTACCGGTTTGAGGATGTGTGCAGCGCCGGTGCCGATGCTTATCGTGAATTGCAGGTTCCGCTGCCGGATTACTGCCCGAAAAATCTCGGCTATAAACTGCTCAGCAAAGCGATGTCCACCCTCGGCAAAGCCTCGGAAGGCGTCAGTATCGGCTACGATAAAGGCTTTGATTCCGGATCCACCCTCGATTATGTCTACCGTAACCAGGCTCAGGGCAAAGGCATTTTCGGCCGCATTGTTGACCGTCAGTATCTCAACAGTATCGGCTGGCAGGGGATCCGCCAGCGCAAAGTGAATATTGAGAAAATTCTGCGCCGCACCATCCGGGCATTACAGGAAGAAGGCCAGCCGGTGCGGATCATGGATATCGCAGCCGGTCAGGGACGCTATCTCTTTGATGCGATTAATGATTACAGCCGGATAGAATCTGTTCTGATGCGCGATTACAGCACCATCAATGTGGAACAGGGCCGTTTACAGATCAAAGAGCGCTTCCTGGAAGACAAAATCCGTTTTGAAGAGGGCAATGCCTTTGATAGCGCCGATCTGGCGGCGGTCACCCCGAAACCGACCCTCGGCGTGGTGAGCGGGTTATATGAACTGTTCCCGGAAAACCATCTGCTGCGCGATTCCCTTGCCGGGCTGGCGCAGGCGATTGAAAGCGGCGGTTATCTTGTCTACACCTGTCAGCCATGGCACCCGCAGGTAGAGATGATAGCCCGCGTTCTGCCGAGCCATCAGGGCGGTAAAGCCTGGGTGATGCGCTGCCGCAGTCAGGGGGAAATGGATGCGCTGGTGGATGAGGCAGGGTTTGAAAAACTGGATCAGCTCATTGATAACTGGGGTATTTTCAGTGTATCAGTCGCCAGACGCCGCTGATTACTATCATACTGATGAAGATGCGCCTTTTTGCGCATCTTCTGTTTTACAGGGAATGAAAAATTATGTCTGATGCCGCACTGCCGCTGCCTGCTTCCCGCCGTAAACGGTGGGGATTTGCCCTGCTCTGGCTGCTGTTTCTGGCACCTTTCTTTTTTCTGACTTACGGACAGGTCAATACCTATACCGCTTCGCTGCCGTCAGTCCCTTCCTTTGCGTTCAACTGGGAAACACATATTCCGTTTCTGCCGTGGACAATTATTCCGTACTGGAGCATCGATCTCTTCTACGGTTTATCCCTGTTTATCTGCACCTCTCTGCGCGAACAGTGTATTCACGGGCTTCGGCTGGCAGTTGCGTCACTGGCAGCCTGTGCCGGGTTCCTGCTCTTTCCGCTGAAATTCAGTTTTCCCCGTCCGCAGACAGGCGGTACCGCAGGCTGGATGTTTGACCAGCTGGAGATGTTTGATCTGCCGTTTAATCAGGCCCCTTCTCTGCATATCATTCTGCTGTGGTTGCTGTGGCTGCGCTTCCGGGCGCACACACCGCAGAAATGGCACTGGTTTCTGCACCTGTGGTCAATTCTGATCTTAATTTCTGTACTGACAACCTGGCAGCACCATTTTATTGATGTGATCACCGGTGCCGCCACCGGTGTGGTGATAAGCTATCTGCTGCCGGTAAGTACACGCTGGCAGTGGGCCCCGCACCGTATCCGCCGCGGCTATCAGCTGGCCGGACGGTACGCCGTTATTTCGCTGGTGCTGATAACAGCGGCTGTCGTGATGGGTGGTCAGGGCTGGTGGCTGCTGTGGCCGGGGCTGGCATTTTTATGTATCACAGCGGGTTATCTCGGTGCCGGCGCATCCGTGTTTCAGAAAGACAGCGCCGGGCGCATTTCACCCTCTGCCGCACTCCTGCTGCTGCCATACCGGATTGCGGCGCAAATCAGCTATTACTGGTATGCAAAGCGGTGCCGTCACACCAGTGTGGTCAATAAGCATATCGCGCTGGGCGGTTACCCTGCGGCACCACTGACGGCCTCCGCTGTACTGGATATGACAGGGGAATTTCCCCGCAACCGCTATACCGCCGGGCTGGCTTATCACTGCCAGCCGCAGCTGGATCTGTTTCCGCTGACAGAGATGCAGATTGAAACGGCGGTGAACAATCTCAGCCGCCTGGCGCAATCCGGTCAGGTTTATGTACACTGTAAACTGGGTTACACCCGCAGTACGACCGTCGTGGTCGCCTGGCTGATACGTGCCGGGCTGGCAGACAATGTGGAGCAGGCGCTGGCGGCCGTCAGACAGGCCCGGCCGCAGATTGTTCTGCGGGAACAGACAATTGCCGCCCTGACCCGCTGGGCAGCCCGTTACGGAAAAAACGATGAATAACAGACCTCATGATGAACAGATTATGGTGATTTTCACGGCGGGCTGGCGTTTTCTGGCCGCCTTATCGGTGATGGCCTTTCTGACGCAGTTTTTGCTTTATATATCAGGATTTTCCGGTGAATATCCGATGGCGGCGGGGATCCTGTTCTTTCTGTGTGCCATGTACTTTATCTTCCGGTTGTGGCTGGATCACCATCTGTTCCGCCGCCTGGCACAATCGTCCGATACCGATATTTTTGATGAATCCCTGACGACGCTGTTTCCGGGCAGAGCACAGCACACCCACTTCTCACAGCGCTGGCGAGGCACAAAACGGCTGTTTCAGCAGGGCGCTCTCTGCATGGTGCTCCAGTGGGGAGTAACGGTGATTGCCCTGCTTAACTGACGGTCACAGCCGCAGGATATCTTTAACAAACGGAATGGTCAGTTTGCGCTGGGCAACAATCGATGCATGATCAAGCCTGTCGAGCATGTCAAACAGTGTGCGCATCTGACGGTCGAGGCGTTTTAAGATAAAGCGCCCGACATCTTCCGGCAGCTCAAACCCGCGCAGTTTTGCCCGCAGTTGCAGTGCCTGAATTTTTTCGTCATCACTGAGCGGATGAAGTTTGTAAATCTGCCCCCAGTCAAGGCGGGAAGCGAGATCCGGTAACTGCAGCGGGATCTGACGCGGCGGTCTGTCCCCGGTGATCAGCAGACGGGTCTTGCCGGTCTCCAGAATGCGGTTATAGAGATTAAACAGCGCCATTTCCCACTCTTCATCCCCCGCAATACACTGCACATTATCAATACAGACCAGCGACAGATGCTCCATGCCTTCCAGCACATCCGGCACAAACCAGGCGCGCTTATCGAGTGGCACATAACCGACCGCCCGGTCTTTGGAAGATACTTCGGCACAGGCCGCATGCAGCAGATGACTTTTACCGCCGCCATCGCGGGACCAGAAATAGAGATAACTGCCGTGTGGCTGACTGATCGCCGCCTGAATGGCAGATACCAGAGATGCGTTTGCCCCCGCATAGAAACTGGTAAACGTTTCATCATCGGGAAGAGAAAGTGGTAATGAGAGCTGAGACGGCGTGTTCAGAATTACCTCGGCCAACGTATAAAAAACGCAGACAGTTTAGCATAATCAGCACAATCCGTGCAGATATTTGCACTTAAACGACAAGATTAGTTGCCGTAATGTCCTGAATAACAGCAAACGGCGGACACGATCTGCTCAGGTTATAAGTAACCTATATATTAAACATCGCTTAACTTATCTGTTTATAAATTATTATATTAAGCAATGATTTATCATGAATATATTGTATGTTTATTTTTTGCAAAAACACATTTAACAATTGTTTATTATATACATGTAATATCAGTATGCTGATAACAGGGAGTCAATAGATAAAGGAATGACTATGAAAATAAAATTAATATCATTAGTAATCGCCACTACCATCTCATCACCATCTTTTTCTGCCAATGAGTATTGGTATACTGATGACCAGAAAATTAAGCTAAGTGAAAAAAACATACAGGCACATCTGACTGAAAGAGTTGGCAAACCCGTTCTTCATATTGAAAAACCGGATAGCAATGGCGTATCCCATAATTTCTTTGATGAATTCAGTGTAGGTAAAGAAGGGTTGTTCATTAATAATAAAAACAAAGCTGATGTAATCATTAATGAAGTGATATCTGATTCACAATCTGTATTATCAGGAAACATTAGAGTCGTATTTAATAATGCTGATTTGATTATTGCTAATCCTAATGGCATTACCTGTGATGGATGCAGTACAACTAATGCCCCTAATACTACACTCATTACGGGTAAAATTACGGATAGTGTAAATAAAAAAGATCCGCTCAGCTATCAAAGTTCAGATGGTAAAATAGAAATAATCAATACATCTAACATTAATAATAATTATAAAAAAAATGCTGAAAAGAACAAACTATCTCTGATCGCCAACCAGATAATTATTAAGAACAGCACCATTGATATACCTGATGTTTTTATCAAAACAACAGAAACAAATGAATATATATCACACAAAACAGGTACGTATTATCATAGCCATACACCAGGTATCTTAACGGAAGAAACTGTCGAAGAGCGCAGACCTTCGCTATTATACATTGATGAATCATCCTCTATTTTAAGTGATAAACTGAAAATAGATGCTCATTCCGGCCATGTAGTTAATAATGGAAGTATTAAATCATATAAAAATGATACCAATCTGTCACATGTATTATTTGTCAATAGTGGTAATATTACCTCAGTAATATCTGATGTAACATCTTTTTATTCCAGTATGTATAATCGGGGAAATATCACTGCTCAAAAACTAAATATGTCATTTAATGATACTCATCATCATTTTGATACTTCTGAAAAAGAATATGTTTCGGCAAAATTTGCTTTTGTTAATGACGGTATTATCAAAGGATCATTCGCAAAAATTGATTCACGCGGAGCTGATCTTAAAAACAATGGTAACATCGATATGTGGGGGCGAACTAATATCGCTCTCCATAATGAATATGATATGGTCGAGCATAAATTAATCAATAATGGCACCATCTCAAATCAATACTAAAACCGGGTCATTTTTGTAATATACCAAAAAAAAATCTGCCGCTGTCCGCGGCAGATTTTTTCATTATAATGATCATTTTCTTCAGATAATAACAATGAATATCTCCGGAAGAAATAAACTATCCGGACATACTCTGCTATTAATCTTTCTTCACTTCATCCAGATTCACATCCACCACCCGCTCTTCCGGACGAATGATGTTCACCAGACGGAACACCAGAGCCAGACCAATGCCGACAACCGTCGCCAGTGCCATCCCTTTCAGTTCAGCTGCGCCGATATGGATGGTTGCACCACTGACACCAATAATCAGGATAACTGCCGTCAGAATCAGGTTCTGCGGCTTGTTGTAATCCACTTTGGAATCAATCAGCACGCGGATACCGGATGCACCGATAACCCCGTACAGCAGCAGCGATACCCCGCCCATCACCGGTACGGGCACAGCAGCAATCGCGGCAGCCAGTTTACCGACACAGGAGAGCAGAATCGCCAGTACCGCTGCCCCGCCGATAACCCACGAACTGTACACTTTGGTGATAGCCATTACGCCGATGTTTTCGCCGTATGTGGTGTTTGGTGTGGAACCGAAGAAGCCTGACAGTACAGTCGAAAAACCGTTGGCAAACATCGAACGGTGCAGACCGGGGTCTTTCATCAGGTCGCGTTTGACAATATTCGCGGTGACCACCAGGTGACCGACATGCTCGGCAATTACCACCAGCGCGGCCGGTAAGATGGTCAGAATGGCAAACCATTCAAAACGCGGTGTGTAGAATGTCGGCAGTGCAAACCACGGTGCTTCACTTACCGGGGTTAAATCCACCGCGCCCATAAAGAAGGACAGCGCATAACCGGTCAGCACCCCGATAAGGATCGGGATAATCGCCAGGAAGCCGCGGAACACCACAGAGCCGAGAATCGTCACCCCGAGAGTGGTCAGGGAGATGATCAGCGTGGTGCTGTCCGGCGTGGCGCCATTCTCGAATTTCAGCCCGGCCATACCGGCAGCGGTTCCGGCCAGTTCAAGGCCGATAACCGCCACAATCGCACCCATTGCCGCAGGCGGGAACAGCACGTTGATCCAGCCGCGCCCGGCGATTTTGACAATCCCCGCCACCAGCATAAACAGCAGCCCGCAGATGATAAACCCGCCGAGAGCAAGTTCATACCCGAGCGGCAGTAAAATCAGCACCGGCGAAATAAAGGCAAAGCTGGAGCCCAGGTACGCCGGGATTTTTCCTTTACAGATAAACAGATACAGCAGTGTCCCGATACCGTTAAATAACAGGATCGTGGCCGGGTTTACCTGAAACAGGATCGGCACCAGAACAGTAGCACCGAACATCGCAAACAGATGCTGTAAACTTAACGGAATGGTGACCAGCAGTGGTGGGCGTTCATCGACTTCAATAACGCGGCGCGTCATCTTAAACCTCTTAAATGATTACTCAGGGATATGCCAAAAAAAAGCCGACTATCAAGTCGGCTCATTAACTTATTTCGTACCAAATATCTTATCGCCCGCATCACCCAGGCCCGGTACAATGTAACCGTGTTCGTTGAGGTGATCGTCGATGGATGCGGTATACAGCTCAACATCCGGATGGGCTTTTTCCAGCGCTTTCAGACCTTCCGGCGCTGCAACCAGCACAAGGATTTTAATCGCGGTACAGCCTGCTTTTTTCAGCAGATCGATGGTAGCGATCATTGAACCGCCGGTTGCCAGCATCGGGTCAACCACCAGCGCCATACGCTCTTCAATATTAGAGGCTAATTTCTGGAAGTACGGTACCGGCTCCAGTGTTTCTTCATCACGGTAAACACCGACAACACTGATACGGGCACTAGGGATGCTTTCCAGCACACCGTTCATCATACCGATACCCGCACGCAGGATTGGCACAACGGTAATCTTTTTACCCTTGATTTGTTCAATTTCGACCGGACCACACCAGCCGTCAATTGTCACTTTCTCAGTTTCTAAGTCTGAAGTTGCTTCATAGGTCAGCAGGCTACCGACTTCTGAGGCCAGTTCACGAAAGCGTTTTGTGCTTATATCATGATCTCGCATCAGGCCAAGTTTGTGTTTAACGAGCGGGTGTTTTACCTCGACGACTTTCATGGGTTCTCCTACTGTGTAAGCCCTGGCGGACAAAAAAATCGCGAGATTATACCGCTTTTCTTTCGCAGCGCCACCCCGGATTTGTTGATTATAGTCAATTATCACGCGTTTCATGTTTGTTACATGAATAAGTGTGATCTGACGCATTTTGACAAAAACCGGCATAAATCCTCTCGCAAACGTTTGCGTGGCCTGTTAGAATAGCCGCGTTTTCGATACACCCACTTACTTGCAATCGCCGTTGGGGGCCGCAGTGACTGACAAAACTTCCCTGAGTTACAAAGATGCCGGTGTTGATATTGATGCCGGTAATGCCTTAGTTTCCCGTATTAAGCATGTTGTCAAAGAGACACGCCGTCCTGAAGTTATGGGCGGGCTGGGTGGTTTCGGTGCGCTGTGTGCGGTACCGCAGAAATATAAAGAACCGGTGCTGGTTTCCGGCACTGACGGCGTCGGCACCAAGCTGCGCCTGGCGATGGATCTGGCGCGTCATGACACTATCGGTATCGACCTCGTCGCCATGTGTGTGAACGATCTCGTCGTCGCCGGTGCTGAGCCCCTCTTCTTCCTTGACTATTACGCGACCGGCAAACTGGATGTCGATACTGCCGCCCGTGTGGTCACCGGTATTGCCGAAGGCTGCAAACAGGCGGGTTGTGCGCTGGTCGGCGGTGAAACCGCTGAGATGCCGGGCATGTATCACGGCGATGATTATGACGTGGCCGGGTTCTGTGTCGGTGTGGCGGAAAAATCAGAAATCATCGACGGCAGCAAAGTCCGCGCCGGTGATGTGCTGATAGCGCTGGCCTCCAGCGGCCCGCACTCCAACGGCTATTCTTTGATCCGCAAAATCCTTGAGGTCAGCAAAACTGACCCGGCAGCCACAGAGCTTGACGGCAAATCACTGGCGGATCATCTGCTGGCACCGACAAAAATCTATGTTAAATCTGTGCTGAAACTGATCGAAAACACCGATGTTCACGCCATCGCCCACCTGACCGGCGGCGGTTTCTGGGAAAATATCCCGCGTGTATTACCGGCCTGTACCCAGGCGCGGATTGATGCCTCATCCTGGCAGTGGCCGTCTGTCTTTAACTGGCTGCAAAAAGCCGGGAATGTGGAAGACTATGAAATGTACCGCACCTTCAACTGCGGTGTCGGTATGGTGATTGCACTGCCGGCGGCGTCTGTGCCGGCCGCCCTCGCCCTGCTGACAGAAGCGGGTGAAAATGCATGGCTGATCGGTGATATCGCGGTATGCCGTGAAGATGAACCTCAGGTCATCATCCGCTGATGAAAAAACGCCTTGTTGTCCTGATTTCCGGCAGCGGCAGTAATCTGCAGGCGTTGATTGATGCCTGCAGTTCACAAACCCTCAATGCGGAAATTGTTGCGGTCTTCAGTAATAAAGCGGACGCTTACGGGCTACTCCGCGCACAACAGGCCGGTATTCCCGCACTGGCACTCAGTCCGGCGGAATTATCTTCACGGGATGATTTTGATGCCGCATTGCAGACACAGATTGATGAGTATCAGCCGGACTTACTGATCCTCGCCGGATATATGCGGATTCTGACACCCGCCTTTGTCCGCCATTACCACAGCAGAATGCTCAATATCCATCCGTCTCTGCTGCCGAAATATCCGGGCCTGCACACGCACCGTAAAGCCCTGGAAAACGGCGATGCCGAACACGGTACCTCTGTACATTTCGTCACGGAAGAGCTGGACGGCGGCCCGGTTATCTTACAGGCACGCATTGCCGTTCTGCCGGATGATACCGAAGACACCCTCACCGCACGGATACAACAGGAAGAACACCGCATCTATCCGCAGGTGGTTAACTGGTTTGTGCAGGGGCGTCTGGTGTTACAAAACGGGCAGGCATATCTGGATAACCAGTTATTGCCACCGGATGGTTTTCATTCATAAAATAAATGACTCACTGATATGTGAGTCATTTATCTATATTTATTTTCTTTTATTTCCGTTATTTCTTTTTTTGCTGGAATAACGCTCACAATTTTATCTCCCGTCCACGATAATCCTGCTGCATAATGCTATGTTGTTGTCACCAACAGGTAACAATACTCTCGTTTGACAAAATTTAATTCAGACTGCAATAATTGCTGTTATCTGAATGACATAACCCTGAAGGTATGACCATGAAAATTACCCGAGTCCGTCTGAAAAACTGGAAGAATTTCCGGAATATCGATATCAAAATGAATGACCGGGTATATATCATCGGCCCTAACGCCGTGGGTAAATCTAACTTCCTTGATGTTTTCCGTTTTATGAGTGATCTGTGCAAGGATGGCGGCGGCTTACAGAAAGCGGTTAATGATCGCGGGGGTATCACTAAGCTACGTTGCCTTCAGGCGCGTAACGATACTGAAGTGGCTATTATTCTGGATTTATCTGATGATGATAATGAATGGGTGTATGAATTAAAATTCAAAGCATCCGGTAAAGGGAAGCAATTAATTCATATTACCAGTGAAAATGTCACCCGTAACAATGAGACCATATTGTCCCGGCCGAATGCTAATGATCAAACCGATGAAATTCAACTGACGCAAACACACCTGGAACAAATTTTAGCAAACCAGCCATTTCGTGCTGTGGCTCAGTTTTTTGCCTCTATCACGTATCTGCATATTGTTCCTCAGTTACTTAAGTTTGCTAAAGAAATTGGTGTCACCAAAATTGAAGATGATCCCTTTGGACAGGGATTTCTGGACCGGCTGGCGAATACTAATGCTAAAACCCGTGATGCGTGGCTGAAAAAAATTCAGACGGGTTTATCTATTGCAGTACCGCAATTTAAAGAACTCCGTTTTGAGCGCGACAGTTCCGGTCAGCCACACCTGGAAGCCCGTTATGACCACTGGCGCCCTAATGCAGGATGGCAGAAAGAAGACCAGTTTTCTGACGGCACATTAAGACTGATTGGCCTGATGTGGTCACTTCTTGAAAAAAGACAATTGCTCCTGCTGGAGGAACCGGAACTTTCCCTGAATAATGAAATTGTCCGGTATATCCCTGAAGTGATTGAAAATACGCTGAAAGGAGCACGAAACCAAAAACAGATCCTTATCAGCACACACAGTGTTTCGCTGTTAAGCAACAACATAGACGGTAATGACATTATTCTGCTTCTGCCCTCTGAAAACGGTACAACGGCACGTTCGCCGGATGACGATGAACTGGCCGCAATGCGGGCTGGTCTGACAGCCGCAGAAATTATGTTACCACTGACAGCACCAGCCAATATCAGAAAAATGCCAGAGATATAATGAATGAAAATTTCGATCGCGACAGAAGATATTTTAACAGAAGAAGTTATGGTCAAAATACTGTCTTCTGTCAGCGATGTTGATATCCCGTTTAAATTAGGGAAGAAGGGCTGTGGTTATCTGAAAAAGAACATTGATAAATTCAATGAATTATCTTATCGTCATAATGTCCTTGTTGTTTTCGATTCAGACTTACAAACTAATATTAACGAATTCCGTTCATCAATAGAAAAAGAAATAAAAAACAAAAGCCGGAGCCTGGATATCATTATTCCGGTACGGGAAATCGAAAGCTGGATTTTAGCTGATCGCGAAGGATTAAGTGCATTTTTGAATATTTCCGGCGATAAACTCTGCCGATCACCGGATGATTTACTTGACCCGAAAGAGAAAATTATAAGTCTGGCGAAACTGTCTAAAAATGCGGATATACGCAAAGGAATTCCGCCTAAAAAAGGTGCTGCCTCAAAAGTCGGGCTGTCTTACAACACGCTGCTGACCCGTTTTGTTCAGGAAAACTGGGATATTGACAGAGCAAAAGTGCATTCACCCAGTCTGCGTACTGCACTGATGACGATTAACCGTATTGTCAGTCAGGTTGACTCATAACTACCGCAGTTTCGCCATCTCATTAAGATACGCTTTGCGCTGTCCGGTATAATTCCACCACGGCTGTGCCGGTTGTCCTGCAAGAAAATCAGTGACTGACCAGAACACATCAATAACACAGGGATCCTGACGGACGCCGGTTACCGCGCAGAGCATTTCATACATAATCACCGGGTCTGAACCGGTAATATCCTGCGGCGTCTCATACCCCAGCAGACGCAGATCTTCCGCCATCGCCTCGCCGATATTCGGCAGGTCGGTAAGCGTATAAAGACGGGTGCGGCACACTTTTGTCGGGTTCATGGAAATATCCGGTATTTATTAATGATATGCGTACTACCACATACTTTATCATCTGTCTGCTGTGACCGGTACTCAAATAACACGTAATTGCCATAATTTTACACGGCTGTGCCCGTCGTGACGCGGAAAAGCGGATCCCCGGATAATTCCGTTTCTGTTATGTGTTACACTGACTGATAAAATACAACCAATACCGAGGTGATTTATGTCCGGTGGTACTGCTGTTCCGCCTGTAAAACTGCGCCCGCTTGAGCGTGAGGATTTAGCTTTTGTTCATCAAATGGATAATAACGCCAGCATTATGCGTTATTGGTTTGAGGAGCCGTATGAAGCCTTTATTGAATTAAGTGATTTATACGATAAGCATATTCACGATCAGTCAGAACGCCGCTTCATTGTGGAAAGCGACGGCACCAAGGTCGGGCTGGTGGAACTGGTGGAAATCAATCATGTACACCGCCGCGCTGAATTCCAGATTATTATCGCCCCGTCACATCAGGGTCACGGATTTGCGTCCCGCGCTGCCCGTCTGGCTATGGATTATGCGTTTTCTGTTCTCAATTTATACAAACTGTATCTGATTGTGGATGTGGAAAACGAAAAAGCGATCCACATCTATAAAAAGCTCGGTTTTCATACCGAAGGCCAGTTAATTGATGAGTTTTTCGTCAACGGGGAATACCGCACTGCTATCCGTATGTGTATTTTTCAGCCGGAATATCTGGTCATGAAAAATAAATCTGCGGATGCGGAAAGCTACGTTGAAAAAAATGCCCGCGTAAAGCAGAACCTGTAACGATTTTTTAGTAAACTGTACGCTGTGTTCAACCCTGATTCAGAGTAACCCGTTCCGGAGTAACAATGTCCCAAGATAGGCTCTATATGGAAAAAGAACTCAGTTGGCTGTCGTTCAACGAGCGGGTTCTTCAGGAGGCTGCCGATAAACGCAACCCGCTGATTGAGCGCATGCGTTTTCTGGGCATTTACTCAAATAACCTGGATGAGTTTTATAAAGTCCGCTATGCGGATGTGAAACGCCGCATCCTGATTAATGAGGAACAGCGTGGTTCCGGTGCCAGCGGGCGCCATCTGCTGCGTAAAATTGAAAACAAAGTGGCAAAACAGGATCAGGCTTTTGATACCCTGTATAACGACCTGCTGCTGGAAATGGCGCGTAACCAGATTTTCCTGATCAACGAACGCCAGATTTCGCCGAAACAGCAAATCTGGCTGCGTCAGTATTTCCGTCAGCATCTGCGCCAGCACATCACGCCGATTATGATCCAGACCAGCACCGATTTGGTCGAATTCCTCAAAGACGATTACACCTATCTGGTGGTGGAGATTGTCAAATCCGGCCGTGAGACCCGCTATGCACTGCTGGAAATTCCGTCCGATAAAGTGCCGCGTTTTGTCAATCTGCCGACTGAAAACGGCCGCCGCCGCCAGTCGATGATCCTTATCGACAATATTCTGCGCTACTGCCTGGATGAAATCTTCAAGGGCTTCTTCGATTTCGATGCCCTCAATGCCTATTCCATGAAAATGACGCGCGATGCGGAATATGACCTCGCCACCGAAATGGAATCCGGGATGCTGGAGCTGATGTCCTCCACCCTGAAACAGCGTCTGACCGCTGAGCCGGTGCGCTTTGTCTATCAGCGCGATATGCCGGATGAAATGGTGACGCTGCTGCGTGAAAAACTCGGCCTGACCAATGATGACTCCGTGATTGCCGGCGGTCGCTATCATAATTTCAAGGATTTCATCCGCTTCCCGAATGAAGGCAATAAGAATTTATTAAACAAACCGCTGCCGCGTCTGCGTCATGTCTGGTTTGATCATCACCGCAACGGGTTTGATGCTATCCGCGAACGGGATGTACTGCTCTATTATCCGTATCACACCTTTGAGCATGTGCTGGAACTGCTGCGCCAGGCCTCCTTTGACCCGAGCGTGATTTCCATCAAGATGAATATCTACCGTGTCGCCAAGGACTCCCGCATTATCGATTCCATGATCCACGCGGCACACAACGGTAAAAAAGTCACCGTGGTGGTGGAATTACAGGCACGTTTTGATGAAGAAGCCAATATTCACTGGGCGAGACACCTGACCGCTGCCGGGGTGCATGTTATTTTCTCCGCGCCGGGGCTGAAAATCCACGCCAAACTGTTTATTATCTCGCGGCTGGAAGACGGGGATGTGATCCGCCGTTATGCCCATATCGGCACCGGTAACTTCAACGAAAAAACCGCGCGTATCTACACGGATTACTCGCTGCTGACCGCCAACGAAGAGATCACCAATGAAGTCCGGCGCGTGTTCAACTTTATTGAGAACCCGTACCGCCCGGTCTCCTTTGATAACCTGATGGTGTCGCCGCAGAATTCACGGGCAATGCTGAATCAGCTGATTGATGATGAAATAGCCAATGCACTGGCCGGTTATGAAGCCGGAATTACACTGAAGATCAACAACCTGGTGGATAAACAGCTGAGTGAGCGCTTGTATGACGCTTCGGAAGCCGGGGTGAAAATCCGTCTGCTGGTGCGCGGCATGTGCGCACTGGTGCCGGGACAGGTTCCGTACAGTGAGAATATCCAGGTGACCAGTATCGTTGACCGGTTCCTGGAGCATGACCGGGTGTATGTGTTCACCAACAAAGGGGACGAAAAAGTCTATCTCTCCTCTGCGGACTGGATGACCCGTAATATCGATTACCGGATTGAAGTGGCGGTTCGCCTGCTGGATCCGGTGCTGCGCCGCCGGGTGCTCGATATTCTGGATATTCAGTTCAGTGATAATGAGAAGGCGCGTTATCTCGATAAAGAGATGTCCAACCATTATGTGCCGCGCGGCAACAAGCGGAAAGTCCGCTCGCAGATGGCAGTTTATGACTATATTCGTTCCCTGGAACAACCGGATAATTAAAAGGCCCGTGCATGCCATTATCACTGATCACTGAAAAAGATCGTCCGCTGGAAATTGCAGCCATCGACCTCGGGTCGAACAGCTTTCATATGGTGATTGCCCGTATTGTCAACGGCGCACTCCAGGTTCTCAGCCGCCTGAAACAGCGGGTGTATCTGGCTGAAGGCTTAAATGATCAGAATGAGCTGAGCGAAGAAGCCATGGAGCGCGGGCTGGCCTGCCTGGCGCTGTTTGCCGAGCGCCTTCAGGGTTTTCCCGCCGCACAGGTCACGATTGTCGGGACTCACAGTCTGCGTGAGGCGGTCAATGCGCACGAGTTTCTCGAACGCGCCGCGTCCGTTATCCCCTATCCGATTGAAATTATTTCCGGTCACGAAGAAGCACGCCTGATTTTTATGGGTGTTGAACACACGCAACCGGAAAAAGGCCGCAAACTGGTGATCGATATCGGCGGCGGTTCGACAGAGCTGGTGATCGGCGAACGTTTTGAGCCGATTTTAATCGAAAGCCGCCGTATGGGCTGTGTCAGTTTCAGCCGTCAGTTTTTTCCGGACGGCAAAATCACCGAAGCCAACTTTAACCGCGCCCGGCTGATGGCCGTTTCCAAACTGGAAAACCTGGCAATTGCCTTCCGGGTACAGGGCTGGGATGTATGCCTCGGTGCATCCGGCACCATCAAAGCAGCCTGTGAAATCCTGCGTGAACTGGGGGAACGGGACGGCATTATCACCCCTGTACGCCTGGAAATGCTGGTCAAACAGGTGCTGCGTTATAAACGGTTTGATGCCCTGAATTTACCGGGCCTGTCTGACGATCGCAAAAAAGTGTTTGTGCCGGGTCTGGCAATTCTGTGTGGTCTGTTTGACGCACTGGAAATCACTGAACTGCGCCTGTCTGCCGGCGCCCTGCGCGAAGGGGTGCTGTATGAGATGGAAGGCCGTTTCCGTCATCAGGACATCCGCCAGCGCACCGCACAAAGTCTGGTGGAACACTATAATGTGGATAACGCCCAGGTGCTGCGTGTCCTGACCACCATGAAAAACCTGTACCGCCAGTGGGCGGAGCAGAATCCGTCCCTGGTTGATCCTCAGCTGGAAGCCATTCTGGTCTGGGCGGTCTGGCTGCACGAAGTCGGGCTGAGCATCAACCTCTCCGGCCTGCACCGTCATTCGGCCTATATTCTGCAGAACACCAATTTACCGGGATTCACCCAGGAACAGCAACTGCTGCTCGCCACACTGGTGCGTTACCACCGCAAAGCGGTAAAAAGTGACGACATCCCGAAATTCACACTGTTTAAACGTAAACAGGTCATCCCCCTGATACAGATCCTGCGCCTCGCGGTCTTACTGAATAATCAGCGCCAGTCCACCACCAAACGCTCCTCACTGCGTCTGGAAACCAATGAAGGACACTGGACACTGTTTTTTCCGCGCCGCTATCTGACTATCAACACATTAATGCAGCTTGATCTGGAAAAAGAGCAGGCTTACTGGGATGATGTGCCCGGCTGGCACCTCGGTATAAAAGAAGAAGACGTCTGACAGAGAATCCCCGGCCAGTCTTATTTGTTTAAAAGTTTTATGTGTAAAGGAAAATCATGTCTGAACACAGTTTCTCCATTGACAATTCATCACCGGTCAATCCGCACTCCCAGCGGCTGGCTCACATTCGTCAGCAGGTTTTGCCCCTGTTCCTCAACGACTCACAGTTTGTGGAAACCATTCTGGGCACCGCCGATGAGCATGCCAGGCTCAGTGATGATGAACTGCATTCAAAATCGAAGTTAGTCAAAAATCTGCTGACTGACCTCCACGCCGCTGACCTTGCGGATATGCTGGAAGCCCTGCCCTATGATGAGCGTCTCGCGCTCTGGCATCTGATTGATAACCACCAGCGCGGGGAAGTGCTGGTGGAAGCCTCTGTGTCCGTGTGGGACAGTCTGATTAAAGATATGTCAGACAAAGAGCTGCTGCGCGCCGTTGCCACCCTGCATGTGGATGAGCAGGCGTATATCGCCGAGCACCTGCCGCGCGATACCATGCGCCGCCTGCTGACCTATCTGGAACCAAGTCTGCGTAACCGCATCCGCACCGTTCTTCAGTACCCGGCGGACAGTATCGGGCAGATGATGGACTTTGAGTTTGTCACCGTGCGCGGCAATGTCCCGCTGAAAACGGTTCAGCGTTTTCTGCGCTACCGCAGCAATATCCCGGAAGCCACCGATAAAATCTTTGTTATCGACAGCAATAATATTTTGCAGGGCGAACTGCCGCTGACTACCATTCTCACCCAGTCGCCGGACAAACTGGTCTCTGATGTGATGAAAACCGAGCCGGTCACCTTCCTGCCGGATGAAAAAGGCGAAGATGCTTCCGGTGCGTTCGAACGTTATGACTTAATTTCCGCCGCGGTTGTGGATAATAACGGGCGGCTGCTCGGGCGGCTCACCGTTGAGGATATCGTTGATAACCTGAATGAAGAGAGTGAAGAAAACATCCGCCGTATGGGGGGTTTAAGCCCTGAAGAGGATGTGTTTGCCCCGGTCGGCCAGGCGGTGAAAAACCGCTGGGCGTGGCTGGCGATTAACCTCTGTACCGCGTTTGTGGCTTCCCGCGTGATTGGTGTGTTTGAGCATACCATTTCCCAGCTGGTTGCACTCGCGACCCTGATGCCGATTGTTGCCGGTATCGGCGGTAATACCGGTAACCAGACCATCACCATGATTGTCCGCGCTCTGGCGCTTCACCAGATCCAGAAAGGCAGTTTTTCCTTCCTGCTGCTGCGTGAGCTGGGCGTTGCCTTTATCAACGGCGTAGTCTGGGGCGGGATTATGGGGGTCGTTACGTATCTGCTCTACGGCGATATCGCTATGGGCGCCGTGATGACGCTGGCTATGGTACTTAACCTGCTGATGGCTGCCATCATGGGTGTGCTTATCCCGCTGACGATGATGAAACTCGGACGCGACCCGGCACTCGGCTCCAGTGTGATGATCACCGCCATCACCGATACCGGCGGATTTTTCATCTTTTTAGGTCTCGCCACCCTGTTCCTGGTCTGATTTTTGCTCAGACAGTCCTCTGCGGCCACGGAAAGAGAAGTTTTGCTTCTGCTCTCCGTGGCCGTTTTTGACTCTTCCGGCTGCGTTTCTGCCCTCTTGTCATCACCCCGCCACAGAGTATTATGATGCCGGACTGACAATATCCGGTGAATATGATCACTTCTGTACTGCTGCTCTGAAATAATCCTCATGCCGCTCACACTTATTTATATTTATTTACCGCTGTTAATTCACGGGTATATTGATAAGCCTTATTCATATAATGCTATTAATCGTATTTTATAAACCCGTATTACTGGTAAATAATAATAAGGGCTGAACCTTTAATTATTCCGCTAATTATCTGTTCCGGTTTTCATAATATGCTGTCATTCCGGATTCCTTAACGTTATCATCCGTGACGCAAATCATATTTAGTTCAATAATCCATCTTATGGCATAAAGCAAGAATGTTCATCTTGTTTTGGCCGATGCTGTTTACAATATACGGAACTTCTTGCTATAACAAAGCATACCCTCCGGTAACAGACAATTCCCGTTTTTTATTTCCGGTTATCCCTGTGATAACCGGGATGCTGTTGCCGCCACCTCTCTTTTGGGAAACACAAATGAGAAAAAAAATGACACGACCCCCGTCATTGAATAAATGAGTAAATAAAAGGACATAATTATGACAACCGATACATCGCCATTAAGTCAGCCTCAGGCAAGGCCATTAAATAAAAACGATTATAAAACACTGGGATTATCTTCCCTCGGCGGCACGCTTGAATTCTATGATTTTGTCATATTTGTCTTTTTTACCGGAACACTAACCCACCTGTTTTTCCCGGGTGATAACGAGTTTATCGCCCAGATGAAAACGCTGGGAATTTTCGCCGCCGGTTACCTGGCACGTCCGCTCGGCGGGATCATTATGGCGCATTTCGGCGATATTATCGGCCGCAAGCGCATGTTTACCCTGAGTATCTTCCTGATGGCGGTGCCGACACTGGTTATCGGTATGCTGCCGACCTATGAAAGTATCGGTGTGGCAGCACCTGTCCTGTTACTGCTGATGCGGATTTTACAGGGCGCGGCTATCGGCGGTGAAATGCCCGGCGCATGGGTATTTATCGCGGAGCACACACCGGAACAGCGCTACGGGCTGGGTGTCGGTACGCTGACCTCCGGGATCACCGGCGGTATTCTGCTCGGCTCTCTGGTTGCTATCGCAGTTCAGGCTTCTTATACTGCGGCGGAAGTGACTGCATGGGCATGGCGTATTCCGTTTATCCTCGGTGGTGTGTTCGGCCTGATTTCGGTGTATCTGCGCCGCTTTTTGCAGGAAACCCCGATCTTTAAAGAGATGGCGGCCAAACGGACATTGTCCGAAGAGATGCCGGTAAAAACAGTTCTGAAAAACCATAAAATGGCCTGTTTTGTCACCGCCGGGCTGACCTGGTCGTTATCCACCGCTATCGTGGTGATCATTCTGATGACCCCGTCCGTTGTGGTGGAAAAGATGTACGGCATTGATCGCACATTGTCATTACAGGCAAACTGCGTGGCCACGCTGACCTTAACCCTCGGCTGTATTTTCTGGGGCTGGCTGGAAGATAAAATCGGCAGCCGTGTGACACTGGCATTGTCCTGGGGCGGATTAGCGATCACCGCATTCCACTTCTACGGTGCACTGTCACCGGATATTGCGGCGGCTTCGCTGGTGATTAACTATGCGGTGATGGGCTTTTTTGTCGGTGCGATTGCCACCACACCAATCATCAGTACGCGGGCATTTCCGCCGGCAATCCGTTTCTCCGGCTTATCCTTTGCCTACAACATGGCTTACGCGGTATTCGGCGGCTTAACGCCGATGCTGACCGGCGCCTGGTTACAGAAAAGTGCAATGGCACCGGCGTATTATGTGGCAGGCGTGTCCGTACTGGCGATTATCATCGGTTTCTTACCGCTGGCACACAAAGGCTGGACAGCGCGTAAAGCACAGAATGTGAAAACTGTCGCAGCACAACAGTCTTAACGAAACAGATAAAACAGTAAGGGCGGATGATTATCCGCCCTTTTTCTTTTCCGTCTTCTGAATCAGCGCCAGGCAGGGTTTTTCATTACCGAATATTTACCCGGGCCGATAAAGGCCAGTGCAATACCGCTGATAAAGAAATACATCAGGCTTTCAATCGCCCATGCCCCGGTCGGATCCAGCATAAAGGTCTTATTCACACCGATCATCAGCCAGGCAACAATCATGGTAAAGGACACCAGCAAGGCGGACGGACGAGTCAGAATGCCGAGGATAATAAAGACCGGCGCGACAATTTCCCCGAAATAGGTACCGTAAGCAATAAACTCCGGTAACCCGAAAGAGGCCAGCAACCCTTTTATCCCCGCCGCGCCGGTGAGTAATTTACCGATACCGTGAAACAACATTAACCCGCCGACCGCCAGCCGCAGTAATAGTTTTCCGGCATCGTCGTGTGATAACAGCCTGTTGATTACACCTGTCATAATATACCCCTGTTGAATGAGAATCTTACTCATTGTGAGTATACGCAGTGATACGCAAAGCGGTAGCGGCAACATTCATTGACGGTAAAAACCGAAAAATCTCATTCATTTTAATTGTTAAGAATATGCTGGCAAAAACAAAACCCAACCCTTTATATTTTCTTATAATATCTGTGTGTTATCTTTTTCAATGCTATCGGTCAGGTCTTATTTATCCGTTCGTTAACAACACCCGCGCTGTTTCTGTCAAATTATCTGAAAATCATCATCAAAAATACTTACCTGTTTTCCGTCTGTTTCGTCACACTTTTTTGAAAGAGTTAACATCAATTTGCATCTCTCCGCCCTACACTGGCAAACAGGTTTCTGAGTAATACTGTTGTATCTGATAAGGAGATGTCATGAAGAAGAATATTATCGCCGGTTGTCTGTTCTCACTGTTTTCCCTTTCCGCACTGGCCGCGATCCCGGCAGGCAACGATGCCACCACCAAGCCGGATTTATATTATCTGAAAAATGAACAGGCTATCGACAGCCTGAAACTGTTACCGCCACCGCCGGAAGTCGGCAGTATTCAGTTTTTAAATGATCAGGCAATGTATGAGAAAGGCCGTATGCTGCGCAATACCGAGCGCGGAAAACAGGCACAGGCAGATGCTGACCTGGCCGCAGGGGGAGTGGCAACCGCATTTTCAGGGGCTTTCGGCTATCCGATAACCGAAAAAGACTCTCCGGAGCTCTATAAACTGCTGACCAATATGATTGAGGATGCCGGTGATCTTGCCACCCGCTCCGCCAAAGAACATTACATGCGCATCCGGCCGTTTGCGTTTTACGGCACAGAAACCTGTAATACCAAAGATCAGAAAAAACTCTCCACCAACGGATCTTACCCGTCAGGTCATACGTCTATCGGCTGGGCAACCGCACTGGTGCTGGCGGAAGTGAACCCGGCAAATCAGGATGCGATTCTGGAACGGGGTTATCAGCTCGGACAGAGCCGGGTGATTTGCGGCTATCACTGGCAGAGTGATGTGGATGCCGCGCGGATTGTCGGTTCAGCCGCTGTCGCGACATTACATTCCGATCCGGCATTTCAGGCGCAGTTAGCGAAAGCCAAACAGGAATTTGCACAAAAATCACAGAAATAAGCAGTGATATCTGGTCAGGGCAGTGCAATATCTGCCCTGAAATCCCTGTTTATTCCCACATCCAGCGATCTTCCCGATCCCAGCCTTTTGTTTTCATGCAGCTGTAGAAATAGCGGTTGCGGCTGTCTTCATTCACATCCATCACATAACTTTCCGTTACCGGTGTCTGCTCTTTGTAGGTTTTGCTGTTACCGCAGTCATCGTCTTTTTTGCAGCGTTTCTCCACATCCCGCATCACACTGCGCTGAGCAACTTCATTTTTCACCGGATAAAGCTTATGTGATTCCGGTTCACAAAAGGCATTTGCCTCTGCCCGTGTGTATTCAGAGCCGCCCGGAACTTCCACCCAGACAGAAGAACAACCGGACAACAGCAGCGCAGAGACAAGAATAAGTCTGTTTTTCATCATTATAGTGTGTATTATCAGTTTGTTAAGAATGCGTAATGTTACTGCACATCATAAACTGAGTAAACCGTACCGGTAATATTTCCTTAAGGGATGATAAAGCCACTGACATAAAGGCAGACTCCGCTGAAACCACGTATATTTACCTGTATCAACGTTATTTTCACAATTCTTCCATTTTTACGTTCAGATTTACCGGTACACTATCCCCATCATATTTCAGGCTGTTTTGTGCCCTTACGCGTACCCCGGCAGTACCGGGTAAAAAGGAATGATGAGTAATCCCATAATGAATAATGTACAAAAGAGAAAGAAACGCACAGGCATTACGATTGCCGTTCTCCTTCTGGGCGCAGCCGGTTACGGCACCTATCATTACTTTAACTCTGCGGCACCGGCCACCCCGCCTGCTGCCGGAAAACCGGGGGCTTCCGCAGGCAAAAACAGCAACCGTCCCGGCCGGCCGCCGCTGGCACCGGTGCAGGTAGCCAAAGCCGTTTCGGAGACCATTCCCCGTACCTTGTCAGCTCTCGGTACCGTGCAGGCGGCAAATTCTGTGACGGTGACCAGCCGCGTGGAAGGCCAGCTCATGCAAATCCATTTTGAGGAAGGTCAGAAAGTGAATGCCGGTGATTTGCTGTTCACTATCGACCCGCGTCCGTTTGAGATCCAACTGGCCCAGGCTCAGGGACAGCTCGCCAAAGATCAGGCCACGCTCGCCAATGCCCGCCGTGATCTGAGCCGCTATCAGAAACTCGCGGCCACCAATGTCATTTCGCAACAGGAGCTGGATACCCAGCAGGCAACTGTCAAATCGGCGGAAGCCGGTATTAAGGTGGATCAGGCCGCTATCGACAGCGCGAAACTGCAACTGACCTACAGCCGCATCACCGCACCTATCAGCGGAAAAATGGGTCTGCGTCAGGTGGATACCGGCAACTTTATTACCGCCGGAACTGCCATGCCGCTGGTGGTGATCAACCAGACAGCCCCTGCCGATGTGCTGTTTACCGTTCCGGAAAATGATATTCCGCTGATCCGCATGGCGCAGCGCACTATGCCGGAACTCACGGTCACCGCGCTGAGCAAAGATAACAGCATCCGCCTGGCTCAGGGCAAACTGCTGACACTGGATAACCAGATAGATGCCGCCACCGGCACAGTAAAAGCCAAAGCACGGTTTACCAATGATGATGACCTGCTGTTCCCTAACCAGTTTGTCAATGTGCTGCTGCAGGTCGGTCAGCTGGAAAATGCGGTAGTGATCCCGAATGCCGCACTGCAGATGGGAACCGAAGGCAATTATGTCTGGCTATTGGAAGCAGAGAATAAAGTCCGCAAACAGATTGTGGATGTGGAATTACAGACCCCGGAACGCGTGGTGATCAAAAGCGGCGTCAGCGCCGGTGATACCCTGGTGACTGACGGAATCGACCGTCTGACTGACGGCGCGCAGGTGGAAGTGGTGTCCGGTGAGAAAAAAGCCGCAGCCGGAGATAAGGCCTGATGTCCGGAAACAACCCTGAAACCCGTGCCGGCGGCCCGTCCCGCCTGTTTATTCTGCGTCCGGTCGCCACCAGCCTGTTTATGCTGGCGATCCTGCTGGCGGGGATTGTCGGTTACCGCATGCTGCCGGTTTCGTCGCTGCCGGAAGTGGATTACCCGACTATCCGCGTGGTCACACTCTATCCCGGCGCCAGTCCGGATGTGATGACCTCCGCCGTGACCGCGCCGCTGGAGCGCCAGTTCGGGCAGATGTCCGGACTGAAACAGATGTCGTCGCAAAGCTCGGGCGGTGCCTCTGTTATTACCCTGATGTTCCAGCTCTCCCTGCCGCTTGATGTGGCGGTGCAGGAAGTGCAGGCATCCATCAACGCAGCAACCAATCTGCTGCCGAATGATCTGCCTTATCCGCCGATTTACAGCAAGGTGAACCCGGCAGATCCGCCGGTGCTGACCCTTGCCGTCACATCTGATGCCATGCCGATGACGCGGTTGCAGGATATGGTGGAAAACCGCATCGCCCAGAAAATCTCCCAGGTGGAAGGGGTCGGTCTGGTGACACTCGCGGGCGGCCAGCGCCCTGCCGTACGGGTGCAGTTAAATGCCAATGCTGTCGCCGCTTACGGGCTGGACAGCGAAACTATCCGCACCGCGATTAACAACGCCAACGTCAACTCCGCCAAAGGGAGCCTTGACGGCCCGGCGCGTTCGGTAACGCTGTCCGCTAACGACCAGATGAAATCAGCGGAAGATTATCAGAACCTGATTGTCAGCTACAAAAACAATGCCCCAATCCGCCTGCGGGATGTGGCAACCGTACAGGAAGGACCGGAAAACACCCAACTGGGTGCCTGGGTTAATGATAAACAGGCCATTGTCATCAATGTGCAGCGCCAGCCCGGCGCGAACGTGATTTCCACCACCGATACCATCCGTGCTCTGATCCCGGAACTGGTGGAAACCCTGCCGGAATCCGTGACCGTAACGGTTCTGACTGACCGGACAGATGCTATCCGCGCCTCAGTCAAAGATGTGCAGTTTGAACTGTTTTTAGCGATCGCGCTGGTGATCATGGTGATGTATCTGTTCCTGCGCAATATGGCTGCGACCCTGATACCGGGAGTGGCAGTACCGCTCTCGCTGGTCGGTACGTTCGCGGTGATGTATTTCTGCGGCTTTTCCGTCAATAACCTGACACTGATGGCACTGACTATCGCCACCGGGTTTGTGGTAGATGATGCAATTGTGGTGGTGGAAAACATCGCCCGCTATCTGGAAAAAGGCGACAAGCCGCTGACCGCTGCCCTGAAAGGTGCCGGTGAAATCGGCTTTACCATTATCTCACTGACCTTCTCGCTGATTGCCGTGTTAATCCCTCTGTTATTTATGGGGGATATTGTCGGCCGCCTGTTCCGTGAGTTTGCCATCACCCTTGCGGTGGCGATCCTGATTTCCGGTGTGGTGTCACTGACACTGACACCGATGATGTGTGCCCGGTTTCTGAAACCGGAATCCGCTCACCGCCATAACCGCTTTAACCGCGCCACTGAACGCTTTTTTGAGCGGGTGATTGCCGGTTACGGCCGCTGGCTAACATGGGTGCTGCGCCATCAGTGGCTGACACTCGGGGTTGCGTTCAGTACCATGGCGATCACCGTCATGCTCTATCTGTTTATTCCGAAAGGCTTTTTCCCGATCCAGGATAACGGACTGATTCAGGGCACCCTGGAAGCGCCGCAGTCCGTGTCGTTTCAGGCCATGAGTGAGAAACAGCAGGCGGTCAGCCGTCTGCTGGCAGATGACCCGGCAGTTGCTAATATTGCCGCCTTTGCCGGTATCGACGGCAGCAATGCCACACTGAACACCGGCCGTCTGCAAATCACCCTGAAACCGCTGTCTGAGCGGGCTGACCGCGCGGAAGCTATCATCACCCGGTTACAGGAAAAGGCCGATACCCTGCCCGGCGTGAAACTGTATCTCCAGCCGTCTCAGGATCTGACAATTGATACCCAGACCTCCCGCACGCAGTATCAGTTTACCTTACAGGCCAATTCCCTGGAGGAGCTGGATCTGTGGGTGCCGCGTCTGATGACAGAATTAGAGAGCAGTGATGCCCTGACCGACACCGGCAATGACTGGCAGAATAAGGGACTGGTGGCCTATATCGATATTGATCGCGACACCGCGTCACGGCTGGGGCTGACCATGACCAACATTGATAACGCGCTGTACAATGCGTTCGGTCAGCGGCTGATCTCCACGATTTATACCCAGGCCAGTCAGTACCGCGTGGTGCTGGAAAATAACACGTCGCTGACACCGGGGGCGGATGCACTGAACAGTATCCGTCTGACCAATAAAGACGGCAATTCTGTGCCGTTGTCAGCCTTTGCCACTGTCTCGCAGCGCTTCGGGCCGCTGGCGATCAATCATCTGGCACAGTTCCCGTCCGCTACCTTCTCCTTTAATATCCCGGCAGGCGGTTCACTGGAAGCGGCTGTTAATGCGGTAAAATCAGCGGAGCAGCGTATCGGCCTGCCGAAGGATATCACCACACAATTCCAGGGTGCCACTCTCGCCTTTGAAAATGCCCTGTCCAACACCCTGTGGCTGATCCTTGCCGCTGTCGTGGCGATGTATATTGTGCTCGGCATTCTGTATGAGAGTTTTATTCACCCGATTACTATCCTCTCCACCCTGCCCACTGCCGGGGTCGGTGCCCTGCTGGCACTGATTATGGCGGGTAATGAGCTGGATGTGATCGCGATTATCGGTATTATTCTGCTGATCGGGATTGTGAAGAAAAACGCCATTATGATGATTGACTTCGCCCTTGCGGCAGAGCGCGAACAGGGGCTGTCGCCGTATGATGCGATTTATCAGGCGTGTCTTCTGCGTTTCCGCCCGATCCTGATGACCACCATGGCCGCGCTGTTTGGTGCGGTGCCGCTGATGCTCAGTACCGGGGTCGGTGCCGAGCTGCGCCAGCCACTGGGGGTCTGTATGGTCGGCGGGCTGATTATGAGCCAGATCCTGACCCTCTTTACCACACCGGTGATTTACCTGCTGTTTGACCGCCTGTCTCACTGGCGCGATAACGCCCGCTTTACCCCGGAAAGTGACAACACGGGAGCCTCATCATGAGGCTGTTCGCCCTGTTTATCGCCCGTCCGGTAGCCACGACGCTGATAAGCCTCGCCATCACTCTGTGCGGGGCGATCAGCTTCCTGTTCCTGCCGGTGGCACCGTTGCCGCAGGTGGATTATCCGGTGATTAATATCACGGCATCACTGCCGGGTGCCTCGCCGGAAACGATGGCATCGTCTGTCGCCACGCCGCTGGAACGCTCGCTCGGGCAGATAGCCGGAGTATCGGAAATGACCTCCTCCAGCTCCCTCGGCAGCACCAGTATCACCCTGGAATTTGAGCTTAACCGCGATATCAACGGTGCCGCCCGCGATGTGCAGGCGGCACTGAATGCCGCGCAAAACCTGCTGCCGTCCGGGATGCCGTCGCGGCCGCGTTACTATAAATCAAATCCGTCCGATGCGCCGATTATGATCCTGACGCTGACATCTGACACCCTCGATACCGGCAAACTCTATGATATCGCCTCCACCCGGCTGGCACAGCGCCTGTCACAGATTGAGGGCGTGAGTGAGGTTTCGGTCGGCGGCGGCTCGCTGCCAGCCGTGCGGGTGGAGCTTAACCCGTCACAGCTGTTTAACCAGGGGGTTTCCCTCGACAGTGTGCGCAAAGCGATTAGCGATGCCAACGTGCTGCGTCCGCAGGGCTCGGTGTCTGACAATGAACGCCGCTGGCAGATTGACAGTAACAGTGAACTGAAAACGGCGGATGATTATCGACCGCTGATTGTGCATTACAATGACGGCGCGGCGGTACGGCTGGCAGATGTCGCCACCGTGAAAGACTCGGTGCAGAACGTCCGCGCCGCCGGGATGAGCAACGGCAAGCCAGCGATTCTGCTGGTGATCCGCCGCGAAGCCGGTGCCAATATTATCGCCACGGTGGCCCGCATCCGCGAACAACTGCCGGTATTGCAGGATACCATTCCCGCCAGTGTGGATTTGCAGGTTGCCCAGGATCGCACCCCCACCATCCGCGCCTCACTGACCGAAGTGGAACGCGCACTGACCATTGCGGTGGGGCTGGTGATCCTGGTGGTGTTCCTGTTTCTGCGTTCCGGACGCGCCACTATTATCCCGGCGCTGGCCGTGCCGGTTTCTCTTATCGGCACCTTCAGTGCCATGTATCTGTGCGGGTTCAGCCTCAATAACCTGTCACTGATGGCCCTGACCGTCGCCACCGGCTTTGTGGTGGATGATGCGATTGTGGTGCTGGAGAATATCGCCCGCCATATTGAAAACGGCCTGAAACCGAAAGAAGCCGCGCTCAAAGGGGTCAGCGAAGTCGGGTTTACCGTGCTTTCCATGAGTATCTCCCTGGTGGCGGTGTTTATTCCGCTGCTGCTGATGGATGGTCTTGTCGGGCGGCTGTTCCGTGAATTTGCCATCACCCTGACCACCGCCATTGCTATCTCACTGGTGATCTCGCTGACACTCACTCCGATGCTTTGTGCACATCTGCTGAAAAACCGCGCGGCACCGGCACGGGAGCGCAAACGCGGCGCAGGCCGGATCCTGTTCCGCATCCAGCAATGGTACGGGCGCAGCCTGACCGTGGTGCTGGCACACAGCCGCTGGGTGCTGCTGATTTTCACCGGCACCATTGCCCTCGCAGTCTGGCTCTATATCTCTGTGCCGAAAACCTTTTTCCCGGATCAGGATACCGGGCGGCTGCTGGGCTTTGTCCGCGCTGACCAGAGCATTTCGTTCCAGTCGATGGAGCAGAAAATGCGCACCTTTATGCAGCGCATTCACAGTGATAAAGATGTTGCCAGTGTCACCGGTTTTACCGGCGGCGGACGGGTTAACAGCGGATTTATGTTTATCTCGCTCAACCCGCTGGATGAGCGGACAGACAGCGCCCAGGATGTCATTAACCGGCTGCGTGTCACCCTCGCGGATGAACCGGGCGCCAATCTGTTTCTGATCCCGGTGCAGGATGTGCGGGCGGGAGGCCGTGAGTCCAACTCCAGTTATCAGTACTCCCTGCTGGCGGATGATTTATCCCTGCTGCGTGAATGGGAGCCGAAAATCCGCAAAGCACTCGGTGAACTGCCGCAGCTGACCGATGTAAACTCAGATAAAGAAGATAAAGGCGCGGAGATGGCGCTGACTTATGACCGTGATGTGATGGCGCAGCTCGGGATCAGTGTCAATGATGCCAATAATCTGCTGAATAACGCCTTCGGTCAGCGGCAGATCTCCACCATTTATGAGCCGCTGAACCAGTATAAAGTGGTGATGGAGGTCGCGCCGCAGTATACGCAGGATGTCAGTGCACTGGATAAAATGTTTGTCATCAATAAAGAGGGACAACCGGTTCCGCTGGCGTATTTCGCACAGTGGCGTCCGGCGAATGCACCGCTGAGTGTTAACCATCAGGGATTGTCAGCAGCCTCGACGATCGGCTTTAACGTGGCGGAAGGCTATTCCCTGTCCGATGCGGTGGCAGCGGTCGAACGCACCATGGTGGAACTGGGAGTGCCGTCCGGGGTGCGCGGAACTTTTGCCGGGACCGCACAGCTGTTCCAGGAAACATTACAGTCTCAGGTGCTGCTGATTATCGCCGCTATTATCACGGTGTATCTGGTGCTCGGCATGCTGTATGAGAGCTTTATTCATCCGCTGACTATCTTATCCACCCTGCCCTCGGCGGGGGTCGGCGCACTGCTGGCGCTGCGCTTCTTTGATACGCCGTTCAGTCTGATCGCCCTGATAGGGATTATGCTGCTGATCGGGATTGTGAAGAAGAACGCCATTATTATGGTGGACTTCGCCATTGCCGCCCAACGCGGCGGGCAAAGTGCGCGGGATGCGATTTTCCGGGCCTGCCTTCTGCGCTTCCGTCCGATCCTGATGACCACGCTGGCCGCCCTGTTCGGTGCGTTGCCGCTGGCACTCGGCAGCGGAGACGGTGCGGAGCTGCGCCAGCCGCTCGGAATAACCGTAGTCGGCGGGTTGCTGGTCAGCCAGATCCTGACACTCTATACCACGCCGGTGATTTACCTGTTCTTTGACCGGCTGCGCCGCAAAAAAACCGGAGAATCCGCCGGGCAATCCGTTATCAGTACGGAGGGAAATGCATGAAAACCGGAATAGGTCACAAACTGTTTCTTGCCATTTTTGCCACCTGTATGCTGGTGGTGCTGACCATGCATCTGGCTATCCGTTTCAGTTTTGAGCAGGGCTTTCTCGGCTATCTTCAGCGCTCCGCCGAAGACCGGACGGAGATGATCGCCGATGTTGTCGCTGAACAATATGCCGATTACGGCAGCTGGTATTTTCTGCGCAATAATCAGCGCGGTTTTATGCAGGCGCTGCGGGCACTGGATACCGACCGCCACATGGAACATATGGAGCGCGGCTGGAAAATGCGTTTCTGGCTGCTGGATGAGGATGACCGCCGCCTGTTCGGGCACGGCCCGGTACCACCCGGCGAGCTCTACCGCAAACCGGTAAAATACAATGATAATATCGTCGGCTGGGTGGTAATGCCGGCGGATGACAATATCAACCGTGCCGCCGACCAGAGCTTTTCACATCAGCAGGCACGCACCAGCTGGATAGTCTCGGCGCTGGTGCTGCTGGTGACTCTGGTGGTCACCTGGCTGCTGACGCGCGGCTTCCTGCGTCCGGTCAAACGGCTGGCAGAAGGCACACATCAGCTGGCGGCGGGTAATTTCAGCAGCCGCGTGCCGGTTCACGGTAAAGATGAAATCGCGCAGCTGGCCAATGATTTTAACCAGCTCGCTTCCGCGCTGGAAAAAAATGAGCTGATGCGCCGTGACTACATGGCTGATGTCTCACACGAGCTGCGCACTCCGCTGGCGGTGTTACAGGGCGAACTGGAAGCCCTTCAGGACGGGATCCGCCAGCCGACACCGGAAACTCTGGCATCCCTGCTGGCGGAAGTGCAGACGCTGACAAAACTGGTCAGCGACCTGCATCAGTTGTCATTATCCGATCGCGGCTCACTCTCTTACCGCAAAGAGTTATGCAATCTGACCGATGTGATCAGCCGGTCTATCGGCGTGTTCCGCCACCGGTTGCAGGAAAAAGGTCTCACTGTCACGACGGAGCTGCCGGATCCCCTGATGATCTTCGGGGATGATGCGCGGCTTGGCCAGCTGTTCCATAATCTGCTGGAAAACAGCCTGCGTTATACCGATAGCGGCGGACAGATTGTGGTACGCGGACAGCAGGATGAAACACAGATCCGTATCGACTGGTCAGACAGTGCGCCGGGGCTGACTGAAGAACAATTTTCACAGATTTTTGAGCGTTTCTACCGCAGCGAATCCTCCCGCAACCGGGCCAGCGGCGGATCCGGGCTCGGCCTTGCGATTTGTGATAAAATCGCGGAAGCGCATCACGGGCAGATAAGTGCATCCGCGTCCCCGCTCGGTGGCGTGACCATCACTCTGATCCTGCCCCGCCCTGACTGACAGGAGTTGACTGCATGGAACAAAATGCTGAACTGATTCTTATTGTGGAAGATGAGCCGAAACTGGCTCAGTTACTGACAGATTACCTGCACGCCGCCCATTACCGCACGCACTGGCTGGCACGCGGCGGTGAGGTGACAGCCTGGGTGCAGGAAAATAAACCGGATCTGATTTTGCTGGATCTGATGCTGCCGGAGAAAGACGGCCTGACACTCTGCCGTGAAATCCGTCAGTTCAGTGATGTGCCCATCATGATGGTCACGGCCAAAACTGAAGAAATTGACCGCCTGCTGGGGCTGGAAATCGGTGCGGATGATTATGTCTGCAAGCCTTACAGCCCGCGTGAGGTGGTGGCACGAATCAAAACCATCCTGCGCCGCTGCCGGCGCAGTAACGATATGTCAGAGGATAAATGTGACACCCTGACTATTGATGAGGTGAATTATCAGGTGCGTTTCGGGACACAGAGCCTGGATCTCACTCAGGTTGAATTCCGCCTGCTGCGCACCATGGTGTCACAGCCGGGCACCGTGCTGTCGCGCAATCAGTTGCTGGATAATCTGTATGATGATTACCGCGTGGTAACTGACCGCACGATTGACAGCCATATCAAAAATCTGCGCCGCAAGCTCGGGCAGTTAGATGGTGACCGCGATTTTATTCATTCCGTCTACGGGCTGGGTTACCGCTGGGAAGGCGGACCGGCTGAGATTATTGCCGCCACCATTATCTGATAAAAAACGGCGGAATATCCGCCGTTTGTTGTTTTTCTGATTACTGAATAACTAAGTTACTGAATAACGGACGGACGCTTCAGCCGCGCCAGGATTTTATCAAGCGTATTTTGCTCATCCTGTAATAAATCCGCTTTTGCAATACGGAATGTCCGATCCAGCTCTGCTGTTCTGATATGCAGTTTCAGCGCAGCGCGGTTGTCTGTTATCACAGTGAAAGCACTCAGCGGCGCTTCATAGCAGACCGCGTACTGCCCCGGGGTAAACAGCAGGTTATCACCGGCAATCGCCAGCATCGGATAATACTGGATACGCCGCGCGTTAATCACCAGCACAATCGCCACCGCGACCATAATGCCGCCGATATCCATCCCGAACACCAGCAGTGCCACGCCGAGTATTCCGTACAGCACCGCCATACTGATCTGGCGCTGTTTATTGAATTTCAGCAGGACCTCAAACGGCAGTTGTGCCAGTTTCGGTACTGTTTTCAGTGAACGGTAGACCACGCGGTTGTAGTCGTAGAGGTAACCGACGATAAAGATAAAGCCCAGCGGAATAAAAATAATACCGCCGATCATGGCAAGAACCAGGCCCAGTTTCGGCTGGTTACGCAAGAATGCCAGACTGGCCAGCTGTGCGGCCATCCCGCCGGTCATCAGAATTTTCACGTACGGTAAGACTTCAATCAGTTGCTGCATCTGATAATCCAGTTCATCCCGGTACGGCTCAAGTGCCGACGGAATATAGGAGATAATCCCCAGGAAAATCAGGTTAAGAGCCAGACCGATCCAGACTGCAATATGACGTTTTTCCATGTATCCACGCTGTAACAGGCTATAGTAAATGATAGCGCGGCAGGAATTATCCGCCGCACCACTGAATTTAACGAAACTATATCAAATCGTTATCCGATATTCATGCCATTTTCAGTAATTCATTTGATACCGGGCGGATGACGCGCTAGAATCCAACGCCTTGATTACGCCTCCCCCTCCGGGGAAGGTTCTGACTTGAACTCAGATCGGAATACATTATGTTTACACCCGAATTACTCTCTCCGGCGGGCTCGCTGAAGAATATGCGCTATGCGTTCGCCTATGGTGCGGATGCGGTCTATGCCGGACAGCCACGTTACAGCCTGCGTGTCCGCAATAACGAATTTAACCACGAAAACCTCGCCAAAGGCATTCAGGAAGCCCACGATCTGGGCAAGAAATTCTATGTCGTGGTCAATATCGCCCCGCATAACGCCAAACTGAAAACCTTTATCCGTGACCTGGAGCCGGTGATTGCCATGGGTCCGGACGCACTGATTATGTCTGACCCCGGTCTGATCATGATGGTGCGCGAGCATTTCCCGCAGATGGATATCCATTTATCCGTTCAGGCCAATGCCGTAAACTGGGCAACCGTTAAATTCTGGCATCAGATGGGGCTGACCCGTGTGATCCTCTCCCGTGAACTGTCACTCGAAGAAATCGCTGATATCCGCAAAAATGTGCCGGAAATTGAGCTGGAAGTGTTTGTTCACGGTGCACTGTGCATGGCCTACTCCGGCCGCTGCCTGCTCTCCGGTTATATCAACAAACGTGACCCGAACCAGGGTACCTGCACCAATGCCTGCCGCTGGGAATATAAAGTCGAGGAAGGCAAAGAGGATGTGGTCGGTAATATCGTCCACAAGCAGGAACCGATTCCGGTGAAAAACATTGAGCCGACCCTCGGTGCCGGTGCCCCGACAGACAAAGTGTTCCTGATTGAGGAAGCACAGCGTCCGGGCGAATATATGACCGCGTTCGAAGATGAACACGGCACCTATATTATGAACTCCAAAGATCTGCGGGCTATCGAGCATGTCGAAAAGCTGACACAGATGGGTGTTCACTCCCTGAAAATCGAAGGCCGTACCAAATCCTTCTATTACTGCGCCCGTACAGCACAGGTTTACCGCCGTGCCATTGATGACGCTGTTGCCGGAAAACCGTTTGACCCGTCACTGCTGACCACGCTGGAAGGCCTCGCACACCGCGGTTATACCGAAGGGTTCCTGCGTCGTCATACCCATGACTCTTATCAGACGTATGAGTACGGTTATTCCGTTTCCGATTCCCAGCAGTTTGTCGGCGAGTTTACCGGCAACCGCGTGAACGGACTGGCTGAAGTGGATGTGAAAAACAAATTCTCCGTCGGCGACAGTCTGGAACTGATGACCCCGAACGGCAACATCAGCTTTACCCTCGATGCCATGAATAACCGCAAAGGGGAAGCCACCGAAGTCGCGCCGGGTAACGGTCATATTGTCTACCTGCCGGTACCGGATGATGTAAACCTGGAATTTGCATTGCTGATCCGTAACTTACCGGGCACCAGCACCCGTAATCCGCATATGCCGGAATTTACCGACGCTGCGGCCACCAACGGGTAAAATTCTGAATTTTCGAATCCGATCACAACAATCACGTTAGTTATTTCGTAGTATCGGACAGGAAAATGAAGAACTAAAACGCAACATGTAATACCAGGAACCACCTCCTTGGTTGGCTCAATCTCCCTTGAGCCAACCTTTTCTTTTTGTGCCCTTCTCTTTTTTCTCCGCTCATTTTTCCCGGCATAAACCGCCCGTGTTTGTTATCTTTAAAAGACGTAATCTGAACACGGAGTCTGATATGGCGGAAACGCATATAGTGGTTCTTAACGGAAAACGTGCCGGTGATGACGGTATTCGTCAGGCTGTCCGGCACCTGCGGGAAAGCGGTGAGGATATTCAGGTAC
The DNA here is from genome assembly GCF_051172335.1 of Morganella sp. B601. NCBI lineage: Bacteria > Pseudomonadati > Pseudomonadota > Gammaproteobacteria > Enterobacterales > Morganellaceae > Morganella > Morganella sp. B601. Next base: position 649,934 of record NZ_JBPIZE010000002.1, read on the forward strand.
GGGTGACGTGGGAGCCGGAGGATATTCCCCGCTTTGTCCGCGAAGCCCATCAGCTGAAAGCAGCAACCGTGATTGCCGCCGGGGGCGACGGCACGATTAATGCCGTATGCAGTGCTCTGATGGCATATCCGGCTGAAAAGCGCCCGGTTCTCGGTATTCTGCCGCTCGGTACCGCCAATGATTTTGCCACCGCAGCCGGAATACCGGCGGATAAAACCAAAGCCCTGCTCCTGGCCGCAAAAGGCAGCGCGGTCGCCATTGATATCGGCTGTATCAATGAATCTCATTATTTTATCAATATGGCTACGGGCGGATTCGGCCCGAAAATCACCACAGATACCCCGGAAGCCCTGAAAAGCACCTTCGGCGGTGCCGCGTATTTTCTCCACGGGCTGACACGCAGTGATTTGCTGAAAGCGGATCACTGTACTATCAGCTGTGATGATTTCCACTGGCAGGACGACGCACTGGTGATTGGTGTCGGCAACGGCTGCCAGGCGGGCGGCGGACATAAACTGTGTCCGGATGCGCGGATCAATGACGGTCTGCTCAACCTGAGTATTCTGCCCGAACGCAACTGGCCGCGCTCACTCTGGAACAGCCTCTTTAATGAGGGCGAGGCGGAAGGCGTCATCATGAAGCGCAGCACACGGATCACCATCAACGCGGCACATGAGATGGTGTTTAATCTCGACGGCGAACCGCTGACTGGTCAGCAATTCACCTTTTCCGTGCTGCCTGAAGCGATCCAGTGCCGGTTACCGCCACACTGCGGGTTGTTATCTTAAACACAATCCACGACAATCCGTGACAATTTTATAACACGCTACAGGAATCGGAGTTTACATACCATGACTGATATCGTTAAGTTGTTAGGCAATGATGCATCATCTCTTCTTGAACACACCTGCACCACCATTCCCAAAGACAATCTTTATCTGCCGGGCGATGACTTTGTCACCCGCGTGATGATTGACAATAACCGGCCGAATACCGTACTGCGCTCCATGCAGTCACTGTTTAATCACGGCCGTCTGGCGGGAACCGGTTATCTTTCCATTCTGCCGGTAGATCAGGGTGTTGAGCACTCTGCTGCAGCCTCTTTTGCCGCCAACCCGCTCTATTTTGATCCGAAAAATATTGTCGAGCTGGCTATCGAAGCAGGCTGTAACTGTGTTGCCTCTACCTACGGTGTACTGGCTTCTGTTGCCCGCCGCTATGCACACCGCATCCCGTTCCTTGTCAAAATCAACCACAATGAAACCCTGAGCCTGCCTGCGCAGTATGATCAGACACTGTACGCCAGTGTTGAACAGGCTTTCGAAATGGGCGCGGTGGCTGTCGGGGCGACGATTTATTTCGGCTCACCGGAATCCCGCCGTCAGATAGAAGAAATCTCTGCGGCCTTTGAACGTGCCCATGAACTGGGCATGGTGACCGTGCTGTGGGCTTACCTGCGCAACCCGGCCTTCAAAAAAGACGGGGTGGATTATCATGCCAGCGCGGATTTAACCGGCCAGGCAAACCACCTTGCGGCTACTATCGGTGCGGATATCGTCAAACAGAAAATGGCGGAAAACAACGGAGGCTTTAAAGCCATCGGCTTCAGCCATACTGATGAGCGCGTTTACAGCACACTGACCACGGATAACCCGATTGACCTGGTCCGTTATCAGCTGGCGAACTGCTATATGGGCCGTGCGGGGCTGATTAACTCCGGCGGTGCGTCCGGTAATAATGACCTGGCGGATGCGGTCCGTACTGCGGTGATCAACAAACGTGCCGGTGGTATGGGGCTGATCCTCGGCCGTAAAGCCTTTAAGAAATCGATGAAAGACGGGGTGGCACTGATTAATGCAGTGCAGGATGTGTATCTCGATAAGAAAGTGACGATTGCTTAAATGCAAAACAGGCCGGATAACCGGCCTGATTTTGTGCTCCCTGTTTGTTCCGGGGAGCTGCTGATAACGGGCAAAACGAAAAGCCGCTGTAAATACATCCCTGTAAGCTCAGACGCGTCATCCATGACGCGCATGCTTTTCGTCCGCCTGCCCGTTATCCGCTTATTACCTGTACTGCAGATTACTTTTCAGCAGACAGATAATTATCGTTTCTTCTTCTTCCGCCCTGCCTGGGCAAAACGCTGGCGGTTGCTATCACTGTTGCTCTCTTTCTTCTTCTGCTGTTTATCTGAACCCGGATAAACCGGCGGAGCAACTTTAATTTTGTTATCACGCTTCTGCGGTTTTGCAGCCGGCTTTTTGACTTTTTTATCTTCAGAGGAAGATTTCTCAATCGCATCAAAGAGTTCAACCAGCTCGTCATCCGTTAAATCACGCCATTCCCCCACCGGGATCCCGGTCAGGCTGATATTCATGATGCGGACACGCTCGAGTTTCGTCACTTCATAACCGAAATGCTCACACATGCGGCGGATCTGACGGTTCAGCCCCTGAATCAGCGTGATGCGGAAAACAAACGGCGCTTCCTGCTTCACTTTACATTTTTTGGTAACGGTACCGAGGATCGGCACACCTGCACCCATACCACGGATAAAATCATCGGTGATTGGTTTATTTACCGTCACCACATACTCTTTCTGGTGATCGTTACCGGCACGCAGAATTTTGTTTACCAGATCGCCGTGGTTAGTCAGGAAAATCAATCCCTGTGAATCTTTATCCAGGCGGCCGATAGGGAAGATACGGGTACTGTGATTGACGAAATCGACAATATTATCTTTCTCGCCTTCATCGGTGGTGCTGACGATACCCACCGGTTTATTGAGGGCAATCAGCACCAGATCATCCTGCTCCCGCGCCTCAATCAGTTGTCCGTTGACTTTAACCACATCACCCGGCATTACCTGTGAGCCGATAGCCGCACGTTTGCCGTTGATCAGGACCAATCCCTGCTCAATATAGCGGTCCGCATCCCGGCGGGAGCAGATACCGCTTTCGCTGATGTATTTATTAAGACGCACAGATGAACCCGTTTCCATATCTTCCCCCCTGAAAAGCGCGCAATATACACCAATTATCGTGTGATATCACCACCACTGATAAAAATGGTGAACCGGGCCATGTCCGTGCCCCACTTCCAGGCTGTCTGCCGCCGCCAGCGCCCCGTGCAGATACTGTTTTGCCGCCTCCGTGGTTTCCGCCCAGTCCGCACACTGAGGCCGCAGTGCCGCCATTGCCGCAGACAATGTACAGCCGGTGCCATGGCTGTTTTTGGTCGGAATACGGGTTGAGGTAAAGCGGTGGCGGCCATCCGGCAGAAACAGCCAGTCAGGGCTTTCGGCGTTATCCAGATGTCCGCCCTTCAGCAATACGGCGTTTGCCCCGGCGGCCATCAGTGCCTCGCCCTGCCGCAGCATCATTTTTTCATCTGTGGCGACGGACGTTTTCAGCAATGCCGCCGCTTCGGGAAGATTGGGGGTAATAACCGAAACGTGAGGTAATAATTCAGAGATCAGTAAATCAACCGCTTCGGCTTTCAGCAGCGGATCGCCGCTTTTCGCCAGCATGACTGTATCCAGTACCACATACGGCACAGGATACTGACGCAGTTTCTCAGCCACGGTGCGGATCACGCCGCCGTCAGACAACATACCAATCTTGGCGCTGTCAATTCTGACATCCGTCAGTACCGCATCCAGTTGCGCTGCGACAAATTCCGGCGGGACAGAATGAACAGAATTTACACCACAGGTATTTTGTGCCACCAGCGCCGTCATCACCGTGGTGCCGTAAACGCCCAGTGCAGAAAAGGTTTTTAAATCTGCCTGAATACCCGCGCCGCCGCTCGGATCTGTTCCTGCAATGGTTAATGCGTTGATTCTCACCTGATATCTCCTGTTTTACTGTACCACTCTGTATAGTGAATTATACGCATCCGGTGACAGGAAACCACCGCAGAACAGGCAATAAAAAACCCCATGCCCGCAAGGGCACAGGGTCTGAATTTGCGTCAGTGATATACACTCGTCGTTAAAACGGCTATCAGGCTGTCGCGTTGACCACGCTGGTAAAACCAACTATCAGGGGCAATCTTATTGCCGGAGATAATTATGCTTTAGTGACGTTGGCAGCAGCAGGGCCTTTAGGACCATCCTGCACTTCAAATTCAACTTGTTGGCCTTCAGCAAGTGTTTTGAAACCATCGGTCATGATTGCAGAGAAGTGTACGAACACGTCTTTGCTGCCATCAGCTGGAGTGATGAAACCAAAACCTTTTGATTCGTTAAACCACTTAACGGTGCCTTTAAGTTTAGCCATTGATAAAATTCCTATCCTACAAATTTGCCGATAACCGGCGATATACAAACTAGTCGTTACTGCTTAAAAAACAGAAGCGTACCTCGTTTACCCATTTGAGTTATCACATAGGACAGGTCGGAAATCAAGCGATTTTTTCAGCGGGAAGATCTGGTGCACATATTTAGAAATATTAATAACATGTTCAGGTAAATTTATACGGAAAATTGATAACCGCTTGTGTTTAAACATATAAAAAAATTACAACTTTGTTCCTTTCCTGCAAGAACGATAAGCTGCCTTACTTCATTATTTCCGGACTAAGAATCTGCCTGGTTCCGGTGTCCGTTGATATTTTGTTTAGATTTAAGCCGGATTAGCAGTATAAAAATAATATAAAATCTATGTTACTATAATTCTTGTCTATTAATTAGCATCATTTGTTATGAGCAAAATAATCGTTTTAGGATAAATGATTATTGTCACACCAGGAGTCATTCATGAAGCTTTCTTTAAGCACAATCAGCGCCCTGACGCTCACCTCTCTGCTGATGGCCGCACAACCCGGAGCAGCGCAGGAACAGGACACATTAAAAAGTGACAGCGTCACAAATGATACAACAGCTTCAGAAGGACTGTGGGGAACGTTTAAACGCAACGTCACCAACGTCTGGCAATCAGACCAGTATGATTTATATGTCCCGTTCTGGACGTGGCATAACCGCCTGACCTACGACAAAGAAAAAACCGATAAATACAATGAAAAGCCGTGGGGGGCCGGGTTCGGCAAATCCTACTATGATGAGGATAATGACTGGCACAGCCTGTACGCCATGGCATTTAAGGATTCACACAATAAATGGGAGCCGATTGTCGGTTACGGGTTCCAGAAGATGTGGATGCCGCACGGGCAGGACGGGTTCAAAGCCGGTGTCGGCTTTACCATTGGTGTGACGGCGCGGGATGACTATCACTATATCCCGATCCCGGTACCGCTGCCGCTGGCGTCGGTGGAATATAACCGCCTCGCGATTCAGGCCACTTATATTCCGGGCACTTACAATAACGGCAACGTCCTGTTTATGTGGGCCCGCTGGCAGTTTTAAGTACTTTTGAACATAAAAAAACCGGGGATTTTTCCCCGGTTTTTTATTATCTGCAGTTATGCTCTCGCGGCACGGCGGTGTTCATAATAGCGGTATGTCAGCCACAGGAAGCCAATCCAGAACGGCAGCAGGATCACTGAAATCCGCAGACCATCCATCAGGGCAATCAGCACCAGGATAAAGGCCAGGAACACGAGACAGATATAGTTGCCCCACGGATACCACAGTGCCTTAAAGAACGGCTCCACACCCTCTTTCATCTTCGCCTGACGGAATTTCAGGTTGGAGATACAGATCATAATCCAGTTAATCACCAGTGTGGTAACCACCAGCGACATCAGCAGAGAGAACGCTTCTTTCGGCAGCAGGTAGTTGATCAGGATCCCCACTGAGGTGACCAGACCGGACAGAATAATCGAGTTCACCGGCACACCACGCGGACTGATGCGCTTCAGGAATGCCGGCGCATTGCCCTGACGGGCCAGGCTGTAGAGCATGCGGCTGTTGCTGTAAACACCACTGTTGTAAACAGAGAGAGCGGCAGTCAGTACCACCACGTTCAGCACATGGGCAATCCACAGGTTGATATTGCCCTGCACAGAATCCGCAGCACCAAAGGCATGCCCGATTTCACGGAAGATCAGCACAAACGGGCTGACGTTCTCGACAATTTTTGTCCACGGATAGAGAGAAAGGATAACGGTAATAGAACCGATATAGAAAATCAGGATACGGTAAACCACCTGATTGATAGCTTTCGGAATACTGTAACGCGGATTTTCCGCTTCCGCTGCCGCCAGACCGACCAGTTCGAGGCCGCCGAAAGAGAACATAATGATCGCCATTGCGAAAATCAGTCCGCCCCAGCCGTGCGGCATAAATCCGCCGAACTCCCAGAGGTTACTGACAGACGCCTGCGGGCCGCCGTTACCGCTGATCAGCAGATAAGCACCAAAGGCAATCATGCCGAGAATGGCCACCACTTTGATCATGGCAAACCAGAATTCAGTTTCCCCGTAAACCTTGACGTTCACCAGGTTTACCAGGTTTATCAGCACAAAGAAAACTGCCGCAGAGATCCAGGTCGGGACATCCCACCAGAATTTAATATACTCGCCGACCGCCGTCAGTTCCGCCATGCCCACCAGAACGAACATCGCCCAGTAGTTCCAGCCGGATAAAAAGCCGGCAAAACCGCACCAGTATTTATGGGCAAAATGGCTGAATGACCCGGCAACCGGCTCTTCTGCCACCATCTCACCAAGCTGGCGCATGATCAGAAACGCGATAAACCCGGCGACTGCATAACCGAGCAGGACAGAAGGCCCCGCCATCTGAATCGTTGTGGCTGTTCCCAGAAACAGCCCCGTACCCACAGCACCACCCAATGCGATAAGCTGTATGTGTCTGTTTTTTAATCCGCGCTTGAGCGTCTGCTCCTGCTGTACTTCTGACATTAGATCCTCTGTAACGGCTATATTATTATTCTGCGTCGTGCATTACTGCATCCTGAAAAGTTTAAGCCCGTTATTAAAACATCATTTTGCTGCCTTGAATACCGTTAGCAACAAGATAATCAGAGGGAAAAGGCAAAACTCAGCCCTTATCTTACGGAAAAAATTTCGTAATTTCACAGATTCCCAGCATAAAATCCTCACGCTGATCACAGTACTTATCGAGCGCCGCAATATAAAAAAATACACCGGCAACAATCAGCAGCAGGATAATTATGATTTTTTTCATGTTTCGCCTATTTTCATCTGAATTATACCCGTTAACAAGATTTCGTTACATTCCGGTCTCGTCACATACTTTAGCGGAATGAGTGTGCTGTTTCACAAAAAAATTCATTTCATCAGCAGGAAGCGCATAAACAGATAACACCCTGTTTTGTCATAATGAAATAAACTTGTATACTTGGAAAACCCTGAAACTGAGCCGAAATCATCAATGCCGCAAGATAATCATGTCGCACTTGTGTGCGCACTTAGTAAATGGATAGAAAACCACACAGGTCGTGTTATCCACCTCGAAGAACTGGCTGCCTATTCCGGGTACTCGCTCTGGCATATGCAGAAGATCTTCAAAGAAGTTACCGGGATTTCGCTCGGCAAATACATCCGTCAGCGCCGTCTGGCCGGTGCGGTTAACGCCCTGCGCCGGAGTGAACAGACTATCTTTGATATCGCCCTTGATTTCGGTTTCGGGTCGCAATCTCATTTCACCTATATGTTCCGCAAAGAATATAACATCACCCCTTACGACTACCGCCAGAACCCGGATATCACTCTGGATATCAAAGAGCCGTGGCATTTCAGTCATGACTGTAACTAAGGCAACTTAAACAATTAATAACAAAACTATATTTAGTCATATGATTTTAACTATCTTATTCAGCATTCAGATTGGCAGGACAAATCCCTGCCGCAGTACAACATACGGTGTATCCGGCTGTTTTTGATGAATAACGGCAATCTTATCGCGCAACGGGCGGTTTTATTGACATCCCCCCGAAATGGCGGCATAACATTTTAACTGTCTGTTATTTTGTTGCCGCTGTTTTCAGGAGCCTGCATGTCCGTAAAACTTATCGCCATTGACCTCGATGGCACCCTGCTTAACTCTCACCATCAGATTACCCCCGCTGTCAGTGCTGCTGTCACCCGCGCAAAAGAGAAAGGTCTGCATGTTATCCTGACGTCCGGCCGCCCGTTTAACGGCATTCTGTCCTACCTCCGTGAACTGGGGCTGGATAAAGAGAATCATTACTGCATCAGTAACAACGGTGCGGTGATCCATGATGCCGAAACCGGCGAGCCGGTGATTGAAACGCTGATGGATTTTGAGGATTACCGCTATTTTGAGGCGCTGGCCCGGGATATTAACGTGCATTTTCATGTACTGAGCAACGGCGAAATGTTCACCACAAACCGTGATATCAGCCACTACACCCTGATGGATGCTTACCTGACACAAACACAGCTGCACTATCGTCCGCTGGCAGAAATGGACAGCGAAATGCAGTTCAGCAAATTTATGATGATTGATAACCCGCTGCGCCTGAATGAAGCCGCCGGGTATATCCCGCAGGTCTCCTTTGACAGCTACAATATTCTGCGGACAGCGCCGCATTTTGTGGAGATCTCTGCCAAAAACGCCACGAAGGGACAGGCTGTTGCACTAATCACCGAAAAACTGGGGCTGACACCGGATAAAGTCATGTGTATCGGCGATCAGAACAATGATATTTCCATGCTGGAGTACGCCGGGGTGGGTGTCGCAATGGGCAATGCCGCCGACCATATTAAGCAAAAATCCGGATATGTGACAACCTCAAATGATGAGGATGGTGTGGCAGCAGCCATAGAAAAGTTTGTGTGACCGGGATTATATTTTTTCAAATTCCCCTGATTAGTGAATTTGTTCCGTTTACTCTTCTGAGTCTTTTAATCAACCTGTATTTTGTTACTATTTTAACGGTTTCATTTAAAAAATAACTAAATCACAGTATTTAATTTTAACATGTACAGGTTGTTTTATGTTTTCAACAAAAGACATGCTCGTTCTCGGGATGATGGTTTTTGCGCTTTTCCTGGGTGCGGGCAACATAATTTTTCCGCCGATGGCGGGTTATCACTCGGGAACTGACTGGTTCAGTGCCTCTCTCGGATTTATCGTCACCGGCGTCGTTCTGCCATTTCTCACCCTGATTACTGTTGCGGTCAAAGGCCGTGGTGAGCGGCTTTCTGTCGATCTGCCGCGCTGGGTTTCTGTGACATTCTGGGTGGCGCTCTATCTGATCCTCGGCTCAACATTCGCCATGCCGCGTGTCACCAACACCGCGTATGAACTGGGTTTTCTGCCGCTCGGTTTCGTTGAGAAAAGCACCGCCAGCCATCTGATTTTTGCCTTTGTATTTAACTTCGTTTCTATGTTTTTTATGCTTAAACAGGGAACGATGATCAGTGCCATCGGTAAGTTTATGACCCCGGCCCTGCTGTTCCTGCTGGTTGCCGTGGGGATCGCCGTGGTGCGCACCCCGCTCTCCCCGATTAATGAACCGATCAATCAGTATGTGGATTTTGCGTTCTTCTCCGGTATTGTCGATGGTTATCAGACCATGGATGTGCTGTCCGCAATGGCATTCGGCGGTATTGTTGCCCGTGCGCTGGCCTCTCGCGGGATCACCTCACCGCAGGACGTGGTGATTATCACTATCAAAGCCGGGCTGATTGCAGTCGGCCTGCTGGCTGCACTCTACATCTGTCTGTTCTACCTGGGTGCGACCAGTGATGCTGTTTCACAGACAGCCACCAACGGCGGACAGATTTTCTCCCGCTATGTCGATGCCCTTTACGGCGCGCCCGGTACCTGGCTGATGTGCAGTATCGTACTGCTCGCCAGTATGACCACCTTTGTCGGCGTGACCAGTGCCTGTGCGGATTTCTTCGCGACATTCAACCCGCGCCTGGATTACCGTTTCTGGGTGGTGGTATCCACACTGCTGACCACCATTGTCTCCACCTTCGGCCTTGATACGCTGCTGCGCGTCACCATTCCGGTGCTGCTGCTGATCTACCCGACCACTGTTGCACTGGTGTTCCTGCAGTTTGCCCGCCGTAAAATGCGTAACCCGCGCTTTACCTACGGCTTTACTGTCGCGGTGCTGGTGGTGATGAGTGCGTTCGACACCCTGAATAACATCGGTCTGCTCAATGAAAATGCGCTGGCAGTGTTACACCGGATGCCGCTTTTTAAGGAAGGGATCGGCTGGTTACTGCCGGGCGTGATTGCCTTTATCATCTCGTTTGTTGCCGGCAACATGAGACCGGCAAAACCGCAGCCGGATGCGGCCGCGTAAACACAAAAGCCCGGTTATTTAACCGGGCTTTTTTATTCCTGCCGCTGATACTTGTCAGTTATATTTCTTCAGCAATGCTTTCACCAGTGCCAGGGTTTCCGCATCCGCTTCCCCGTTCACCTTGTGAGAGCGGAAATGCATCTGGAACGCTTTAATCACATTGCGGGTTTTTCCGTCCGCCTTACCGGTCAGCGGGATCTCATAACCGTATTTTTTCAGTGCCTGCTGTAATTCACCGACACTGATTTTATCCGACGGATGCCGGTTGCCGAGAAAACGTTTTACATCGGGAGCATCCGGCCAGGCACCGACCCCGCGTTTTGCCAGATATTCCCACGGGAACATCGGGCCCGGATCCAGTTTGCGCTGCGGCGCGATATCACTGTGCCCCACCACATTCTGCGGGGCAATGTTATGCCGCGCTATCACATCCTGTGCCAGTTTTACAATCAGGTCTATCTGTGCAGTCTGATACGGCACCCAGCGCTGCCCGACAGACATTTTCACTGTGCCGGGATTGACAATTTCCACGCCGATCGAGCTTTTATTCAGGCTGCTTTCCCCGCGCCAGTGACTTTTCCCCGCATGCCAGGCTTCATTGCCCTCCGGCACCAGTTGCAATACCACCGGTTTACCGTCACGCACCGCAGGGATTGTCGGCACCAGATACTGAACACTCACTCCACCGGCAGTCAGCACACGCAGCGATGCCTCATCATTCAGTGCGGTATAATGGAAAACCAGATAATTATTCGGTTTGGATAGCCACGGCTCTTTGATACTTCGCTGATCAACAATATACTCACCGCGATCAATATACCGGCTCTGATTACTGCATCCTGTCAGTACCAGCGCACACACCAGACACACACTACGCCACATCTTTCTTTGTCCTGTACAATGTTATCCGGCACGATGCCGGTACAGCCCCTTTCCCGGGAAATATCACGACCGCATTATTCACAACGGACATAATATCATGGCCGTGTATTATGACGACTTCACTGCGGCAGTGCTATGCTCTGAAAGCGAATCATCATGATGTTTTTCAGATTTTTATTCACACGGAGAATAAAATGGATATTTACACCTACCCGAAGTCGCGCTCCATCCGTGCCACCTGGATGGCAGAAGAGCTGGGTCTTGATTATCAGTGTCACTTTACCGATGTGATGTCCGCTGAAAAGCAGGTCCCCGGAAAAAACCAGAAAGTCCCGGCACTGTCTGATAACGGGCTGGTTATTTTTGAATCCTCCGCTATCTGCATTTATCTGGCACAAACTTACGGCAATGGCCGCTTTTACCCGCAGGATCCGAAAAAACAGGCCATCGTAAATCAGTGGCTTGCCTATATTATTTCGGAGCTGGAAGGTCCGCTCTGGATCATACTGAGACACGCCGTGGTTCTGCCGGAAGCTATGCGGCAGCCGGGGGCAATTGAACCGGCAAAAGCGGATTTTCTGCGGGCAATTAAGGTGATTGAGCAGGAGATCAGCGGAAAAACATGGCTGTGCAATGATGATTTTTCTGTGGCAGATATCTTCTTATTTCATATCTCACGCTGGGCAATGATGCTGGGCTTTATATTGTCAGAGGATTTGGTGCATTACACCGGCGAGCTGGAAAAGCGCCCGGCATTGCAGCGCGCCCGTCAGCGGGAGCAACAGGCGGCTGAAAACGCACGATAAAAAATACCCGCCGCAGCGGGTATTCAATAAGTCAGTTATGACTGAGTGAGTTTTTCTGTTCTGTCATACTGTTCTGACGCTGCTTTCAGCCCGGCAAGATCTGCCGAACAAATCAGCGGTTTCAGGGCATCAAACTTCGCCTGCGGCCAGTCATAAAGAGACAGCGCCAGCAATTCGCGGATGGTACTTTCATCAAACCGGCTGCGGATAAAGGCAGCCGGATTACCGCCAACGATAGCATAGGGTGGTACATCGCGGACAACCACACTGTTCGCAGCAATCACTGCGCCCTCCCCGATAGTCACACCCGGCATAATCATGGCCCGCATGCCTATCCAGGCACCATCACCAATCCTGGTATCCCCTTTACCGATATAAGCCTCATCAATCATATCCGGAAACGGATAGAGGCTGAACCAGTCATGGCGGTGTGTATGATTGCCGCCCATCAGGATCACAGCTTCTGCCCCGATACAGACATAATCCCCGATATACAGCTCATCTACTTTCCAGCTGAGCTGCCAGTCGCGGCTGATTTCATCGCCCTGTAAATAGCGGACAACAGAAGCTTCAAAGCCATTATCCCAGCAATCGCTGTAATAACTGTGCGTACCTTTGATATGAATATTCGGGTTTGTAACGGTTTCATGTAGCCGTTCGCAAACGGACCAATGCTTTTGTTTCATGGTAAATCTCATTATTTAATGGATAGTTACCACAGAACGCTATTCTGTGGTGATGTACTCGCGTTCAAAGCACATCACGCCGGGTTATCCTCGCCCGTTTCAGCCGGGGATTGTCCATTATTCTCTCCCATACAGAAAAACACCCGCAAACGCGGGTGTTATCATCAGTTAACCTTTTGTTCGACCAGCGGTTCCGGTACTTCTTCCCAGATGCCGTCTTCGACCTGTTTACGGATTTCAGGATAAAGGTTGATATCAAACTGCGGTAATTTCCCCGTTTTGCGCTGTTGGTTATAATCTTTCGCCAGCTTAAATGCAACGCCGGATAACAACAGAATAGCAATCAGGTTAGTCACCGCCATCAGCCCCATCGAGAAATCAGCCATTTTCCAGACCAGCGGCATTTCTGACAGCGCCCCGAACATCACCATTCCCAGCGCCGCCAGACGCAGCACAAACAGCCCTTTGGTGTGTTTATGCTCGAGAAACACCATATTGCTCTCCGCATAAGCGTAATTAGCAATAATGGAAGTAAAGGCGAAGAAGAAGATAGCCACGGCCACAAAGGTGGATCCCCAACTGCCGACAACCGAGCTCAGCGCCAGCTGTGTGATCTCAATGCCATTGATATCGCCCGGCGGATTATCCAGCACCCCGGAGGAGAGAATAATCATCGCGGTGGCACTGCAGATAACCAGTGTGTCCATAAAGACCCCCAGCATCTGCACATACCCCTGGGAAACCGGATGCGGCGGGAACGGTGCAGCAGAAGCCGCAGCATTCGGTGCGGAGCCCATACCGGCCTCATTCGAGAACAGACCGCGCTGCACGCCGTTAATCATGGCCTGCGCCACGCCGTAACCGACAGCACCGGAAACGGCTTCCTGTAAACCAAAGGCACTTTTGATAATCAGCATAAAGACATCCGGCAGACGCTCGGCGTAATGCCCCATCACCCAGAAAGCGAGGATAAGATACGCAACCGCCATCACCGGCACCACCAGCTCCGCCACACGGGCAATCGAGCGCAGACCGCCGAAAATAATCACGCCGCAGATAACCACCAGCAGGGCACCGACATAACCGGCATCCGCACCAAAGGCCATTTTGGACGCCTGGGCAATCGAGTTAGCCTGAACCGCGTTAAAGACCAGCCCGAACGCGATGATCAGGAAGACAGAGAACAACACGCCCATCCAGCGGGCTTTCAGTCCGCGTTCCATATAATATGCCGGTCCGCCGCGATAATTTCCCTGGTCGTCCCGTGTTTTATAAAGCTGTGCGAGTGTGCTTTCGATAAAGGATGTTGCCATCCCGATCAGGGCGACCACCCACATCCAGAAGATAGCACCGGGGCCACCTGCAGTCAGGGCGATAGCCACCCCGGTCAGGTTTCCGGTACCGACCCGCGCGGCCAGGCTTGTACAGAGCGCCTGGAACGGCGAGATGCCGGATTTATCCGATTTCTTACTGTGCTTTAGCACGCTGAACATGTGTCCGAAGTGACGGAATTGGATAAATCCGGTACGAAATGTGAAGTACAGTCCGATACCCAGTAATAAATAGATGAGCAGGTGGTTCCAGAGCAGTCCGTTTAATGTATTAATTATATCGGTCAAAGTTATACCTCTTATATTGCTGTGCTGATTTGCGGCGAATAAGCCCCTTAACGAATGACAGGTAGTATCCGTGTTGTCATATCTGACAGTGATTGTTTAAAAAAAAGACACCTCTTATTAAGAATCAGCCCGACTTTACCATAAGAAATATTTCCCTGTATATTTTTTTATTTCTTTTTTTTGTTCTATTTATCAGCGTTACTTTTTCGCATTAATACAGCGTTTAATCCGAACTATTAACTCAATGAACGCCATCCTGAAAACACTAACATGCCTTTATTTTCATGATGTTATGATTATTTATCTTCTCTGGACTTATTCATTTACTGATACTTTCAATTTACCACCCTATTCTATTTTAATGTCTGATATTAAAACACATGATTAAATCATGGTTAAAATAGCCCATCAATTATTCGTTATTTTTAAAGAATGACATAGTTTAAAGTATTCGTTCAATAAAACAGAATTGATAATAATGAAATTTAAAAATAAAATTAATCAGTAAAATAAAATCTCCGGTTATTCCGGAATGATATAGCTGTTTTTCATTACCGCAAATCTGCCGCAGCACCGGGGATACCCGTCAGCCTGCCGATCACTGCTTACCTCAGGCGGGCTCTGATTCCGGGCCAAACTATGCTCTGCGACACACTCCTGTGAAAAAAAGCTTTCACCGCAGACCTGTTTCCGCTAACATAGCGCTATATAATCTGTTATATACCGGATTGTATACATTGCTCTTAATATATTTTTGCCGGTCAGCTGACCGGCAATTTTTTTGTCTGCGATATCTGATTACGACGACTGAAAATGTGATCCAGCCCGGCATTCAGCATAAAGACAGGAATAACCGTGTAGTAATTTTGTCATTAATCATTATTATCAAAACAGATAATCGTGCATTTCTTCGTTATTTTTCTTTATTTTTGCTCCCTTACGGGAGCATTTTCTTATCAGCCGGGCTGTAAAACACCGCTGCCGGCACGGAAAATCATAAAAATTCCGGTGCCGGCAGCAGATCCGCCATGATTTATCACGCGGGGTGAGGTACACTACCCTCATCAGTTTAACTAATGTAACCGTTATGTCCTCTGCACAGATTTTACTGACTATCTACGCAACAGGTGGTCTTCTTTCATTCATTCTGACTTTTTTCCTGACAAAAGATCCGAACCCGTTTTTCCGCCTGCTCAGTTGCCTGCTGATAGCCCTCACCTGGCCTATGTCATTACCGGTGGTTATTTTATTCTCACTGTTCTGACAGGTTTTAAACCCACAGTATTCCCGCAGTCACCACCAGACAAAAAAGCACCAGCCGCCCCCATGTCAGAGAACTGCCATGCTGCTGCCGTAATGCATTTATTTCAGGTGCCAGTGCGTAGCCGCGCTGACAAATACGGCGACGGATATGGCGGGTAAGGAAAAGACGGAATAACAAAAGAGAACCGCAACCACAAAAAGAGAGGGATTATGCGGCTGAGTTCTCCTTTATTCAGAATTATGGCTGATAACAATCAGTCCAGTGCATTGATCGCTTTCTCATAGATGACATTCATAAAGTCATCATTCTGCTGTTCCCAATATATTTCCGGCATCACCTGAATGGCTTCTTTAGTAACCGGCTCGCCACTTTTGCATAAAAGGACAGCGGCTCTGCCGATTGCCTGGCAAATTTCGCCATAAATATATGCGTCGCTAACTCGTTCTGAAATCATATCTGTGCCTATTTATTTTAATATAACTACTGCCTTTCCGTCTTTACTTAAGACATCAGGGCATTGCTGTTGACTGACACCCCGGTAAGAATTATCTAAAAATTCCCTGTGATTTATTACCGTCACATTACATTTAATGTTCAAAGAAAAACATATTATTCCGGAGAATATTTTTTTGAAAACAGCGAAAAGTGAATGGTATCAAATAGTTATGCTACCTTTGTGTTATCATTGCTACGAATTGTTACTTTTCGGTTGTTTATTGGTTAATACCATGTCATGCGATATGTGCTTTTTCGCTATTAAAATACATAAATTTATAAATTTTTTACCCGCATAAATAACGTCCTTTTTCCCCGGTAAATAAAATATATTAAATCACTTCGCCATACTCATTTATGGATTATTATAATCATATAAAATCTCAATACTCCATCAACGGGCAGTGATTCACATTATTCCTTTACTGTTTGTGTGGGAACAAAGGTATTTACACAATATACGTATATAAGTATTAACCGATGTATACCTCTCGTTTAATACGTAGTTATGATACTTTAGTTAATCATTCTTTTATTAATAACAGTAATAAATCAGCTGAGCCATACTGTTATTTTTATTTCCTTATTTAAATAAGATAATAAAATATTTCATCGTAATTACGCCTAATCATAATTTGAATACACTTATTACCGGTCAAAAAAACAGGTTATTCTGAACAGCAGGTAAACACACCCGAGCCGCCATATTTTTAAACAAATCTGTCGTAAACAAGACATCTTGTTTTACAATATATTAATATTTAACATTTACCCTGCAAAAATCAGTTTTTTATAGTTGTATTTCTGTACATTTCCCCTTATCATCCGCGCCTTTGAATAGTGTGTCTCTCCTTTATTTATCTGATTGAGGTTCTATGAGCTCTGACCGTATTGCGAATCCAGGCCCGCTGGGCTTACTGGGATTTGGTATGACGACTATCCTGCTGAATGTCCACAACGCCGGATTCTTCCCGATGGCTTCTGTTATTCTGAGCATGGGGATTTTCTACGGTGGTATTGCGCAGGTCATCGCGGGTATTTTTGAATTTAAGAAAGGAAATACGTTCGGTGCGACTGCCTTTACGTCGTATGGCTTTTTCTGGATAAGTCTGGTCGGCATACTACTGATGCCGTCAATGGGATTCGGTGAAGCAACCAGTCATGAATTCCTGGCTGTCTATCTGGCACTGTGGGGTATTTTCTCGTTCTTTATGTTTATTGCCACACTGAAAGCAAACCTGACCCTGCGCGCGGTTTTCTTTTTACTGGTGATTTTATTTGCCCTGCTCGTTATCGGTAATGCTACCGGTAATGCCGCATTACTGAAATTTGCCGGTTATGAAGGTATTTTATGTGGTGCGACTGCATTTTATCTGGCAATGGCTGAAGTTCTGAATGAACAGTATGGCCGGACAATTTTACCAATCGGTGAACGTCACGCCTGATGACACGATTTCTGTATAAAAAAACCCGTTCACTGAACGGGTTTTTTTTGTCTGCAAAACGGGGATCAGAAACTCAGACCTGCGCCCAGATAAGCGCCATCCGCAATACGGTTTTCATGACCGCTGTTGGATTCAACTTCAATCTTACGGTAACCGGCTTTTACATTCAGCGGGGCAAATACTGTCCAGTTTGCACCGACATCCGCTTCTTTATAAGAGTCGTTACCGGAAGTCAGGCCTGACGGCGCACCGTAAAACTCACCGTAAACACGTACTGACGGCAGAATGCTCCATGCCACACCGACACCCGGTGCCACGGCCATGCCTTTCTTACCCACTTCAGGATCGATGTAAACCGCTTTACCGCCGACACTCGCGGAAACCGGGCCCAGCGGGAAAGCAAATTTGGCACGCGCGCCGCCTAACTGCCCCTGGTGATCACTGCGCGCCCAGTTACCGTCAAATGACAGACCGGAGTACGGGTCACCTAAGCCCACATTGATATCAGTAAATTTCTTACCGGCTTCAACATCCATAGAGATTGCGTTTGCAGCACCTGCCGCAAGCATTAGTGTTGCAGCCACAGCTGCTTTATATTTTTTCATTTTTGCCACCACATAAATTCAGACAGGGTTTCGGGCATTTTCCCCGAAACTGTCACCGTTTGAAAGTTAATATTCTGATTTTTATGTAAAGTTATCTATATTCGCCATCAATAGGTCACACCAATCCATCAAATCGACACATTCTTTTTATGACAGTGCTATATTTTATACCAGGTTATAAATACAGATAAAAACAACAATGCTCAGTGCAATTTATGACTTACCTTGCTGATTTTGCACATCGCGCCAATTTCTGCAATCAGTGTCTTTTTTCCTTTACCGACTGGAGATATGTGATGAAAAAGAAAGGATTAACAACGGCTGCGGGCGCCCCCGTCGTTGATAACAACAATGTCATGACTGCCGGAAAACGCGGCCCGATGCTGTTACAGGATGTGTGGTTTCTGGAAAAACTGGCGCATTTTGACCGCGAAGTGATCCCTGAGCGCCGCATGCACGCCAAAGGATCCGGTGCGTTCGGTACATTTACCGTCACCCATGATATTACCCGTTTTACCCGCGCAAAAATTTTCTCTCAGGTCGGTAAAAAAACCGATATGTTTGCCCGCTTCTCCACCGTGGCCGGTGAGCGCGGCGCGGCAGATGCAGAGCGCGACATCCGCGGCTTTGCCCTGAAATTTTATACCGAAGAAGGTAACTGGGACATGGTCGGTAACAACACCCCGGTGTTCTACCTTCGTGACCCGCTGAAATTCCCGGATCTGAACCACGTGGTAAAACGTGACCCGCGCACCAACCTGCGCAATATGGCTTATAAGTGGGACTTTTTCTCTCATCTGCCTGAATCCCTCCACCAGCTGACCATCGATGTCAGTGACCGTGGTCTGCCGCAGAGCTACCGCCATATGCACGGCTTCGGCAGTCATACTTACAGCTTTATCAACGGTAATAACGAACGGTTCTGGGTGAAATTCCATTTCCGCTGCCAGCAGGGTATTGCCAACCTGATGGATGATGAAGCAGAACAGTTAATCGGGAAAGATCGTGAAAGTTCACAGCGTGATCTGTTCAATGCGATTGAAAAAGGCGATTATCCGCGCTGGAACCTGCAAATTCAGGTAATGCCGGAAACCGATGCGGCAAAAGTACCGTATAACCCGTTTGACCTGACCAAAGTATGGCCGCATGCGGATTATCCGCTGATGGATGTTGGTTATTTCGAGCTGAACCGTAACCCTGAAAACTATTTCTCCGATGTGGAACAGGCGGCATTCAGCCCGGCCAACGTGGTTCCCGGCATTGGTTTCTCACCGGATAAAATGTTGCAGGGCCGTCTGTTCTCCTACGGCGATGCTCACCGCTACCGTTTAGGGGTCAATCACCATCAGATCCCGGTCAATAAACCGCGCTGCCCGTTCCACAACTATCACCGTGACGGTGCAATGCGTATCGACGGTAACAGTGGTAATGCGGAAACGTATGAGCCGAACAGTGCCGGTCTCTTTCAGGAACAACCTGATTTCAGCGAGCCGCCGCTGTCTGTGGACGGTGCCGCCGACCACTGGAACCACCGCGAAGATACCGATTACTTCAGCCAGCCGCGTGCGCTGTATGAATTACTCAGCGACGCCGAGCATCAGCGGATGTTTGCCCGTATCGCCGGTGAACTGGTACAGGCAGCCGAAGAAACACAAGCCCGCCAGATAGCGCTGTTTAAACAGGTGCATCCGGAGTACGGTGCCGGTGTGGAAGCCGCGATCGCGAAACTGAAAAAATAATCGTGTGATAACATGACAAAACCGCTGCGTTCACTGACCGCAGCGGTTTTTTTATATGAACTCAGTTGGTATGAAAACGATCCTGCGCCATCTGAATCAGCGGTGCGCGGGTGCGTTTGATGCCGCTGCCCGCATCTGCTTCCGGTAATGCATAGCAGGCCGCCGGGCGCATAAATGCAGGCAGTTCCGCCAGGCACCAGTCACTGAAATGCTGCCGCTGCTCGTCTGTCCAGTCATCATAATCACGGATCAGATACACCGGCACGGCACCAAACTCCTCACTGCTGACCGGTACCACCAGACACTCCGTGATCAGCGGATAGTGCATAAGCTGCTTTTCTGTCACTTCCGGCTGCACATTCTCACCACCGCAGCAGAAAAGATTATCCAGCCGTCCGTCGATCACCAGCTCACCGTCCTGCATATGGCCTTTGTCGCGGGTCGGATACCAGCCGTCATGAGAAGGCAGTGTATGCAGTGCACCATTCAGCCAGACACCGGCAGCAAAACTGTCACCTTTAACCAGGATTTGCTGTTGTTCATCCAGGCGGATATCTTTGCCGTGCAGCGGATGTCCGACACCCGGTTTGCCGTCCGCCCGTTTGGCACAGACAGTTGAGGCAAATTCAGTCATACCGTAGCCGCACCAGCAGCGGATCCCGCGGGCTTCCGCCGCTTCCGTCAGCGCAACAGGGATAGCCGCACCACCGAGCAGAACATCCCGCAGCGGCGGCAGCGTGTCCGGTGACTGCAGCAGACGCCAGAGCTGTGTCGGCACCAGCGAAGCATGAGTACATCCGCGCAGCGATTCCGCCAGCGTTTCCCCTTCCGCCCTGAGAACCATTTCCCCGCCCTGCAGCAGCCAGCGCCAGAGAATCCCCTGGCCGGAAACATGACACAGCGGCAGCGATAACAGCCAGCTGTCACCCGCCTGATAGTTAAGCAGTGAAACCACACCCTGTGCCGCAGCCAGATGCGCGACCGGACGGTGGGCAATGGCTTTCGGTAACCCGGTGGACCCGGAGGTCAGGATCAGTGTTGCCAGCCGTTTCGGATGCGGGATCACGTCCGGCGGTGCTGTGCCGGTCACGGACGGATCCAGTGTTTTCAGCGGCAGCGCGATTGTACCGTCGCTGCGGTCACACACATAATCCGCATCGAGAGACGCGACCAGTTCTGTCTGTAACCCGCGCGGCAGTGCGGGATTGAGTGTCAGAATCACTGCCCCGCAGCGCAGCAGCGCCAGAAAATCGATCACCAGCTCTGTGCTGTTTTTGCCGCGCAGCACCACGCAGTTACTTTCCCGCAATCCCTGCAGATAAAACCCGGCGGCGCGGGCATCCGCGAGGGCCGCCAGTTCTGTCCATGTCAGCGATGAGTCCGCACAGCGCAGCGCGGTTTTGTCCGGTGTCTGCTGAGCATGCGCAACCCACGGCCATTGTGCTGCCGTCATTACCATTGTCCTGTCTGAGTTAATTGATCTGCGGTTATCAGTGTCAGTGTGCTGCCCGGCCACGGGCGCACCAGCTGTGACTGCATCAGGGAGAGCGTATCCAGCCCCGGCAGGGTATCCGGCGTCAGCCATCCGGCAAGACGGGCCAGTTGTGTCAGGCCGAAACTGCTCTCCACCGAGGAACTGAGCACCGCCTGCAACCCTTCGCGGTGCGCCGCTGTGATCAGTTCACGGCAGCGGGCGATACTGCCCGTCAGCGTGGGTTTGATCACAATCGCTGCCACGCCGGGCTGTGCTTTTACCGTAAATCCCGGTTCACGGACAGATTCATCCCAGGCGATAGCAATACCGGTATCCTGCGCATAACACAGGGATTCTTCCGGCGTTCTGCACGGCTCTTCGAGAAAATCAATCCGGGCGCGGTGTTCCGGTGCCACATATTTCGCGAAACCGTCCGCTTTGGTACGGGTCCAGCTGCGGTTGGCATCCAGGCGCAGACGCAGATCCGGCACTGCCTCCAGCAGCAGATTGACCACCATACCGTCACGGACCGCCTCATGCAGCCCGACTTTCACTTTGGCGATTTTCTCACCTTCCATGGCATCGAGCGCAAGGATCAGGTCATCCGGGTCACCGGTACAGAGCGGCGCTTTGCGGGTACTGAGGATCTGCGGCAGCGTATCATCCAGCTCGGCGAGTGCACAGCTCAGCCCGAATGCGACTGACGGCAGCGGACTTTCCGCCGGAAAGCTGCCCTGACACCAGGCTGTGATCCACGCTTCCGCCGCCTGTTGTGCTTCGGTGAGGGTTTCACGGCTGAATTCCGGCAGCGGGGAGATTTCCCCCCACCCTTCGCGGCCATCCTCCCGCAGACAGACCAGCAGGCCGTCGCGGGTTTTCAGGCGCTGATTACGCAGAATAACGCCTGCCTCCATCGGCAGGCTGAAACTGTATAATGTGGCGTGGCGCATTACGGGTTACGTTTGAATTTAGAGAAATCCGGTGAGCGTTTTTCGTTGAATGCGTTACGCCCTTCCTGACCTTCTTCGGTCATGTAGAACAGCATGGTGGCATTACCCGCCAGCTCCTGCAGACCGGACTGGCCGTCACAATCCGCATTGAGTGCCGCTTTCAGGCAGCGCAGCGCCATCGGGCTGTTTTCCAGCATCTCACGGCACCAGCGCACGGTTTCTTTTTCCAGATCCGCGTAAGGCACCACGGTGTTGACCAGTCCCATATCCAGCGCTTCCTGTGCATTGTACTGACGGCACAGGAACCAGATTTCACGGGCTTTCTTCTGGCCGACAATCCGCGCCATATAAGAAGCGCCCCAGCCGCCGTCAAATGAACCGACTTTCGGCCCGGTCTGACCGAATACCGCATTATCCGCCGCAATGGTCAGGTCGCAAATCATGTGCAGCACATGGCCGCCGCCGATAGCATACCCCGCCACCATCGCCACCACCGGCTTCGGACAGGTACGGATATCACGCTGTAAATCCAGCACATTCAGATGATGAGTGCCGCTGTCGTCACGGTAACCGCCGTAATCACCGCGGATTTTCTGGTCACCGCCCGCACAGAAGGCTTTTTCGCCCTGTCCGGTAAAAATAATGGTGCCGATGCCGTCATCATAACGGGCATTCGCCAGCGCACTGATCATCTCTTTCACTGTTAACGGACGGAACGCGTTGCGCACCTGCGGACGGTTAATGGTGATTTTGGCGATACCGTCTTTTGATTTATGAAACAGAATATCCTGATAATCGCCGGTGCAGTCGACCCATTCAACCGGGGCAGAGAGCTTTTCTTCGCTCGGATACATCATAGCGGTGAGTTCCTTAAACAGAATGTGATGATAAAAATGTCCGGACTGCCTCCGCAAACGCGGCGGGATTTGCCTGATGGGTGTTATGCCCGGCATATTGGATAGTCCGTAACGGAAAATGGTGTGCCTCTGCAATGGCGCGGAATTTACTGTCCCGCTCACCGCAGAGATAGAGCAGCGGCAGATTCAGGGCATGCAGTTTCTCCGCCAGCTGCGGCTGATGCCCGAGGGAGGTGCCCGACAGCATATCCGCGATCGCAAAAGCATTATGATGCAGATGCTGTTCTACCCGCTGCTGCCGCTGAACCTCATTGAGATCAGCAAAAACGCCCTGACGATACCAGTCATACAGCACCGATGCCAGCGGACGTTCACGTAACTGTTGTGCCCAGCGGTTATCATGCAGCAGCCGGGCATTGCGCTCATCGAGTGTGGCAAGCCCGGGATTCCCGGCTTCAATAATCAGCCCGCGCAACCCAGCCCGGTCACCGTATGCGGCGTGATACATCGCCAGCCGCCCGCCGAGAGAGTAGCCAATCAGCCAGTAATCGTCTGCCTGATGTGCGGCCAGGGTATCAGCAATCAGTTGACTGACATGCGGAAAATTTTTTGCGCGGACGGATTGTGAGCCACCGTGACCCGGTAAATCAATCAGTAATGAAGGATAATGTCCGGCTTCTGCTGCTGCCGTCAGCCACTCTTCTTTATTTCCCCACAGACCGTGCAGCCAGACCAGCCACGGGCCGGGCCTGTCCGCATAACAGCGCTGTGCGGCCAGAACCGTCATTGTGCGGCCTCACGAACCAGCTGCTGAAGGTATTTTGCGCCCTCGTCGCCGTTTGTCACCACCTCAATTACGGTCGCGGAGTGCTGTGACCAGGCTTTGCTGACGGCGGCTTTCAGTGACGGCCAATCCTGCGGGGCACTGTAACTGAGGCCGAACATCTGCGCCGCACCGGCAAAACTGACCGACTGCGGCATGCAGTAAAAGCGCTGACGCTCCTGCTCCGGTGTCGGCAGCATGGAGAAAATTTGTCCGCCGTTATTGTTGACGATCAGCAGCACAAACGGCCCGGAGGTGTAACGCAGCAGCGCCAGGCTGTTAAGATCATACAGCGCGGAGATATCCCCGACGACAGCAAGTGCCGGTTTGGCACTGCCGCGCTGAACACCGGCCGCTGTGGAAATCAGGCCGTCGATACCGCTCGCGCCCCGGTTGCTGTATACCGGATAGCCGCACGGCAGCTGAGCAAACGCATCAATCAGCCGGACAATCAGACTGTTACCGGCAAATAAAATACCCTGCGGCGGCAGCAGTTCCGGCAGACGGCAGGCAATCTGCGCTTCGCCCCAGCCATCGCCCAGGGTTTCTGTAACATGCGTGTTCAGTGCCCGCGTCCATTCCGCCAGTTGCGGAGCCCACGGTGTGCGGGTTTGTGCCGGATGATCATCCAGCCATTCACTGACGCTGCATTCAAATTTACGGCCCCGGTGATTTGCCGGGTCCAGCCGTCCCGGGATGGTATCCACAATCCAGTATTCCGGCGGTGTGCAGGCGGCCTGCCACTGTAACAACCGTTTACCGGTCAGGCTTGAGCCGAACTGGATCACCACATCAGCCTGAGCCAGTACTTCGCGGTAACGCGGAGATGCCAGCCAGAGATCCGCATGCGGTAACAACTGACCGGTCTGGGAGAGCACGTCGCTTATCAGCGGCCAGCCGAGGCATTCCGCCCACTGGCGCAACTGTTTACCTTCGGCGGCCTGCATACGTCCGGCAATAATTACGCCTTTTTTCTGCCGCCAGAAGAACCAGTCATCCACGCTGATCACCGATGTGCAACGGGTCTGCTGCAACCAGGGTTTATCACTCTGCCACCAGTTGCCGAGTTGTGCCTGCCATTCTTTGCCGGTCTGTCCGTCATCATCATACAGCGGCTCAGCAAACGGGCAGTTAATATGCGCTGCGCCGTGCTGCAGGCGGTTCATGATGTCATCGAGGGAAGAGACCAGCCAGGACGCAGGGATATCAAAGACCGGACGCGGCAGCGCCAGTGCGGCAAACGGATGAGAAGAAAAAATACCGGGCTGGCGGATAGCCTGGTTTGCACCGCAGTCAATCAGTTCCGGCGGGCGGTCGGCGGTCAGAAAAACAAGGCGTTCGCCGGTCAGTCTGGCCTCAATCAGTGCCGGATAAAGATTTGCCACCGCCGTACCGGAGGTGACAATCACCGCCACCGGCAGCCGGGTGCTTTTCGCCAGCCCCAGCGCCAGATGCGCGAGCCCGCGCTCATCAAAATGGGTGTGACAGATAAATTTGTCATTGCCGGCGGCAGCCAGTGTCAGGGGTGTTGACCGGGATCCCGGGGCGATACAGATATGACGCAACCCGTGACGGCTCAGCGCCTCCAAAATCACTTCCGCCCAGCGGCGGTTCAATGCACTGTTTGACATAGCTCACCTTTCCTGACCTGTAGTTCTCCGTAGTCTACGGATTGACTCAGGAAATACCTTAATGTAGTTCAATAAACCGGTGGATTATTTCACGGTTTCTGCCCCGGCAAGCAGAAAATTGCACAATCAGTGAGCGTCGCTCTCCAGCAGTGTTCTCAGACCCGCTGCTTTATTTTCGATTTCACACCATTCTGCCTGCGGATCCGAACCGGCGACAATGCCAGCCCCGGCATACAAATCCACCCGGCTGCCGCTGATTTTCGCACAGCGCAGCGACACCGCAAATTCGCTGCGTGACGGACTGCAATAACCGCCGCTGCCCGCATACCAGTCACGGTCAAACGGTTCGTTATCACGCAAAAAGGCCAGCGCGGCACTGCGCGGCAGACCGGCAACGGCGGCCGTCGGCTGAAGACGCTGTAAACAATTACTGTCACGGGGGGCATATAATGTGGCAGAAATAACACGGTAAAGATGCTGCACTTTGCGCAGGCGGATCACCGCCGCCGCACTCACATCCAGCGCACTGACAGCTCCCTGCAGGCGCTGACAAATATCATCAACCACCACACTGTTTTCATGCACATTCTTTTTATCAGCCAGAAGCCATTGCGCCGCTTGTGCCGCGCGGTCATCTTCCGGATAGTTTGCCACTGTTCCCGCCAGCGCTTCGGTATACAACTGAGCCCCGGCTCTGAAATAGAGGCGTTCCGGCGGTGAAGCCACAAACGCAGTATTTGGTCCGGTGGCAAGCATATAGTGAAAACAGTGATGATTGCAGTCACAGCTGGCCTGCATAAAGGCCGCCGGGGAGACCGGTGCGGACAGTTCCAGTGCGGTTTTACGGGCCGTCACCACTTTTTCCATTTCGCCGCCGGTGATAGCCGTCACCGCATCCGTCACCAGTTGTGTCCAGCCTGCTTCATCCGGCTGATGCCGCGCACTGATAACCGTGCTGTTCAAGGCCGGAATTTCTGTCTGCCAGACCAGCGAACGCAGAAATTCTGTGGTCTCTTCCGCCGGGCGGCGGCTGTCAATATTGACCAGAAACTGTGTTTCACTGCCGGATATCCGCAGTTCGGTGCGGGGAACAAACAGATAACTGCCGCCGGTACCCTGTGCCGGAGACGGGGTATCAAACTGCCAGCTGTTCAGCCCCCAGATCCGGATTTGACTCTGTGCCGGTAAGGTATCCAGCAGCGCCTGAGCATCACTGATATGCGTGAAACGACACACTTCCCCGCACACTGCCGCTGTTTCTGTGCCGTCGCGGTGCTGCCAATAGAATTGCGGCCAGCAGGTCTGCGCATTCAGCCAGCCGGTCAGCGCTGACGGAGGGAATACCGCTGCCAGTGACGGCGGCAGAGTCACAGCGTACTGATAAATACCATCGGGTTTATTTTTGTTATGCGTTATTTCAGTACAGACCTGAGAAATAAAATCAGAAAAAAGAGTCACTGCTTGCTCCGGATATGCAAAATGCGCGGGTCACTGTGATTATACGGTGAGATAAAAATTATTAAAACCATCCTTCTTTTTTATCCTTGTCACTGCTGTGCATTTTAAGCAATTAATGCGGAAACCGATGCTGTTTCGGCCTCATTCACCACGGAGTTATGTATCTCATTACAGGGAGATATTTATGCACACACAAACCATGCCGGCTGACCGGCTTATTACAGCTGATGAAATAGGCCCGGCCACATTAAAGTTACTTCTTAATGAAGAGGAGGATACTTTCCGGGCTGCAGGTATATTCACACATAATGATCTGGTTCATATTAAACGCTACATTAATTACGGAATGACACTCCCGAGGGAAAAAGAAGACGTAATTGAGTTTATCGGATACCGCGATACTGAACTGCCCGGTTTTGAGCCTCATAATATACAGAGTTTATTCATTCATGTTCACCAGCACGCACTGAGCTGGGATCATGTTGAATCCATGACCAAACAACAGGCTATTGATCTTGAAATTGCCGGTTCCGCTATTACAGCAACCGGTAGCTATATTCTTGATGCCATCAATGAAATGCCGGTGATCCGCAGGGCTGAAATTTCATTACAGGATGCAACTGCAGATAAATTAAGAGATATTACTTACAGGAGGCAGGATAACATTATTTCAGGAGAACTGACAAAAATATTGTCAGCAATGAAAGACGATATTGCGGAGGAACGACGAAAAACGCAGAAGGTGAAAAATATCATTTCACGCTTCCGGCTGGAAATGATCGGCGGAGCCGATGAATCCGGTAATGAAATTCCGTCGCTGATTTATGACGTCAAACGTAAACAGAAAATATTATTAAAGAATCAGGACAGCGATGCCACCAATGATCTGCTGTCTGAAATACGGGTCAGAAATGAAGAGATTGAAATCCTGAAGCGGGAGTACAATCAGTTTGTGAAGCTTTCATTCTCCGGTCTGATCGGCGGTATCATCGGGCTGATTATCACAGGGGGTATTTTTGGTTACCGCGCCGAACAGGTACGCCGCCGTAAAAATAAATTACTGGAAGAAGTAGCAGAGCTCGAAGAACAGATTATTTCCCGGCAAGCTATACAACAGCTGATTATCAGACTGGATAAAGAACTGAGCACACTGGACGGTTATTTTACTGATGCCCATGTTGCCGTCGATCATCTCGATTTCATGTGGCAGGTCATGCTGACAGAAATTACTGAATCCCTGAATACCTTTATGCAGATAAATGATGCATACAGCCTCTTACAATTTTCTTTGCATCTGAAAAAAATCACACTCCCCTGGCAACGTGTTCGTGGCTATGCAAAAGAACTCGTCGCTGTTTTTGATACTGCTAATCTGGCAGCATAATGAAGGAGATTATTATGATATATTCTGACATCAGTCCTGAAAACATTACCCTGGCACATATTAAAGCTAAAATTAATGATATCAGTAAAAATATTGAAACATTGTCATTACCTACCGCTGAGCTGCATGCTCAGCTCCGTGATATTAAAAAATGGCAGACACGGATGCTGAATATTATTTCATCAGAATCCGCAACCATTTATTCTCAGCTGCACAATTTAGATCCGGATATTCTATTTAATTCCCTCTCTGCGGATAACGGAGCTAATTCTTTTTCACTGCCTCATGAAAAACAGATTTACGGGTTTTTGCTCAGTCAGATTAATACCATCTATCATTCCGTGAATACGATTAACACTCAGTTTAATACTGAATATGATGCTACCGCGCTCCCGTTACTGCAGGGCGGATTATTACATCAGCAGTCCTACCTGGACAAAACGATCACCCTGGCACTGCCGGATATTGAAAAATTCACCTGTGATAAATTATATTGGGAGGAAAAACTGGCTGTGATTATTCAGTCAGAAGAGATTATTCATCAGCGCGGATTTCAGTCAATCTTCGGTACAACCACACTGCCAACCGCTGAACAACTGAAGGATGTGGAGTTATCCTCTTCCGAACGATTTATTCTCAATGAACTCCAGCGTGTTATTTCCGCTGTAGTAAATACTCTGACAGAGGGGCTGAGCTATGCTCAGCTGGTCGATACCAGAACAACAGTCAGTCAACGGATCTATGACCTCAGTAAAATTATCCGTAATCTGAAAAAAGACCTGAAACACATGCAGGATCAGATGCAGGAAGTCAGTAATGCGCAGGTGTTACTGCCTGAGCTGCGGGAATTTAACAACCGGATCAGTACGGTATTATTGCACTGGCTGCAAAGTGTCAGTCAGTATGAGCCTTATTTAAGCCAGAATGTCCCTCTTCCCGGGCTCGATAGCCTTATTCTGGCGCACCGCCGCTATTTTTCGGTCTTTATCGGTATGGCATAAAAAAACCGGGCTGAATTCAGCCCGGTTTTTCTCAGTACAAATATCAGTAACTCAGAACTGCAAATCCGGTCAGTGTGATAAACGGCTGCGGCCAGATACCAAGCACGACCACGATAATCGCGGAGAGCAGAACCACAATACCGCCTGCACTCATCGCCCAGTTGGACGGTGCCATACGGGCCGGTGATTCCGAACCGCGGATATAGAGGCTGATCATCATACGCAGGTAGTAATACAGACCGATTGCACTGCCCAGGACCACAGCGGCTGTCAGCCACCACAGTTCCGCATTCACGGCGGTCGCCACCACGAAGAACTTACCGATAAAGCCGAACGTCATCGGGATACCCGCCAGGGACAGCATCATCACGGTCATGACCGCAGCCAGAACCGGCTTACGCCAGAACAGGCCGCGATAGGCATGCAGGGAATCCGCATCCGGCCCGGTGTACGGACTGGACATCAGACTGACCACACCGAACGCACCGAGGCTGGCAAACAGATAACCGGCCAGATAGATACCGGCCGTTTCTTCCGCCAGTTTCGGGTCATTCACCGCGATAAAGGCCACCAGCAGATAGCCGAGGTGTGCGATCGAAGAGTAACCCAGCATACGCTTGATGCTGTTCTGGGTGATCGCCATCAGGTTACCGAACAGGATTGAGGCAATCGCAATCACCGTCAGAACGATCTGCAATGTCCCGGAATCCGCCATCGGCGCGAGTACCAGCAGGCGCAGCACCGCAGCGAAAATCCCGATCTTGCTGGCGGTTGCCAGAAAGGTGGAGACCGGTGCCGGAGCACCCTGATACACATCCGGTGTCCATAACTGGAACGGGAACAGTGACAGTTTAAAGCCGATACCGACAATCATCATCCCCAGTCCGGTCAGGACCAGCGGCTGGTGAATCTGACTGTCCGCCAGGCTGCGGCCTAAGCCCTGAAAAGATAAGTCACCGGATTCCGCGTACAGCAGCGCCATCCCGAACAGCAGGAACGACGAGGCCGCCGCTGACATCAGCATATATTTGATGGACGCTTCCAGAGAACGCTTCTGACGGAAGGCATAGCCGATCAGCCCGAACAGCGGCAGCGTCAGCAGTTCAATCCCGATAAAGAAAGATGCCAGGTGATCCGCACCCGACAGCAGGATGCCGCCGAGTGTGGCAATCAGTACCAGCAGATAGAACTCTTCTTTGTTATCCGGATAGGTCTCCAGCCACGAATACGCAAAGGTCGTGGTGGCCAGTGACGAAATCAGGATAAGCCCGGTGTAAAACATGCTGTAGCCGTCGACGTGCACCAGCGGTGTCACATCCATCGCCGGCTGCTGTCCGACAAAGTACAGAGACAGCAGCGCGAGGTTCAGACCAATGACGGTCAGTGTGGCATTAATAAAGTGATCGCGTCGCCACGCAATGGACAGCATCACAACCACCACTGTCAACCCGATAATCAGCAGTGGTGAGAGTGCGATCAGTTGTTGAGGAGTTATTGTCATGGCGCGTTACAACCCTGTATTTGAAATTGAAGCAGTGTACCACTGCTGAATGTTTGCCATCGCCGCAGACGAGGTATCCAGCACCGGCTGCGGGTAAACACCCAGAATCACCAGTAAGACCACCAGCAGCATCACGATGGAAAATTCACGCAGATTCATGCCCGCGATTGGCTCTTCAGACTTCGGTGCACCGTAATACGCCTGCTGCATCATCCACAGCGCGTAAACAGAGGCAAACACCAGACCCGCCGAGGAAATCACGGTGATCAGGGTGTAGCTGCCGAAGCTGCCGAACAGGATCATGAATTCACCGACGAAGTTACCGGTGCCCGGCATCCCGAGCGTTGCCACCGCAAAGAACAGTGACAGTGCAGGCAGGAACTTAATCCGCTTCCACAGACCGCCCATCTGACGCATATCACGGGTGCCGAGGCGCTCATATAACTGACCGCACAGAATAAACAGACCCGCCGCCGACAGACCGTGTGCAATCATCTGCACCACCGCCCCCTGATACGCCAGCATACTCGCCGAGTAAATCGCAATCAGCACAAAGCCCATATGTGACACGCTGGTGTAGGCGATCAGACGCTTGATATCCGTCTGTTTGAACGCCATCCACGCGCCATAGAAGATACCTACGACACCCAGCCACATCGCAATTGGTGTGAAGTCCGCAGAAGCTTCCGGGAACAGCGGCAGACTGAAACGCAGCAGACCATAAGCTGCGGTTTTCAGCAGGATCCCCGCCAGGTCGACAGAACCGGCTGTCGGCGCCTGACTGTGTGCATCCGGCAGCCAGCCGTGCAGCGGAACTACCGGCATCTTGACCGCAAATGCGATAAAGAAGCCCAGCATCAGCATATACTGCACACCGTAACTCATCGGCGTGTTCAGCAGATCTTCATACGCGAAGCTCCACTGGCCGGTGGCGTTATGATGAACAATCGCCAGTGCCATAATGGCAATCAGCATCACCAGACCGCTCGCCTGGGTATAGATGAAGAACTTGGTCGCTGCCCCGATACGGGTTTTGCCGTCGGAACCGCTGTGTCCCCACAGTGCGATCAGGAAGTACATCGGCACCAGCATCATTTCCCAGAAGAAGAAGAACAGGAAAAGATCCATTGCCAGGAACACGCCCATCACACCGCCGAGGATCCACAGCAGGTTCAGATGGAAGAAGCCCTGATACGGCTGGTTTTCCCCCCAGGAACAGAGGATAGCCAGCAGGCCAAGCAGCGCGGTCAGCACCACCATCAGCAGCGACAGACCATCCAGAGCCAGATGAATATTGATACCGAAACGCGGGATCCACTCCAGGAAATACTGCTCCTGCCAGTCCGGAACACCTTTCGGGTTAACTAAGCTGTAGTTCCCCTGCATCCACAGATACAGAGAAAGAAATAACGTGATCCCCATCGCCAGCAGCGCGATCCAGCGCGGCAGCTTTGTGCCGAAGCGCTCAGCCTGCCAGCACAGCAGGCCGCCGATGAAGGGAAGTAAAATCAGCCAGGGTAATAGCATGGCGCAATGTGTCCCTTATTTAAACCAAAAACAGCAGAGCGAGAACCAGCACTGCACCCAGCCCCATAGAGGCGATATACCAGCGGACCTGTCCGTTTTCACTCAGGCTCAGTCCTTTGTTACTCCAGCGGGCAAACAGCGCAGGCAGATTCATCAGGCTGTTCAGCGGGTCACTCTGCAGCAACCAGCCCACCGCTTTGAACGGCTTAACAAAAATCGCATCATACAGGTCATCAAAGCCCCATGCGCGGAACCACCAGGCCGAGAAGAAGCGTCCCGGCGCGGAATTCGCAACCGCTGTCACCAGCGTACGACGGCCCAGCCAGAGCATTGCAGCCAGCACAATCCCCGCCACAGCAACCACACCGGAAATAATTTCGGTAGTCAGTTTGCCGTCAGCAGAACCGGTAATGGTTTCCGCCGGGAACACGCCGTGCAGCGGTTGCGGGATAAAGGCACCGGCGGCAGTGGAGAGCACCATCAGCACCAGTAAAGGGAAAGTATGGGTAAAGCCTTTCACCGCATGCGCCTGTGTATGCTCTTTGCCGTGGAACACGATGAAAATCATCCGGAAGGTATAGAGCGATGTCATAAAGGCACCGACCAGACCGGCGATAAACAGCGGGTTCTGACCCTGAACCACCGCGCCCCACAGGATTTCATCTTTACTGTAGAAACCGGCGGTGATGAGCGGCAGTGCGGCCAGTGCGGCACCGCCCACCAGGAAGCAGAGATAGACAAACGGAATTTTTTTCCGCAGTCCGCCCATCTTAAAGATGTTCTGCTCGTGGTGGCAGGCCAGGATCACCGAGCCGGAGGCCAGGAATAACAGGGCTTTGAAGAAAGCATGGGTCATCAGGTGGAAAATCGCCGCATCCCACGCCTGTACACCGAGCGCCAGGAACATATAACCAATCTGGCTCATGGTGGAATAGGCAAGAACACGTTTGATATCCGTCTGCACCAGTGCGGCAAAACCGGCCATCACCAGGGTGACAGCACCGACCACGCCGACTAAATGCAGCACTTCCGGTGATAACAGGAACAGCTCATGGGTACGGGCAATCAGATACACACCTGCGGTTACCATGGTTGCGGCGTGGATCAGTGCCGAAACCGGTGTCGGACCGGCCATGGCATCCGCAAGCCAGGTCTGGAGTGGTAACTGCGCGGATTTACCGACCGCACCGCCGAGGATCATCAGGGTCGCCCAGAAAATCAGGTCAGAACCGGCCGCGATATGCTGCGGAGCCAGAACCGCCAGTTCACGGAAGCTCAGGGTGCCCAGTTTATCCCACAGGATAAACATGCCGATCGCCAGGAACACATCACCGATACGGGTGACGATAAAGGCTTTCATTGCCGCCGCGCCGTTAGCCGGATTGGTGTAATAGAAGCCAATCAGCAGATAACTGCACAGCCCCACCCCTTCCCAGCCGAGGTACATCAGCAGCATGTTATCGGCCAGAACCAGAATTACCATACTGGCGATAAACAGGTTGGTGTAAGCGAAGAAGCGGGAGTAGCCCTCTTCACCGCGCATATACCAGGAGGCATACATGTGGATCAGGAAACCGACACCTGTGACCACACCAAGCATGGTCAGCGACAGGCCGTCCAGCACCAGGGTGACAGGGATGGAGAAGGAAGCGGTATCCATCCATGTCCACAGTGTCTGCTGATACACTCCGCCGCCGCTGGCGAAGAAATCCATCCCCGCCCACAGCGCCGTAAGTGCCGCAAGTCCCACCGAACCGGTGCCGATGGTGGCTGACACATTTTCTGACCAGCGGCCGCGTGAAAAGGCTAATAACAGAAAGCCAATCAGCGGCAGCAAAATGGTTAAAAAGAGTAAGTTCATCCGCGCATCTCACTGACTTTATCAATATCCAGATCCTGACGCTGACGATGCAATTGCAGCAACAGTGCCAGCCCGATACTCGCTTCAGCCGCCGCCAGGCTGATGGCCAGGATATACATCACCTGTCCGTCCGGCTGGTTCCAGTAGCTGCCGCCGACGACAAACGCCAGAGCCGCCGCGTTAATCATCACTTCCAGACCAATCAGCATAAACAGCAGATTGCGGCGGATCACCAGACAGGTGAAACCGAGGATGAAGAGCACAGCCGCGAGAATTAATCCGTGGTGCAGAGGGATCATGCTTTTTCCTCCGTGTTGCGCTGACTGACAATATCGCCGCCCGCTTTTTCGTCACGCCCGATGTGGTATGCCACCACCAGACCCGCCAGCAGCAGGAAGGAGGCCAGTTCAACCACCAGAACATACGGGCCGAACAGACTGATACCCACCTGTTTCGCGGTAACCACCTCACCGGCGATACCGTTATCTTTCAGAGAGCTGATGCCGTAAATCATCACGCCGAGCAGAACCGCCGAAAGCAGGCCCGGCCCCATCCAGACAGACGGGGACAGCCATTTGCGTTCCTGGTCGACAACCGCCCGCCCGAGGTTGAGCATCATCACCACAAACACGAACAGCACCATGATGGCACCTGCGTAGACGATAATCTCCAGTGCCCCGGCGAAATAGGCGCCGAGAGCAAAGAAGACCGCAGAGAGTGCCAGCAGCGACGTGATCAGATACAGCAGCGCATGCACCGGGTTGGTCTGTGTGATCACACACAGCGTGGCCAGAATGGCGATCAGTCCGGCGACATAAAAGGTAATTTCCATGTATTTTCTCCCCTTATGGCAGCAGACTTTTCACATCAATCGGCCTGGCTTCATTGTCGGCTTCGCCTTTGGCTTTGCCCGCAACCGCCATCCCGGTTTTGTGATAGAAGTTATAGTCAGGATATTTACCCGGACCGGAGATTAATAAATCTTCTTTTTCATACACCAGATCCTGGCGCTTAAACTCACCCAGTTCGAAATCCGGCGTCAGCTGGATAGCGGTGGTCGGGCAGGCTTCTTCGCATAATCCGCAGAAAATGCAGCGTGAGAAGTTGATGCGGAAAAATTCCGGATACCAGCGGCCGTCCTCATGTTCTGCTTTCTGCAGAGAGATACAGCCAACCGGACATACCGCGGCGCACAGGTTACAGGCGACACAGCGCTCCTCACCGTCCGGGTCGCGCGTCAGCACAATCCGGCCGCGGTAGCGCGGCGGCAGGTAAACCGGCTCTTCCGGGTACATCTGGGTTTCGCGTTTATGGAAGGCATGAAGCCCTATCATCCAAATACTGCGTACCTGGGTGGCGAAACCAACCACTAACTCTTTCAATGTCATGGTTCAATCACCCCTTATTGAGCTATCAGGATCACGGCTGCTGTCACCAGCAGGTTTATCAGTGTCAGCGGCAGACACACTTTCCAGCCGAATGACATCACCTGGTCATAACGCGGTCGAGGCAGCGACGCACGGATCAGGATAAACATCATCATAAAGAAAGCGGTTTTCAGCGCGAACCAGACAAACGGCGGCAGGAATGGTCCGTGCCAGCCCCCGAAGAACAGCGTCACAATCAGGGCGGAAACTGTCACGATACCGATATATTCCCCGACGAAGAACAGACCGAACTTCATCCCCGAATATTCAATGTGATAACCGTCCGCCAGTTCCTGTTCAGCTTCCGGCTGGTCAAACGGGTGACGGTGACACACTGCCACGCCCGCAATCGCAAAGGTGATAAAGCCGAAAATCTGCGGAATGACGTTCCAGACTGTGCTCTGCGAGTTGACGATATCCAGCAGGTTAAAGGAACCCGCCTGCGCCACCACACCCAGAACCGAGAGTCCGAGGAACACTTCATAACTGACCGTCTGCGCCGATGCACGCATTGCGCCGAGCAGTGAGTATTTGTTGTTACTCGACCAGCCCGCGAACAGCACGGCATACACCGCCAGTCCCGCCAGCATCAGGAAGAACAGGATCCCGATATTGAGATCCGCCACCACCCAGTCCGGGCTGACCGGCACAATTGCAAAGGCCAGCAGCAGCGAGGTGAATGCCACCATCGGTGCCAGGGTGAAGATAAAGCGATCAGCGAATTTCGGTGTCCAGTCCTCTTTAAAGAACATTTTGATCATGTCCGCGACCAGCTGGAGCGACCCGCCCCAGCCCACACGGTTCGGCCCGTAACGGTTCTGGAACAGCCCCAGCAGGCGGCGTTCACCGAAGCTCATAAAGGCACCGCAGGTCACAACCACCAGCAGGATCACAATGGCTTTGAAAACATTAATCAGCACATCGATTAATTCAGGTGTAAACCAGCTGCTCATTGTGCCACCTCCTGCAGATTAACCGCCGCACCCGCCAGTACCGGCGAAATGCCCGGCATACCCAGCGGCAGACCGATTTGCCCGGCTGTCAGTTGTGTGCTGATGCGCACCGGCAGTGTCAGTATGCCGTCAGACAGCTGTACCGACAGAATCTGACCTTCCGCCACATTAAGCTGCTGTGCATCCTGTGCATTTAACATCACATAGCTGTCCGTCATACGTTCCTGAATCACCGGCGCCCGCTGTGATAACTCCTCACTGCCGAACAGGTGATAATACGGCGCAACCGTCCAGACATTCTGCTGCGGCGCAAATGCCGCCGGGATGGCGCTGAAATAATCCATACCGCCGTCTTTTTCGCTGAACAGACGCACACCCGGATCACCGAAACGCAGATGACCGCCTACTTCCGCCTGGAATTTGTTCCATGCCTGCGGTGAGTTCCAGCCCGGCGCCCAGGCAAACGGAATTTGCTGACGCGGTGCTGCCGGGCTGTTGTTCCCCTCCATCGAGAAGGCAAACGCCGTGTCTTTATCCTGCGGCTGACGCTGCTCGTGTACACTGACATTCGCCAGCATCGCGGTACGCCCGCTGTAGCGGTGCGGCTCACGGGCCAGTTTCTGTCCGCGGATACGGAATGCGGCATCCGGTGCGGCATCTTTGATACCGGCCAGGTGCGGCATCTGCTCAATGCAGGCATCAATCACATGATCAAGCTGTGACCAGTCACGGGTGTTTTCATTGAGATCATTGTACAGGGCAGTCAGCCAGCGCCAGCTTTCATGCATAATGATAGATTTGTCGTAGAAGGATGGCTCATACACCTGGAAGAAACGCTGTGCACGGCCTTCGTGGTTGATGAGTGTGCCGTCACTTTCCGCAAAACTGCTGGCGGAGAGGATAAGTGATGCTTTATCCATGATGTCAGTGCGCTGATGATCCAGCACAATCACATTTGCTGCGGCATCCAGCGCACGGTCAACGGCGGCTTTATCCGCATGGCGGTAAAGATCGTTTTCCATCACCACCACGGTGTCCGCGCTGCCGTCTGCCAGCAGAGCCAGTGCTTTATCCAGCGGCTGCGCTTCTGTCATCGCGGCACCAAAGCTGTTGGCTTCCGCGCCGACAAAGGTCAGCCCGGCATCAATGCCTTTATCTTTCAGTGCCCAGGCCACGTTTGCCGCAGCCTGAATCAGTGCATCACTGCCCGGATTGCTGCCGCTGATAATCAGCGGTTTTTTCGCACCGTTCAGCGCCTGTGCAATCATTTCAGCCTGTGCTTTCACATCCGCAGGTAAATCCGTGACTGCCGGCGCGGTGTTATCAATGATATTAGCAACAGCAAAGCCCAGACGCGCCTGGTCATCCACCGGCGCGTTGTAGTGCAGTGCCGCCACATCTGCCAGACGGGTGGTATCCACCGCCGTGACAAACAGCGGGTATTTCGCACGCTGACCGATATTCTGGATAGCGGCAATCTGCCAGTCCGCCACTTTCTGTGCTGCGGCCATTTCGCGGGCTTTGCCCTTCACGGCCTGACGGACAGAGAGTGCCACACGGGCAGCGGTCTGGGTCAGATCTTCACCCAGCACCAGCACGGCATCATAGTTTTCCATCTCACGCAGTGACGGGGTGTAGATACCGCCCTGCTGTAAGATTTCCAGCATCATTTCCAGACGGTGCTGTTCACCGGCTGACAGGCCGCTGAAGAAGTTTTCCGCCCCGACCAGTTCACGCAGTGCAAAGTTGCTTTCCACACTGGCACGCGGCGAACCGATACCGATGGTGCGTTTCGCGTGATACAGCATATCTGCCGCCGCGCGTTCTGCCTGCTCCGCATTAATAGTAAGCCAGTCATCACCACGGCGCTGCTGCGGCTGACGCGGACGGTCATCACGGTTGACATAACCGTAACCGAAGCGGCCTTTGTCGCAGAGGAAATAATGGTTGATGGTGCCGTTATAACGGTTTTCGATACGGCGCAGTTCGCCGTAACGCTCGCCCGGGCTGATGTTACAGCCGACGCTGCACTGCTGGCAGACGCTCGGTGCAAACTGCATATCCCATTTGCGGTTATAACGTTCAGAGTGGGTTTTGTCGGTAAAGACCCCGGTCGGACAAATTTCCACCAGGTTACCGGAGAATTCACTTTCCAGCGTGCCGCTTTCCGGACGCCCGAAGTACACGTTGTCGTGTGCGCCGTAAACCCCGAAATCTGTACCGTCCGCATAATCTTTGTAGTAACGGACACAACGGTAACAGGCGATACAGCGGTTCATTTCATGTGCAACAAACGGCCCCAGCTCCTGATTCTGATGAGTACGTTTTGTGAAGCGGTATTTGCGCACTGAATGCCCGGTCATGACGGTCATATCCTGAAGATGGCAGTTACCGCCCTCTTCACAGACAGGACAATCGTGCGGATGGTTGGTCATCAGCCATTCCACCACACTTTCCCGGAACTTTTTGGCTTCTTCATCATCAATCGAGATAAAGGTGCCGTCCTGTGCCGGTGTCATACATGACATTACCAGACGACCACGGGTGTCATCGGCATTCTGATATTGCTTTACCGCACACTGGCGGCAAGCGCCGACGCTTCCCAGCGCCGGATGCCAGCAAAAATACGGAATATCAAGTCCGAGCGAAAGACAGGCATGCAGCAGGTTATCCGCGCCGTCGACTTCATATTCTTTGCCGTCTACATGTATTGTAGCCATAGTCAGCATGCTTCCAAAAGGCCTGCTATGCAGGCGTTAAACGAAAATCCGTAAGGGATCACCAGCGCTGCTTCAGCAGGTTCGGCTGGATCCCGGCAATGGTCTGCACGTTGCCGTAAACCGGCTGTACGATCCCCGCTTCAAATTCATCACGGAAATATTTGATCGCACTCTGTAACGGCTCTACCGCGCCCGGCGCGTGTGCGCAGAAGGTTTTACCCGGTCCCAGGAAACGACATAATTGCTCTAATGTCTCAATGTCTCCCGGCTGGCCTTCCCCTTTTTCTATTGCGCGCAGAATTTTCACGCTCCACGGCAATCCGTCACGGCACGGTGTACACCAGCCGCAGGATTCGCGGGCAAAAAATTCTTCGAGGTTACGGGTCAGTGACACCATGTTGATTTCATTGTCCACCGCCATTGCCAGCGCCGTTCCCAGACGGCTACCCGCTTTGCCGATATGCTCGAAATCCATCGGTAAATCAAGGTGATCCTGTGTCAGAAAGTCTGTTCCCGCACCACCCGGCTGCCAGGCTTTTAAGGTCAGTCCGTCGCGCATGCCCCCGGCGTAATCCTCGAGGATTTCACGGGCGGTGGTGCCGAACGGCAGTTCCCAGACACCCGGATTTTTCACGCGGCCGGAAAAGCCCATCAGCTTGGTACCGGCATCGGTACTTTTGCCTTCACTCAGACCGATATACCACTCTTTGCCGTGTGCCAGAATCGCCGGTACGTTACACAGGGTTTCGACGTTGTTGACACAGGTCGGTTTACCCCACACCCCGGAACTGGCGGGGAACGGTGGTTTGGAGCGCGGATTGGCGCGGCGGCCTTCCAGGGAGTTAATCAGCGCGGTTTCTTCCCCGCAGATATAACGCCCTGCACCGGTGTGCACAAACAGCTCGAAATCAAACCCGCTGCCGAGGATATTTTTCCCCAGCAGACCGGCGGCTTTCGCTTCTTCAATGGCATGACGCAGGTGTTTCGCTGCCTCAATGTACTCGCCGCGCAGGAAGATATAGCCCCGGTATGCTTTCAGGGCGAAGGCGCTGATCAGCATCCCTTCCACCAGCAGGTGCGGCAGTTGTTCCATCAGGAGCCGGTCTTTGTAGGTACCCGGTTCCATTTCGTCGGCGTTACACAGCAGGTAACGGATATTCATGCTCTCGTCTTTCGGCATCAGGCTCCACTTCAGACCCGTGGAGAACCCCGCACCTCCGCGGCCCTTCAGACCCGCGTCTTTGACAAGACTGGTGATCTCATCCGGTGCCATGCCTTTCAGGGCGCGTTCCGCCCCCGCATAACCGTTTTTACTGCGGTATTCATCCAGCCACACCGGCTGATGGTCGTCGCGCAACCGCCAGGTGAGAGGATGCGTTTCCGCAGTACGGCAAACCGTTTTCACTGTCATGGATACTGCTCCAGTAACGTTTCAATGGCTTCAGGCGTAACGTGACTGTGGGTATCTTCATCAACCATCATGGTCGGCCCCTTGTCACAGTTTCCGAGGCAGCAGGTCGGCAACAGCGTAAAGCGGCCGTCAGCGGTTGTCTGTCCCGGCTGAATATTCAGTTTGCGCTCGAGTGCGGCCTTGATCCCCTGGTAACCGGTGATGTGGCACACCACGCTGTCACAGTAACGGATCACATGACGGCCGACCGGCTGACGGTAGATCTGGCTGTAGAATGTCGCCACACCTTCCACATCACTCGCCGGGATGCCCAGCACATCGCTGATGGCGTAAATCGCGCCGTCTTCCACCCAGCCACGGTGCTTCTGTACGATTTTCAGGGCTTCGATGGAGGCGGCACGCGGATCTTCGTAATGGTGTTTTTCCGCTTCGATTTCGGCGCGCTCTTCGTCACTCAGCACAAAATCAGGTTGTTTTCCGGCTGGCTGCGCCGCATTCACTGCGCCTTGCAGTGCTTTTTTTGCT
Organism: Morganella sp. B601; assembly: GCF_051172335.1. NCBI lineage: Bacteria > Pseudomonadati > Pseudomonadota > Gammaproteobacteria > Enterobacterales > Morganellaceae > Morganella > Morganella sp. B601. The sequence goes on from NZ_JBPIZE010000002.1 coordinate 691,204, forward strand.
TCAGGGTTCAGTTCTTGCATAATCAGCGATCCACATCCGACATAACGAAATCGATACTTCCGAGGTACACAATCAGGTCAGAAACCAGGCTGCCGCTGATCACTGACGGGATCTGCTGCAGATGGGCATAACTTGGTGTACGGATTCGGGTACGGTAACTCATGGTGCTGCCGTCACTGGTCAGGTAGTAACTGTTAATCCCTTTCGTGGCCTCAATCATCTGGAAAGATTCCTGAGCCGGCATCACCGGACCCCATGACACCTGGAGGAAGTGGTTAATCATGGTTTCAATATGCTGTAACGTGCGCTCTTTCGGCGGCGGCGTGGTCAGCGGGTGATCCGCCTTGAACGGCCCTTCCGGCATGTTTTTCAGGCACTGTTCCAGAATGCGCAGACTCTGGCGCACTTCTTCCACTTTCAGCATCACGCGGTCATAGCAGTCGCCGTTGGCGGCAACAGGCACTTCAAAATCGAAATTCTCATAGCCGGAATACGGACGCCATTTACGCACGTCGAAATCAATCCCCGTGGCGCGCAGACCGGCACCGGTCACCCCCCAGTCGAGGGCTTCTTTCGCGTTGTAAGCGGCCACACCGACGGAACGGCCTTTGAGGATGGAGTTTTTCAGTGCGGCAGTGACATAGGATTCCAGACGTTTCGGCATCCAGTCGAGGAAATCACGCAGCAGGCGATCCCAGCCTTTCGGCAGATCGTGTGCCACGCCGCCGATACGGAACCAGGCCGGATGCATACGGAAACCGGTGATGGCTTCCACCACATCATAAACTTTCTGGCGATCGGTAAAGGCAAAGAAGACCGGCGTCATCGCCCCGGTATCCTGAATAAATGTACTGATATACAGCAGGTGACTGTTAATACGGAACAGTTCTGACAGCATCACGCGGATCACATCCACACGTGCCGGAACTTCAATCCCCGCCAGTTTTTCCACCGCCAGCACATACGGCATCTCGTTGACGCAGCCGCCGAGGTATTCGATACGGTCAGTGTACGGAATGTAGCTGTGCCAGGACTGGCGCTCGCCCATTTTTTCCGCACCACGGTGGTGGTAGCCGATATCCGGCACACAATCGACAATCTCTTCACCGTCAAGCTGAAGGATGATACGGAAAGCACCGTGAGAAGACGGGTGGTTCGGGCCGAGGTTCAGGAACATAAAGTCCTCGTTCTCGTTGCCGCGTTTCATGCCCCACTCTTCCGGTTTGAAGGTCAGCGCCTCCATTTCCAGATCTTCTTTCTGTTTGGTCAGGACAAACGGATCAAATTCCGTTGCCCGCGCCGGGTAATCTTTACGCAGCGGATGCCCTTCCCAGGTCGGCGGCATCATAATACGGCGCAGATTCGGGTGTCCGTCGATAATGATACCGAACATTTCCCAGGTTTCGCGCTCATACCAGTTTGCATTCGGGAATGCGGAAATCACCGTCGGCACATGCAGATCGTTTTCACTCAGCGCCACCTTGAGCATGATATCGCGGTTACGCTCAATGGAAATCAGGTGATAAAACACGGAATAGTCCGCCGCAGGCAGACCTTCGCGATGGGTGCGCTGGCGCTCATCCGTCCCGTGCAGATCGAACAGCATCACATACGGTTTCGGCAGCGATTTAAGGTAAAACAGTACTTCCAGAAGCTGCTCACGCTTCACCCAGACGACCGGCATCCCGGTACGTGTCGGCTGAACCGTAAATGCGTCAGGACCGAACTTACGGCGCAGTTCCTCAATTACCGGATCATCCAGGTAATCGTGAGTCTGCCACGCGGGACGCTGTGCGGTCTGCGTATTACTTTCTGTCATCATTCTTCACCACAACAGTTGTTCAGGGTTCAATGGACGCAACACATTGCAAATATTGCGCCCGGTGGCCCGAAAGCCTTAAATTTCGTCCGGGGAGCGCAGATTGGTCACTGCAATCCGTTCACCGCGTTTTCTTTCTTTTTCTGACTGCATATTGGCGCGGTAAACGCCCTGATCACCCACCACCCACGACAGCGGGCGGCGCTCTTTTCCGATAGATTCCTGCAACAGCATCAGCGCCTGCATATAGGCTTCAGGACGCGGCGGGCAGCCCGGGATATACACATCCACCGGAATGAATTTATCCACGCCCTGCACAACGGAGTAAATGTCATACATACCGCCGGAGTTGGCGCAGGAGCCCATGGAGATAACCCATTTCGGTTCCAGCATCTGGTCATACAGGCGCTGAATAACCGGGGCCATTTTGGTAAAGCAGGTTCCGGCCACAACCATAAAGTCCGCCTGACGCGGGGAGGCACGCAGCACTTCCGCACCGAAACGGGCAACGTCGTGCACCGCCGTAAAGGAGGTCACCATCTCTACATAACAGCAGGAAAGACCGAAGTTATACGGCCACAGGGAGTTTTTACGGCCCCAGTTAACCATATCGTGTAATGCATGCTCGAGTTTCCCCATATACACGCTGCGGTGAACGTGCTGCTCAAGCGGGTCACTGACAACCTCTTGTTTTTGCAGGGGATAACGGTCATTCTCACCGTTTGGATCGATGCGGGTGAGCGTATAATCCATCTTGTGCCTCACTATTGACTACGGTTGATTGTTATTGATTTTGTTCACAACGCTCGGGTGTTTCACCTCGCGGCGCGAACGTGCAGGAGTCCAGTCCAGCGCGCCGATACGTGCCAGATAGAAAAGACCTGCCAATAACACCAGAATAAAGATCGCGGCTTCGGTGAACCCTATCCAGCCCGATTCTCTGACCGAAACAGACCAGGCGAAAAGGTATAAGGCTTCAACATCGAAAATCACGAAAAACATGGCAACCAGGTAGAACTTTGCAGACATCCGCAGACGTGCGCTGCCGACCGAGTCAATACCTGATTCGTAAGGGAGATGTTTGGCGCGTGCTTTTGCACGGCCCCCGAGATAACGGGCGCCCAGCAACATAAATGCACATAACCCGAGAGCACCTAAAAGATAGATGGCAAATGCCCAGTTATGGGCCAGAACTTCAGTGGCTGTTGACATACTCATTGCTTACTCATTAAAGGTGGTGTTGCCTGCCGTACCTGCATACAGCACCACAGCGACACACGAGAGGAACAACTCAGTGGCGGATACAACACTTATCGTGATGAGAAAGCCGGTAACCCGGATTGTTCCCCGCTCTTCCCAATTTTGTTACAAACAGTCAACTTAAGATTAACTCGTTGTGCGACTTTATCGCTAAAACGTGTCAGTAAGTAACTAAATTGAAAATTAACTTTATTATATTAACGGATACATCGCTTTTACTAACCCATTATCTCAGGAAAAACCTGTCTTTCCACCGGTAAACAGGGGCAATATTTTTGATCTCAATCACAGTTTGGCTGAAAATTATTTAACAAATGATTAATTCATAACCATTTCTTAAAACCTGAGAAAACAGGTCAGGTTTTTAACAAAGTTTTATTGCAATGTAATGAGCACTGTTAATTTTGGCAATCACAGAACATGCGTTTTGTTAACATTGTAACAAACAAGTAAACAAAACTGCGATGCGGCGCTTAAAACGGCATCAAAAACCTGAACGCGGCGTGATGCTGTTAACATTTATATGATATTTCCGCGCAAGGGGGAGAGGATACAAAAAAGCCGGGGGAAATGATCCCCCGGCTGTGTGTCTGACTGTCACAAATTATGTCAGTCAGGCGTCAGATTATGACAGCGTTACTCCGCTGTTTTGTCATCGTCAACCGGCGTGACAGTATACGGTGTCTTCTTGTTTTCAATGGCCTGGTACACCGTCAGCACTGACTCGCTCTGCTCGTCGCTGTTGCGGTATAACCAGTACTGAATTTCCGGCAAACGCGGCAGCCCTTCGCTGACGCTCAGAATACGCAGGTCGGCATTCTGCATTTCCAGCGGACGGGCTGTGATCCCGACTTCGGCATTCACCGCCGCGCGGACAGCAGAAAGTGATGCTGCCTCGTAAGCAATCCGCCACTGCACCCCTGCTTCATCCAGGGTTTCAGCCGCGAGATGACGGAACGGGTTGGTTTCGTCCATCACCACCAGCGGAATCGGCTCATTCGGCTGTAACTGAAAATCCGGCGCACAATGCCACAGCACCGGCGCGGTACGCAGAGCAGTACGCGGGTGATGGGCAATACGCGCGGTGGTCAGCGCCAGGTCAATCTCGTGGTTATCCAGCATACCTTCAATGTACTGGCTGCGTTTGATGCGGACATCAACCGCCATACGCGGGTATACCGATGCAATACGGTTGAGTAAGAAAGGCAGCAGTGAGTCAACGGAATCATCGGATGCACCGATACGTAACTCCCCTTCTGCGTCGTTATAGGCCAGTGATGCGGTGGCATCATCATTTGCCCGCAGGATCTGACGGGCGTAACCTAACAGTTGTAACCCATGGTCGGTCAGTAATTTGTTACGACCATGACGCGCAAACAGTTCGCGCCCGACAAGCTGCTCGAGACGCTGCATTTGCTGACTTACGGCAGACTGGGTGCGGCATACTGCCGCAGCTGCCGCTGCGAAGGTGTTCAGATCCGCGACTGCCACGAACGTCCGCAGCAGATCGAGATCCAGGTTTAACACTGGACGGTTTGAATTTATCATTGTTTTTTCTTCACTAATTTTGATTTTTAATAACTACCTGGTGTTTATTGGCGTGAAAAATTGCTTCGCCAACGAAGACATTACCCTATACATAAGGGTAGAGTAAAACATAACTAACACTAACAAAAATACGTAACTGTGAGTAACTCCATTATGTAATGCTGCATACTAAAACAGCAGACCTGCTATACAAACACACAAATTTTTCGTATCTTACAACACTGTTTTCCGGATATTACGAAATAAGACAGTTTGTAACTGACAAAAATGCATGCTGCCAATAAGCCTTGCTGCAATATAAACCCGATTATTCTGCAACTTTAAGGTCAAATACTCTGAAAACCACATTATGCCGTAAAATCCTATTAGTTATACTACTAATAATTACCAGCATCAGGGTTTAATATATAAGAAAAGATTATACAATTTCAACAACTGCTGACTATTTAGTAAAAACACTGTATTACTTTACCAATTATGATCTTCCGATAGATAACTTTACAAAACTCAACACACCCTCCTCCTACCAGTTGTAAGCTCTGAATTAATCACAATACCAGGCATGATACTCCGCCATATCAATGATTAACCGGCACTCCCGATCCTTTCCAAAACAAATCCTGTTGTTTTTAACCAAAAGACGTTTACTGTCTTCAAAACCCCGTACGGTAAGAGTAGAGTGGGTTATAACGGGTTTTACCTGATAAAATATAAGATTAACGCGCTAAGGTCCTGAACAGATGAATATAATAAAGAAATCCAGCAAACTCGATAATGTCTGTTACGACATTCGCGGGCCGGTGCTCAAAGAGGCTAAACGTCTCGAAGAGGAAGGCCAGAAAGTTCTCAAACTGAATATCGGTAACCCGGCGCCGTTTGGTTTTGATGCCCCGGACGAAATTCTGGTTGATGTTATCCGTAATTTACCAAGCTCCCAGGGTTACAGCGATTCAAAAGGCCTCTATTCCGCCCGTAAAGCCATTGTCCAGTTCTACCAGGAACGCGGTATGCGCGATATGACGGTGGAAGATGTCTATATCGGTAACGGGGTTTCTGAACTGATTGTGCAGTCCATGCAGGCGCTGCTGAATAACGGTGATGAAATGCTGGTACCGGCACCGGATTACCCGTTATGGACCGGTGCGGTCTCCCTCTCCGGCGGTACTGCCGTCCACTATATGTGCGACGAAGAACAGGGCTGGATGCCGGACATTGAGGACATCAAAAAGAAAATCACCCCGCGCACCCGCGGTATTGTGGTGATTAACCCGAACAACCCGACCGGGGCTGTTTACAGCAAAGATTTGTTACAGGAGATTGTCGAACTCGCCCGTCAGAATGACCTGATCATTTTTGCTGACGAAATCTACGACAAAATTCTGTATGACGATGCCGTCCACCACTCTATCGCCGCGATGGCGCCGGATCTGCTGACCGTCACCTTCAACGGCCTTTCCAAAACCTACCGTATCGCCGGTTTCCGCCAGGGCTGGATGGTCCTGAACGGGCCGAAGAAACACGCCAAAGGGTATATTGAAGGGCTGGAAATGCTCGCGTCCATGCGTCTGTGTGCCAACGTGCCGATGCAGCATGCTATCCAGACCGCAATCGGCGGGTACCAGAGCATCAATGAGTTTATTCATCCGGGCGGCCGCCTGTATGAACAGCGCAACAAAGCCTGGGAACTGATTAACCAGATACCGGGCTGCTCCTGTGTCAAACCGATGGGCGCACTCTATATGTTCCCGAAATTTGATGCCAAGCGCTTTAATATTCACGATGACCAGAAGATGATCCTCGACCTGCTGTTACAGGAAAAAGTACTGCTGGTACAGGGTACTGCCTTTAACTGGCCGGAACCGAACCACTTCCGTATCGTGACACTGCCGCGTGAGGATGACCTGGAGATGGCGATTAACCGCTTCGGGCGTTTCCTCTCCCACTACCGTCAGTAATCGTTTCTGCTGTCAGCGGCTTCCCCCGGGAAGCCGTTTTTATTTACATCCCGCCCGGAACACCGCAGAATATCCGCTCTTGTTATCAACAGATTGCTGCCAGGAATGTTGTCTATGAGTTACTTTTTTGCCCACCTTTCCCGTCTGAAACTGATCACCCGCTGGCCGCTGATGCGCAATGTGATTCAGGAAAACGTCTCTGAACACAGCCTCCAGGTGGCGTTTGTGGCACATGCACTGGCCGTGATTAAAAACCGCAAATTCGGCGGCACACTCAATCCGGAAAAAATTGCCCTGCTGGCGATGTACCATGATGCAAGTGAAGTGATCACCGGCGACCTGCCGACACCCATCAAGTATTACAATCCGCAGATAGCTCATGAGTACAAAAAAATTGAGCGCATGGCGCAAAAGAAACTGATTGCCATGATCCCTGAAGAGTTACAGGCGGATTTTGCACCCCTGATTGATGAAGATACCCATTCACCGGAAGATGCGGCAATCGTCAAACAGGCCGATGCCCTGTGTGCCTATCTTAAGTGTCTGGAAGAGATTGGTGCGGGTAATACCGAGTTTCATCTGGCGAAAGCGAGGCTGGAGAAAACGCTGGAAGAACGCCGCAGCCCGGAAATGGACTATTTCCGCGATGTGTTTATTCCGGGATTCAGTCTGTCACTGGATGAAATCAGCCAGTAACCGAGGCAACTGCGTTTTCATCAGGGCACGCCGTCAGAACGGAAAAAGTAGCGGGATCACCGCGATACTGATTGCCATGACCACCAGCGTAAACGGCACGCCGATTTTGACGAAATCCCCGAAGGTGTAATTCCCCGGCCCGAGCACCAGCGTGTTTACAGGGGAGGAAACCGGTGTCATAAAGGCAGCAGATGCCGCCACGCCCACCACCATCGCAAACGGCAGCGGCGACACCTGCATTTCATGCGCTGCCTGGATAGCAATCGGTGCCATCAGAACCGCTGTCGCGGTATTCGAGATAAACAGCCCGATAGTCGCACACAGCACAAACAGGGCTGTCAGCATAACATGCGGGCCCAGATCACCGGCCACGTCCATCAGCCCGCTGACAATCAGCGTGATACCGCCGGTTTTCTGTAATGCCAGCGCAAACGGCATCATCCCGACAATCAGAATGATGCTCGGCCAGTGGATTGACCGGTAAGCACTTTCCATATCGATACAGCGGAATTTTCCCATCAGCAGACAGGCAATCAGTGCCGCGATAAAATTCGGGATTTCATTGGTGACCATCATAGCCACCATCAGTGCCAGACAAAACAACGCATGCGGTGCCTGGGATGCAGCAGGTACCACCGCCTCCGCTTCCGCCGCCAGGTTGAGCACTATAAAGTGACGCCGTTTGGTCGCCAGCACGCGGATGATTTTCCAGTCCCCGACCACCAGCAGGATATCCCCGAGCTGCAGCGGCTCATCCACAATGTTGCCGTCAAGGGCGGCCCCGCCCCGGCGCAGACCCAGCACATTCAGCCCGTAACGGGTACGGAAACCGATATCCCGCAGACTTTTGCCGATAAGCTCACTTTCCGGGTTCAGGGAGACTTCCGCCATGCCCACGTTGCGGGAGTGTTCGGAAAAATATTCACCGCGCAGGATCATCGGCTCCAGCATCTGCTCGGCACAAAATTCGCGCAAATCCATATCACTGGCAGACATATCTATCAGCAGCACATCACGGTCACGCAGCTCCATACCGCCGGTCGCACCGACCATCACCCGCCGGAAACGCCGCCAGCGCTCAATCCCCACCACATTCGCGCCATAGCGGGTGCGCAGATGCAGTTCATCCAGCGTTTTGCCGATCAGCGGCGAACCGTTACGGACAGCAAGACGCCGCGCACGGCCGCTCAGTTTGTAGTCGCGGATCAGATCACGAAAGGTACGCCGCACATTGTCCCCTGCTTTTTCCGGCTGTTTGCTGCCCAGCCAGTGACGGGCAATCAGCATATAGCCGACACCGGCCAGCAGGATCAGTAATCCGACAGGGGTAATCGAGAAGAAGTTAAAGCCTTTGATGCCTTCCATTTCCAGGACACTATTCACCACCATGTTCGGCGGTGTTGCCACCAGAGTCATCATGCCGCTGATAAGCCCGGCGAAGCCGAGCGGCATCATCAGCCGCGAAGGGGAGATTTTCATACGTGCGGAGACACTGAGCACGACAGGGATAAAAATGGCCACCACACCGGTCGAACTCATAAACGCGCCGAGCCCGGCAACACTGACCATAAGGAATACCAGCAGGCGGGTTTCACCGGAACCGGCCACCCGCACCAGCCAGTCCCCCATCTGATAGGCAACCCCGGTACGCACCAGCCCTTCCCCGATCACAAACAGGGCGGCAATCAGCAGAATATTGGGATCACTGAAACCGGCGACGGCCTCATTAACCGTCAGCGTGCCGCTCAGTACAAAGGCGGTGATCACCAGCAACGCCACAACATCCATCCGGACTTTGTTGGTGGTAAATAAAACAATGGCGATAAACAGCAGGGTCAGCACCCACACGAGTTCCGTATTCACCAACGTCCTCTTTCGTCAATGCCCGGACAGCGAACATCCTGTCTCATCGTTTTTATTAACGCACAGCCCGTTTTCCCTCATCGTCTGATCAGTGCTGTGCAGCGGTGTTCCGGCTGTCAGCCGGGACGGCGGGTCAGTGTTACCGTACCGTCCGCCGCTTTCTCAACCTCAAGTTCTGTCAGTGAATCCACCCGCATGGCCAGTTCATCCGTGCGCGGTGTTCCGGCCGGAACATGCACGGCAATCACCTGACAACCGGCATCCAGCCCGGAAAGCAGGCCGGCGGTGGCATCCTCAAACACAAAACAGTCGCGCGGCGCCAGCCCCAGCTTTTCCGCGCCCAGCAGATAGGGCTGCGGATCCGGCTTGCCGCGGGTGATATTATCCGCCGTCACCCAGGCATCCGGCTCCGGCAGATTTGCCGCACTGTGACGCGGACGGGCTATCGCCACAGAACCGGAGGTGACTATCGCCCACGGAATATCAAGGGAGGTCAGACGCGCCAGCAGTGCCTGCGCTCCGGGCAGATCCGTGACCTGATCACTCTCCCTGATCTCCTGCTCTGTCACCCATGCCAGCTGTGCGGCGATTTCGTTCTCATCCGCATCCGGCAGAAAATGGCGGATGGACTCAACCGCCGGTTTGCCGTGAATAAAATGTTTTACTTCGTCCTCATCCGCACCGATACGGCGGGCAAACGCCAGCCAGGCACGCTCCACCACATGCAGGGAATCGGCCAGTGTGCCGTCCAGATCAAACAAAAAACCTTTTGCAGTCAGTGCCATGCGTGCCTCGCCGTTACGGATACCGGAATATTATGCGTTAAGGATCTGATTAATTTCTACTTCACTCAGGTGATACTGGCGCGGGCAGTTATGCCATGCACCCAGCATACGGACATATTTATCCCACATCGGCGTCTGGGAGTTAAAGCCGTGGCTGCCGCTGTCAAAGTGGGTATAACGCCCCTCCGTATTTACCAGAAAACGCACATAACTTAAATAACGTGCTTCAGTCGCCGCATCAAAACCTAAGAAGTGGATACGGCGCGGGTCGATATCTTTTGCTTCTTTCAGGTTATCGAAGGAGATACGCAGTGCGTGGTACATTTCCATCATATCAATCACACGGCGGCAGATTTCTTCCGGCAGCTCGCCGAAATCGCGATCCAGCTCGCGCATCTGCAGCCCGAAGCCGCGCTCAATAATAGTCTGCTGGCGGCGGTAGCGCTCGGCATTATCCGGATCCAGCATAGCCATCATTTTATACTGGTTAGAGAGGATAAGGCGTTGTGCGTTGGTCATTTCCATGGTGTATCTCCTGAAAAAGTAATCCGGGGTATGGTCAGAATCATCGCATTACTCAAATCTATAAGATAGTGAAATACACACCTTTTTTGATCTCAGCGGGGAATTTCGCCCGGGTAATTATACGGAGAGGAAAAACAGAGGTTTACAAAAGCTGAATCGATTAATAAAGGAGGGGATTCTTCCGCCCGCATAACCGGGCGGAAAACAGCGCAACTTACAGGTCATCCAGAAAAGAGTTATCCAGCTGCTTAAAAGCGCGTTTCAGTAACTCGGCCAGTGCCATATAATCCGGTGTACCCTCAACCGGCGCAATCGCAATCCCGGCTTCGGCAAACTTTGCGCGGATTTCGTAAAACCAGCTGAGCAGCCCGGCCGGTAAAGGCGTGGCGGCACGCCGTCCCAGCCACCATAACCCCTGCAGCGGCAGCGAGCAGGCAAACAGTGCGGTGGCGACTGCGGGACCTAATGCCCCGCCGAGGGCTATCTGCCATGTCAGGGTAAACACCGACAGCGGCGGCATAAAACGGATACCGAACTGTGTAGATTTTATGACACGATTCTCCGGGAAAACCGGGGCGAGCTGTTTCACGGCCGGCCAGGTGGCGGCGTAACGTTTGCCGAGACGCAGTGCGCGGAACAGACCCGGTTTTGCCGGTGTGTTATCAGGCATTATGACCTCAATCAATAAAAAACATAATAATTAAAATATGGCTACATTCAGTCAAAATATTTTTGTAGGATTAAGTATATTTTGAAATTGCTGTCATCTGCGGGTATGCTACGCCCGTTTAATCACGGTGAAATAATCCTGAGTTAATTATTTTGTCTGATGCCGCCTTTTTCAAGGGCAAAATGTGTGTTTTTACGCTATCAGGCCTCAGACAACAGATTGCAGCGATGATTTATCGTTCAATATAAAAATTGCATGATGTTAATCATGAACGGCGCTGAAATATTGCGCTACGCTTAGTTAGATTACGTTTTAACCACTGTCTTAATACATAAGACTTATCCACAACAAGATTATAGGTAATTCCATGTCAAGTAAGCTGGTACTGGTACTTAACTGCGGTAGTTCTTCACTGAAATTTGCGATCATTGACCCTACAACTGGTGATGAATATCTGACGGGTCTGGCAGAATGCTTTAACCTGCCGGAAGCACGTATCAAGTGGAAAATGGATGGTGCTAAACACGAAGCACAATTAGGCGCGGGCGCTGCTCACAGTGAAGCACTGCGTTTCATCGTGAAAGATATCATGGGCGACAAACCTGAGCTGTCCGCACAGATCGGCTGCATCGGCCACCGTCTGGTTCACGGCGGTGAGAAATTTGCTCACTCTGTTATCGTCACTGACGAAGTTATCAAAGCAATGGAAGAGTGCTCTGCCTTTGCTCCTCTGCACAACCCGGCTAACCTGTTAGGCGTGGAAGAAGCACTGAAAGCCTTCCCTCACCTGGCTGATAAAAACGTTGGTGTTTTCGATACCGCTTTCCATCAGACCATGCCTGAAGAAGCTTACCTGTATGCCCTGCCGTACAGCCTGTACAAAGACCACGGTATCCGCCGCTATGGTTTCCACGGTACAAGCCACTACTTCGTCAGCCGTGAAGCCGCTAAAATGCTGAACAAACCGGTTGAAGAACTGAACGTAATCACCTGCCACTTAGGCAACGGTGGTTCTGTTGCAGCTATCGTTAACGGCGAGTGCGTGGACACCTCTATGGGTCTGACTCCGCTGGAAGGTCTGGTCATGGGTACCCGTTCCGGTGATATCGACCCGGCTATCATTTTCCACCTGCATGATTCAATGGGCATGAGCGTTGAAGAAATCAACAAAATGCTGACCAAAGAATCCGGCCTGCAGGGTCTGACTGAAGTCACCAGCGACTGCCGTTATGTTGAAGAAAACTACGGTAAACAAGCTGACGCGACCCGTGCAATGAACGTATTCTGCCACCGTCTGGCGAAATACGTCGGTGGTTATGCAACCCTGATGGAAGGCCGTCTGGATGCGATCATCTTCACCGGCGGTATCGGTGAAAACGCAGCGATGGTTCGTGAACACACTCTGGAGAAACTGGCTCTGCTGGGCTTCAAACTGGATCACGAACGCAACCTGGCTGCCCGCTTCGGTAACGCAGGCAAAATCACCACTGACGACAGCAGCATTGCCCTGGTGATCCCGACTAACGAAGAATTAGTCATCGCACAGGATGCAGCCCGTCTGACTGCATAATCTTTGCTCTCCGCCGGCCCCCGCCGGCGGATTTATTTTGAACACCGAATTGTGAAAAAATAAGAGGTTCATGTGTCCCGTACTATTATCCTCATTCCTACCGGCACCAGTGTCGGCTTAAGCAGCGTCAGCCTCGGGGTTGTCCGCTCAATGGAACAAAAAGGCGTCAGCCTTAGTTTCTTCAAACCGGTTGCACAGCCGCGCCGTGCAGGTATTGAAGATCAGACCACCCAGATCTTACGCGCTCACTCTTCCCTGAAGATGGCAGAGCCGCTGGATATGGATTATGTCGAAACCATGCTGACCACCAATCAGAAAGATATTCTGATGGAAGAAATCGTTGCCCGTTACCACGAGCATACTCAGGGTGCGGAAGTGATCCTGATCGAAGGCCTGGTACCGACCCGCAACTACCCGCATGCTCAATCCCTGAACTACGATATCGCCCAGACTCTGGGTGCGGAAATCGTGTTTGTGACAGCACCGGGCAATGACACCGCAGCGGAAATCAAAGAGCGTCTGGAACTGATCCGCAATGAATTCGGTGGTCACAAGAATACCAACATCGCCGGTGTGATCGTTAACAAAGTTAACGCTCCGGTTGATGAGCAGGGCCGTACCCGTCCTGATCTGTCTGAAATTTTTGATGATTCATCCAAAGCCACTATCGCTCACCTGAGCGCGGATGATCTGAAATCCCTGCCTCTGCCGGTTGTCGGCAGTGTACCGTGGAACTTCGAACTGATTGCCACCCGTGCAATCGACATGGCGAACCACCTGGGCGCGAAAATCATCAACGAAGGCGACATCAAAACCCGCCGTGTGAAATCTGTGACTTTCTGTGCACGCAGCATTCCTCATATGCTGGAGCACTTCCGTCCCGGTTCTCTGCTGGTGACCTCTGCTGATCGTCCTGACGTGCTGGTTTCTGCCTGCCTGGCAGCGATGAACGGCGTGGAAATCGGTGCGATCCTGCTGACCGGCGGTTATGAAATCGACGACAGCATTGCCAAACTGTGCGAACGTGCGTTCGAAACCGGCCTGCCAATCTTCACTGTGAACACCAACACCTGGCAGACCTCGCTGAACCTGCAAAGCTTCAGCCTGGAAGTCCCTGCTGATGACCGTGAGCGCATTGAACTGGTTCAGAACTACGTGGCAAGCCACATCGATACCAAATGGATCGATTCCCTGGTTGCGGATTCAGAGCGTCCGAACCGTCTGTCACCACCGGCATTCCGTTACCTGTTAACCGAACTGGCACGCAAAGCGAAAAAACGCGTTGTCCTGCCTGAAGGTGATGAGCCGCGTACTATCAAAGCCGCCGCTATCTGTGCTGAACGTGGTCTGGCGACCTGCGTACTGTTAGGCGATCCGGAAGAAATCCGCCGCGTGGCAGCTGCACAGGGCGTGACTCTGGGCACCGGTATCGAGCTGGTTAACCCGGCTGACATCCGCGAGCTGTATGTTCCGCGTCTGGTTGAACTGCGTAAAAACAAAGGCATGACCGAAGTCGTTGCCCGCGAGCAGTTACAGGACAACGTTGTACTGGGTACAATGATGCTGGAGCAGGATAAAGTTGACGGTCTGGTTTCCGGTGCGGTTCACACCACTGCGAACACCATTCGTCCGCCGTTACAGTTAATCAAAACTGCACCGGGCAGCTCACTGGTATCTTCCGTGTTCTTCATGCTGATGCCTGAAGAAGTGCTGGTCTACGGTGACTGCGCAATCAACCCGGATCCGAACCCTGAACAGCTGGCAGAAATCGCAATTCAGTCTGCTGACTCTGTGAAAGCATTCGGTATCGACCCGCGCGTTGCGATGATCTCTTACTCTACCGGGACCTCCGGCCAGGGTGACGATGTTGAGAAAGTCCGCGAAGCGACCCGCATTGCTCAGGAAAAACGTCCTGACCTGTGCATCGACGGTCCGTTACAATACGACGCCGCTGTGATGGCTGACGTTGCGAAAACCAAAGCACCGGACTCTCCGGTTGCAGGTAAAGCAAACGTCTTCATCTTCCCTGACCTGAACACCGGTAACACCACTTACAAAGCTGTTCAGCGTTCAGCAGACCTGGTCTCTATCGGACCAATGCTGCAGGGTATGCGCAAGCCTGTTAACGACCTGTCCCGTGGTGCGTTAGTTGACGATATCGCGTACACCATCGCACTGACTGCTATTCAGGCAGCGCAGGACGAAGCGAAGAAAAAATAAGTTCTGCTGACTGAAAAGTTACAGACCATAATCCCGGCCGGGTTTCCCCGCCGGGATTTTTTATGCATCCTGTCAAAAAAACCGCCTTGCGGCGGTTCCCTGTATTTCAGCAGAAAAATTACTGCCGCAATTCATGCTTCACATGTGCCATCTGCAACTGACCATGTACCAGTTCTGATAAATCCTGCAGAGATAATGATTTTCCCTGCCAGATCCGGACACCGGCCATCATAATCATCAGCTTCTGCTTTTTGGCATCGTATTTAAAGAAACGGCTTTTTGCTGCCATACCCGGTGCCGGTGCACCCTCAGCCACATGCAGTGTAAGTGTCGCCACACCGGAGGTTTCCGCGATGTCATAATCAACGATATAGTGCAGCGGATACGGCTGTGTCAGCTTTTCACTGACCAGTTGCCCGTGACGGAACGCAAACAGCGGCGCTTTGCCTCTGTCGCGGTACATAAAGGCCACACCCCAGAACAGCAGTAACAGCCAGAAGCCGTGAACCGCACCGGAAGCTACCAGATCTTCCGCGCCTAGTTTCACCGTGGCAATACCCATCCCGGCCGCAACCACCAGACCAAAGATAAACATCATCCGGAACATTTTTCGCCGCTCGGTGATGATCACCTCATCTGCCGCGTCAGATTCATGCAGCATCGTTTCCAGTGCTTCTGTCCGCTGTGTGGTGTACTCCGCGACCATGCCGGAGAGTGACGCCGTCAGCATCATGGAAATCGCTTTGGCATCCGTAAACAGATCCGCGATATTGCCGTAATCATCCGACTGCACTTCACGGGAAGCGTCGGCCAGCAGCTCATCACTGAGATCCTGAGACAGTGCTTCGATACGGGTACGGGTCTGCGGATGCGTATCGCTCGGGTGACTGGTTGCCTCATTCAGGAACTGTCCGGCTTCCGGTACACCACGCTCACGCAGACGCGCCATCACCACAGGCAGTAAATCATCTGTTTTCAGGGTACCTTCATATAACTCACCCAGGGTTTCCGAAATCACCTCACTGACCGCAGAGATACGCAGCAGTGATGACGCCACCGCCGCCGGTGAGCTGACCGATGCCCCCGCTTTATCCGCTTCCAGCTCACGGATACGGCTCCAGTGACTGACGGCAAAATCAAACTGCTCAAGGAAGAAGATCCCGAGATACACTGACGGGCTCATAATCACTTTGCTGTAGTAATCCTGCACCTCGTTGGCCACCAGCGAAATACTGTGGCTCATTCCGGCATAGATTGGCGCAAAGTTCAGACTGTAGGTGGTATCTTCGCCGGTGAAGTGCCCCAGTTCGTGCCCGATAACCGCACTGGCTTCCTCACGGTTGAGCAGTGCGGAATAGAGCAGCGGAAAGTACAGCGTTTTCCCTTCAATCAGCTGATTTTCATTCAGGCTGATACTGTGGGATGTCACATAAAAACACTCTGTCATACCAACAACAATATGATCCGGCGACGGCGTGCCGACTTTCGCGGCAATCTCATCCACCCACTGCCACAGTCCCGGGGCTTCCTCCCGGCTGACGGCATGCCCTGTCACATCCGACGGTTCGCTGCGGAACATGGCAAAACTCTTGCGCAGCTTAAACAGCCCTTTGATGATGTACCAGATAATCAGCAGGATACTGATCAGAATAAAGATCATGATTTTCGCACCGCCGCCGCTCAGCACGAAATTACCGGCGAACCACAGCGCTTCATACGCCATCACACAAATGATGCTCAGGCCGACCAGCGTCATCTGCCCGGTCAGGATAAACGGCAGCATTTTGCGGCAGCGGGCAAAGACATTCAGCAGCGTATCGCGTGAACGCCGGGCCGCCCGGCCGCTGCTGATGCAGAGATAAATCGCCCCTGCACCAAACAGCAGTGATAAAATCCCGGTGGCGACAGTTCCCAGACTGACACCCGCCCTGGCCAGAATCATGGCAATTTCGCTGCTGTATTTATTCAGATCACGGTTAATCATGCCCAGTTGCTGACCGGCAGACACAGTTTCCCCGTCATCGTAGGTAATCTGTGTATTCGGATCTTCCGCAATCAGACGCTGAAGCTCCGTTTTTTCTGACATAATATACTGGTAAGCCTGATATTCATCACTGATGCGCCAATACTGAAATGCACCCCATGCGGTGAGCAGCAGTGGTAATAACAACAGCCATCCTGCTAATTTATTTCTCATCATTATTCTCGTTCAGGTTGTATTTTATTATCTTCCGTTTATTTCCGGATAATTCTTATTAACCGGGCTTTGTTATTTAATATTTCTTTAATAAAGCATAAGGTTTATTACATAAAATCATTGTAATTCATGGTATTAACGGAAGTTTTTATGGTTTGATATTATTATCTGTATTCAGAACGGCATTCTACAGGAAAATGATTAAAGCCAGAAACCGGAATAATACAAATTATACTGAACTGTCTCTGATAATATTCTATTTTGCCGATATATTTACTGCCTGCGTTTTATTTCACCCTATTTTAAATATAAAAAAGCCTGCATATTGCAGGCTTCTCCGGTTTTTATTCTTTTTTATTCGCCGTCGCTGCTCATTTCAGCTTCAGGCGTTGCAACCGGCTTCTGCCGCTCTGCCGTGGTATAATTCTGATTATTCCGGGTCAGCCAGAGTGAGAGTGCTTTCAGTGAATCGGCCGTAAATTCGTCACAGCGGGCAGTGATTTCTGCCGGGGTCAGCCAGGTGACTTCAGATACTTCACTTTCCTGAAGCGCGAACGGCCCGTGAGTCACACAGCTGAATAACCCGCCCCAGACACGGCAGACCGGCTCTTCATAATAAAACAGGCCGTGCTCGGCAAACGGCACACCGGCGATCCCGAGTTCTTCCTCTGCTTCGCGCCGGGCAGAATCGAGCATCAGCTCGCCCTGCTGCACCACGCCGCCGGCAGTGGCATCCAGCAGACCCGGGCAGTAGTCTTTGTGCTCAGTCCGGCGCTGGACAAGAATTTTTCCCATGCCGTCATGCACAACGATGTAGGTTGCCCGGTGACGCAGGTTTTCCGCCCGCATCTGCTCGCGGGTCGCCTGGCCGATGACATCATTATTCTCATCGACCACGTCCACCCACTCGATAGCGCTATCTTGTTCCATCCTCTAACCTTTTCTTTTTTATCAGCATTACGGATGCTGTTTCTGTTTTTTCAGTGACACACGCAGTTAATCCGCGGGCCGCTGCTTTATACCGCTTTTATATACCAAACTAATAATGATAGTGTGCCATTATGGTCATTGAATCAGTATATCAAGAATTGATAGCGGTTCTATGATTGTTTTTCTTTCTTGCCGATCACATCCTCCGGCGGCAAAAAATGCTATAGTCAGAGAAACCTACCGGCAGAAGGAGCATCTATGCGTATTCTGATCACAGGCGGCACCGGGCTCGTCGGAACCCCGCTGGTGCAGGCACTGATTGCCCGGAAATATCAGGTGGTGGTTCTGAGCCGCTCACCGCAGAAAGTCTATTCCCGTTTTTGCTCGGCCGCAGAAAACCTTAACTCACTCAATGATATAACACATCTGAATGATATCGATGCGGTGATTAACCTCGCCGGCGAGCCTATCGCGGATAAACGCTGGAGTGAAGAGCAGAAAAAGCTGCTGTGTGAGAGCCGCTGGCAGATAACCGAGCGGCTCAGTGAGCTTATTAATGCCAGTGAAACGCCGCCGGCGGTGTTTCTCTCCGGCTCTGCCGTGGGCTGGTACGGTGATCAGGGACAATCCGTCGTGACGGAGGATGACGAACCGAATCAGGAATTCACCCACACTCTGTGTGACCGCTGGGAATCCCTGGCGATGAAAGCACAGAGTGAGAAAACCCGGGTCTGTCTGCTGCGCACCGGGATTGTACTCTCCCCGGAAGGCGGCGCGCTGGCGAAACTGCTGCCGGTCTACCGCGCCGGTCTTGGCGGCCCTATTGGTAATGGCCGTCAGTATATGCCGTGGATCCATATCAGTGACATGGTCAGCGCCATTCTGTTTCTGCTCGACGATCCCGCACAGAACGGCCCGTTCAATATGACCGCGCCTTATCCGTCCCATAATGAGCAGTTTGCAGCGGTACTGGCGCAGATCCTGCACCGCCCGCATCTGCTGCGTGTTCCGGCATTTGTGGTGAAGGCGCTGATGGGAGAAGCGGCGGTACTGGTACTCGGCGGTCAGAATGCCCTGCCGAAACGGCTGGAAGAAGCCGGGTTCGGCTGTCAGTTTATTAATCTGGAAGAAGCACTGCGGGATTTACTGGACAGTCCGGCGGACTATTAATGCAGAGCCCGGCCGGAAACAAACGGCCGGGTGATTCAGATTACTGCTGTACGGTACGGGGATTTTTTGCCCCGCTCCAGCGGGTAAATAAATCTTCCGGTAATTCAATATCAAACTGATCAAGTACACGGTTGACCGTCTGGTCAATAATATCCTGCACCGTTTCCGGCTGATGATAAAACGCAGGCATCGGTGGCATAATCACCGCACCGATTTCTGCCGCCTGTGTCATCAGCCGCAGATGTCCCAGATGCAGCGGCGTTTCACGAACGCCCAGCACCAGTTTGCGCCCTTCCTTGAGCACCACATCCGCCGCACGGGTCACCAGGGTGTCCGTGTAACTGTGAACAATCCCTGACAGGGTTTTCACCGAACAGGGCAGGATAACCATCCCCAGTGTTCTGACAGAGCCGGAAGATATACAGGCGGCGATATCACGCTCATCATGTACCACATCCGCCAGTGCCTGCACATCCCGCAGACTGTACGCCGTTTCCAGCGCCAGTGTCTGACGGGCCGCCTGACTGACAATCAGATGGGTTTCCACTTCCGGCACCGTTTGCAGGACCTCCAGCAGCCGCACACCATAGACAGCACCACTTGCGCCGGTCAGCCCCACAATCAGTTTTTTCATAACATCACCTGACAAAAAAGAGATTAACCCTCATTATATATCTCAAGGTTCTCAATTTCGTTATGATCCCGCAACTTTAATTCATCATCCTTACGTAAGTTTTCCACATAGTCGAGATAATCCTGGTCGATATCTTTGGTGACATAGATACCATCAAACACCGATGCCTCAAGACCCCGGATATCCGGATTCTCTTCACGCACCGCATCGATAAGGTCACTCAGATCCTGGAAAATCAGGGCATCCGCCCCAATCAGGCGGCAGATTTCATCCGCTTCACGGCCATGAGCGATTAACTCGTTGGCATTAGGCATATCGATGCCGTAGACATTAGGGAAACGCACTTCCGGTGCCGCAGAAGCAAAATAGACTTTCTTCGCCCCGGCTTCCCGTGCAAGTTCCACAATCTGCTCTGACGTGGTGCCGCGCACAATGGAATCATCCACCAGCAGCACATTTTTCCCTTTGAATTCGGTGCGGTTGGCATTGAGTTTGCGGCGGACAGATTTTTTCCGCTCCTGCTGCCCCGGCATGATAAAGGTGCGTCCCACATAGCGGTTTTTCACAAACCCCTGGCGGTATGGTTTGTTCAGCATATGAGCGATTTCCAGCGCACTGTCCATTGAGGTTTCCGGAATCGGGATCACCACATCGATATCCAGGTCTTCCCACTCGCGGGCAATTTTCGCACCGAGTTTCTGACCCATGCGCAGACGGGCGTTATAGACAGAGACTTTATCGATAACGGAATCCGGACGGGCGAAATAAACAAACTCGAACAGGCACGGTGTCAGTGACGGATTTGCCGCACACTGGCGGGTGTAGAGCTGTCCGGTTTCCGTGATATACACCGCTTCACCAGGTGCCACATCCCGCAGATATTCAAAACCGAGGGTATCCAGTGCGACACTTTCAGACGCGACCATGTACTCTTCACGGCCATCAACCAGAGTACGCTTGCCGAGTACCAGCGGACGGATACCGTTCGGGTCACGGAACGCCAGCAGACCGTGGCCGATAATCAGTGCCACACAGGCATACGCGCCGCGGATTTTGGTGTGCATCGCGCTGACAGCGGCAAAAATATTATCCGGCTCCAGCGGGTGAGCATCAAAGCGATCCAGCTCATACGCCAGCACGTTGAGCAGAATTTCAGAATCGGAGGTGGTATTGACATGACGGCGGGCTGTTTCAAACAGCTGATGTTTCAGCGTGTGCGCATTGGTCAGATTGCCGTTATGCGCCAGAGTGATACCGAACGGTGAATTGACATAAAACGGCTGTGCTTCCGATGCACTGGAGCTGCCTGCGGTCGGGTAGCGGACATGGCCAATCCCGAGTGTGCCCTGCAAACGCAGCATATGGCGGGTTTCGAAAACATCTTTCACCAGTCCGTTGGCTTTACGGAGCCGGAAACCATTGTTACTGTCAATGGTTGCGATACCGGCTGCATCCTGGCCCCGGTGCTGTAACACCGTGAGCGCGTCATAAATTGATTGATTGACTTGCGTAAAACCAACGATACCAACAATACCACACATGTAGTTTTTTCCTCATCAGCCGGGCGGAGAAGGAAAATTCTCCGGCAGGAAACTTGACGCATTCTGGAGGTAGTCAAAGAACCACCTGATAACATGACTGAATTGGGGGATGAGTTGTGACTGCTGCCAGTCGCTGCTCTGACTCATCTGCGTGAAGCTGTCGAGGAAGAACAAAATTGCCGCCACGATCAGCACCCCGCGCAGAGCACCAAAACAAACCCCGAGAACACGATCTGTGCCTGATAAGCCTGTCCGCTGAACCAGTGAACCGATAACATGGTTAATCACCGAGCCGACAATCAGTGTCGCAACAAATAAAATCGCAATGGCGATTCCGTTGCGGACCAGCGGGTCATCAAAGCGCGTAAAATAGTCCGCCAGCAGCGGGAAAAACTCGCTGGCCACATAAAACGCACAGACCCAGGTCACTAACGATAAGGCTTCGCGAACGAAACCACGAACCAGGCTGACTAATGCCGAGAAAGCAATAATTGCAATAATTGCGTAATCAATCCAAACCATATCACTATCCAAATTGATGCCCCGGCATCAGTGACGGGCGCATTCTAACAGAAAACGAAAACGTTTGCGTAACGGATTTTTGCTCTGTCCGAAAATAAATTGCGGCGAAATAAAAAATTATAATCGCCGCAAAGAGTTAACTGATTTTATTAACGGATATTGCTAATTCCTTAAATTCGCTACGGTTTATAAGACTGCACCCGGCCATCCAGCCCGGTAAGCTGTCTCAGTTCCCCCAGCGAGGACTTCAGCTCGGCCTGCGAGGCTGACGGCCCGACCATAATCAGCGTCAGCTTGCCGCGCGGCACGGTATACACCTGATAACCGGATAACCGCAGTGTGGCGACAATCTCCTCCACCTTACGGGCATTAGATAATGCACCCAGCTGCACAACATAAGCTTGTCCCTGCGGCGCTTTTTCCGGCTTAGGTTCCGGTTTCGGCTCAGGTTTTGGTTCCCGCTCAGGCACCGGTTTTGGTTCAGGCTTCGGTTCCGGCTTAGGTTCCGGTTTCGGCTGCGGTTGTTTATCCGGAATCACCACCGGCGGCAGCGGATCCGCCCCCGGCGGCACATTGGAGGTGGTACTGCCGCCCGCAGACGCTTCCGCAGGGGCTTCTTCCGTCCCGGTTTGTGCCGCTTCGGTAATCATGGCGCTGGATGCCCCTTCTGACGGCATCGTCGGCATAGTCTGATTGATCGGATTCACCGCATCAATCTCATCCTGCTCCCCTTCTTTCGGGATAAGCGGGATGGCTGCGAACTGGTCTTCGTTATATTTCTTATCGCCGTCCAGCAGCACCGGCAGGACAATCACACCTACCGCCACCAGGATAATGGTTCCGACTAAGCGATTCTGAAATTTACTGGCCACCCGCACCTTCCTTCGCTAAAACATCCATAACATGAGCCACTGTGTGGAATGACCCGCACACCACCACGATATCCTCCGGTGAGGCATCACGGCGCGCCTGTTCCCAGGCACTTTCCACATCGGCAAACTGCTGCGGGTTGGTCAGATGCTCCGCCAGCTGTTCGGCCGGGGCTCCGCGCAGTTCGGTCAGCGGCGCGACATACCAGTCTGTCACCTGCTCACCCAGCACAGCCAGGGTACCTTTGATATCTTTGTCGCCCAGCATACCGATCACAGCACGGACACGGCTCTGCGCAGTACGCGGTAACTGTGCCAGTTTTGAGACCAGATAACCGGCGGCATGCGGGTTATGCGCCACATCCAGCACGGTCAGCGGTTGTTGTGAGACAATCTGAAAACGGCCCGGCAGTTGTGCCTGACGCAGCCCGGTATCAATCGCCTCACGGGTGATGGCACGGCCGGTTTTGTCTTTCACCTGACGCAGGTTGTGGATCACCGCAAGGGCAGTCGCGGCATTTGCCAGCGGCACATTCGGCAGCGGCAGATTGTCGAGGGTTTCATCCTCACACTGCCACGTCCAGTGGTCGCCCTGCTCTTTGTAAGACCAGTCATCGGCACGGCAGAACAGCGAGGTTTCCAGCTTGTTTGCCACGTCAGCGATGGTATAAGGCGCATCCGGCTCACCGATCACCGCCACACAGTGCGGGCGGAAAATTCCGGCTTTCTCACGGGCGATATGCTCGCGGTCAGCGCCGAGCCAGTCGGTGTGATCCAGCGCGATACTGGTAATAGCCGTGATATGAGAATCGACGATATTGGTGGCATCCAGACGCCCGCCGAGGCCGACTTCCAGAATCACCACATCAAGGTTGGCTTCGCGGAACAGCTGCAGTGCTGCCAGAGTGCCCGCTTCAAAATAGGTCAGTGTGATATCGCCGCGCTGCGCGTCAATATCCGCAAAAACACGGCAGAAATCCGCTTCCGGCGGGTTTTGCCCCTGAATCCGCACCCGTTCGGTGTAATTCACCAGATGCGGGGAGCTGTATACCCCGACCCGCAACCCTGCGGCCAGCAGGATAGATTCGAGCGTATGGCAGGTGGTGCCTTTGCCGTTGGTCCCGGAAACAGTAATCACTTTCGGGGCGGGATAGCGCAGATTCATGATATCCGCCACCGCACCGACACGTTCCAGTCCCATATCAATAACCTGCGTATGCAGATCACCCAGATAAGAAAGCCACGTCATCATCGATGACGCGGCTGTCGGTCTTTCTCGCTTATCAGACATCGTGTTTTTTGACATCAGTCTCTGTTTCAGAAGATAAGTCGGAATCAGGTTCATCCGCGGTCAGGATTTCAATGACTTCACCTTCCTGCGGGAACTGATAGTTCGTCAGTTTTGACAGAATTTCCGCGACGGTATCACGCATTTCCGGGCGGCGGACAATCATATCGATCGCCCCTTTTTCAATCAGGAACTCACTGCGCTGGAATCCCGGCGGTAATTTCTCACGGACAGTCTGCTCGATAACACGCGGACCGGCAAAACCGATCAGGGCTTTCGGCTCGGCGATATTGATATCACCCAGCATAGCCAGACTTGCGGAGACACCACCCATGGTCGGGTCAGTCAGCACAGAGATATACGGCAGACCGCGCTCCTGCATTTTGGCCAGAGCCGCACTGGTTTTGGCCATCTGCATCAGCGACATCAGCGCTTCCTGCATACGTGCGCCGCCGCTTGCGGAGAAGCAGACCAGCGGGCAGTTATCTTCCAGTGCCTGTTCAACCGCGCGGACAAACCGTGCACCGACCACAGAAGACATCGAACCGCCGATAAAGGCAAATTCAAACGCTGCCGCGACAACCGGCATGGTTTTCAGGGTGCCTTTCATCGCAATCAGGGCTTCTTTTTCCCCGGTTGCTTTCTGGGCGGACACCAGTCTGTCTTTGTATTTTTTGGAATCACGGAATTTCAGGACGTCTTTCGGCTCCAGATCAGTTCCCAGTTCCGTGGTGCTGCCTTCATCCAGAAACGTCAGCAGGCGCGCACGTGCAGGGATCCGCATGTGATGATCACATTTCGGACACACCTCAAGATTACGTTCCACCTCCTGGCGGTACAGTACCTGACCACAACTGTCGCACTTCGTCCAGACACCTTCAGGAATGCTCGCCTTGCGTGTCTGGTTCATTGGGGTCTTATTCAGAATTTTTTCAATCCAGCTCATTAATGACCTTTCCGTCTGAAATCTGGCTCAGCCAGTGTAATTATTATCTGCCATTAAACCACATTGCTTATGCACTGTGGATAAAAAACTGCTCAAACCACTCAGGCGTCATCACGTTTCTGTGCTTTTTTCGCCGCACGGCGGTGACGCCATACCTCGATAATACCGGGCAATATGGAGATGAAAATAATCGCCACGATAAGTAATTTCAAGTTTTCCTGTACAATCTTGGTTTCCCCGAAGATATACCCTGCATAGGCAAATAATACCACCCATACAATTGCACCGATAACGTTAAACATCGCAAAGTGGCGATACGACATTTTACTCATACCGGCAACAAACGGGGCAAATGTCCGCACAATCGGAACAAATCGCGCCAGAATAATCGCTTTACCGCCATGGGTTTCAAAGAACGCATGGGTCTTGCGCAGGTGACTCTGACGGAAGATTTTTGAGTCCGGATTACGGAAAAGCCGCTCCCCGAAAAAGTGCCCGATAGTATAGTTTACCGCGTCACCGATAATCGCCGCTGTAATCATCAGCAGCACCATCACATGAATGTTCAGGTCGTTAGACGGCAGTGCCGCCAGTGTTCCCGCCACAAACAGCAGCGAGTCTCCCGGCAGGAACGGCGTGACCACAAGCCCGGTCTCACAGAACAGGATCAGGAATAAAATCGCATAAACCCAGATGCCGTAATCCGCGACCATCTCTTTCATATGCAAGTCAATGTGCAAAATAAAATCGATCAGATATTGAATATATTCCATATTTCACCCCGCCGGACGCAGCCTTATGCTTATCCGGCCAATAAATTAATCTGCCAGGAAAAGCGGCCCCATCGCCGGTGACGGCAGGGCAAATTCTTCCGGGTAATCCACTGAAACCAGATACAAACCTTCCGCCGGTGCTGTCGCCGGTGCCAGTGTCCGGTCTTTCAGTGCCAGCAGCTCCGCGATACGACTAACCGGTAAATTACCGCAGCCGACCTCCAGCAGAGCGCCGGTGATATTACGCACCATATGATGCACAAAGGCATTGGCTTTGATATCCACAATCACATACTGCCCCTGACGGGTGACGTTCACATGCATCACATTACGCCACGGGCTTCTGGACTGACACTGCGCCGCGCGGAAAGAGGAAAAATCATTCTCCCCCAGCAGGCTCTGTGCCGCTTCATGCATCCGCTTTTCATCCAGCGGATAATGAAAGTGGGTCACACCCTTGCTGAGGATAGCCGGACGAAAACGGTGATTGAAAATCACATAGCGGTAACGCCGCGCTGTGGCACTGAACCGGGCGTGGAAGTTTTCCGGCACGGTTTTGACCCAGCGCACCGCGATATCCGGCGGCAGATGGGTGTTTACGCCCATCGTCCAGGCCGCATCTTTCCGGACAGCTGCCGTATGAAAATGCACCACCTGACCGGTGGCATGCACCCCGGCATCGGTCCGGCCCGCACAGAAAACCGAGACCGGCTCTGCCGCCACTTTTGACAGCGCTTTTTCCAGACAGCCCTGCACACTCGCGACTTCTGACTGACGCTGCCAGCCGTAATAACGGCTGCCGTCATATTCAATACCCAGCGCGATAGTGGTTTTACCCTCTTCCGCCGGTAAAATCACCTCTGACATCAGTAAAACTGCTCCTGCGTCAGACGCTCGGCAATTTCGACTGCCATCAGTGCGCCGCCAAACTGTACGTTATCCGCCACTGACCAGAAATGCAGAATTTCCGGAATACCGTAATCATTACGCAGACAACCGATATTCAGCAGATGATTGCCGGAGGCATCCGTCACCTGAGTCGGGAACTCCTGCTCTTCTGAGAGCTGAATATCCTCTGCCCGTTCCAGTTCATCACGGGCCTCTTCACTGCCGAGCGGGCGCAGTGTTTCCAGCTGCACTATCTGCGCGTTGCCGTAGAACACCGGGGACTGCACACAGCTCACGCTGATCGGCAGACCGGCATCCTGCAGGACTTTGCGGGTTTCTTCCGCGATACGGCGCTCTTCTGACACACTGCCCTGCTCATCAGTCAGCAGCGGCAGAAGGTTAAACGCCAGCTGTTTACTGAAACGACCGGCTTCCGGCGGGATGCCATTGAGGAGTTTTGCACACTCCCCGGCCAGCTCTTCCACCGCACTTTTCCCGAAACGGGAAACAGAGAACAGGTTGGTCAGATTAATGCGGGATAACCCGGCGCTTTCCACCAGCGGACGGATAGCAGTCAGTAACTGGCTGACTGTGCTGTCTGCCAGCGCAATCAGGTTACGGTTGCGGTATTCGCTCAGTGCCTGCGGGTTCACCGACGGTACCACCAGCGGTACGTCAGGCTCCAGCGCAAACAGGCCGCTGCTGTCAATCACAATACAGCCGCTGTCTGTCGCCGCTTCATAATACGCGGCGGTGGCTTCCGCACCGGCCATGAAAAAGGCCAGCTGCACCTGTGACCAGTCAAAATCACGGGCTTCGGTGACCAGATAGCTTTTGCCGTTCATGCGCACCGATTCTCCCGCGCTGCGCTCCCCGGCCAGTAAATATAACTCTCCCACCGGAAATTCACGCTCTTCCAGTAATGACACCACGGCGCTGCCGACAGCCCCGGTCGCACCCAATACGGCAATATTCCAGCCTTCTGACATAGTTATCTCCGGAACAAAGACTGCACCGCGTCAGCGCGGTACAGTCAGAAAAAGAATGATGAAAAAATGATTTTATGCGCGGTATTCTGCCGTGAAACCCAGGTCAGACAACAGCGCCGCACTCTGTGCATCATCACAAATAACAGTCAGTGATGACCACTCACGGCGATCAGGATAAAACTTACGCAGTTTGTCAAACTCACCCGCCACACCAGCCACCGCACGTAATGCCGCATCATCACGGCGGACATCATAAACCAGATGCATTAAACGTTTGAGAATACTTTGCGTTACTTTACCTGACAGTGTGATACAGCCGAATTCCGGTGCCGGTAACAATTCTGACAGCGCAACCTGCTGTGGTTGTCCGGTGAATTCCGCAAAGGCTTCAAAGACCTGCGTGGTACCACGCGCCTTGCCTTCCAGGGTATAACCGGCAATATGCGGCGTACCGATATCCGCCAGTGAAAGCAGTTCAGTTGACAGATCCGGCTCCGGCTCCCACACATCCAGCACCACACTCAGTGGTTTGCCGCCGGCCAGTACCGATAACAGCGCCCGGTTATCCACCACCCCACCACGGCTGGCGTTGATCAGAATGCCGTTGTCTTTCATGGCACTGAGACGGGTTTCATCCATCAGATGCAGTGTGGTGTATGGCCCGGATTTATTCAGCGGGGTATGGAATGTCAGGATATCGGCCTGCGCCACCAGGGTATCGATATCATAAAATTCCCCGGCATCGCCATTATCCGCACGCGGCGGGTCACAGATGAGAATATTAACACCCAGTGCTTCCAGACGCTTCGCCAGACGGCCGCCGACATTCCCGGCCCCGATAATCCCGACGGTTTTATCCGTCAGCTGAAAACTGTCGCGCTCCGCCAGCAGCATCAGGGCAGAAAAGACATATTCCACCACAGCAATTGCGTTACAACCCGGCGCGGAGGAGAAACCAATTCCCTGCTCCGCCAGCCAGGCTTTATCCACATGATCAAAACCGGCGGTTGCGGTACCGGTGAATTTCACCGGCGTATTTTCCAGCAGCTGTGCATTCACTTTCGTGACAGAACGCACCATCAGTGCGTCAGCATCATCCAGCACCCCGTCCGGTAACGGACGTCCCGGCACCGCCACCACGTCCCCGAGACGGGAAAACAGGGTTTCGGCGTAAGGCATATTCTCATCTACAACGATTTTCACGGGCTTCACCTTCATACTGTCGGCGGCCGGCGGAGACCTGTCGGTGCGGCGGCACAACCGGAATTGAAACGGATGGCCGCTATTTTGCCACTTCTGCGGGATAAAACCTACGCCCGGAACACCGATTGTTGCTAAAGAGAGCAATTAAGGCTGATGACGGAAGCGCTCCGGCGTGACACCGGCCAGCTGGGAAAACATGGCAATAAAGGCGGATGATGAGCTGTAACCCACATCCAGCGCGACATTCTGCACACTGCGGCCTTCCTGTAATAACGCCACCGCCCGCAGAAAACGCAGGCGCTGACGCCATTCACTGAAGGACATCCCCAGCTTCTGCTGACAGCGGCGGGATAATGTCCGTTCCGAGGTAAAGCGTCGTACCGCCCACTCCGCCAGCGACGTATTATCGGACGGATCATTCTCCAGCGCACTGAGCACCGGTGCCAGCAGTTTATCATCCGTGACCGGCAGATAGGTCGGCTGACAGGGTGACAGCAGCAGTTGATCGGTCAGTACCAGCGCCAGCCGCCTGTCCGCGTCAGTTTCCGGTTCACGGACTTTGCGGCCGAACAAATCCTGCATCACCGCACTGAACACCGGCGTCAGCTCTATCACACAGGCCATCTGCGGTAACTGCGGTGCCCACTGCGGCGAAATATCAATAATTTTGAAAGAGGCGCAGGCTTTGTTATAACTGGCATGTTCCGTTCCCGGCGGGATCCAGATACAAAACCCCGCCGGCGCCAGATAGCGCTGTCCCTCAACGGTCATCTCCATCACACCGCTGGCGACATACAGCAACTGGCCGAAGGGGTGATGATGAAGGGCAAACTCCGTTTCCGAATAAAACTGTTCATGACGGCAGATTAATGTCACCGGGTCTTTCACACCCAGTGATGAAATATCTGACTTACGGGCCATCTTGTCAGATCCTCTCTATAAATTGGCGGGATATCGTTATATAGAATAATTAAGACAGATTACACTACACCACCTGCCTGATAATGAAAATGAGTTTAAGAATGAAAAACCTGCTTTTACCCCTCGGGGCTGTATTAATCTGGTCTGTGAATGCCGTGGTGAATAAACTGGCCGCCGGTGCCATCGCCCCCGGCGCGATTTCCTTTTACCGCTGGGCACTGGCACTCGCCGTGATGACGCCGTTCCTGATTATGCCGGTCTGGCAGCAACGTGCGGTGATCAAACAACACGCGTGGAAACTGTTTATCCTCGGTTTTCTCGGCATGGGGCTGTATCAGAGCCTGGCGTACTACGCCGCTTATACCGTCAGCGCCACCTTTATGGGGATTATCACCTCGCTGATCCCGCTGCTGACCGTGGTGTTAAGTATCCCGGTACTGCGGATCGCACCGACCATCGGTATTGTACTCGGCACAATTCTCTCCCTGAGCGGCCTGACCTGGCTTATCAGCAAGGGGCATCCGGCAGATTTACTGCATCAGGGGCTGGGACAGGGTGAAATGCTGATGTTTATCGCCGGTCTCGCTTATGCCTTCTACGGCGTGCTGACCAAACGCTGGGCGATCCCGCTGTCGAGCATTCACTCGCTGTATATGCAGATTGTTTTTGGCGTGCTGCTGCTGATCCCGGTATTCCTCAGTGCCGGCGATGTGACACTGAACCGCGATAATATCGGACTGGTATTGTATGCAGGGATTGCGGCTTCTATTTTTGCGCCGCTGCTGTGGATCCTGGGCGTCACCCGTTTGGGTGCAAACGCCGCCTCTATCTTTATGAACCTGGCACCGGTACTGACCGCCATTATCGCCGCTGTCTTCCTGAAAGAAGAGCTGCACAGCTATCATATTATCGGCGGTGGTGTGGTACTGATAGGGGTAATTATGGCGCAGCGTCTGCGCACACCACTGACACAGATTATCCGCCGTAAAACGAAAAAAACACAGCCGCAGCGGTGTGGTGCGGGAGAATAGATAATCCGCTCCGGAAATCCGGTGAAAACGGTACATAAAAATCTGTCGTTATGTACCGTTTTACATTGCTTATATTAACTGTATTTCACAATAACAAATCTGTCGTAATAACAATTTTTTAATTAAAAAAATCACTGACTATTATTTACCGGATAACAGCGGGACAATTCGGATATCCTTTGCGAAGCATGACATTTCCCTTTTTTACATATTTACAATAAATAATCCCGTCACCGGAGAAGTAAGGCCCGACAAACAGCCATGATGATTTCTCAGCCGCGTTGGCTGCTATACTGACAGATAAAACGAACATAACAGCCATGAGTGCTTTCGATAAAATCACCTTAAATATCATATAATCACCTGTAGTCTAATTACATACCAT
This sequence comes from Morganella sp. B601, assembly GCF_051172335.1. Taxonomy (NCBI): domain Bacteria; kingdom Pseudomonadati; phylum Pseudomonadota; class Gammaproteobacteria; order Enterobacterales; family Morganellaceae; genus Morganella; species Morganella sp. B601. Next base: position 722,402 of record NZ_JBPIZE010000002.1, read on the forward strand.
GAAATACACCGGAATAAAAATAATGACAGAAAATAATTCTGATATTATTCCGGCGTCATCCTAAAAATATACAGAAATAGCTCAGGCGGAATATAAGTAAATTTATTATGTCGTATTGTTTATTAAAATATACTCAGTACAAAAAACCGCCGTGTGGCGGTTATCGTAATAAAAACGGAAGTAAATTATCCTGAAGGCTCAGCGCAATCCCCGCGTATGAGTTTTCGCTGACCAGTTAAAAGTTTCTTCCCCGCCGCCGGGTTTGATTTTATCCTTTTTTTTCTGTGCTCTGACTTTGGCGGCAGCGGCATCCACTTCTTTGGAAATTTCGGTGATAATCTGATCTTTGACTTTATTCTGCTCCGCATTGGTCAGCGGACGCCCCAGTTTTTTCTGTTCCTGAGCCAGCCGGGTGCGGACACGGATTTTCTGCGGCTCAGTCATCTCTGCGATAGTCAGCTTTTTCATTCATCACCCCTGTGGCAGTAAAAGGATAAACAGTACCGTTATACCCTGACAGAGTTTACCGCAAAAGAAAATGCCCCGGTGATTAAACCGGGGCATTTATCTGATCAACAGGGCAAAATCAGTTCTGATATTTGCGCATAACCAGTGTGGCGTTGGTGCCGCCGAAACCGAAGCTGTTGGACATCACAGTAGTCAGCTTGCGTTCGGTCGGTTCGGTGATAATCGCCATACCTTCCGCTTTCTCATCAAGGTTTTCCACGTTGATGCTCGGCGCGATAAAACCGTGCTCCAGCATCAGCAGGCTGTAAATAGCCTCGTGAACACCTGCGGCACCCAGTGAGTGACCAGTCATGGCTTTGGTCGCTGACAGTGCCGGAGTATGGTCACCGAAGACTTCACGGATAGCTTCCAGCTCTTTGGTATCACCGACCGGCGTGGATGTGCCGTGGGTGTTGATGTAGTCAACCGGCGTATCCAGGCCGTGCATCGCCATCTGCATGCAGCGGACCGCACCTTCACCGGACGGGGCAACCATGTCCGCGCCGTCAGATGTCGCGCCGTAGCCGACCACTTCACCGTAGATATGTGCACCGCGCGCCAGCGCGTGTTCCAGCTCTTCCACCACGACCATACCGCCGCCGCCTGCGATCACGAAGCCGTCACGGCCCTGATCATAAGTACGGGATGCTTTGTCCGGTGTTTCGTTGTATTTGGTGGACAGTGCGCCCATTGCGTCAAATTCGCAGCTCATTTCCCAGCACAGTTCTTCACCGCCGCCGGCAAACACCACATCCTGTTTGCCCAGCTGGATCAGTTCCACCGCGTGGCCGATACAGTGTGCAGAGGTGGAGCAGGCAGAACTGATTGAGTAGTTCACGCCTTTGATTTTAAACGGTGTCGCTAAGTTTGCGGACACACCGGATGCCATTGCACGCGGTACCAGGTAAGGACCGACACCACGCAGACCTTTGGCACGCATGCCGTCAGCCGCGATAGCCTGAGTACGCGGGGAACCTCCGCCTGAACCGGCAACCACACCGGTACGGTAGTGAGATACCTGCTCTTCTGTCAGACCGGAGTCTGCGATGGCCTGCTCCATGGAAAGATACGCATAGATAGAAGCATCACTCATGAAACGGGCAGTTTTACGATCAATAAGACCCGCAGTGTCCAGTTTGACGTTACCCCAAACCTGGCTGCGCATGCCGATCTCTTTAAATTCTTCTGAGAATGTGATCCCGGAACGACCTTCTCTCAAAGAAGCCAGTACTTCCTCCCGGTTATTACCGATACTTGAGATAATCCCCAGACCGGTGATTACTGCACGCTTCATTTAATACCTCTGTCATTTTAAGTAGTACGGGATTTTAGCGCTACTTTAGCTTACACCTGTAAGCTGAACAAGTCCGATCAGACGTTTTTTCGCATCTTTACATACCGATGTTGTGCTATGTCACATCCGGCATGGCAGTACAGCGCAAAGCAGAGTAAAATCAGGGAAAACCGAACAGAATCCTCAGGCCGTAACGTGAAAAAAACCGCAATTGAAACTGCACATTTAACCTGGAATGAACAGGGTACACCTGTTTCGCAACATTTTGATGACGTCTATTTTTCGAACGATGACGGACTGGCAGAAACCCGCTATGTGTTTCTTAACGGAAACGGTTTTCCGGACAGATTTGCACAAATAACCACCCCGGCCTGCACTGTCGCAGAAACCGGGTTTGGTACCGGACTGAATTTTCTCACGTTGTGGCAGAGCTTCCTGGCGTTCAGGAATGCCAATCCTGTGCATCCGCTGAAGCGCCTGCACTTTATCAGTTTTGAAAAATTCCCGCTGACCGTGGCTGATTTACAGGCAGCTCACCGTCACTGGCCGGAATTCGCGGATTTCTCCTTACAGCTGTGCGCTCAGTGGCCGCAACCATTACCCGGCTGTCACCGTATTCAGCTGTCCGGCGGTGAAATTACCCTCGATTTATGGCTGGGAGATGTTAATGAACTGCTCCCTTCCCTCACTCACGCGCTGGACAACAAAATCGATGCCTGGTTTCTCGACGGTTTTGCGCCGTCCAAAAACCCGGATATGTGGCAGCAGTCGCTGTTTGATTTGATGATTCGTTTTTCAAAACCGGGCGGTACCTTTGCCACCTTTACTGCCGCCGGTTTTGTCCGCCGTGGTTTGCAGCAGGCCGGATTTACCGTTGAGCGCCGCAAAGGCTTTGCGCACAAGCGGGAATGCCTTGCCGGGGTAAATCCCCGTGACGCGGCACCATCCGTGACACCGTGGTTTGATCGCCATCCGGCTGCCGCCCGGCAGAAGATAGCAGTCATTGGCGGCGGGATAGCCGGAGTTCTCTCTGCCCTCGCCCTGCTGCGCCGTGGTGCGGATGTGTCCTTATATTGCGCGGATGCAGATCTGGCACTCAATGCTTCCGGCAACCGCCAGGGTGCGCTTTATCCGCTGCTGACCGGACGGGATGACCCGCTTGAGTGCTTTTTTGCCGCCGCATTTCCGTTTGCCCGGCGTACATATGATGCACTGTCAGCTCAGGGTGTGAAATACGACCATGACTGGTGCGGCGTTATTCAGCTGATGTATCACGAAAAAAGCAGTAAAAAAATCAATAACATTTCATCTGTCCCATGGCCGGAAGAAATGGTGCAGCGCCTGTCGCGGAAACAGCTTTCTGAGCTTGCCGGAACCGATGTCAATTTTGACGGCCTGCACTACCCGCAGGGCGGCTGGCTCTGCCCGCAGGAACTGGTACGCAATACCGCAGCGCTGGCACAAAAAGAAGGACTTCATCTGCATTTAAACTGTGAGGTGAAAGCGCTGATCCCCGCAGAACAGGGCTGGCAGCTCCGCTTTGCAGATAACAGCACAGCAGAGGCGGATGTGGTGGTGCTGGCCAACGGTCACTGTATCACGCAGTTCCCGCAGACCGCCCCGCTGCCGGTCACGCCGGTGCGCGGCCAGGTCAGCCATGTGCCATCGGTACCGGCGATTGCCGGGCTGAAAAAAGTACTGTGTTATGAAGGTTATCTGACCCCGGTGAATCCGGCTGACGGTCTGCACTGTATTGGTGCCAGCCACCAGCGCAATGATTCGGGCACGGAATACCGCGAAGAGGAACAAACTGCCAACAAACAGCGGCTGCTCACTTCGCTGCCCGATGTCAGCTGGCCGGAGATGGTGGATATCAGCGCCGGGGCGTCCCGTCAGGGGATCCGCTGCACATTACGCGATCACCTGCCGCTGGCCGGAAATGTTCCTGATTTTGCCGAATTAACAGCGTGTTATGCGCATCTGGATGAACAAAAATCGTCCCCGGAAACCGTATGCAGTGTACCGCATCTGCCTCAGCTGTTTTTACTGGCAGCTCTCGGCTCACGGGGGTTATGCACCGCCCCGCTGGCGGCTGAAGTGCTGGCAGCGCAGATTTTCGGTGAGGCCCTTCCGCTGGATGATGACACACTCGCGGCCATTCACCCCGCCCGTTTCCATGTCCGTAAATTGCTGAAAGGCCGTCCGCTGCCGAAAAAATCCTGACCCGCTTCTGACCGGCCACCGGGCCGGTCTTCATCACATTATTGATATTTTTTCCGCCGGTTAAACGGAATTTCATCAGCGGACTTTATTGATCACCGCCACAAACCCGGGTCATTTTGTGTTCATTCTCACAAAAACCGGCTCAGTTCGCCTGTCAGCGGCAATTTCTCTTGCTCAATGATCAATTTACAGAAAAGTCAGTGCGCCTATACGCTTCATCCGGAGATAATAACCGGAGAAGATTATGAAGAATAAAATAGTTATCGCCCTAACCTTTTCGCTGTTTTGTTTTACCTCTGCCTATGCAAAGAACAATAATATTCCCGATAATACTGTTCGCTACGATACGATTGCTGAGCAGGCGTATCAGAAATTCAAAAGCGAAAAATCCGGTGACGTGGCGGATTATATTCCGGCTCTCGCCAAATACAGCCCCGATAATTACGCCGTTGTGATTGCCACGGTGGACGGCAAAATCTACAGCGCCGGGGATAAAGATAAGCTGTTCCCGCTGGAATCCCTGTCAAAAGTCTTTACCCTCGCAATGGTAATGGATCAGCAGGGTCCAGAGGTGGTTCTGGAGAAACTGGGCGCCAATGCCACCGGGTTGCCGTTTAACTCAGGGCTGGCGATTGAACTGCGACCGGATCGCCCGCAGAACCCGCTGGTCAATGCCGGGGCTATCAGCGCCGTCAGTCTGATCAAGGCCAAAAACCCGGACGACCGCTGGCAGCAGATTATGGAGAACATGGAAGCTTACGCTGATACCAAACTGACGGTAAACGATGAAGTGTACCGCTCTGAATCCGAAACCAATCAGCACAACCAGGCACTGGCGCGGCTGATGCAGTCTTACGGCATGTTATACGGCAATCCGGATGAGGCGGTTGATCTCTATACCCGTCAGTGTTCTGTGGATGCCACAACGGTTGATCTGGCCAAAATGGGGGCGGTACTGGCTAATCACGGTAAGTCCCCGTACAACGGCAAACAGTTACTGAGTGCGGAGAATACCGGCAAAGTGCTGGCAGAGATGGCCATTGCCGGGTTATATGACGGTTCCGGCACCTGGTTGTATCAGGTCGGTATCCCGGCGAAAAGTGGTGTCGGCGGCGGTATTCTGGCCGTGGTGCCGGGGAAATATGCAGTGGCGGTCTATTCCCCGCCGCTGGATAAAGCAGGTAACAGTGTCAGGGCGCAGGCGGCTATCCGCTATATTGCTCAGGAAACCGGCGCTGATTTATATCAGTAATGTGACATAAAAAAAGGATCATCAGCATCGCTGATGATCCGTGATCGTCTCTTCTTTATATTTATCAGTCCGCGTGATGCGATCCTGTTTCTGTCAGGCGTTCAGGGCAACCACGCTTTTCGCGCATTTATCCTCTGAACGGTACAGCGAATCTAATTCCCGTTTGGCATTAAAAATTATTAATCCGGTAAATAAAATCATACCGATGGAAGGGACTGCTCTTTCAATGACGCTCATTCCGTCAAGTTTAAACCAGAAAGAAAATAACAGTGCCAGCAAGACCACCGCAGCAACCGCTATCTTCGTGTAAATAGTCACAGCCTGTTGTGCTGCGTTTTTCGGTTGTAATTCAAACATAATCAATACCTGTGTTTTGTGGGGACGAACACATTTTGACACAATAAATGTTAATAGCAAGTTAATAGTTCATGCTATTTACTCAACATATGTACATAGTTGTTGACTTTATCGCAACAAAAGAGACTGTGATCTCAGAAATAAGCATCATATTGCATATACGAAAAATGATTAAAAATCATTCTGTTGAACAGAAAAATCTATAATCTGATAACAACATCCATCGCTGAGACATAAAAAAACGGCACTATTTTCGCCGTTAATGTAACAATCACAAGATCTTTTATTATTATCCGTTCATATCTTAATAACCAGTTTCTTAATTCATCATAAATAAAAAAGGCCGCATATTAGTGCGTCCTTTTCTCATTACTTCAGATATTTCACTTTTTCAGAAAATCCGGTAAATCATGGAACAGCGATCACAGAATTGCAGCCCGTATTCTGCCTCTTTCAGCATAACAGCCTCAAGTGCCGGGGCGCGGGAAACATCACACACCTCAAAACCAAGATGCTCATAATAAGGCCGGTTCCAGGCCACATCCCGGAATGTGGTCAGCGTAACTGCCGCACAGCCGCGTGCAATCGCCACATTCTGTATCCGCTCAATCAGCTGACGCCCCAGCCCCTGACGCTGATGCGCCGCAGAGACAGAAAGCTCATCAATATGCAGCCCGGTACCGAGGTTGGACACCAGCACAAACCCGGCGGGCTGATCCTGACTGTCCGCTGCCACCCACGCATTGCCACTGGCAATATAATTGCGGAATGCCGCTTCGGAATGGCCTTCACTGCAGGCTATCCATTCATAACCCGGCACTGTCGCAAATAACGCACCGGCAGAGGATTCAACGGCCGGTAACAATGCGGCGTCCGCCGGGCGGGCCTGGCGGATACGGTATTGCGGTTTGGCTGTCATTCCTGCTCCTGCGCGGTTTGCAGCAGGCGTTTCCAGGTTTCCAGCACCAGCACCTGGTCCGGCGGTGTCAGTTCCCCGGCACTGATTGCCTGACGGATACTCTCCTCCACCCGGTTGTGAAGCGCCTCAACGGAGTGATCACCCGACTGCTCCAGTTCTGCCACCGCGAGGGTCAGATGCCCCTGCAGATAGCCACCCGCAAACAGTTCATCGTCTGTGGCATGTTCGACCATGTCATCAATCTGGGCGAGGATACGCGTTTCATAATCCGCAAGCATGTTTGTTCCTTAAAGTTCAGTCACCGGAATCGTTTGTCAGGCAAACGGATCTTCCGGCCATGGAAATTGGTCCGCAGTCAGCGGCGGCGTATTGTAGAACGATTGCAGGGCATTAATAAACCTTGCTGCACGCGGGGGTATTGAGTTCTGTGCCAGATACTCCATCACCTGCCCGTGGACAATACGCCGGAATTTGACGCGATCAGGCTCGAAATCACCGTCAAGATTGTCACAACTGACGTTAAACGGATAACCGGCAGCCTGACAAAATAACCAGTCCAGCGCCTGCGGTTTTATTTCCGCGACCTCAAATTCTGACTGCGTTTGCGCATCCCGGCCGTCCGGACAATACCAGTAACCAAAATCCACCAGCTTTCTGCGCTCTTTCCCGGCAATGCACCAGTGCGATATTTCATGGATAGCACTGGCATAAAAACCGTGAGCAAACACGATACGGTTATAAGGGGCTTCATCATCTGCGGGCAGATAAATCGGCTCATCGTCGCCTTTAATCAGGCGGGTATTGAAATCAGCAAAAAATTCGTTATCAAAAATCTCAATTAACTGCTGATATTGATGTGTACTCATTGATTATATGAACCACTAATGAAAATTAAAAAAGCTGAGACAGCCACGTACTGATAGTATCGCCGTGATTGTCATAAATCAGTTTGATGCTCATCAGGAAAGAGACAGTTACCAGCATCGGCCGGATCAGTTTTTGTCCGCGGCTCAGCACCATACGGGCGCCGAGGCGGGCACCGATAAGCTGTCCGCCCAGCATTGCAAAACCCATCAGCCAGATAACATGACCGCTGAAAATAAAGAATGAGAGTGAACCGACGTTAGAGGCAAAGTTCAGCACTTTGGCGTGAGCGGTGGCTTTCGCCAGGTTAAAACCGGCCAGGGTCACATACGCCAGTGCATAAAAAGAGCCCGCGCCCGGCCCGAAAACACCGTCATAGAAACCGATACCGATACCGGCGGTACAGCCGAAAGCAAACGGCATCAGGCGCTGTTTCTGGTCAGCAGCGCCAATGGAGGGTGTCAGCAGGAAATAGAGGCCGATGGCAATCACCAGCAGCGGCAGCAACTGGCGGAGGAATTCCGGATTCACAAACTGCACCAGCCCGGAGCCGATAACCGCGCCAATCAGCGTCATCATTATCGGTACCCGTTGCCCCGCAAGATCCACCGCTTTGCGCCGGACAAAATAGAAACTGGCAGAGAAAGAGCCGCCGACCGCCTGTAATTTGTTGGTCGCCAGTGCCTGCACCGGCGGTACACCGACAGCCAGCAGCGCCGGGATTGTCAGTAATCCGCCGCCTCCGGCAATCGCATCAATAAACCCGGCAATCAGCGCAACAAAGAACAGCAATACATAGATTTCAACACCGAACTGAAACCATTCCATTTTTTACCTGCCAATAAAATCCCGGGCACAATACCCGGGACGTCTGTTTAAATCATGACCAGGCCGGTAACGGCGGCGTGACATCCGCACATTGTCCGCGGTGACGCAGAAGGTGATCGAGCAGCACAATCGCTGTCATTGCTTCGGCAATCGGCACAGCACGTATCCCGACACAGGGGTCATGACGCCCTTTGGTGATCATAGCCACCTCTTCGCCCTGCCGGTTCAGCGTATTACCGGGAACGGTAATCGATGATGTCGGTTTCAGGGCAATATGCGCGATGATTGGCTGGCCACTGCTGATGCCGCCGAGAATGCCGCCCGCGTGATTGCTGGTAAAGCCGGTCTGATAAATTTCATCCCGGTTTTCGCTGCCTTTGAGGTTAACCACGCCGAACCCGTCCCCGATTTCGACGCCTTTCACCGCGTTGATGCTCATCAGCGCATGCGCCAGATCCGCATCCAGACGATCAAAGACCGGTTCACCCAGACCCGCCGGGACATTTTCGGCCACTACCGTGACTTTCGCACCGATGGAATCTCCCTCTTTTTTCAGGCCGCGCAATAATTCATCCAGCGCATCCAGCTGACGTTCATCAGGACAGAAAAACGGATTTTGCTCTGCCAGCGCCCAGTCGCGGATATCACATTTAATATCCCCCATCTGAGTCAGACAGGCACGGACTGTCACGCCGAATTTCTCATGCAGATACTTTTTGGCGATAGCCCCGGCTGCCACGCGCATCGCCGTTTCACGGGCTGATGAGCGGCCGCCGCCGCGGTAATCACGAAAGCCGTACTTCTGCTCATAGGTGTAATCCGCGTGTCCCGGCCGGAAGAGATCTTTGATGGCGCCGTAATCCTGTGAGCGTTGATCGGTATTTTCAATCAGCAGCCCGATACTGGTTCCGGTGGTTTTTCCTTCAAATACCCCTGACAGAATTCTGACCTGATCCGGCTCACGACGCTGCGTGGTATAGCGGGATGTGCCCGGACGGCGGCGGTCAAGATCTGCCTGCATATCGGCTTCAGTCAGCGCCAGCCCCGGCGGTACGCCGTCAACAATACAACCCAGCGCCGGGCCGTGTGATTCACCAAAGGTGGTTACGCGAAAAAGTTCGCCGATACTGTTTCCGGCCATCGTGTTTTCCTGTCTCTGATTGTGTGCAAGTGAATGGTTTTAACCTGTTTTTATGTTTCTATTCCTACAGGAGGAACGGTTATTTGAAAAGTTTAAAAGCGTCATGATGTTCTGCTAATTGATCACGAGTTAACATAAAGACACCGTCACCCCCGTTTTCAAACGACAGCCAGATAAACGGCACTTCCGGGAATTCGGCCATCAGGTGCACCTGACTGTTACCGACTTCACAAATCAGCACCGCATCTTCTGACATATAATCCGGGGCATTGGCGAGGATCCGGCGTACCAGTTTCAGACCGTCACTGCCCGCAGCCAGCGCCAGCTCTGGTTCTACGCGGAATTCATCCGGCAGATCACTCATGTCTTCCGCATCCACATACGGCGGATTGGTGACAATCAGGTCATATTTCACCCCGGGCAGATCGTTGAACAGATCTGAACGCATCGGCACCACACGGTGAGATAAGCCGTGATTCTCAATGTTCATTTCTGTGACTTCCAGCACATCAGCTGAGATGTCTGCCGCATCCACTTCTGCATCCGGGAACTCATATGCGCAGGCAATCGCGATACAGCCGCTGCCGGTGCAGAGATCGAGAATCGTTTCCGGTTCAGCATCCAGCAATCCTGCAAAGTGATTGTTAATCAGCTCACCAATCGGTGAACGCGGGATCAGCACGCGCTCATCGACATAAAATTCATGGCCGCAGAACCAGGAACGGTTAGTCAGGTACGGCACCGGCACGCGCTCGGTGATCCGGCGCAGTACGCGCTCCACAATGCGGTGACGCTCTGAGGAGGTCAGCCGGGACTGATACAGTTCAGCGGGTAAATCCAGAGGCAGAAACAGTGTCGGCAGTACCAGCTGGAGGGCTTCATCCCAGGCATTATCTGTGCCGTGGCCATAGTAAATATTGGCCGCATTAAAACGGCTCATTGCCCAGCGCAGCATATCCTGCAGCGTGTGAAGCTCACTGACGGCTTCATCAACGTAAATTTTATCCAAAGTGCCTCCGGCGGGGTAAAACAAAATAAGATATCTGATAGCGTAGTTTGCCATGAAGTCGCTGCTAAATCAGCATATCTTGTGAAATGCGCGGCAATTTTCCGGTGGCTCCCGTCAGCGGTGACCGGCAGTATAGCGTCAACATCCGTAAAAAAATCAGTTACACTATGGAAAATACTGAGTGATGAGATGTTATGAAAAAGAAGACGCCCCTGACTGATGATGACCTGAACCTGTTTAAAGAGGCCATCAGCGGGACACGTAAAATCAGACAGGATATTGTGGTGCACCCGAAACCACGGACAAGTGTGACCAAAATTGCGCCTGAACGGCTGTTGCAGGATCAGATTGATGCCAGTTTTTATTTCTCAGATGAGTACCGCCCGAACCTGGATATGGACGGTCCGGCGCGCTATCTGCGGGAAAATGCCAGCCCGTATGAGCTGAAAAAATTGCGTCGCGGGGATTATGTGCCGGAGCTGTTTTTGGATCTGCACGGACTGACTCAGCTTCAGGCCAAACAGGAAATTGGTGCCCTGATAGCCGCAGCCCGCCGCGAAAACACCTATTGTGTCTGTATTATGCACGGGCACGGCAAGCATGTACTGAAACAACAGACACCATTATGGCTGGCACAACACCCGGATGTGATTGCCTTTCACCAGGCCCCTAAGGAATGGGGCGGCACCGCCGCATTACTGCTGCTGATTGAGATTGCTGAAACCGCCCGGCGCGAGTAATCAGTCAATCTGTCCGGGACCGCGGTGCCAGAGCAGTGTGCCGCGTCCGTCATCATCCAGTTCAATACAGGCAACAGACGATGTTGCAAACATCGGTGCCGTTTCCTGCGTACACAATGCCGCCACCAGATAGCCGACCAGCGGCAGATGCGATACCACCAGTACCCCTTTGTGTCCCTCTTCCGCCAGAAAACGGATATAATCCGCCGTGCTATCCGCATTCCCGGAGGGCGTCAGTCCCGGCATCACCTCTTCCTGAGCCGGTAAACTCAGCGCATCATGGATTTCGGTCAGTGTCTGCTCTGCACGCAGATACGGGCTGACCAGAACGGTATCAATCTGAACGTGCTGCCCGGCGAGCCATTTTGCCATGCAGCGGGAATCTGTTATCCCTTTTGCGGTAAGGGGCCGGACTGAATCACTGGCGGCCTGCAAAGCAGCATCGCCATGTCGCATAATAAGAACTTGCATACGTCACCGTCTGAACAGGACGGATACGGTCATGTCTGAATCCCCGGGCCGTATCACATCAAAGAATGATCTGTTTAAAATTATCGTTATTTCTGCGTCCCCGTCAGGGGAGGTGAAAGGCATTCTGCCTCAAATTAATCCTAATTAAAATGATTCAGCACAGAGATAAACCTGAATTTTGTTCAGAACCTGTTCAGAAAAATGAAACAACCGCCCCGAGTTCTCAGTGACTTCACAGCACTTTCTCAGTAAAAACGGCGGTTATCCGCAGCCCGCTGCTGTAATGCCTCACACGGTATGAAGCGATCACCGTAGCGGGCAGCCAGTGCCGTCAGTTTTTCTGTCATGACGACTGCTGACATACTGTCCATATAATAAAACGGTCCGCCGAGGAACGGCGGAAAACCAATACCAAACACTGCGCCGACATCCCCGTCCGCCGGGGAACGGATAACCTGTTCATCCAGCGCCCTTACTGCCTCATTTAACATCATCATCAGGCAGCGTTCTGTAATTTCCTGTGATGTCAGGCGTTCCTGTACAGTGATACCCAATAACGGATAAATTTGCTTATCCGCTTTACGCGATGCCTTACAGCCACAGCGTTTCCACCACGGTAACGGGGTGTAATCATAAAATCCGCGTTTGTTTTTCCTGCCCAGCCGGTTGTCACGGAAAAGGGCATCCAACTGCGACGGCAGTGCAAACCGCTCACCAAATGCAGCCTCCAGTACCGGCATAATTTTCGTACCGACATCAATACCCACTTCATCCAAAAGCGCTACCGGCCCAATCGGAAAACCGAAATCAGCCAGCGCTTTATCAATTTTTTCCGGCGGTTCACCTTCAGTCAGACAACGCAGTGCTTCCGTAATATAAGGTGCCAGAATCCGGTTAACATAAAACCCCGCTTTATCACCGACCACAATCGCTGTTTTTCCCTGTCTGCGTGCCAGTTGCAACGTGGTTGCCAGTGTCACGGCATCTGTGCCTTCATGGGGGATAATCTCCGCCAGCGGCATTTTTTCGGCCGGGCTGAAATAATGTAAACCAATCACCTTTTCAGGCCGTGATGCCTTCGCGGCAATATCACGGATAGGCAGTGACGAGGTGTTCGAGGCAAAAATAGTATCCGGTGATGTCACTGCCTCGATCTCAGCAATCATCTGTTGCTTCAATGACAGAGATTCAAAAACCGCTTCCGCCACAAAATCAATGCGGTGAAATCCCCGGTAATCCGTGGTGCCGGTCATGCCGCTCATCAGTTGTGTCCGCTCACGCGGGGAGAGCCGTCTGCGTTTAACCTGTTTGCTCAGATGCTGCCAGAAAAAAGCCAGCGCTTTATTTGCCCCTTCCTGCGAAACATCTTTGATTCTGACCGGCAGCCCTGCACGCTGACGGGTAATCGTGGCAATTCCCGCCCCCATCAGCCCGCCGCCCAGCACCGCCACATGATGCAGTTCTGCGGGTTTTACCCCATCGGCAGACTCTTTTTTCAGTGCAGTTGAGGCAAAAAAGAGATGACGGAGTGCACCGGATACCGGGGTGACCGCCAGTTTACCGAATGCAGCGGCTTCGGCTTTAAACCCGGCCACCCGGCCTTTTTCAAGGCCGCACTGCACCACGTCAATAATCTGTTCAGCCGCCGGATAGAGTCCGCCACTGCGGCGGCGAACCTGTTTGCGGGTTATACGGAAGATGATATCCCGCAGCCCCTTCATTTTTTCCAGTCTCTGCCGGAAAGGTACCGGATCCCGCTGTGCCGGATTTGCCGACAAAGCACGGGCCACCGCTGTTTCCAGTAAAATGTCCGGCGGAACAATATCATCGGCCAGCCGCATTTTGACTGCCTGCTTTGCCCGTAACTGCCGCCCTGTCAGCATCATATCCAGGGCAGCCACCAGCCCGGTCAGGGCAGGAAGACGTTGTGTACCGCCGGAACCGGGTAACAGCCCCAGCTGAACTTCCGGCAGCCCGAGCCGGGTTTTATCACTGTCTGTGACAATACGGCTGTGACAGGCCATGGCCAGCTCAAGTCCGCCGCCGAGACAACTGCCGTGAATCGCTGCCACGACCGGCAAAGGATAATTTTCAATCAGATTAAATAACCGCTGACCGGATTCAGACAGTGCCTGCGCCTGTGCGGCCTCTGTACATCCGGCTATCATATGAATGTCCGCACCGGCGATAAACGTATCCGGTTTACCGGAGATAATCACCATTGCCCGTAACCCCGGGATTTGCCGGGCATCACGCAGTACTGCCTCAAACTGTGCGGCAAACTCCGCCTTCAGGGTATTCACTTTTTCACCCGGGACATCGACAGTAATGACCCCGGTGTGATCCGGACGCACGGTCAGGCGGAAGGCAGAAGGTGTTTCATCATGTTGTGTCATCATCAGTCTCCCGTCTTATTCTGTTTCCCAGATCATCGCCACGCCGAGTCCGCCCGCCGCACAGGCGGTGGTCATTGCAAAACCGCCGCCCCGCCGCCGCAGCTCCCGCAGTGTCTGTGTCACCATCCGGGCACCGGTAGCCGCAAAAGGATGCCCGTAAGCAATTGACCCGCCGAGCACATTAAACCGCGCCGGATCCACCTCACCAATTGCCGATGTCCGGTTGAGTTTTTCACGGGCAAAATCCCCGCTGGCAAAACAGTGCAGATTAGTCAGAACCTGGGCTGCAAAAGCTTCATGCATATCAATCAGTGTCAGGTCAGACAATGTCAGACCAGCGCGATCAAGTGCCAGCGGTGCGGCATACGACGGCCCCAGCAGCATATCCTCCAGCACCGCGTTACCCGTAAATGCATAACTGCGCAGAAAACCCAGCGGTGTCAGCCCGAGTTCACAGGCGCGGGTTTCGGTCATCATCAGAACAGCTGCCGCGCCGTCTGTCAGTGGCGTGCTGTTTGCCGCTGTCACTGTGCCGTGACGTTTATCAAATGCCGGTTTCAGTTGTGCATAGCTGCCGGGCAGAGAGTTTTTCCGCAGCGTATTGTCTTCTTCACATACCTGACTGAACGGCGGAAAACGGGCTGTCATCACCTCATCGCGCAGAACACCGGATGTCCACGCCTGTGTGGCGGCCTGATGTGACTGATGGGCAAACGCATCCTGTGCCTGACGGCTGATATGGTAACGTTTTGCCATCTGTTCGGCGGTATCGCCCATGCGCAGACCAGTGGAATATTCCGCCACCGCAGGGGCAACAGGCAGGAGGTCGCGCGGCCGCAATGCGGCCAGCAATCGGAGTTTCTGCGATAATTTCCGGGCTTTACTGAGATCCGGCAATACTCCGGCCAGTTTGCGCGACACGCCAATCGGGAGCACAGAAGCGGAATCAGCCCCGCCTGCGACAGCTATCTGATTCTGTCCGCACTGTATCGCCTGCGCCGCATTGGCGATGGCCTGAAAACTGGTGGCACAGGCACGGGTCACAGAATACGCATCGGTGGTTACCGGCAACCCGGTACTGAGCACAATTTCACGGGCAATATTGGGCGCGGCAGGCATTTGGATCACCTGGCCGAAAACGACAAGGTCAACCAATTCTGCCGGAAATGACTGGCGAAAAAGAAGTTCCTGCACCACTGCCCGGCCAAGTTCAACCGCCGGGATATCACGGTATACCGTGGACTGCCGTGCAAACGGTGTCCGTAATCCGTCAACAACTGCAATGCGTTCTGCCTGTGCCTGCTTCATTCGTTCATCCTTACATGATGAGAGGTTATCACGAACTGCCGGTGGTCTGACCTGCTGATATTGTTAACATCGTGTTGCATTCACGCAATGCGGATAGCTGAGAAATGCGAGGTGGCTCAGGGAAATAAACTTTTTATAACAAAAAATCGATAAAAAAAGGCCCCCGTATTCACCGGAGGCCTGAATCAGTTTGCGTATTGTTCTGATGAATTAACGCAGACCCAGTTCAAAGATCAGTGTTTCAGCCTGGCAGCTGAAAGTGAAATCCGCTTTCAGCAGAACGCCGTCAGCCGTTTCTTTATATTCGCTGTGGATTTTGCATGGTTCAGATGCTGCTGCATTTGCTTTGGCAGTCAGTGCTGCCATCATCTGCTCAGCGTCTGCTTTAGATGCAAATACGCGCTCGAAAGAAGAGGTGCAGCTTTCGTTATCAATAATAGTGCCTACATCCACACAGCAGCATGCTGCGGTTTCTTCTGCGCTGCACAGTTTTTTTTCGTCAGCCATTTCAGTCTCCCGTTAGTTAAAAATAGCCTGCAGTCTTAGTACTGAATCATACCATTTATCAAAGTAAACCATAAAAATTCAATCTATTGTTTGATCTACTCGGGCTAAAGCCACTTTTTGCTCTCAAAAACCACGTTATTGTTAAATTTTTGTAATCTAAATCGCATTTTTGCATCTCAATCCGCTTATTTTCATACAAAAAAATAACATTTCAGCACGCTGATTCTATACTCTGTCAACTGGTCTGATTTGTCATATCAACAAGCAAACATACAATCCAGCGCTACTTCTAACTACCAAAGTAGTACATAAACAAAATAAACAAGAGGGTTTTGGTCATGAACCAGAAAAACCTGTTCACTCGTTCAGCACTGGCAGTGGCAGTTTCATTAACAGCAACTCAGGCTTTTGCGGCGGGTTTTCAATTAAATGAGTATTCCACGTCTGCACTCGGACGTGCGTTTTCAGGGGAAGGTGCCGTGGCAGATGATGCCAGCGTCGGCAGCCGCAACCCGGCAGCAATGACATTATTTGATCGCCCGTCCATGTCCGCCGGTGCGATCCTGATCAACCCGTCAGTGGATATCAGCGGTAAGTCCCCGCTGACCGGTAACAGCACTGACGCCAAAGATATCGCGCCAAGCGCGGTTGTCCCGAACCTGCATTTTATTATGCCGATTAATGAAAAATGGTCAGTCGGCGCATCAACCACCACAAACTTCGGCCTGGCAACAGAGTTTAAAGATAACTACTCTGCCGGTGCTATCGGTGGCAAAACCGATCTCGTGACTGCCAACTTTAACGTAGCGGGTGCTTACCGTCTGAATGACAATTTCAGTTTTGGTCTGGGGCTGAATGCGGTTTACGCTGATGCGGAAATCTCGCGTCATACCGGTGAGCTGGGCCAGGTTGCAGCCGGGTTGACCAAAAATCCTGCATTAGCAAAAATTCCTGCAAACTCTAACCTTGCCAAGCTGAAAGGTGACGGCTGGGGTTACGGCTGGAATGCAGGGATGTTATATGAGCTGGATAAAGATAACCGTTTCAGTCTGACATATCGCTCTAAAGTCACTGTGAAATTTAAAGACGGTGATTTCACTCAAAACATTCCGGGTCTTCTTGACCATTCCACCAAGGGTAAACTGGATCTGAATTTACCGGATATCTGGGAATTCTCTGCTTATCACCGTGTTGCACCAAAATGGGCGGTTCATTATACCTTTGCTTACACCGGCTGGGATTCATTCCAGGAGCTGAAAGCAACAGATAAAGGCAACGGCAACGTCCTGTTTGAAAAGCATGAAGGTTTCAAAAATGCATACCGCGTGGCATTAGGTACCACCTATTATCATGACGATAACTGGACCTTCCGCGGTGGTGTTGCCTTTGATGACAGTCCGGTTCCGGCGAACAACCGTTCCATCTCTATTCCGGACCAGGATCGTATCTGGTTCAGCCTGGGCTCAACCTACGCCTTCAACAAAGATGCATCTGTTGATGTTGGTGTTGCCTATATGCACGGGCGTAAAGTGAATATCTCTGAGCCGCTGATGAGTAAAGATCAGCTTGCTGCTATCGGTGGCAAATTGGGTAATCCGAACCTGCAAATGCCAAACTACGAATTCAGCTCCTCCGGTAAAGCCTGGTTATACGGCGTTAACTTTAACTACAGCTTCTGATTTTCCGGTCTGAATGCATAAAAAAAGTTCTGGTCACTGACCAGAACTTTTTTATTTGTCTGCCACCAGCACATTATTCGCTGTCGATAGAATCCAGCTCATCAGCAATCGCTGCCGCATTCGGGTTTTCCTGCACTTTCAGTGCCCCGCCGGAGGCCAGGAAGTCATTGCGCTGGAAATAAGCTTCACGCATCATCAGATACGGATCGCTGGAGTTATGCAGCACCCCTTCCGCATCCAGTGCCTGAGCACGGTTATCGATCCCTTCGATAGCCCATTTACCGACACCCATCCAGATAGTCAGGTAACTCAGCATCGGATACGTGGTATCCAGCCAGTCGCCGCCATCCACACGCGGTGTTGCGCCGCCATAACCCGGAATAACCACATACGGACCATAACCCATACCATAATAACCCAGGGTATTACCAAACCGTGCCGGTTCCGTTTTCGCCAGTTCAGGGTTCGCCATAGACGCGACATCAATCAGGCCGCCCAGGCCAAAGACTGTGTTGAGGAAGAAGCGGTTAAAGTGCTTAAATCCCTGGTAAAAATCCCCGCGCAGAAAATTGTTTACCATACTGGCTGGTTCTTCGAGGTTACCGAGGAAGTTGATGGTGCCGTTACGCGCCGGTGTCGGCACATAATCCCGCCAGGCAACCGCCACCGGTCTGAGCACATAAGGATCCAGCACGTTATAGTTAAAATTGAACATTGAGCGGTTAAATCCTTCGAGCGGATCACTGCGCGTTCCCGGTGTCTGATCCGAACTTGCGCACCCGCCAATCAGCAGCACCGCAGCAAGTGTCAGGCCACTTACCTGATACTTCATATGTTTCTCCATGCCAAAACGTGAACAAATTTTACAGTTTCACGTATCTATAATAGGTCAATATTACCCGGATTTTGTATATTTGTGTATGTAAATCATGCCGAAATTACCGGGTTACCCCGGCAGCACAGAGTGGTATCCTGCTCTTCAGGTCAGTCTTTGTCAGCAATACAGGAGCCATCATGAATAAAAAAGTCGGATTTATTGGTTGCGGAAATATGGGAAAAGCCATCCTTAACGGCCTGATTTCAGGAAAAATTATTTCCCCTGATACTGTTTTTGTACTTAACCACAGCCCGGCCAGTACCAACCGCGTGGCGCAGGAATTCGGTGTTCACGGTGAGGCACAAGCGCAGCGGGTGGCGGAACAATCCGATATTATTTTTATAGGTGTAAAGCCTTACGCCGTTCCCGGTGTATTACGTGATATTTCCCCTTGCCTGAAAGCGGATACCCTGATTGTTTCAATGGCCGCCGGTGTGACTCTGGAAGCTCTGGAAGCCGCCCTGCCGCCATCCGCCAAAGTGGTCCGTCTGATGCCGAACACCCCCGCGCTGGTCAATGCCGGGATGACATCCGTTACCGTTAATGCTTATCTGACGGATGAAGAAACTGAGCTGGTAATGTCACTGTGCCGCAGTTTCGGACGTGCCGAATTAGTACCGGAATCGCTGATTGATGCCGTAATCGGTGTCAGCGGGTCTGCTCCTGCGTATGTTTTTATGTTTATTGAAGCAATGGCAGATGCGGCTGTGGCTGGCGGTATGCCTCGAAAACAAGCCTATGAATTTGCAGCACAAACCGTAATGGGTGCGGCAAAAATGGTTCTCGAAACCGGCAAACATCCGGGTGAACTGAAAGATATGGTCTGCTCGCCGGGCGGCACCACGATTGAAGCAGTCATCAAACTGGAAGAAATGGGTTTACGTCAGGCGGTGATAGCCGGTGTCCGCAGTGCGACAGAAAAATCACAGGAAATGAGCCGTAAATAATCACCTGATACCGGAACCGGCAACAATCGCGCCGGTCCCGGTCTGTTCAGTTGCTCACTGCCCTGTCAGTTACCTTTGGCCTGTGATAAATATTTCTGCATCTCATCTTCCGGAACCATCCCGCCGCCGGTTGCCCAAACCAGATGTATGGCATTCGCCATCCGTTCCGGTGTCAGCGATTCAGCCTGTAAATACGCCTGATTCCGGGTCACATGCACACAACCGGGCATGCCCGCTAAAGCGGAAGGTTCCAGCCGGATAGCTTCTGTCTGATCAAGCAATCCCAGCAGGTTATACATTTCCGCATCATCAATAGTGTAATAACCGTCGATCAGCCGCTCCATTGCCCGGCCGACAAATCCGGATGCCCTGCCGACCGCGAGACCATCGGCCGCAGTAATATTGTCAATACCGATTTCCTGAACAGAGATAGCATCATGAAGACCGGTATGCACCCCGAGCAACATACAGGGTGAATGCGTCGGTTCCGCAAAGAAACAATGTACCGCGTCACCAAATGTCAGTTTTAATCCGAATGCAACACCGCCGGGGCCACCGCCGACACCGCACGGTAAATACACAAACAGCGGATGCTGCTCATCAACGGTAATACCCTTTTCAGCAAATTGTTTTTTCAGCCGCAGACCCGCCACCGCATAACCTAAAAAGAGTGTGGAGGAGTTCTCATCATCAATAAAGAAGCAGGACGGATCTTTTTCGGCTTCCTTACGCCCCTGCTCCACCGCGATACTGTAATCCTGTTCATATTCAACAACATTAACACCATGAGAACGTAATTTGTCTTTTTTCCATTGTCTGGCATCCGCAGACATGTGCACACTGACACTGAAACCCAGTTTCGCGCTCATAATGCCGATGGACATCCCTAAGTTACCGGTTGATCCGACAGCAATACGATACTGACTGAAAAACTGCCTGAATTCATCAGAGAATAACACCGCATAATCATCACCGGTTGACAGCAATCCTGCCTCCAGCGCCAGTTTTTCCGCATGAGTCAGCACTTCATAGATCCCGCCGCGCGCTTTTATCGAACCGGAGATCGGCAAATGACTGTCTTTCTTGAGATACATTTTCCCTGTCAGCGGCGTCTGATAACGTGCCGCAAGAGCCGCCTGCATCTGCGGAATCGCTACCGTGTCAGATTCAATGATCCCCTGCATGACCTGTGTTTCAGGAAAAGCTTTCATCAGATACGGGGCAAAGCGGCTTAAGCGTGCTTGTGCATCCTTCACATCCTCTAGTGTCAGTCCCACATACGGTAAACCCGCTTCCGTGGTGGTTACGACGGGGTTGAACCATGCCACCTGTTTTAAATCAATCAGTTCCTGAACCAATGGATAGTCAGCAATTAACTTTTCAATATTAATCTGAGTCATCATTACTCTCTTTTAAATCACATAGGAAAGTGCAAAGGTGCCGGCCAGCGCGACAACGGACGCAATCAGCGTGGCGACACTGTAATAACGGAATGTTTCCGCCAGCGTGGCATTACAATATTGTTTCACCAGCCAGAATAAGGAATCAGTCACAATGGTGCAGCCGATTGCCCCGGAGCCGATAGCCAGCGTCATAATTTCAGGACTGATATGCGGATACAGCGGCATCAGAGGAGCCACGATTGCGGTCGCGCCCATCATGGCGACAGTTGCTGATCCGACTGCGGCATGAAGAATGATAGCCACCAGCCAGGCAAGTAAAATCGGATGTATATCGATACCGGACAGCACCAGCGCCAGAGAATCACTCAGCCCGCTGCCTTTCAGGATGCCGTTAAATGCACCTCCTGCCCCGATAATCAATAAGATATTCGCAATCGAACTAAAGCTTTCTTCCGTTTTGCTGAGCAGGACGCTCATTCCCATATGACGGCGGATACCCAATACGTAATAAGCGGCAAACGCGGCGATAAACATGGCGGTTATCGGATTACCGATAAACTGTAAAAAGGTGAATAACGGGCTATCTTTGCTCATGTTTAAATCAGCGGTTGTTTTTATCAGCATGAGCACAATCGGCAGCAGAACCGTAAATAACGCCGCGCCTAATGAAGGTAAGTCTTTTTCTTCACGCACTTTCAGGTCAGCAAACGCGGCCGGTACAACTTTGAACGGTAAACGATCCCCCAAAAATTTCAGGAACAGCGGTCCGCCAATCAGTGATGCAACCAGTCCCACCGCTAATCCGGCCACAATCACCGTTCCGATATCCGCGCCGAGTTCATTGGTGACAAATAACGCAGCAGGGTGCGGCGGAATAATGCAGTGTACGGCCATCAGCGCCGTACATAACGGAATTGCCAGTTTTAATAATGAGGTATTTGTTTTTTTGGCAATCGAAAACGCCAGAGGGATCAGTAATACAACCCCGACTTCGACAAACAGTGTGATACCACAAATAAGGCCGATCAATATCATGGTGACATCGGGACTTAACCAGCGGCATTTTTCCAGCGTGATCCCGATTCGCTCAGCAGCGCCGGATATTTCCATCATCTTTCCGAGTATGGTCCCCAGTCCGATAATGGCCGCCAAAAATCCGAGTGTCCCGCCAATCCCGTTTTCGATGGCGCTGACCATATCCTGCGGTTCCATATTCATGGCGATCCCGACAAAAAAGCTGGTGAGCAGCAATGCTAAAAACGGGTGAAACTTAAATTTAATAATTGAAATAATGATCAGCAAGATACTGAAAACCAGCGTGCCGATCATCCACATTACAGAGTCCATATCCTACCCCTGGTTATATTGTTGTTGTGCATTCATTGGATAATAAATATTCAGGGGTGACAAACGATGAAACCGGGGCTTTGGATTAGCCTGGTTAACTCAAATGCGTGATATCCATCAAAATCAGCACTTTTTTCGTGAATTGCATCATGTAAATTCACCTTAAACGCGGTATTCTTTATGAAAAAAACATCCTGCTTAATAAAAAGAGGCGGCTATGACATCGGATATAAACCGGTATGAACCATCGGGCTCCCTGCGGCGTAACAAGCGGGTATCGGGTCATCAGCTGTCACGTCTGCATACTTTCGAAGCGGCGGCACGGCACAGCTCATTTGCACTGGCAGCACAGGAACTGGCGCTGACCCCCGGTGCGGTCAGTCACCGCATCAATATGCTTGAAAGCGAACTGGGTTTCCGGTTATTTGAGCGTTTTCACCGGCGGGTTGAACTCACATCAGACGGTGAACGCATCTACTGGGCATTACGGAAAAACCTGGATGACATTAACCAGGAAATCATTGATATCAAAAATCAGGAAATTTCCGGCGAGTTAACCGTCTATTCCCGCCCGTCACTGGCGCAATGCTGGCTGATTCCGGGGATCGCGGATTTTACGGATCAATACCCTGCTATTCAGCTGAATCTGTTAACCGGTAATGATGATGTCAATTTTCGCGGCTATGGCATTGATATCGCAATTTATTACGATGATATATCAAGACCTAATCTCTATTGCGAGGATTTGATGTCAGAATCAATCGTGCCGGTTTGCAGCCCGGAATATGCGAAACGTTATGAGCTGCATAACAATATTCATCAGCTCAGGAACTGCATGTTATTGCATGACCGCCAGGCATGGAGCAGTAACTCAGATTACGACGAATGGAAAGCCTGGAGTGAACACTATCAGCCTGATTTGTTCCCTCACCGGCGCAATCTGTGTTTTGATCGTTCAGATTTGGCGATTGTGGCCGCGATGAATCATGCCGGTGTCGCGATGGGACGTAAACAACTGGTGGAAAAACGTATTCAGAGCCGGATGCTGGTGATGCCCTTCGGCGATATTTCACTGACATGCAGTCAGCGATATTACTTTGCTATGCTCGGAGACAGGCGTAATCCGAAAGCAGATATCTTTATTTCGTGGCTAAAACAAAAGGTTACGAAGACATTACCATAAATACAGCCGGCCCCCCGGGATCCCGCAGGTAATGCACTCAATCTGTACATCCGGGACCGGCGCACCACATAAAAAACGCACCGGCAACCGGAAACGGAGAAAAAACAAAGCGGAAATAAAGACTTGATAGAATGCGGGGTTGAGCGTTAACATATGACCCGCCGCAAAACCGGCCATACCATCAGACATCATGTCCTCTTAGTTAAATGGATATAACAAGCCCCTCCTAAGGGCTAATTGCAGGTTCGATTCCTGCAGGGGACACCAAAATACCGCTCGTCTGTCCGTATCCACAATATGAACACCAGACTTACCTGATTCGGAAAAAATGTCCGTGATCCCGGCAGTTATAATCTATCTTCCGGATAAAAAAGCCCCGTTAATTAGCGAAGCTTTTTGGATAAAAGACTTAAAAACTGTTGCATATCACGGCGAATTAGTTCCTACCCCCGTACATGTCGGTGTTGTTGGTGTATCCGGCGGTGTACATGTCTGAGTGACCGGCGGACACGTAGGTTTCGGCGTTACCGGCGGACACGTCAGTTCCGGTTTTTCCGGCTCTTTACATTCACACCCGCATTTACAGCAGTTGTTAACAACAATGCTGATAACCGTCTGCCCACCCTCACAGCACATTTCCTTTGTTACTTTCCGCTCCGGAAGCCCGCATCTGCTCAAACTCCCGTATTGCCCGTTTATCGTGATTACAGTCCGCGATTGTTTTCATCGCATCCGTCAGCAGCAGGATCGCGCCGCCGTAAGTCAGTTCATCCGGGATAACCGGCAGCAGGCAGTCAGCGAGAAGATGAGCCGGAACCGGCACCACCGGCGCGGGCACGAATGTCTCTTTCGTATTGCTGCAACCTGCCGGTAACACTGCCAGGCACAGAAGTGGCAGCACATTCATCCTCTTTAAGTACTGTTTTGATAATTGTCTTAACATTGATATGCTCCGCCTCCTCCGTCTGCTTTGCCCTGATATTACTGAGCACGATATGATGTCCGGCCATAAAAGCCACCCGGGTCAGATTATTGACAGCCAACTGCTGGTCATACTTATCTTTCAGTATCAGGTAATTACCTTTTTCACCGCTGTACAGATGCAGTGTCAGCAGCAGGCCGGTCAGTATTACAATGCAGAGACCGGCCAGTATTTTTGTCAGTATATTCATGGGGTTTCACACTGATAGTGAATAACAGCCGCCTGCGGATGTCCCGGCAATATCACCGTTGTTCAGTTTTCGCAGCATCGAAGAGCAGGAAAACGCCCCCGGGCCGACGTTGTAAACAAAGGAATAGATGGCAGCCCGGGTGGTGTCATCCACAGGAACCGTGATCATCGGATCAACCGCGCGGCGGATTTTATCCAGGTCACGGTAAAGCAGCGCCCGGCATTCATCCGCCGTATAAATCTTTCCGGCCTGAATATCACTGCCGGTATGCCCGTAACAGACAGTCAGCTCCCCGGCCACATCGCGGTAGGGCCGGTATTCCACGCCTTCATAGGCCGGAATCAGCACCAGAGCGGCAGAAATTGCGCCGCCTGCTGCTGCAATGACTTTTTTGCTCAGATTATTCTTCATGATGATCTCCGGCTTTTATCTGAAACTCTTTCCGTCGGTAATACCAATTGATAAAAAATGTACCGATGGTGCAGACAATCCCGATAAGGACTGCCCACTGATCCGGCGATAACACACCCAAAACGGAAGTGATAAGCCCCCAGGTATATGCTGCGGGCCCGGAATATTTATCTGACATGCTCATATACACTCCCTTGCAGAGGGTTCCGTAAATATTATTGAAAGGTAAACTCAGATAATGTCTGAAATATAAAAATTAATGTAAAACCGTTTCCGGATCTTTATTTCTTACTGCCTTTAATCGTGAATCAATATCGGTAATCGCAGAACGTCCGAACTCCGGAGAAATAAAGGCTTTATTGACCACCCGTCCGCAGAATTTAATCCGTTTCATTCCCTTTGACGGACATTTCATTATCGGGTTGGGTTCAGGTTCCCCTCTGATTTCACGGACATAGCGGTACAAACGCGTGACAGCATCCGGTGCCACAGCATATTGCGGAATATAATGCCGCCCCTGCTTAACCATCCCTGTTTTTATCAGACTGCCGATTTTATGCAGAATAGTAGTATATGTGCGGATAAAGATTTCAGATGTCTCCGTATATCGCGCAGCATCACAGTTGGTAAAGCAATCATAATCCCGGCAGGCCCGGATAATATTGACGTATATTTTAAATTTTTCCTCAGTCATAATATATCCTCTGAAGTCTCATCCTGTAAATTACCGGCTGCGCGGCGTATTAAACGAAGCAGAGCCGGATGTCATTAAATAAAAATAATGTGCAGGGCAAATTTAAATAAAATTACTTAAAAGAAATAGTGCCGGAGAATACCGGCGGCCATCCCGCTTACGGGATGCTTTTTTGATGGCGATGCATTCAGCATCGCCGGAGCCTGTTCACACACGGAGTGGTTCAAACTGCTGGTGCGCATTTTTCAGCGCAGTCTGTTAAAGAGCGGGACAACATCATCTGCTGACAGATAAATAATACCATAACTATTAAACGTGTCAATATCTTTAGTATTGACAAAGATTCTGGTTTTGGTATTAATATTGTATGAATGAAAAACGACAACTGACGACAGAACAGCTGGCAGACTGCCGAAGACTGAAAGCTTTGTATGAGTCAAAGAAAAAAGAGCTGGGTATCACCCAGCAGAGCATTGCTGACATACTGAATATCAGCCAGGGCGCCGTCGGTCACTATCTTAACGGCCGTAATGCATTGAATTTGCAGACAGCAAGTGTGTTCGCCACGCAACTCAATGTCCCTATTTCTGATTTCAGTCCGTCTCTTGCCGCAGAGGCACAGGCACTGAGTGCCGCTATTGACAGCAACATTTCCGGTCTTCGCCCTTATAAACCCTCCCCGAGATACCCGTTAATCAGTTGGGTACAGGCGGGTGCCTGGAATGAGGCGAATGAAGCTTACGGGCTGGATCAAATCGACGAATGGTATGAATCGGAAACCCATGTTCAGGGGGCCGCATTCTGGCTGAGAGTCGAAGGCGAATCCATGACCGCACCAACCGGCAAGAGTGTGCCTGACGGCTCTTTGATCCTGATCGACACCGGCAAAGATTCCGAAAACGGTAGCCTGGTCGTCGCAAAGCTGACGGACTCCAACGAAGCAACGTTCAAAAAACTAGTGATCGATGGCGGCAACTGGTATCTGAAAGGACTTAACCCGACGTGGCCGGCCATGAAAGTTAACGGTGACTGTAAAATTATCGGTGTTGCTGTTCAGATGATGATGAAGCTGTAATCATCTCCTGCCGCCCTCCTGCCGGAGGGCATTTTACCATTCACAAATAATACTTATAGTATTTATTTTCCGGAGAAAATAATACCCGATAATAATACCATTAGTATTTTCATGCTGATGATTCAGAAATAAAGGGAGGTAAAAATGAGTTGCCGCGGATATCAGTGTGCCAGAGCCCGCCGGGCTGCACGCAGACAACAACTACAGGCGGAATACCGGCTTAATGCAGCACTGAAAGCTGCCATCAACGGAGAATGCAATGAAAAACCGCCGGTCTTATCTCTGAACAGGCGTCCGATGGACAGAGTCACAAAAGCACTCTCTGTCCGCCGTACTTATGCTGTAAATTCGCCCGTCATTGACAACATTATCCGACCGAATGCAATTTGACGTGTGATCCGAGGTATTCCCGCTTACGCTGGTTATCAGCCGCTTTGTAGCATTCAGGATACAGTGCCGCGATCTCGGCCATTAATTGTGCTGGTGTGTTAACTGATTCAATTTTTGATGCAAGTGCCAGTGCCATATCAAAAGCCACCCGCTCTACCGGATTATATTTTGGTGAAAAGATTTTATTTGGCATATTGTTGCTCCGTTTATCACTGATAAATAACAACATGCATTACTTATCATTATGCAGGCTTCCGGAATGAGTATATCGGAATATATTTGCCTGAACAGGTCAGTAACTGCGTATTTATCCAATACAACGGCCGTTTTCCGGTTTGCTATATTCTTTTTTTCTCATCATGATAACTTTCGGATATTAATGTGCAGTCTGTCACACTTTGTCATGGTTTGCTGACAAATCCCGATAATACATTAATCAAGCTTTAAAAAGCCGGACACTACTACACATCCGCTCCGGTATAGTAAGTTCATCCAAGTAGAGAGTACCCTGAAGAAATGTTGTGATTATGCCCGCGGATTGCGGGCTTTTTTTTATTTCTGTCAAGATGAAATTTTTGCATCACCCTTCCCGTTGACCTTTCTTTCATTTTACCGCTATTTACTGGTACATACTTTCAGTAAACAGAATGGTGAACATAATGAAAAAGCAATTCTCTCTGTTTTTTTCCGGTGCTGTTTTAGCACTGGGATTTTTACTGTCAGGCTGTGATAAGGGCACAACTGACATGACAAAAATTAAAGTCGGTGTGATTAATGGCGCCGAGCAGGATGTGGCTGAGGTTGCCAAAAAAGTGGCCAAAGAAAAATACGGACTGGATGTCGAACTGGTCGGTTTCAGCGGTTCATTGTTACCGAATGACCCGACGGCCAATGGTGATCTTGATGCCAACGTCTTCCAGCATCGTCCGTTCCTGGCCCAGGATAATAACGCCAGAGGTTATAACCTGGTCGCCGTGGCAAATACCTTTGTCTTTCCGATGGCCGGTTATTCCGATAAAATTAAAAATATCAGTGAATTAAAAACCGGTGATACCATTGCCATGCCGAATGACCCGACAAACCTGGGTCGCGCATTATTATTAATGGAAAAAGAGAAACTGATTAAATTAAAATCCGGCACCGGTTTATTACCGACCGCGCTGGATATTACTGAAAATCCGCTGAAACTGAATATCATGGAGCTGGAAGGCGCTCAGTTGCCCCGTGTGATTAAAGATCCGAAAGTCACAGTAGCCATTATCAGTACCACCTATATTCAGCAGACCGGTTTATCACCGGTAAAAGACAGTGTGTTTATCGAAGATAAAGAATCACCGTACGTCAATATTATTGTAACCCGTGAAGATAATAAAGACGCGGAGAATGTACAAAAATTTATTAAAGCTTATCAGTCACCGGAAGTTGCCAAAGCCGCGGAAACGCTGTTTAACGGCGGCGCCGTTCCCGGCTGGTAATCACGACAATACAGTGCCGGATACTCTCCGGCACTGTCATTCACGCCTCATCCAGTCCCAGAGCCCGGCAGGAAAGCAGTACAATCTGCCCGGTGATTTCAGCCAGTTCATCCTCACTGACAGATTCCGTTTCACTGCGGCACAAATACGCCTTTCGTGCCACCACAAACCCCAGAATCTGCCCTATCAGGGCGTGTGCCCTGATAATGGTTGTTTTTGTATCCGCCTGCGGATCTGCGAGCTGTGCCAGCAGAGAGAGCCGCTTATGAAAAGGTTCAATAAATGACTGATAAATGACATCATAATTTTCAGTCTGCTCCAGCTGTTCCCGCAGGATCAGCGTGCCATACAGCGCACGTTCCGGCGATAACAATGCCTTGCACAGCCCGGTGACCATACTGATCAGTACCGTTTTCAGTGCCGTTTTGCCCGGCTGCGCCTGTTCCGTCAGTGCCTCTGTGGCAGCATCGATCCTGCTGACATCCGTCACCGCGGCCAGGTCATCGGTAATTTTCCGGATCACTGCCGCATACACGCCCGACTTACCGCCCAGATGATACGGAATGGCTGACTGATTCACACCCGCCTCCTCCGCCAGCTGCCGGGTCCGGACACCGCTGACACCGCTGAGGGCAAACAGGCGGATCCCCGCCTGTATCAGTTTCTCTCTGGTCTGCTCTGAGGAGAGCGTATGTTTATTCATCTTTTCCGTCATCTGCAGGATTCACCGGTATAATCAGAGATCAGCACGCATCAGCCGGGTGGAATTATCATTAAGCTCAATTCCGCCGTTTTTCCCGACAATGACCGTACCGCCAAGGTTACACAGATGATAACCAAAGGCACAATTCGGTTCAAATGCAAAGCTCATCCCTGCCTTCAGCACCAGTTCCCGGCCGGGATTCGGCAGACGCTCTACTTTGCGGTAACGGGATACCAGCGGCAGCGATTCAATCCCCGGCGCAGTACCAAACCCGATCGGACCATACGGATTGATGCTGTGGATCAGCGGATGCACATGCCAGCCGCCGGAAGCCAGCAACGGTTTTTCCATCTCATCGACCACTTCCCCGAATGTCACACCCTCTTTCAGATATGACACCCCGATGTCATAACATTCCCGGGCGACCTGTGCCGCTTTCTCCAGCTGAGGATGAATGTTACCGACCGCAACCGCCGCCTGATGCTGGGTTTCATACATTCCGTACAGTGCGAAAATTTCTGACAACACAATATCACCGCGCTCAATCTCCCGGGGTTTCTGTGAGCGGTACTGCCAGGCAGGCTGACCCCAGCCGATATATTCCGGGCCGGACCCCATCAGGATCTCCGCCGTAAATCCCCCCGCAGATAAACAGGTGGCAGTGACTGCCGCCGCAATATCTGCCTCACTGTTTCCCGGTACTGCTGTCACACGCATGGCTTCACTCATCGCTTCACCGATGGCGGCAGCGTGACGGATATGTGCCAGCTCTTCCTCACTTTTTACGGAAGCGCGGACAAAAAAGTCACGGTAAACCGGTACAATCGCCGCCTGCGGATACGCTTCTTTAATCCCGGTCAGGGTATTGAACGGCATCGCACCGTCAAAATAGAACGGCGGATACGGCTCCAGCCCGATCACGCCGATTTGCGCCGTCGCCGGTACATTCATCTCCCGGAACAGTGCCCCGATATTACGTCCGGTTTTACCGACCATAATCTGTGACGGCGACAACCACTGATTGTCCCCCCGTAATGCGGCCTGCATATGGTCAGCAATCATCATCGGTGCAAATGTCACCACAACCGGGTCATTGTCCTGATAAAAGATCACCACAGACCCGAGGCGGTCATTGGTAAAATAGTGATCCACGCAGAACGGTGCCGGAGCAGCAGATTCCCGGTCACCATAAACAATCAGAACATCCAGATTACGCTGGCGCATGATGTCACGCGCCAGATCCCAGCGGCGATCCCGCTCCTGTAAAGAGAACCCTGCCGGTATTGCTGTGTTTGCTGTTTTCATAAGTCACCTCCTGTTAATTCATTTGAATGAATTAACATCGTAGTGAATGATCCGAAATCCGTCAATGACAAGATCCGGATCAACACCTAGCTTCCCCGCTACGCGGGGCTCGTTCACCCGATGGAAATACGCGAAGGCGGATTATGCAATGCGGAAAAACGGATTTTCTTATTTAACTTTTCACAATAATCCTCTCCGGAAAAAAGAAAATGAAGACTCCCTTAATTCTTTATGATGAACCGGATTAATTCAATTTAAGCTATTAATCACTATTTTTTCTGATAATAGTAATAACAACGGTACTGTAAAGGAAAAAACAATGAATACAAATCAGAGTGATATCGATAAAGCCGCAGCAAAAATCATCAAAGGCATGGAGCGTATTAACCGCTTTACGGATAATTACACTGCATATCTTTCAGAAAAAGACAAGATGCAACTGATCCGGCTGACAGAAGAATTACAAAAAAAACTTAATCCGGGAAAATAATAAATTTATTTCCTGTTGATGAACCGTTTAAACTTCAAAAAACACCACCATAACAAACTGATTTTAAACAATAAATTAAATATCATTAACTATGGTGAAATATCAGGATTTGTCAGTTTTCTGGAGATTTGAAAATATTGCCACTGTTTATGTATATCCCGTTGTGCGGCGAAAAAAACAGGAATATGTTTCATCCATACCCGCTGAGCAGGTATAAATACTCCCGTAATCCTGAGGATATCATAATGAAACATTCAGCCCTTATTGTTGCAACTCTGGCCGGTTTATTCTCTTTCGGTGCAATGGCATCGACTCCGGCACCGGCAGTTTCCGCGGCACATTCCGGTATTACCGCCACTAAAGCGGACAGCCATGCAAAAGCCGTAAAACACGAAGCAAAAGTAAAAAGTGAAAAAGGAAAAAAAGCGAAAAAAGTTAAAGAGGAAAAACAGGGCGCAATCTGATCATTATAATGGTGTTATCCGCGGATTAAACCGGCGCCATACCGGGGCCGTAAAAAAACCTCCCGTTCATGCGGGAGGTTTTCCTTTCTTCTTCATTACCCGTTATCAAATCACTAACGCAACAATAAAGATAATGAGTGCCATGCAGGTGAAGAAACCAATAGGGTATACCATCGTACTTTTCGTCATTGGTGACATGATCGATTCTCCTGTAAACCTTACTTAGTATCTGACAAACAAAGAACCCGCAGATATTTAAGGATATCCGGAGATATAAGTAAAGCTGATAGATCACAAAATCAACCGGCAACCCGCACCCTGTTAATTCGCTGCAGATTATTACTTTTCGGCGGAGATATCCTGCTTACTGCACAACCACCATCACCAAAAGCACAAATATCAGCAACGCCAGATAAGATTTAGCATAGAGTTTATCCGGGATCCGGCCAATCAGCGGCGCGCTGAGTTTTTGCCCCAGCCAGGATCCGGCAATCAGTAACATAAAAGCCTGAATATCCACATAACCGGCAAAACCGCTGCCGAATGCCGCCGTTTCATGGCGGGCCAGCAAAATATAAGTCAGCGTACCGGCCAGTGCCATCGGCAAAGACAGCGGATTAGCCATTGCCGTCGCCTGTGCCATTTCCGCACCACGGCGGCGCATCAGCGGAACGGTCATCACACTGCCGCCCACCCCCAGAAATGCAGCCACCACACCAATCACAGTACCGGCCACCGCAACAGCACCCGCTGACATTGTCCGCAGATGAGATCCTGACTGTGTCATAAAGCCGGGGCGGAAAATACTGTCCAGAATAGTGATAGCAAGGTAAGCAATAAACATCCACTTAACCCATAGCCCCTGAACTGCAATCGCCAGCAGCGCACCGGCTACCGCACCGGCAGCAATATATCCCGCCAGCGGGCGTACCTGCGGCCAGTTAATCATTCCGGCGCGGTGCTGACGAAGGGTTGCCATTGACGCGCTGAATATCATCACTCCGGTGGATGTTGCCACTGCAATATTCATAGCCGCCGCTGCGGTATGGCTGTCTGCCGTGGCTGTTAACAATGCATAAAGCAGCGGAACAATAAAAAATCCGCCGCCAAAACCAAACAATACCGTTGTCGACCCGACAATACAGCCACACGCAAATAAGAGTAAAAACACAGAAACCGCCCCGCTGAACATAATTGTTACCCATACTATAAACAGCAGACGGGCAATCTGCTTTTGCATGCAGGACAACCGGTATTGTATTTCAGCCAGGATGCCATTCTCAGAAATAATAAATGTCTGAGTTCCGGATCCGCAGAAACCGGGGATTAACAGCAGTTTGACAGTGATTTAATCAGATACAGCTCTCCTGACACATCACACTTCTCAAAAATAATATAATCAGGATAAATTTCGTTTTTAATCCAGACTCTTACGCTAAAAAAACAATTATTCTCCGCAACATTGTAACCGGATAAATCAGCGGATAACTCAGGAAAATAGTGATCAAGCAAGGCTATCACGCATTTATTTTTGACTGATTTCATGACATCACCTCATTTAACAGGAAATGCACTTTATTTAATTTACTGTTTTTATTAGAATAATCAATCAAAATATAATAAAGGGGGGATCATGATAGAAAATCATCTTAACATTTTCATAAAAGCAGCCTTTATTGAGAATATGGCACTAAGTTTTTTCCTCGGAATGTGTACCTTCCTTGCCGTATCCAAAGAGGTTAATACCTCTTTTAAACTCGGGCTGACCGTCGTTTTTCTTCTGACCGTTGCCACACCAATCAACAACTTAATTTATCATTACCTGCTGTCTGATGGCGCAATTATTAAGGGTATCGATCTCTCTTTTCTGTCATTTGTTACTTTTATTGCTGTTTTGGCTGCTTTGGTTCAGATTCTGGAAATGTTTCTTGATAAATTCATTCCGTCCCTCTATCACTCACTCGGTGTTTTTCTGCCTCTGCTGACTATCCACTGCGCTATTTTCGGCGCCACCATTTTTATGATTGAACGGCATTATACCTTTACTGAAGCCATTACATACGGTGCAGGCTGCGGTATAGGCTGGCTGCTGGCCATTACGGCGCTCGCAGGATTAAGGGAGAAAATGAAGTATTCAGATATTCCGGCTGGATTACGCGGGCTGGGTATTACCTTTATCTCCGCCGGGCTGATGTCTCTCGGTTTTATGTCATTTTCCGGTATTTCTCTGTAAATATAAAAGGCTCACTGATATTGACAGAGCAACCATCAGGAGCCTTCGTTTAATTTACCGGTATTGATCAGGTCAAATCTTTAATCACTTCAGAAGGGCCATTTTTCTGTACAGACGCGATACCATTCATTGCCCCCTGCTTTGAGGCATACATTTCGCTGGTGGCGATAATTTCATGGTTTCCGGCTTTCAGAACGAAATAGTACGGCTGCGGTATATCTTTGGTTGATTTTTTTAACTCGTAATACCCCATAACAAGCTCCTCGGTTGAAAATCATGTTAATACGGCAAATCATAATGACGATTTCAGTATAGTCACTAATACGTAAAAACAGGAAATAAAAACCGGAAAAGATAAAATCGCTGATATTCAGCGGCCAATCATCAATAAGTAAGGGGTATTATCACAGATAAAATGACCGGCTTCTTTCATACCGGATTTCAGATGTGCACGAACCGAACGTTCATTATCCTGATTAATAAAGGCAACCGGTTTTCCGCTGTTTTCTGCACATAGCCGCTGATACAGCGCCGGTAAAATTCCCTGTCCGCGATAATCTGCCGCAATACAGACCGGGCCGTAAAACCAGTTATTTTCCAGTAACTCACCGAATTGCTGTGAAATCACCGCGGTCACCGGCGATATTTGTGCGGACTGTACCGGAAAACTGAACACCACCCCGGCAATCACGTCATCATCCTGTGCAATAATCACCGTCAGTGCATGCGCAAACATATTTTCAACTTTCTGCAGGGGATATTCCCCCAGCAATCCGCCCTGCCGTGACTGAGCATTCTCCTGTAATAATGCAGCTACCTGCCCGCAATCTGTATTAACCATCTGCCGGTAACAAATCATGTTTCCTCCCTTTTTTGTCCCCGTAAACAAAAAGCCACCGGATTAACCGATGGCATATTAAGGAAATTCAGTCATCTTCCGGCGGATCTTTAAGAAGCTGGTGGATTTCTTCTTTCAGGCGTAATTTCTGTTTTTTCAGTTCCACCACTTCCTCACTGTAGCCGCTTCTGTCTGATTTTTCCAGACGGGCAATTTCATGATCGAGTTGATTGTGTTTATCAAACAGCGTGCGAAACTGATGACTATTTTGGCGAAGATGGGAGATCAAATCACGGTATTCCGGAAACATAACAACTTACCTCCTGTCAGTGACTATAGTGCCATCATCTGCGATTTCAGTTCGCAAATCAAAGGCCGGATTTAAAAAATTTGACATAGGTTTGCGGTTTAATACCGTATCCGTTTTGCACGAAGATTATGCAGCGACCGGCCGGACAAAAAATCAAGGGGTTATTGTTAAGGTCATGCTGGCTGATGGTTTTACTTCATAGAGCTGTTTTTCACTATTCCAGACAAATTCCGGCGATGCATACTGGCCATATGCATAAGAAGGAAATTTCGCAGGCTTATAAGAAAAATCACTATCGATGCCGGTATTTCTGCTCTCCTTTAATCCGGCTTTAAAAAGTTCATTCTGTTTATTTCGGCTTTTCTCTGCATCCTGTTCAAATTTCGAATGCCCGGCAAGCATATAGGTCGGCTTACCAGTCGTCTTATTCATAAGGTTTTCAGGTGTTTTTTTGGTGGCGACGGTTAATTCAGCGTTAGTTTTATTGCCTGCTTCAGCACATCCGACAAGAAGACATAATGACAAATGAGATATAACTACATAATGCATAAGGTTAATTCCTGATAATTGAACGCAAGCATTATTACATAAGATTATTTTATATGTAAACACAATGAAAAATAACATTGAGTTATCAACTGATAATACCACCTGAGGCTAAGTAAAATATAAGATGAATTCCACCACCATTATTTCTATTTGTAAAATAAATAACTGCTATTTATTCATTCAATAGCTAATTACTTCATCAAAATAAGTCTTTTAATATTTTAATCAGTTGTGAGGATTTCCTGTTCCCGCCTGTGAGATTAGTGCGTTCTGTTATACGCCCGCACAAATATATTCGTCATATATAAGCTGATACTGATAGGCCTGAGCATTCCAATGCTGTTTATTTCAATATGTCGCGGGATTATGGGAGCACTTGGCTACGGTACTGTATTAATAAATGGGGAGTCAGTCACCGGTATTACGGCTCTGCCGGCTTCTGTACTGATTGGTACGCTGTTTATTGGTGCGTTTACTGTTATTTCCGTCCTTTAAAAAGATTCGTGGCAAGAACGCCTTCTAACAGCGTGCAGTCAGGGCAAAGAAAGAGACTTCCGGGATAATTTAAGTCAGAAAATCCCATTTTTAAAAGATACAGTGTATTTTTCATGATAATCAGGGCGCTTCCCTCTCATAACAGCCCGCTGCTGTTCATGCACCGGTGCCCTGTCAGCACGACCAAACAAATCAGTGAAACAGCAGCTTTATGCATGACATATTACTCATTTTAAGATGTATTCCGGAAATTTATCAGGCCCGGATGGTTATAACAACCATATGAATAATAAGGAATAATATAAATTGTATTTCAGGAAACAGAAAAGACAGTTCTGAATATATTAAGCAGCGCCGGAAACTCAGTATATCCTTCCCTGTCCAGAAAATGTCCGGCGTTATTTTCAACAATAACCTGAGTCTGCAACGACTCCGCCAGCGTTTTCGATGCCTGCGGGCTGACCACCCAGTCGTCGGAAGATATGACTGAAATTCGTTTATCAGAAATCTCTGTCAGCTTAGTATAATCCAGAGGATACTGAACATGCGCCTCCAGCTCAGGTAATGTTTCCTGACTGCAATCAAAGCCGGAGACTAAAATATAACCACC
Organism: Morganella sp. B601; assembly: GCF_051172335.1. Taxonomy (NCBI): domain Bacteria; kingdom Pseudomonadati; phylum Pseudomonadota; class Gammaproteobacteria; order Enterobacterales; family Morganellaceae; genus Morganella; species Morganella sp. B601. The sequence goes on from NZ_JBPIZE010000002.1 coordinate 758,868, forward strand.
CAGTTTTGTCCCTTCCGGAATATGTTCGGCGATATATCGCAGCACCGTAATACAACCAAGACTGTGTCCGACAAAAATTGTATTTCCATCCGCTGTTATATTGTTGCTGATAAGGCATTGCTGCCATTTTTGCGGATCGGGAGAATGCGGTTCCGGCATCGCAGGAACGGCAACTGTGGCACCACGCAATTCCAGTTCTTTTTTTAACCACGGAAACCAGTTATCTGCCGGTGATGCAGTATAACCGTGAACAATAATAACGTTTTTTCCTTTCACTCTCAGCCCCGGCATTCAGGTTGAATTTTCAACATATTGGTTTTATCTGACTGTTTTAATATAACATTTTCCATCATATTTTTAGCCGTTTTTTTAGTTGCTTCAGCTAAGAGACACAAAACCATTTTCTATAAAAATCTGTTGTGATTCAGTCTGTAACAGGTAATCAGCGAAAGTCTGAGCCAGCGGCGACATTAAGGCCATACAATATATTGCCTTAATATTATCTGCTTCCGGAATAGCGATTGTCGCGAGCCCGGGAAGTTCTGACGTTTTTTTCTGATAGTGCCGGTAACCAATAAATACATCTGCCTGATGAGAATGAATCAGCCACTGAGACGCCACTTGTCCTGCGGGGATCACCGGGGAATTTTTTCCGCCCACCAGATGCCGTGTACGATTGCGGATATTTTCCGCCAGTTCCGGATCGGCTTTACTGAGTTCAGAATAAAACTGCACCACATAATCCCCACAGGGATCATCAACCGGCGTTGAGGTACCGATAATTAAATCCGGAGCACGCAGTAATTGCTGCCAGTCAGGATACTGTTCAGCTAATTCAGTAGTGGTGGTGATCCCTAAGTAATTGGCAATAAAAGGCTCAACCCTGAATACGATATTATTCCGGAGTAATGCTTCCGGATGTGCCCGATCCGCGGACAAAAACAGGTCACACTTTACCCCGGATTCAATTTTTTTCTGCAATAAACCTGCCGGACCAAAATCACAGGTTACCGGCGGTATTTTATTACCGGAATAACCGGTTAAAATGGCAGTCAGTGCTCCCCGCAGACTGCCGGCCGCCATAATATGCATTAATGACTGCCCTGATATTGAGTGCGATAGAATTTCTGATACCAGTTATTCACTCTTGCATCCACATCAATATCGGCAAATTTCTGCGGATACAATTTAGCCGCCATCCAAAGCTCACCGATTGCCATCGCTTCCGGCATAGGATATCCCCAGGCTTTGGCATATTCCGGCATTAAATAAACACGTTTGTTTTTCACTGCATCAATAACCTGCCAGCGGGGGTCGTTATTAATTTCGTCAACAACGCCCGGGTAGCGATCCTGAATAAAAATAACTTCCGGGTTCCAGCTGATAACCTGCTCGAGAGAAACCTGTTTATACCCCTTAATGGTCGCAGCGGCAACATTCATTGCGCCGGCATGCTGCATCATTAAACCGGTATATTTTCCTGAGCCGTAAGTGGTTAAATCCGGGTTTGCCATATAAGCCCGGACACGCTGATTTTCAGGAATATCTTTCAGGCGACGGGCGACTATATCCCTGCTGTCAAAGGTTTGTTTAATCAGCTCTTTTGCATTGTCCGGCTTATTAACGATATCACCAATCAGGGTAATCCCTTCTTTCAGCCCGTCATTGTAGGCTTGCTCTTCATTATCAAGCTCAGGATTCACATTATTCTTAGCGTGGCTGCTGTTGTCTTTCTGCAGTGAAATGGCGATAACCGGGATACCCACCTGCGTAATTTTATCGATCATTTCCTGTGGCGCATAATTAGTGACAAAAACCACCTGCGGTTTCAGCTGCACCAGACTTTCAAGATTGACACTTTTCAGATCGCCTACATTGGGCACTTTCACTAGTTCAGGCGCCAGCCGTTCATAATTTTGACCGAGCTGCTCACGCCAGTTTCCCATCACACCCACAATTTTGTCCGTTGCATCCAGCTGAACCAGTAAATTCAGTGTCTGATGCTGAAGAACAGCCACGCGCTCAACATGATCATCAATAACAACCTTGCGCCCCAGCTGATCTGTCAACTCCCGCGCCGCCTGGCCGGAGAATGAAAAAATGACAGCAATAAACCCAATCAGATACTTTTTCATCATTATTACCCACTATAACCGATATATACTTTGTTATATATCGGTTGATTTCATGGGTCAACTGTTTCCGGGGGTATTACTGCGCAGGAATGCGATATTCTGCATGCCAGTAAATGCCCCGGAAACCAAAAACCTGCCTGAACATAAAAATCAGCAACAAACAGATAAATATCATAATGATCACAGCGAAGATTGGATAAAGGTACAAAATAAAAATTTAATATATGGGCTCCGAAATAACGGAACATGCGAACTATCAAGAAATTACGGAGAGTTGATCCTGTAAATTATCGTTACCAGGTCAGTCTGTAACTATCATCAATTAATGACTTCAGTTCTTCACTGCTGAATTCAGCATCCAGTATTATCGTAACCCAGTGTTCTTTGTTCATGTGATACGCAGGATAGATGCCATCCTTTAAGCGGAGAGAGCCAACCATTTCCGGTACAGCTTTAACATTAACAATATCCACTACTTTCTCTGCGTCTCCGGCGCCTATTTTATCAGCAGATACTGACATTATGATAGCAAACCATTTGGCATTTCCGTGGTGCCTGAATACCGCATAATCCGGATATTTAATCCACGGATAGTCAGGGGCTGAGCCGTAATTAGTCCGGATATATTCAATCAGATCGTTCTTTTTCATATCAGCACCTTAAGTAAATCATCAATGGCTATGTCAGATACCGATATTACAGCATTTATCATGGCGCTCTGATATATCCTGTTTTTATGCAGTGATATTTTTGTACAAATTAAAACCAGCTCACAATATATTAAGCTGGCTTTATTGTGTATTTATCATACTTAAATAAGAATGATATTCATTTTTTATATGGTAATGAATAACATTTATGATTTTATTTTTTGCATTATCAGATTGCTAAAGGCTCCATATATACAAAGGAGCTTTTTACTGATTCAGTATAATCATTCTGAGCTTCAGGAAACAGATATTCATAAGACACATGAAATATATTTATTATCTTAAATACAACACTGACATCTATTTTATTAACACCCCGTTCATACCTTGACAACTGCTGCTGTGAGACCCCCAGCATTTTAGCTAACATCTTTGTAGTCAAGCCATTACGGTGTCTTAGGTCGCGGATATTCTGCCCTACAATAAAATTAATATCTTTCATTATGAACCTCCTGATAAACATATATTAAAGGTAAAACATAATATGCTGACTGACAAACCAAGCTATCAACAAAAAATATACAACTCAGAATAATTATCCAAAAATAAAAGACATTGACGTGAAAAAATCTTAAATTATTGTTTAACGACAAGCAAAAAGACCAATTAACCCCATTGGCCTTAATTATAAACCTAATACCAAGTATTTATACTTGTTTATATTACGTTTAACTTTTGGCAGGTATATTCGGTTGCAGAAGTCGCAAGTATCCCTTCCGTTAATCAATTTGCCCGGCAATAGCCGGGCTGTTTTTTTTCAGTTGTATCTGCTATTAATAATAGCCATCGGTTATCGTGTTTATTTACCACCAGCAAATACCGTACTCTGTGCCTGCAGAAACTCTGCCGAAAGATAAGTTACAGAATACTTTTGATGCTCTCAGCAAGTGTTGTTGTTGGTCGTCCAATCAGTTTACTCAGAGTATGACTATCATCGAACAATCCTCCTTCGGACGCACCAATGTCAGAGTAAGCAAGCATCTCAGACAATTTATCAGGCAAGCCCGCATTTTTCAGTGCAGCAACAAAATCAGCCTGACTTAAATTCTGATACACAACACTCTTTCCGCTCTGTTCAGTCAGTTCTTTCGCCAGGTGGCTTAATGTCCACGCCTCATCTCCGGCAAGCTCATACACCTTACCCGCATGCCCGTCTTCACTGATAACACGGGCGGCAACCGCCGCATAATCAGCTCTGGCTGCGGAAGCGATTTTTCCGTCTCCGGCCGCACCAATAAAGACACCATGCTCAAGCGCAGCAGGCACACTGGCCAGATAGTTTTCCGTATACCAGCCATTGCGCAAAAGGGTATACAGGATACCGGAATCAGCCAGCATTTTTTCTGTTTCCACATGCTCAGTATGCAAACTCAGCGGAGAGGTATCGGCATGTAACAAACTGGTATAGGCAATAAATTTCACATTGGCTGATTTTGCAGCATTAATCACATTACGATGCTGCGTGACTCGCTGCCCGATTTCGCTGGAGGAAATCAGAAGCAGTTTCTCAACCCCCTGTAACGCCCTGATTAATGATGCTTCATCATTGTAATCAGCCTGACGTACAGAAATACCTTTCCGGCTCAGGGATGCACCTTTTGCCGGATTACGGACAATCGCCACAATCTGGCCTGCCGGGACTGTTTGCAGAAGGTTTTCAATAACATGTTGGCCCAGGAGGCCTGTTGCACCGGTAATCGCAATCATAAGATAGCTCCTTAATGTATCACTTGTGTTTCGTTAACATAACACCTAGACTTACTTAAAGTAAGTACATACAAAAAGGTAAGTGCAACGTGGCAGCTTCAACATTATCCCAACAGTTACGCGACGGTAATTTATTTGCCGCGCAATGCCCTTCCCGGGAAATTCTTAAACATGTAACAAGCCGCTGGGGGATACTGATTTTAATTTCCCTTCGTGACGGGACACACCGTTTCAGCGATTTACGACGCAAAATCGGCGGAATAAGTGAGAAAATGTTAGCTCAGTCATTACAGGCGCTGGAACAGGATGGCTTCATTAATCGCGTGTCATATCCGGTATTACCGCCCCACGTCGAGTATACACTGACCGATTCCGGTGAACAGATAAGTGAAAAAGTCGCCATACTGGCAGACTGGATAGAAATAAATCTTCCGGACATACTGGCGCAAAAGGAAAGCAAAACAGTATAGTTATTTACGCTGCTGATGCTCCGGTCGTCAGGCATTATTCCGGCTGCTTTGCAGCCCGCTGAATGTCTTTCAGTATCCGCTTTCCTGTCAATTATCCTCCGTCGGATAATTGACAGGAAAATACCGTAACCGGGTGATATGTTTTAAAGGGGTTAAAATGAGTCAGAATGTATAAAATATGTTTTATTTCATGCCGTTACCCTGATAGCATTAAGCACTGACACTTTGCAATACAGGACTGTTTATATGCACAAAACTAAGGCATTATTATTTATCGTCTTCTTTTTCCTGGTAGCAGGCTGTTCACCAAAAACCAGGCACCAGCCGGAACAAAATGTATGCGTAATCAAAATGGATACGCCGGAAGGGAACCAGCCCGGGAAAATAGATCAGGTCGATGGAATCAGCCCTGAGTGCAGAGCTGTCGAAAAATCAATAAGCAAAGCTATTTGACTTGTTTACCCTGCATATAAAACCAAAATTATCACATCACTAAAAATATATAACCTGATAATAAAAAAGCCTCACCGAAGTGAGGCTTGCACTGTTGTTATACCTTTAATCCACATAAATACTATTAACAACAGCGCACTATATATATCGTATCAATATTATCATTTTCAAGCCCTGTGGAACCCACCGTTCTGACGGTTTCCACAGGGTAAACAGAATAAAAAATTAAGCCTTGGTATCTTTATTTTCAATAGCGATTAACTGTGGCTTTTCTTCTTCCGGAATTTCATACTCTATATCCAATGTCAATAATCCGCAGGATAACTCTGCATTTTGGATTTTAACATTCTTACCAAGGTTAAATTCTAATGAAAACTGATTTTTTACTATCCCCTGATGTACCCATTTCTCTGATTCATTAACCACTTCAGCAGGCTGTTTGCCCTGAATACTGAGCTTGCCGCCTTTCAGTGATACCTCAAGATCATCGTCCCTGTAGCCGGGAACACTAACCGTCAGCTGATAACGCGCATCATTTAATTGCTTCAGGTTATACGGATGTTCTGAGGTTATTGGTCTGTTGCCCGTAAGCTGGCTGAATAAACGATCCATCTGATCAAAACGCGTTGACAGCAAGCTGTCAGATAATGCCGGAAATAATGAAAAAGAACTAATGTTCTGCATAATTCCTCCTTCAGTATTTCAATTTACTATTGATTATATACCACTGCTTTTCTTATCCGTGTACGTTATCTATATAAGGATAGTGTCTGAATTTTCAATATACAGCTTACACTTCTTTACAAAGATGGTATATAACAAAAAATCCCGCAAATACGGGATATCAGCTTATAAGTAATGAGACAGACATATAACGCTTACTGCGTCAGCCTGTAACTATCATCAATCAGTGATTTCAGTTCCCCGCTGTTAAACTTTCCATCCAGTATTATTGTGACCCAATGTTCTTTATTCATATGATATGCAGGATAGACGCCCTCCTTTAAGCGGAGAGAACCCACCAGTTAGGGCGCAACCTTAACATTAATAATACCCGCCACCGTCTTTGCGTCTCCGGCACCTATTTTATCAGCAGATACTGACATAATAAGAGCAAACCACCCGGAATTCCCCCGGTGCCTGAATACGGCATAATCCGGATATTTAATCCACGGATAATCAGGGGATGTCCCGTAGTTATGCTGAATATAATCAATCAGATCGTTCTTTTTCATACCAGTACCTTAAGCAAACCATCAATCGCTATAGTTAACGCCTGATATGACATCTAGGCAAGCTGGTAACAAGGAAATGGATGAACAGCACGTATATAAACCCCGTGATTGCGGGTTTGAATGTCCGTTCGGTATTGATTGATGTATTCAAAGAGGCACAGCATGCCAGTGAAGTTCCGACGGGATATAACCCGGCGCAGGCAACCAAACAGCCACGAAACAGAATAAAACGCGAACGGCTTTCACTGGAAGAATGGCAGGCGATATTCAGCCAAGCGGAGGATTACCCCCATTATCTGAGATGCGGAATGCTGTTGGCTGTCGTAACGGGACAGCGCCTGGGAGATATTTCTGATATGAAGTTTTCGGATGTATGGGACGACATGCTCCACATCGAACAGGAAAAGACTGGCGTAAAATTGGCTATCCCTCTCTCACTGAGATGTCAGGCGATAGGTATATCATTACGCGAAGTTATTACTTTTTTCCGGGATCGTGTCGTCAGTAAATACTTGGTTCATTATCAGCACACCACAGGCGCAAAAAGGAGAAAAAGTAACAGCCAATACGCTGACTACAACTTTCCGGAAAGCCAGGGATAAATGCGGAATAAAATGGGATGAAGGAGCAGTACCGACATTTCATGAAATGCGGTCATTATCGGAACATTTGTACCGGCAACAGGGAATTAACACCAAAAATCTGTTAGGTCATAAAAACCAGCAGCAAACCGATAAATATCATGATGATCGTGGCAAAGATTGGATAAAGGTGTTGATATAATGTTTTATTGATCCATAGTTGAATTCATATACCTGTTTTCTAGGATACTGTCTAATTTTTCGGGGGAATTACCACCTCAGCATTGACTAATCTAAAAATAATGACAAAAAAGTAACAATTTACTGGCATAGGGTAGATATAACTAGCAATAATATGTAATACAAATTAATTATCAATAAATAAGCTCTAATCTCATATTTAGTTATACAAGAGAAGGCGTACTGAAAAACGTATAGGTGTTATAACTCTTAGAAGGAACGTTCATGAAGCTTGTATCTGTAGAAATAGAAAATATTCGCTGTTACAAGGACCCTGTCAAAGTTCAGATTGATGATCTTACTACCTTTATTGGAAAAAATGATATCGGAAAGTCTACGGTCTTAGAAGCTTTAGAGATCTTTTTTAACAATGATACCGTGAAAATCAGTCAAGACGATGCAAACATCTCTAACGCGAATAAATTAGTATGCATTACCTGTGAATTTACGAATCTTCCAGACAGAATAATCCTAGATAGTGGGTATGATACTACTCTAAAAGATGAGTATTTATTGACGTCTGAGTCAACCTTGAAAATTAAAAAGGTTTTTGATTGCGGGAAGAAAAGCATAAGTTGTGATGTTTTTATTATTGCTCAGCACCCTACTGCTGCTGGTATAAATAACTTACTTGAACTTAAAGAAAAAGACCTTCAGAAAATAATAAAAGACCAAGGTATTGCTAGTGCCCTCAAAGGCAATCCTCTAATGCGAAGGGCTATATGGGACACTGTTGGAAACCTAGAACTTCAAGAAGTCGAGATCCCCGTGACAAAACCTAAAGAAGACAGTAAAAGGGTCTGGGATCAGCTCGACAAGTATTTACCATTATTTGCTTTGTTTCAAAGTGACAGAAGTAGTAAAGATTCAGATGGTGAGGTTCAAGATCCTATGAAGGCGGCTGTTGCTACCGCAATAGCTGAAGTTCAGGATGATATCGAACGAATTCAACAGAGAGTAAAAGCCCGAACTGAAGAGATTGCTAATAATACTCACAAAGCACTTGAAACGATAGATAAAACTCTAGCATCAGAACTGGTACCAGATTTTACCCCTCCAACTCCAGCAAAATGGATAGGATTATTTTCCGTGAGCCTTAGTACAGATGGCATACCATTAAATAAGCGTGGGAGCGGTGTACGGCGGTTGGTCTTAGTTAGCTTCTTTAAAGCTGAAGCAGAAAGACTCCTCACTCAAAGTAGCAAAAAAGGAATCATTTACGCTGTCGAGGAACCTGAAACCGCTCAGCATCCCAACAATCAAAAAATACTTCAACAGGCCTTTTTAGATCTTGCGAATGAACATAATTGTCAAGTCATACTTACGACCCATAGTCCTGGATTTGCCAGCGACCTCCCAATTGAAGGTATTCGTTTCGTAACACGAAATGAAAATGCAAAACCTTGTATTGAAAGTGGTGTAGATGTACTCGGAAAAGTAGCAGAAGCCCTTGGAGTGACGCCAGATAGCCGAGTTAAGTTAATTTGCTGTGTTGAAGGCCCGACAGATGTCAAAGCACTAAAAGCGCTAAGTCATGCATTACACTTAGAAGACAATTCGATACCTGATTTAACTAGTGATGATAGAGTCGCTTTCGTTGTTCTTGGCGGCGGCAATTTAAAACATTGGGTGAATGATAATTATCTGAAAGGTTTCGGACGCCCTGAATTGCACATCTACGATGCAGATGTGTCAAGCTATGTTGATATAATTGAAAAAGTAAATACTCGTGGGGACGGTTCAATCGGTTTTATTACAGAAAAATATGAAATTGAGAGTTATCTGCACTCGGATGCAATCAAAGCGGCTTTTGATGTAGATGTTGTTGTAACAGATCAACCAAATGCAGAGGGAAAAGCAACGCCTAAAATTTTCGCGGAAGTATATTCTGCTGCACAGGGATATGATGGCATTATGAAAGACAACAATGCCAAAATTCGTCTTGCTGAAAGAGCTTTTCCACTTATGACTGCGGACTTAATTCATGAAAGAGATCCGAACGGAGAGGTAAAAAAGTGGTTCACTACAATGATTAGTTTTCTAAACTAGAGCAACTAGTTATAACCAGTCATAGTACCCGAACGGGGTGTAAGTATTCCGCCTTTTATTTCACCCCACACACATCTAAACCTAAAGTCTGTACAGATGTTAGTTGAAGGAGAATACTTTGAATCTGAGCAAAGATGGCTATCCACAGGGGCCGTTATTACGTGCAGTATGGGAGTGTTGTGATGAGCTCTATGAGAAACTAGGTCGAGCTCCCTCCCGACAGGAATTTTATAACGAAATTGACAAACGCGAACCACATCGCATAGGTATTAGTACACATTCTCGCCAATGGGGAGAGTGGATGCGCCATCATAATTTCTCAACATATGTAGCTAGTGTGCCGGGTATTATCCCTGAAGAAATGCACTCTCCACAATATCTCCGTGTATGGTATGCCGTGACACAACTCGGTTCAGCCTCTGCCGCTGATATTGTCAAGTGGATCCATAATAGCAACGCCCCTTTGAAAGAGACCGAGATTCGCATTCAGCTGGATGCATTAACTGTTAATAGCAATTCCCGACATCGATATCTTGGTAGTCGTACTAGCGCTCGTAGTGACTTGGGTAACCCATGCGACTTGTTATTTCGTACGGGAAACCTACGAAATACACGATATGAACTATATACCCAGGAACTGCACGGTACATGGGACATTGGCGAAGATGGTAGAACACCGATTCAGATAGCTGTTCCAAGACCATGTGATCGACTAGTGGTTGAGGTAAGAGATGAACTATTCACTGAATTACCTGTGGATGAAGGTGACTTTCGTCTGAAGGCTCTACGTGAAGTTATTGTTCGGGAAGGACAACCCGTATTTAGACGAAAGCTCATTGAAGCTTATGAGGGCAAATGTGCGGTTACAGGTTGTTCGATCCAGGTGTTGCTTGAGGCTGCCCATATCACCCCCTATGCAGGTGCCTGGCATACCCGAGCTCAGCATGGACTGTTACTCAAAACAGACATTCATACTCTTTTTGACCGTGGTTTGCTCTGGATTGATACCGACTTTAAAATAAGGATATCAGAACGGCTAGCCGGGACAGAATATGCAGAGTTGAATGGTCGATGCCTAATGTTACCAAAAGATAAAAAAAACTGGCCATTAACAACTCATTTGATAAATCATCGGCAATATTGGAATGAAAAACATAATGACGATGAACGCACATAGCCCAATAACGTCCGTTCCTCGTTCAAAGCAACCACGCTTGCTTAAAATCCCCATTCATCTGAACCTAAAACCCACCAAAAACCGTACAAATTTTATACCGTTTTGGGGAAGAGTTTTGGGGATGTTTTGGGGAAGATTTTCAGTGGTTAAAAAAAGAACGGGAACCAATAAGTTCCCGTTAACTATTTTACTGTAAACTGAATTACATGTGCTTGATGATTGCGTCACCAAACTCTGAGCATTTCAGCAATTTAGCGCCTTCCATCAGACGTTCGAAATCGTAAGTGACGGTCTTGGCAGCGATTGCCCCTTCCATTCCTTTAACGATTAAATCAGCAGCCTCAAACCAGCCCATGTGGCGCAGCAGTAGATTTACATCAATCTCATAACCATCTGATTTAAATCATGAAATAGTTCCCAGATTATTACCTGACATAAATAATTGTTCTTTTTTCAACTAATTGATTAATTTACATTTAGTCTTGGTTTTGATAACCAGCAATTCCACAAAAACACTAAATGACTCTTGTGGAAATTACATACCCTTCTATCGATTAATACTTTACGATAACCCTTTGTCCTAATGATACTCCACTACTTTCACCACATATAGCTGGTTAGTATTCAATGTGTCCTCATAAGATAGTATTTATATTTTATGCTCACACCCTCGATCTCCAGTTAGATTCTGAGATAACGCAGCTATAATTGGTTTACATGTATTTTTATTTAATATTTCAAATTTAGCTATGTTAGTAGATACTACGTATAAGATTTGAATTACACTAAAAGTAACACTGCTGATTCTAAGATAAGGGACAATAATCAATGTCATGATCATAATGAAAGAGTGACCAGATAGCCTACAAAGATAGCTAATAACGAAGCACCATTCAGTACGTTTGTTCGGCCTGATGAAAATGAAATATGACTCAGTAATAATGCCGTACTTAGTATCATAATATGGGGAACATCCAAACCAAAAATAATGGTTTGGCCTGTAATTAGGGAAATAATTGCCACTACTGGTACTGTTAAAGATATTGTAGCAAGTACTGACCCAAAAAATATATTAATAGCTCGTTGTACTTGATTCAAAAGCACCGCTTTAATAGCACCAACACCCTCTGGTGATAAAATAAGGAGTGCGATCAAAAATCCGGTTATCTGTTTTGGCGCATTAAGAACCGTTAATAATGATTCCAGCGTGATAGCATTCATTTTGGTTACAGTGATAACGGCAATTAGGTGAATAACCAACCATATCCCGTGTCTGGTAGTACTGTACTTGGATGTAATATCATGTTGGGAGGCGTTATCCATATCATCTTCATATTCATAAATAAATAAATCTTTATGAGTATGTGTTTGAATAACCAGAAAAACACCATACATTATAGCTGAGACTGCTGCAAAAATTATTACCTGAACTACTGAGAAATTTTCTTCTGGCAATGTAGAAGGGAAAACAAGAACAAGCATTGCTAATGGGATGATAGCTATCAAATATTGTTTTATTCCAACCAAATTGACATATTGAGTTGCAAACCGATAACCTCCCAGTAAGAGAGAAATCCCTACTAAACCTGTTATTACAATCATGATCACTGAATATAGCGTATCACGCATCAATTCTGGTGCAGCCCCTCCAGTTGCCATTAATGCGGAGATCAAACTTACTTCCAAAATAACTACTGATAAACTTAATACCAATGATCCATAGGGCTCACCTAACCGATGAGCCAGAACATCTGCATGTCGAACAACACTAAACGCACTGAATAGAATAGCAATTAAGGAAATTATATTAACCAAAACAATAACTAATAAGTCATTTGTCTTTCCAAAAAAAAATAAAATAACAATAGCTAAAAACGAGAATATCAATGATGTTTCTTTATGACGCGATTTTTTTCGTTTCATTACATTCATAAAAATCCCTCAATTGCACATAGTTTTATTTCTTTTAAAAATAATACAATTTAAGTTCATATACAACTAAATAGAGGCTTCACACGACAATCATTAGAAAAATTAATATATATTTATCTTTCGATGCCATCTGCTACATTAGAAAGGATTTTTATGGAAGATTCCGGATTGCAATTTGAATAAATCATTTATTAGTGCTATTTTATTTGTTAGAATATTAATTAGAAGTGAAACCATTTAATATCCTGATAGAACATTTAAAAATTAAATACAAATCACCTCTATAATAAAAAATAACTTAGGATATTTGAATATGACAAACCAAAATAAAATCCCTTTTTACGCTTTACTATCATGTATTGGAGGATTTACTGATGCCAGTTCCTTTATTCTTTTAAAAACATTTACAGGGCATCTAACTGGTAATAGTATACTTAGTTTAATTTATCTTACAACATTTAATTGGTCCATGTTAATACTTACATTAGTATCAATATTTGGGTTTTTATTAGGCACAATATTCGGCTATAAATTTAGATTAAAAAATGAAGACCAAAAATCACAGACTTATATTTTATTATTTACTTTATGTATAATAACATTAGTATTCTCTATTTGTTTTTTATTTAATGAGATTGATAATAACTATATATTTACTATTGCAATAAGTTTATCGATGGGAATACAGAATGGTAATTTTTCAAATTTCAATAACACAGGGATACATACAACATACATCACTGGAATGTCTACTAATTTAATTGGAACATTATTAAAATCACCACAATGTAATAATGAAAAAAAAATCTACTTATGTCTTATTGCATCTTTTATTTTGGGAGGTATTTTAGGTAGCATCTTATCAATTAACTTTGGCTATGCGGGTTTTTCATTCATTATTGTCATTATCATTACAGCTATTTTATTTAGTTTTCACTTACAAAAAAACCATAACTAACATGAGATTAATGAAACCAAACAACTCACTGAATATATTAAAATTTAATTTCACTTAAGTAAAAATCATGGCATAGTTATTTTAATCATGACAAAGAAATTTAATTTACCAGTGGTACCAGCTCCCCTCATATTATTACCTATAACAGGATATTTTGACCTAATCATATATCATTTTTTTACACAATATACACAGTTTCAAATTCCATACAAACACAAGGGCGGATTGATTCCCGCAACACAGTTTACCGTCCTGGTAGAAAATACACTAATCTTCCGGGGTAATGTCTTTCAGCCTTGGTACAGAGGATGTTTTACCAAAGACATAAAAAATGAAAAACGAGCCAGTTATATAAAATACAGTTGCAAATTAGTAGCAGACTGCGCCGAAAACCGGGAGGCGCAGTTTACCCTGAGCTTTCACCGGTTCTGCTATCTGAATGATGCGGAACTGCGTTTGAAGGCCATCACAACCCCTTCCCTCAGAACCACATGTGCCCTGCCTCTATGCCTGACTCCCACTTCAATTTCTATTTTCACATTCTTTCGTCCACGAGG